>JAKSPD010000004.1 GCA_024405115.1 Lachnospiraceae bacterium
GTTTTTGAAAGCTCGGTCGTGGTAGCTTCGGCAAGCATGTTCAGAACAAGCTCCAACGTGGACATGTTATCCCGCAGGTTCTCTTTTTTGAGACCCTTTAGATTCTTATACTGCCGTGTGGACATACCCGACCAGGCTCGTGTAATCTCGTCGGTCAGGATCGCATACTCCACGCCTTCTTTGACGCCGCGGTTCTGCCATTCATCGGTCAGCTCCTTGCGTACTTGAATCGCCTGCAGGCGCTGATTGATCCATTCACGGGTATAACCTTTTTTCAGATAGGTTTCAAGCGCTCGTTCGATTGTGATTTCCGGATCAATCGTTTCTTCGATCCGATCGCGTCCGACCTGAGCCAGCCACATTTTGAAAGGCTCCGCCTTTTTGGATGGGATAGATTGAATGATACGAAGAAGCTGCTCCGTAGTTGCGACATCGGTGAGACGGTGTCTTCCATCAGATGCTTTCAGCTTCAACTGCTTACAATTTGTAAGCAGTTGAGCTGCACCTTCTGCCAACATTCTTTTTTTCAAAACTGCCCAATATGTACTGGCGTGTCTGGCATCAGGCTGATCTGTAAGAATGCCAACTACATCGACAATGGAGAAGTACCATTCTTCTTCCGTTTCATTCCATGCGGTGCGGATGGGCTGGTCTTCGTACAATTCTATCTTTTCATTCTCAGACATTTCTATATCCTCCATGCCGAATCTTATTTGTATTCGCTGACATCTTCCCGCATCATCTGTTTGAGGGTATCTTTCAGTCTTTCATTCATGGGCGTACCGGATTCAAAGCACATTTCAATGAATTTGTCCATCTCCGGATAGCTCTTTTCGATCTTCGGCTTGTTCTCCAGATACAGCCCATGCGGGTTATCTGTCCTTCCGAAAATATAATCCAGAGAGACATCAAAATACTCCGCATACTTCATCAGAATCTCTGCCGGAACCGTGGATTCGTCGTTTTCGTATTTGTAAATGCTGGACTGTCCGACACCAAAAGTCTTGCCCATCTTTGCCTGTGAAAGCTGAACTGTCCCCCGAAGCTCCCGCAGGCGTTCACCGATTATTTTCATTGCTAATCCTCCATGTTGTTCTATTACAAGTATAACGGAAACATCTCGGAAAGTCATTTATTACTTGATATTAAACATCTATTCTAAAACAGATTTTGCATGACAAAAATAAGCGCCGGAACGGTGCGCAGCCGCTGTCCATGTTGTACTCACAGGATACCATTTCATTCATGTCAAATACCTCTTAAAATCGATCAGATACTGTAGGTGGTATAATTTATCGACTGCGGAATTTCGTTTGCAAAAACAGGGGTCGTTACTCCTGTTTTGGATCGCAGAACGCGGAATAGAAGGGCGGATGACTACAAAACGATATCTTCGATGCACAAAAGAAAACCGAACCCTTGACCGATTGGTCTAAGGTTCGGATAATCTTTAATGGAGATAAGGGGGCTCGAACCCCCGACCTCTGACTTGCGAAGCCAGCGCTCTCCCAGCTGAGCTATATCCCCTTTAACGCGAACATCCCCGCGCTGTTATCTCGAGACGGTCAACTACCTTTCCGCCGCGAACGAAGTACATTTTATCATATAAATTTACCGTTGAACAGCAGTGACCGGGAATTAAAAGAACTTTTTCCCCGTTCTTAAGTTCCGTGTCGGGATCAAAAAGCTTTACATGCTCCTCGTTGGCATCCACAAGACTGCATCTGACGGGAGTGCCCTCCAGCTTAAGTACGGCGGGCATACCCTGGTCAACACCGATGGATTTTACTCCGGCATCAAGCATCACGCGGTTTCCGCGTACACTGACCACTGTTGACAGGACATACAGGGAGTTTTTGAAGGGCAGGTTCTGGAGCCCGCCATACGTGGAATCGAGAAAAAGATAACTTCCCGCCTGAAGTTCCGTATAAAGTCCTCCGGCTGCCTTTATGACTGCCGTACCCGTACTCCCGCCAGAGATGTCCAGGTCTTTCGGAAAGCCGTGCTCAATCAGTTTTTCTTTGAGTGCCCGGATTTTCTGCTGTTCCTTTTCCGTGTGCTCACGGCGTTCCTCTTCAGTCACCATATGCGACACATGCCCCGCGTATGCCTGAATACCCGCATACTTTAAGCCCGGAAGTTCCCGGATCAGTTCAGCTGTCTCAATATATTCCTCATCGTCTTCTATTCCGCATCGGCGCATGCCGATTTCATACTCCACATAGCAGTAAACCGTGGACCCGCAGCTTACGGCTGCCGCCGATAACGCCCTGGCATTATCTTTATCATCCACGCAGATGATCAGGTGACATTTTTTCGCCAGAAGCGCCACACGGAATATCTTTTCCCCATCCGTTATCTGATTCGCGATGAGGATGTTCTCAATCCCGGCATCGCAGAGGTCCAAAGCCTCTGAAAGCTTAGCACATGTTATTCCCACTGCGCCGTGCTCTATCTGTCTTCTTGCGATTGCGGCACACTTATTAGACTTATAGTGCGGTCTTAACTTAAGGGTCGTCCCTGAAAGAAGACTTGTCATGGCATCCATGTTGGCTTCAAAAATATCCTTATCAACTATTAATGCGGGAGTCTCCATTGTGTTTCCTTTCCAAAAAGCAAATGCCGGTTAAACGGATGCTGCTTTGTAAATGTTTCACGTGAAACAATTTCTTGCCACAAATATTCCGCTTGCGGATGCGTGGCTTAATGAATGTGTAACGCCTGAACCGTCACCGATTACATAAAGTCCCGGGATATTGGTACACAGGTTCTCATCAAGCTTTACTTCCATGTTGTAGAACTTAACTTCCACTCCGTATAAAAGTGTATCATCGTTAGCCGTTCCGGGTGCGATCTTATCAAGCGCATGGATCATCTCGATGATTCCGTCAAGAATTCTCTTCGGAAGAACAAGGCTTAAATCTCCCGGAGTTGCCTTAAGTGTGGGACGTACGGTGCTTTCTTCAATACGGCTTACGGTTGAACGTCTTCCCCTCTCAAGATCTCCGAAACGCTGTACGATGACACCGCCTCCAAGCATGTTTGAAAGACGTGCGATAGACTCACCGTATCCGTTTGAATCCTTAAACGGCTCGGAGAAATGCTTTGAAACAAGAAGGGCAAAGTTGGTGTTGGCTGTCTTCATGTTCGGGTCTTCAAATGAATGTCCGTTAACGGTCACGATTCCGTTAGTGTTCTCGTTAACCACCCATCCGTTCGGATTCATACAGAACGTGCGGACATTGTCCTCAAACTTCTCCGTCCTGTAAACAATCTTTGACTCGTAGAGCTCATCAGTAAGGTGGTCGAAAATAACCGCGGGAAGCTCCACGCGCACGCCCAGGTCGACCCTGTTGGACTTTGTCTCTATATTAAGGTCCCTGCATACCTTTTCCATCCACTTTGAACCGCTTCTTCCAACTGAAAGTATTACACGGTCCGCCTTTACGCTTCCGCCTTCATAAACGACTTCAAATCCTTCCCTGACCTCGGTAACAGGCGTGTCAAAGATGAACTCGGTGCCCTTTTCACAAAGCTCATTATAAAGATTCTCAAGAACTATATAGTTTATGTCTGTTCCGAGATGACGTACCGATGCATCCAGAAGATTAAGCTTGTTCTGCATGCAGAGCTTTTTAAACCTGCTTCCGGCGGTCGTGAACATCTTAGTGCCTTCTCCGCCATGAGACATGTTGATATCGTCAACATATTTCATGAGCTCGATGGCCTGTTCTTTTCCTATATACTCATACAGGTTTCCGCCGAAATCGTTTGTTATGTTATATTTTCCATCTGAAAATGCTCCTGCTCCGCCAAAACCGCTCATGATGGCACACTGGCTGCAGTTAATGCAGTGATCGGGACTGGGGCAGCGGCGCTTTTTAAGCTCATGTCCCTGTTCAAAAACCACTATCTTAAGTTCGGGATAAAGCTTTTTCAGCTCATAGGCAGAAAAGATTCCGCCCGGTCCCGCTCCCACTATTGCTACATCGTATTTATTCATTAAGATATATACCTCATGTCAGACTCAGAACAGTCTTAATCTGTTCTTCTTACAGGTTCTGGTTGAATTCAATCTGCTCACCGCAGGGGCTTACTACCTTAAAGTAACGGCAGCCGTGCTCCCAACGGCTGGGGATTGCTTCGATTCCGTTTGTTGAAACCGCGAAACCGTGCTCAACGCAGTATTTATAGTCAGCTTCTATATCCGTTGATGTAAGTGCGATGTGGTCCACCTTTCCCTGGATGGCGGGATCCATGCCTGCCTTCTGATAAATTTCGTAGGTAACGTCGCCATTTGTCACAAACCATGTATAGTAGTCGCCGTGTGAACTCTTGAACTTGCCAAGAAGCTTATATCCAAGTTCTTCCATGTACCACTTTGCATTCTTTTCTGAATCCACACACATAACACCGATGTGATCTAACTTTCTGTCCTCAAACATTTTTATGCCTCCTCGTATTCAATAGCGCTTTGCGCCGTATGTTTACTTCACAATTCACGGCCGGCCCGGGCCATCCGTGAATGTTACATGTTAATGAAATATCTCCGGATCTTTTCACCATCCAAACGCCGTAAGATAACACATTACACAGAAAGCCGCAATGGCAAACCAGGTTGCAAGGCAGAGCGGAGGTACAAACAGAAGCCCCGCCACGACCTTTAATGCCTCCCTGACCTTTTCCGCAGTCAGCTTTACCTTTTTCCTGTAACGTTTTCTGCTTCCATCCTCATTTATGACATATATCCACGGCCTGTCATAAAGGCTGACTATGCCATATACTATGAAATAAACCGGAACCGTGGGCACCGTTATGCAGAACCACACGGCGGAACCTCCCGGCGTGAGCCTTCCAAAATCAAAACCGTTAAGAAACAGCGCAATGATTACAGGAAGGAAAATGGCAGCCATACACAAAAGAACTGTCAGTGCCATCCTGCCGGTTGAACGGAACAGGTATGACACGGCTTCGGTTTTTCCGTCAAGCGTTTCAAAGAATACCGGTCCCTCCACCTTTCTCGAAAGCACCCTGTCACTTGGCACAAGTCTTCCCCTGTCCCTGCGGAACGTCTGTTCCCCGGATGTAAATATCTTCCTGAATTTTGTAATTCCTCCACGATACTGGTTGAAATCCCCAAACATGCACAGGTATACGATCAGGTAGAACACGCCCAGGGCCCCGGTAATCGTAAGGCTCTCGCCGATTTCAAAACCGGAACGCCAAAGTGCAAGGAATGTTGCCCCGATGGCCAGAACGAGAACAAGAAGACCCGAAAGCCACCATGGAAGTGAAACAAAAAAAGATTCCTTTTCCGCAAGGACGCTGACTTTACCTGTCTGACCGTTCACAGCCGCCTGTATGTTTCCGTTTTTAATATAATAGACAGGAAGGAGTACCGGGAGCTTTATCACGGAATCCGCCTTCGTCATGACATTTAGTTCATGAGTCCCCCACATTTTCTGAAGTGACGGGGTGTAATTCTTTGAAACCTCATCGCGAAGCCTGCTGTCTATCTTATTCTTGTCAATGTCCGTAACCTTTACCCTCTGTCCGGCCACATACCCGAAATCAAATTCCTCCATTGCTTCCAGGTCAAAGGGTTCCATTGCATCAAGCAGAATGTTGTCAAGCTGCCCGGAACAGTTAATGAACTCGTCTTTTATGAAACCTCCGAATTCATATTTGCGCGTCCCTTTAGTACAGCTCACGCTTCCCTTTACCGGTCCGCTCACCATCTCATAAGGAAGATAAAAGCCTTTCAGCTCCTGCTTCGCGGAAAGCAGGTTCCGGGCCTCCCTTTTCATATGGTTTTTCCGGCACCATTCGGCAAGTCTTTCCTGCGCCTCGTCTTCAGTTACTGAAAAGGGAATCACGCTTACCGGCATGTCATCCCTGTAAAGGAACTTTTTCCTCGCCAGACTCCTTCCACAGAATGCACAGTTTGCAAGTGCCTCGTTTTCCTCAAAAATAATTGTCGCCCCACATCCGGTGCAGGAGCTCTGCATAAGCGGGAAACTTTCGGCATTGTTTCTCATCTTCTGAAGGCTTTTTTTCTTAAACTCCTGCTTTTCGTTCAGGGCATCTTCGATTTCGACCTTTCCACCACAGTAGCTGCATTTATAGACCTGCCGTATAATGTCATACCTGGCAGGTGCCCCACAGGAAGGACAGTGAATGTTTAAAATATCGTTTCCCAAATTAACCTCCGATGTGGAGTACCTTTATCAGAAGTATCCATGCCATGCTGTAGTAAGTCACTACACCCACAAGGTCGTTAAGCGTGGTGATTAATGGGCCTGACGCAACGGCAGGGTCTACGTTTATCTTCTTAAACAGCATGGGCGTTATCGAACCCATGATGCTTGAAATTACCATTGCCAGAAGAAGCGAAAGTCCCACGCAGGCGGAGATTGCAAATGCATCCGATGCCGTAAGGCCTTTCCCAACAATGATGTATACCCCGATAAGCGCGGTCGAAACGATGGCCAGTATAAGTCCGTTTGCAAATCCAATACGGAGCTCCTTGAAGATAAACCCTATCTTCTGCTTTCCCGTAAGGTTCTCATCCATAAGGACACGGATTGTTACAGCCAGCGACTGAGTGCCCACATTACCTGCCATGTCAAGGATCATCGACTGGAAGAACATGACTATCGTAAGACTTGCGATGACCTTCTCAAAGCTTCCAATAACGGTTGACACGAGTATGCTCAGTCCCAGAAGTATCAGAAGCCAGGGAAGACGCTTGCCCATTGACTTCTTTAAAGGCTCATTAAGCTCCTCCTCGGAAGAAAGACCGGCCAGCTTTGCGTAGTCCTCACTCATGGCCTCGTCTACTACCCATACCACGTTCTGTGAAGTGATTACTCCCAGAAGCTTATTCTGATTGTCGAGCACCGGAATGATATTTTCAGAATAATCCTTAAGCCTTTCGATACAGTCGTCAATTAACTCATGTCCGTATACATATGGATAGGAATACATTATCAGTTCCTCTACCCTTTTGTCCTCCGGTGCGACCAGAAGGTCCTTAAGGTCCAGGGTTCCCACATACGTCTCATTCTCGTCAATGACTATCATTGTTGAGATGTTGTCGCTGTCATCCTCCCTTGCCTGACGGACAAGCTCATCCATTGCCTCCCTTGCGGTGACCCCCTCGGAAACCGTTATGTAGTTCGTGGTCATGCGGCTTCCTATCTCGTCATAGTCGAAAGACGCTAAAAGGGCGATGTCTTTTTTTGCATCGTCGTCCAGAAGGTCAATTAGTATCTGCCTCTTATCCTTTTCTATCTCCTTTAATATGGCGACAGCCACGTCAGGCTCCATACGGCTTACGACCGATGCGGCCTTTTTGGCATCCATCTCCTTAAGACACACAGCAGCATCAGATTCCTCCGCATACTCAAGTACAGATGACAGGGTATCTATGCTGAGTACTCTGTAAAGCTTCTGCCTTTCCGCATCCGAAAGACCCGAAAGAACCTCCGCAATATCATTTTCATGATAATCCAGAAGTCTCTCGTTAATTATTTTGGGCGAATCATTAGAGCGGAGGATGCTTATTATCTCTTTACTGTAATCCGGCCTCTCAATTATCTCTTCCCCCAGAGGGGTTTTTTTCTCAATGTTTTCCATGAGCGTTCCTTTTTAAGCCTCATATTTTCAAAATATCAGGTGTGATTGAACCATACTCCGGGATTTAAAACATTTGCAGGTGTATCCTTAAATGCCTCATGAAGGATTTCCATCTGCTCCTTCGTAAGCTCCTTTACCTTATCCATCATTTCACAGTTAAGCTCAACGTGCTTTTCCGTATCGCAGCCAAGTACCGCGCAGGTAATTCCGGGTACTGAAAGTATGAATGACATTGCAAGTACTGAAGGCTCCATGTCAAATTCCTTACAGAGCTCATTCCAGCGCTTAACCGTGGGAATGCAGAATGCCATCCTCGGGTCAAGGTCCTCCGGTGTATGGAACACCAGTCCCTGAAGGAATGTGGAACGTGCAAATATCTTCATTCCTGCATCTGCAATCTTTCTGATGCCGCCATCATCTATACGTGTCCAGTCAAATACGTTAAGCGGGATCTGTGTCACGTCAAAGCCTGATTCCGCAATCATGCCGTAGTCATGGCGTGAATAAGCTGAAATTCCGCTTACCCTGTACATTCCGTCACGCTTCATCTCCTCAAAGATCTTACGGAGTGCATCCGCATCTTTTTCGTAGTCCTCAAAATCGTGAAGCATGAGGCAGTCAAGTGTTTCCATCGAAAGTTCCTTACGGCAGCCTTCCGTCTGGAAAAGCACGTCGTCACGGAGAATGTCATATGAACCGTGCTTTAACGGTCCTATCTTTGTAATTATGAAGGGAAGCTCCTTTCCCTCAGCCTTCTGCCTTAAAAGCCAGTGTCCGATGACCTTCTGGGAATCACCGTAGTTATTGGCCGTGTCAAGGTTGTTGACACCCATCTCCATGGCGCGGTCAAGCATCTTAAGGGCCGTCTCCTCTGAAGGCTTGTCGCTGTCAACTCCAAGGCCGTATTTCATTCCAAGCTGTACCGTTCCAAGCTGGAAGGATGAAAGCTTTTTACCGTCTAATTCAAAATATTTCATGCAAAGATCTCCTTTACCTTTTCCGCAACCGCCTCACCAAGCTGTCTGTGTCCCTTTTCGGTCATGTGGCAGTCGATGAGACCCACCTCCGCATATCTGCTTCCGTCAAGGAAGTAAAGCCCGAGCTCATCGGCGACAGCCTTACAGATTTCAGGGAATTTAAGGCTTGCCTCATACTTACCCACGGTGCCGTTCTGCTCGTCGTAATTTACGTTAATCGGGGGAGGTGCGATCAGAAGCACCTTCGGCCCGTTCCGGTAGATGGGCGCACTCACATTAATGATCTGGTCCGCATATTTTGCCACGCGTGCCACCTCTCGGATGCCAAGCGGAAGCTTTGATGCATCTGAAACCATTGAAAGGTCATTTGTTCCCAGCATCATAACAATAAGATCTATGGGCTTCTGCGCCTGAAGCGTGTAATTAAGTCCTTCACGCCCGTTTCTTCCGACTGCCCATTCCTGCTCATATACCGTAGTACGTCCATTGATGCCGTCTTCCAAAACTGTATAAGCATCACCCAGAAGATTCCTGAGCACGCCCGTCCACCTTACGTCATCGGGGTAACGCGTGGCAAGACCAGGTACATATCCCCAGGTATTTGAATCCCCGTAGCATAAAATTCTCTTCTTTTCCATATCTGCCTCCTGTATATTAAGGAAATCCCGTAAAATTTATAATTTCTGAAGGCCGCACCGCATTCGCGATCTCCTATCGCGCAAACCTGTCCCGTGAACCTTATTTTGCGCGAATACTTACACTTCCCCAAGTATGACTGACTCCGTACTTAGCTTGGGCACGTAGAAAATTTCGTCTGAAGCCCATCTGTAGCAGGTGTCGCCTGTGCAGTCCTCTATGAAAGACTTTTCAGCGACTGCGCCGATGGCAACCACAAGGTCGATAGCATACTTTTCCGGATCGATTGATAGAAGAGTAACGACTTCCTTACGGTCCACCGCCCCCAGCATGCATCCGCCGTAACCCTCGAGGGCCGCCGCCATGAGTATCGTATGGGCAGCTATGCCGCTGTCGTAGGGAGCGTTTGCCGTAATCTCCTTATCTGTAAGGATCACTATGTACGCACCTGGCTGTTCGTTTTCCGAAGGATCCCAGTCCTTAATCCTTCCGGCCCATTTGAGGTTTCTGAAGATTTTTCCGCACATGTCCCTGTCGGACACGCAGTAAAACCTTAACGGCTGGAAGTTTCCGCCTGACGGACACAACCTTACGTATGATACCATTTCTTCCAGTTTATTTAAAGGTATTCTTACATCCGGATCAAATCTTCTTATGCTTCTTGTCTTTTCAAGTAATTCCTTAAGCTCCATGTCTGTTTACCTGCCTTTTCCATGACATTTTAATATTATCGGCCATTTTTTTGCATTGGAATCTTCTGACCGCCTTATGGCATGATAAGGATATTAGCTGCATGATTACATAGCGAATATACATGGTTCATCATAATTTGAAAAATTGACATCATGCGAAAAAAGCACCATATCATTGCATTTAGCCTGTGACAGCAGCATTCTGTCAAAAGGATCAAAGTTTGAAAGTTCACGGCCTTCTTTTACCCTGAGTTCGCGAAGGCCTGTGATTGAAGGAAGGTCCATACCCAGCTCGAGAAAGCCTGATCTCACGCATAGTTCCGCTATGTCCTTCTCGTTATATGGACACTTTTCCGGAGCTTTTCTGTTTTTTACTGCAATTTCCCAGATGGATGCCAGGCTGAAATAAACTATATTGTCTTTATCTGTAATGAGTTCGCGCGCCTTTGCAGATAGTTTCGGATCATCTGTCAGCGCCCAGATTATTACATGAGTATCTAAAAGAATTTTCATCAAAGAAGTCCTCCGATTCCTTCAAAATCTTCCGTAACATCGATGCTGTTAAACTCTTCCGGAGATTTAAGCTGAGGAATTATTCCTGCTCCGACGCCGATTCGTCCACCCGTTTCTTCCTCTAAAGGAACAAGCTTTGCAACTGGCTTTCCGTTCCTGACAATCAGGACATAGGGAACTTCTTTTGATACAATAGCGGAAATATATTTTGAAAGGTTTGTCTTCGCTTCAAAAATACTGGCTGTGGTCATAATGCTTCTCCTATTTGTTGGTTAACTTGGTTAACTTTATTATAATCACTGCGGTACTTATTGTCAATCACGTTCCGCGGCCCTGCAGATTTATTTTGTACAGTCGCTTTGTTTCATAGAAGAGGCACCTTATGGTGCCGATGGTTATCTTTCAGTTTTCGCACGCTGTTTCCCCAAGGTAGGCCAGGCCTTCTGGAAGGCATACACTGAAGGCGACATGAAGGAAGCCGCCCGCATTATTGAATTTTATTAGCTTCCGGTTCAGAAAATCCGGGATGAAATGAACTTTGATGCAGTAATGCACGGAATGCAGGAGCTTGCCGGAGTGGGAACTCGATACAGAAGGGCTCCGTATGGTTCTCTCAGTGACGGACAGATGGAAATTCTGAAAGCTACGCTTCAGAAGATGGGGCTTGTGTAAAAATAAAGGGGGCTGTCGCAATACGGAAATTTTTCAATATTGAGGAGTCCTGTTTTGCTGCGGTGCTTATTTTATAACTGCTTTCTCTGGAAATCTCCCGGTGTAAGCCCGGTCTCCTGTTTAAATACGTAACCGAAATACTTTGCATTGGAAAAACCGACTTCCAGGCTTATCTCATAGACCTTCTTGTTCGTATGGAGCAGAAGTTCTTTTGCCTTCCTTATACGTTCCTGTTTAAGGTAGTTTGTAAAGCTTACACCCTCTTCCTTATGGAAAAGCTTGCAGAAATAAATCTTGGAAAGTCCCACATGGTCACTGACCATTTCCAGGTCCAGCCTGTCATTCCCTAGTTCCTCCGCAATGTAGTTTTTTGCCATTCCAATCAGATAGTTGGTGTTTTCCGCCGTCTTATGCTCACGAAGCTCAAGAAGCTTTCTGACCATTTCGCTGATGAATTCAATCTGCTCTCCCTGTGAGGAGGAAAGGAACAGCCTGCTCCTTACCGTATCATACGGCACTATGTTCTCAAGCTCATATCCGAGCCTGTATGCCTCCGCTGAAACAGTGAGCAGGATTTCAAGAAGAAAGCTTCTTGTCTGTGCCGTTGCACTTTCCGGATCCTGATTCTCATAATAAAGGGACTGGACAAAGGCATGGATGACTTTTTCCACAGAATCTCCCAGGGTTTCAGAATTCTCATCGTGAATCTTCTGCTGGATGTATTCCAGTATTTCCCCCCTTGAGGGGAACTGGTTCATCAGGAGGTTGATGTTCTTATAAAGTATTACGGATTCCCCGGGTGCCGTTGAACAGTAATTGAGTGCCAGCAAGGCTTCATTATAGGAAACGTACAGTTCCTCCATTCCTGCAACGATGCGCCCGATTCCGGCACGTATCCCACATCCTGCCGTCAGCTTCATTTCGTCACATACCAGGTTCAGCGCCGCCTCCAGGTCATCCTCCATGGCGCTTTCCGAAATATTCACAACGCAGGATACACGGAACTGGGAATCAAGATACGAGAACGCCTCATATCCCTGACGGTTTAAAACCGATGAAACCGTGTCCTTTAAAAGCACGGATATTGCCTCGAAATCTTCCTGCTCCCGGTCGGAATCGGCGGCAGCCAGGACGGCTGCATACCGCGGTCCGTTTATGGGTAGATGGAGTGACCTCAGTTTTGAACGTATCAGCTCAGGCTGCTTGGGGCGGTTGTGAAGAAGGCTTCCCACATAAGAAGCCTGTATGTCATGAAGGTTATTCTTTAAAAGCTCCTGCAGTGACTCTATGGACGCCTTTTCCTTCTGAAGGGTCTCAAAATATCCTACTGCCTTTCTGAGACTTTCATTGATTGCCTCCGGAAAAAGCGGCTTTGAAAGGAGGTCTACCGCGCCCAGCTTTACGGCGCGCTTTGCATGTTCGAAATCATCATATCCTGTAATAATGATAAAACGTATCTCCGGGTCTATCTTTGCCAGTTCCTCCGCAAGCTCAAGACCTGTGATGATGGGAATGAAAATATCCGTGATGATGATCTTGGGGCGGTACAGCAAATATAGGTCCCTGGCAGTATCGCTGTCAGCCGCCTCGCAGGCAAACTCAATGGGAAGGCTGTCCCAGTCTATCATCGTCTTAAGCCTGGAACGTATCTTCGCGTCATCATCAATTATCATTACACTGTACATCTTATTTCTCCGTGTAAGGAAGGGTCACTGTCACTACCGTGTATTCGCTGATTTCCGAGCGGACCCTTACCCCGTATTCTTTTCCGTATTCGTGAACGATCCGGCGGTTCACGTTATAGAGACCCACCGATGCGGATTTCTCCGATGGAAGGTTCGCATTAAGATACGAATTTACCTCATCTACCTCCTCCGGCAGCATGCCGATTCCGTTATCCTCAACCTCTATCGTAAGGAAGCTTTCATCATATGACGCACGTAAAATAATGGTCCCGTCATCACGGTATCCGGAAAAACCGTGGAGGTAGGCGTTTTCCACAAAGGGCTGAAGCGTCAGCTTTATTATTGAATAATCCAGAAGCTCCTCAGGAATTTCCTTAATAAGCGTAACATTCTGTCCCCTTGCAAGTCTCTGAATGTTTACATAGTTATCAATCAGCTGGATTTCCTTCCCAAGCGGAATTCTCTCCACGCCTCTTGAAAGGGCTATCCTGAAAAAGCCTGAAAGTGAGGCAATAAGCTCCGTGGCATTTTCCGTATTTCCGTTCTGGATTGCCCAGAGCACGCTGTCAAGCGTGTTGTACAGAAGATGCGGGTTTATCTGTGACTGCATGAGTCTTAATTCCATGATCTGCTGGTTTTTAAGGTCAAGCTCACGCTCCCTGGCTGATTCCTCAATACGGTCAAGCATGTCATTGATCTTTTCACCCAGATAAGCAATCTCATCTTCTCCCTCAGGAACATAGCGCCCGCTGAAGCTTCCTGCATATGCCTGCTTTACAAACGAAGTCAGGCTCTGTACCGATGCTGAAAGTTTTCCGGAAAGCAGAACGGCAAGGACCGCTGTTGCAAGAAGACTTACCACTACCATGATGAGAACAGACTGCAGGTATCCTGCAACATCAGCCTGGTTCATTTCCGAATAGTAATCGAACGGGGCAATCAGGTAACCTGCATTTCCCAGTACGGAGCAGTAGGAAAGGACCTGTGCCTGGCTTGTCAGGCCGGAATCCTTTGAAATGGTTTCGACTATGTTGCCGCTTCCTAAAAGAAGCTCCATCATTTTTTCGTTTTCAAAACGGCTTCCAATCAGTTCCGGGTCATGGGCGGCCATGATCTCCCCATCAGGGGAAACGATGATGCAGCTGTCAGAAACAAAACCTATCTTTTCAAAAATGGCGTTATTACTTATCTCTGAAACCAGTATTCCCAGTTTTTTAAGGGTAAAACGCTCATACAGATACCTGACATATGCAAGGGATTTCCGGCTTTTTCCCGTAAGCTCATCAATTACCGTCACTATACAGAAGAACGGCGGCGCATATTCCTCCGTTCTTTCGCCTTTACTGTACAGACTTTCTATACACTCCTCATATGAGGTAAAATCAAACCTGGTGTTATAACTGATTATATACTGGTCCCCGTTTGCCATAAAAAGGCCTATTGTGGAAAAGCGCGTACCGCCTTCCCCACTCTGCGAGGCAGTGTTCATAAGCTGGGAATAAAGAATGTTATGCATGCCGGGATCAACCCTGGTGGAGGGAACCGCCAGTTCCTGAACAAGTGGAAGTCTCAGAAGCTGTGTGGTCAGTGACTCCATGTCCTTATAGTACGAATTCAACGATGATTCCGCAAAGCTTACATTGTTTGCAGACTGTAACCTGGCCATCTCCTCGATTTTCCGGTTGGCAAGCTGAAAGGATATCACGGATATTGCAAGTACAATAAAAACAGCCAGCGATGCAATCGTCAGAACAAGTTTTCCCCTGTAGGAGCCAAGTATTCTGTTTTTCCTCTTCTTTTTCTGCATATGTTCATTTTAGTATGAAGAGCGTGTTTCGTCAGCTATAAATTCCGTGATGTTAATATTTTGGATTATATGCCAATATTTTGCCCATCCGGTGATACAATACCATTATTGGCTGCGTATTAGACAAGTTTACTGAATTATTGCCCACTTTTGCCATATCTATTGAATAAATTTACTGTTTATCCTTTAATTATGCTAACGGATTGTATCCGAAATAAATCAAAGGAGTGTATTATGAAACGTTTTATTGCAATTGCACTTTCAGCAGTCATGGTTCTTTCAATGGCAGCATGTTCTGCCACACCCGCTGAAAGCATCGCTGCTTCTGCAGCTGCCGCTCAGACCACAGCTGCTGCTCAGACCCAGGCTGCAACCGAGGCTGCTCCCGCTGATGACGGAAAGGTTCTTAACCTTCAGTGGTTTCAGGGAATCGGTATCGACACCCTGTTTGAGAGCCCCTGGCATGACGTACAGTCCCTGTATCCCTACATGGTATACGAGGCTCTCGTTACCTATGATGAGTTCACGAACAAGATAGTTGGAAGGCTTGCTTCCGATTACGAGATCTCAGATGACGGCCTTACCTATACCTTCACCCTCCGTGACGGAATAAAGTGGTCTAACGGTGATCCGCTCACAATGGATGACGTTGTATTCACACTTACCGGAAAGCTTGCAGACCCGCTTTCAAACTACAACAATGAGCTTCTCTTCATCGAGGGCGCAGAAGCTGTAAAGAACGGCGAGGCAACAGAGCTTTCAGGACTCAAGGTTGACGGAAACACTCTTACCATCACCATCAAGAGCCCCAACAAGAACTTCCTTAAGAGCATGTGCGGAACATTCATTCTTCCGAAGAAGGCATTCGAAGGCGTTGCACCTGCTGACTACGAGTCATCAGACTACTTCAAGCAGCCTTACGGAACAGGCCAGTATGTAATTTCCGAGGTTTCATTCCCCGACTACTTCTATGCAACGGCACGTGATGATTACTGGGGAGAGAAGGCAGGAATCAACAAAGTTCTCTTCACATCCTACCAGACAGGCGGAAATGATGCGGTTGTAACCGCTCTTATCTCAGGAAACCTTGACTATGCTTACGGCAACGCCATGAACGACATCACCGTTGCCAACAACGTCGTTGCACAGAATCCTGACGTTGCCGCAAAGCTCGTCACATCAACATACACCAGAGCCATGGTTTACAACTTTGCAGGATGCTCTGATGGAAAGCAGCACCCCGGAATGCAGAGTAAGGAAGTTCGTCAGGCACTCAGCATCCTCATGGACAGGGAGGCAGTTGCATCACTTTACAACGGCCAGGCCGAGGCAAGAACAACCTTCGTTCCTTCATCAAGCGCAATGTACAACACTGACATCCCGCTATACAAGCATGATGTAGAAAAGGCAAAGGAACTCCTTGCTGCAGGAAACTTCGATTTCTCACAGCCCATCCGTATCTGCTACTACTATGATGACCAGACCACCATTGACGCCATGACCCTCATCACCCAGAACTGCAAGGAAGCTGGAGTTATCTGCGAGCCGTTCCTTGCAACAGGTGACCTCGGTGAGGTTCTTTACGGATCAATGAACTGGGATCTTCTTTACTTCGGAGCTTCACAGTCCGACGCAGTCCTCATCTACAACGCAGAGTGCGTGGGCGGCGGAGAAGATATCGAGCTCGTTAACGAAGAATTCCGTCAGAATACCTTCAACACAGTTATGACAAAGTACCTCGCAGCCACCAACGATGCTGATGCAAAGAAGGCAGCTGACGAGATCCAGGCAGTTTCACAGGACTACTGCTGCATGTTCCCCGTATACGGACTCAACACCGTTGTCGTATGCAACGAGGCACATGTTGACATCCCGCAGGAGATCTTCGTTGAGGACAACAACCTCGTAAGAGACTATCACTTCGAAAAGTGGAGCCTTAAGTAATCTTCTCTGACATTATCTTTGTTGCCCCGTGGCTTTATGCCGCGGGGTAACTTTTGAGGAATACCATCATGCTGAAATATCTGGCAAAAAGAATCTTACAGCTTATCCCGAAGCTTCTTGTGATCTCGCTGATCATCTTCCTGGGACTGCAGCTTTTACCCGGAGACCCCATCACAAGGACCATCTCGCCCGAAATCTATAAATACATGACGGAGGCCCAGATGGAACAGTTAAGGGAAGCCCTGGGTCTCAACAAACCCCTCATCGTCCAGTACTTCACCTGGCTTAAGGGCATCCTTCGTGGTGACTTAGGTTATTCCCAGTCATCCGGCTCCGACATCGCAAGCATGCTGAAGGGAAGACTTCCCTCCACCATAGAGCTTGCCTTCTTTGGACTGATCGTGGCAAACATCCTCGGACTTCTGTTCGGATACATTGCCGCTTTAAATAAGAACAGCTTCATAGACTACCTGTTCACGACGCTGAGCGTCATAGGAATCTCCGTTCCTGAGTTCTTCTTCGGAATCGCCTTCATCATGTTCTTCGCACTGAAGCTCAAATGGCTTCCGACGGGCGGACGAATGGCCGCGGGACATCCTGAGTTTTCCTCAAGGATAAAGTACATGGTGCTTCCGGTGTTCTGTCTCGGGATATCGCTGATAGCCACGCTCATGAGGTTCACTCGAAGTTCCATGCTTGACGTTCTCAATAAGGATTACATCAAGACGGCACGAAGCAAGGGACTCAATGAGACCGAGATCAACGTGAAACACGGCTTCCGTAATGCGCTCATCCCCGTCATGACGCTTCTCGTGTTCCGTCTTCCCATACTGGTAAGCGGAACCGTCGTGATTGAAAGCATCTTCAACTATCCCGGCATGGGCAGCATGGTCCTTGACGCGCTTTCCGCAGGCGACATGCCCGTGGTAATGATAACGACACTTGTAATTTCCGCAGTGACGCTGGTGGCAAGTACACTGGTTGACGTATTAACTGCCATGCTGGATCCCAGGATCCGTCTTGAGTAAGGAGGTATGTGATCATGAAGACAAACAGCCTTGCCAAACTTCGCTTTGAAAAATTCATGTACAACAGGCTCGCCGTGGCGGGCTTCATCATGATGATGCTCATCATCCTGGCCTGTGTGCTCGCTCCCCTTTTTACACCGTATGACCCGAGCTATATCGATGTAACCATAAAGGAACTACCGCCTTCTTCCGAACACCTTCTCGGTACCGACCGTCTCGGCCGTGACATCCTGGCACGCCTTCTTTACGGCGGAAGGGTGTCCATCTGGATCGGTCTTTCAAGTGCCGTGGGCGCCTGCCTCATAGGTGTCGTTCTCGGATGCATTTCGGGATATTTCGGGGGAAAACTCGACCAGGTCCTTCTTTACATCTCCGAGATATTCATGACCTTCCCCAGATACCTTCTGGTGCTCATCTGCGTGGGTCTTGTCGGTCAGAGCATGAGCAACATCATCTTCATCTTCATCGCCACCGGCTGGTCGGGCACCATGAGAATCGTACGTGGAAAGATCATGTCCCTTAAGCAGGAATCCTTCGTGGAAAGCTGCCTTGCAAACGGCGTGAGCGGATGGTCCATCATGTTCCGCCACCTGCTTCCGAACACCCTCGGACCGGTAATCGTCGACATGACACTTTCCGTTGCGGGCTGCATCCTTGCGGAAGCCGGCCTTTCATTCCTCGGAATGGGCGTTGCCGCCGATGTCCCTACATGGGGCAACATCATCAATGCAGCCAAGAGACTTGACATCATCCAGAACATGCCGCTTCTGTGGATCAGTCCCGGCCTTGCAATATCACTGTTCGTACTCAGCATCAACTTCTTCGGAGACGGGCTGAGGGACGTGTTTGATCCCGCACAGTAAAGGAGGACAACGTGGAAAACACTCTTAATGAAAATGTTCTTGAGGTCAAAGACCTGCAGACACGTTTCCGCGTCCAGAAGCGCGTGGTCAATGCGGTAAGCGGAGTCACATTTGAATTAAAAAGGGGAAAGGTGCTTGGAATCGTCGGTGAATCCGGCTGCGGAAAAAGCGTGACTGCGCATTCCGTTCTCCAGCTCCTCCCGAAGGTGGGACACATCGAAAACGGAAGCGTCATGTATTACCCGAAGGACGGGGAACCCATCGACCTTTCAAAGTATGGTCCCAAAAGTAAGGAAATCCGAAAGATCCGTGGAAAGGACATCTCAATGATCTTCCAGGATCCCATGACCACCCTTAACCCTGTCTACACGATAGGTGACCAGATTGTGGAGAACCTCAGGAAACATGAGAAGCTCACGAAGACGGAGGCAAAGGTGAGGGTAATCGAGCTTCTTAAAAAGCTTGGGATTCCGAACCCGGAGATCCGTTTCAATGAATACCCGCATCAGTTCTCCGGAGGAATGAAGCAGCGTGTGATGATTGCCATCGCGATGATCTGCAACCCGGAGATCCTTATAGCCGATGAGCCCACGACCGCCCTTGACGTTACCATCCAGGCGCAGATACTGGGCCTCATGCGTTCACTCCAGGAGGAACACGGAACCTCCATCATCCTCATCACCCACAACATGGGAATCGTTGCGCAGATGTGCGACGACGTTGCAGTCATGTACATGGGAAGGGTCGTTGAGTTCGGTACCTTAAAACAGATTTTCACGGAACCGAAGCACCCGTACACCACTGCCCTTCTCCGCTCCGTTCCCGTACTCGGCATGGACAGTGACGAGGACCTTGAGACCATAGAGGGAAGCACGCCCGACGCATCCACCGTCTTCAAAGGCTGCGAGTTCGCGGAACGCTGTAAAGAGGCAAGACCCGAGTGCTTCAAACGTTTCCCGAAGGACACCTTCTTTGAGGACGGACACAGGGTAAGATGCATTTTATACGAGGAGAACGAAAATGGCTGAGACAGAGAAGCTGCTTGTAGCAGAGCATATCGTAAAACGCTATGACATGAAAAAGAAACTCTTCGATAAGGAGCAGAAGACCCTGAAGGCCGTTGACGACGTTTCTTTTTACATCAATAAAGGGGAGACCTTTGGTGTCGTGGGGGAATCCGGATGCGGAAAGACCACCCTCGGAAAGTGCGTGGTGCGTCTCCACGAACCCACGTCAGGAAAACTTTATTACAATGTGGACGGTGAAATGAAGGACCTCCTCAACCTGGACAAAAAAGAGTCCTTTGAGATGAGAAAAAAAATCCAGATCGTGTTCCAGGACCCGTATTCATCCTTTAACCCCGTACATACGATATATGAGGCTTTTGACGAGCCTCTCCGTATCCACCACATGGGCAATAAGGAAGAACGTATGGAAATCATTGCGGATTCACTCCGTAAGGTAAACCTCCAGCCTGAATACATGAAGCGGTATCCCCATGAGTTTTCAGGCGGACAGAGACAGCGTATCTGTATTGCAAAGGCCCTTGCCTTAAAACCGGACCTTATAGTTTGTGACGAGCCCGTATCGGCGTTAGACGTATCCATTCAGGCACAGATCCTTAACCTCATGAGAAAGCTCCAGAGGGAGCTCGGGGTTTCATATCTGTTCATCGCACATGACTTAAGTGTGGTACAATATATGTCAAACCGGATCGCGGTCATGTATCTTGGAAAGATTGTCGAGACTGCCGATGCAAAGGAACTGCACAACATGTGCCTGCATCCTTACACCCAGGCCCTCCTTTCCGCGGTACCCATCCCGAAATACGGTGAAAAGATGGCCCAGATGGTGCTCCCCGGTGATGTTCCGTCACCCATCAATCCCCCTTCAGGATGTCATTTCCATCCGAGATGCGAGCACTGCATGGAAATCTGTAAGTGTGAGGAACCCGCCCTCCGAACCATTAAGGGCACGACACACCAGGTTGCATGTCATCTGTTTGACGATGACGAAAGATTTGAATAATTTTTAAAGAGGTAATTAACATGAAAACAGGATTTGTACCGGCATTGGGAACTCCGACTGATGAAAACGGAAACCTTATCGCAGCTTCCTATGAAAAAGAAATCGAAAAGATGATCGAATGCGGGGCAGTAGGCCTTCTTTCCATGGGTTCCATGGGGATTCAGGCATTCCTCCGGAACGAGGTGTGCGTGGAAGTTGCTGAAACGGCAGTAAAGGCTGCTGCAGGCAGGGTTCCGGTTTATGTGGGATGCATGGACAACTCCATCAACCGCGCCAAGGAAAGAATGGCTTCAATGGAACATCTGGGCCTTACGGCATTCGTATTTACGACACCCTACTATGAGATCGATTCCCGTGACCAGATCATGAAGTACTTTAAGGCTCTTGCAAACTCAACAAAGCACGGCATCGTACTTTATGACCTTCCCGGCGTTACACAGCAGAAGATCACCTACAGCATGGTCTTCGAACTTAAAAAGGAATGCAAAAATTTCATCGGCATCAAGTCAGCTGACCTTTACATGTTAAGACACATCCGTCTTAACCCCGATTTTGCTGATTTCACTACATTCTATTCAGGAATGGACGCATTTGACATCGCCTACAAGTGGGGAATTGGAAACATCCTTGACGGAATGCTCCCCGCTACTCCCAAGAACACAAAGGCCATGATCGAGGCCCTTGACGGCGGTGACTATGCAAATGCCGCCAGATATCTTGACAACATCATTTCATTCCGTGACTTCTACATTGACAACGACCTCTGGCCGGCATTCTCAGCAACAATGAACCTTCTCGGTTTCGAAGGCTTCTTTGCTCCCGACTGGGCAACGCCAGTAGATCCCGAGACCTTTGAGAAGATCCGTGAAAAGATGATTGAAATCGGGGAGCTTTAATTTAAAAAGGCTCAGGCCTTTAGCTGTATACTGAAACAATTATTCTTATACGGGAGCGCTGAAGCGTTCCCGTATTGTAAAAAGGGGAAAAACATGAGTAAGGTTTATAAAAAATCTTCTTTTGAAGATTTTTCAAAAGGAAAATTTGGAAACGGCGGTCAGAACATCTACTGCTCAAAGAAGGGAACTCTCCAGAGGATTTTCAACTATGATGTGACTAATACCGGATATCCTGACATCCCTGTGGCAAGCTCACATGGAATGAACGAGCGCCCGCCGCTTAGAATCATGAAAGAAACCGAAAACGGGTTCAGTGAGTACTTTCTTCCATCAGAAGGAAGCTATGAGGCGATTGTATTCGGTCTCTGCGATGATGGCTATGACGACCTTATAATTGCCTGCCAGATGAACGGAACCCATACGGATACCTGCGGAATCATCTATCACGGAGGACCGGACGGACTCAGTGTGGACCGCCGTGAGGAACTGCCTGCGGCAGATGCATTGGCGGTAGCCGCAGGGCGTTTCTCCGGAAAAAAGCCGGAGATATGCTTCATATGCAGCAAAAACCTTATCATCTACAAACAGGAGAACGGAAGCTTCAACATGATCCTGTTTGAAAAAATGGACCTTCAGGCTGTTTCAGGCGTGGCCGGCGATTTTGACGGTGACGGTTATGATGACCTTTATCTCCGCCTTGCTGACGGAAGGCTTGTGATCTTATGGGGCTCTGACAAGGGTCTAAGTCTGGAAAACATGACCGTTTTTGCAAATACTGATCCGGAGCCTGCGGCAGCTGTCGGAACAACTGCAACAAGAAGATCTCATTCAAAAATGTGGAGGTGCGCGGTTACGGACATGGATGGGCAGCAGTGCCTGTTTGTAGGTGGAAAGAGCGCGCGTTTCTATACCTTCGGAAAAGACCGCTCTGTAAAGCTTAAAAAGGAGCTGAACATTAAAAACACCATCCATGCGGTAAGCGGTGAATTCCAAAGCGAATCAGACCTTGCCATTTTATGCAGCGAAAGCGTCGACAATTATACGGATTCATATTTCTTTGCTGGAGGAAACACGGATATAGAACCTATTAAGTTTAAAACCCGCGCCGCGCTTACCGGAACTTTCGCTAAGCTAAAACGCGGGCCGGTGCTCTGTGTGGCACAGGGAAAAAACAGCGAGACCGCCACTGTAGGGCAGCAGTTCATTTCTTTCGAATCAGGAAAACCTGAAGTCGTATACAGCTTCGACGCCTTTGAACCGTCACGTATCCTCTCCGGAAAGTTTAACGGTAAGGATGTAGACCTTGCGTGTATCGACCATGAGGCAGGAGGATTCCTGGGACGGGAGATGACACAGGTTTACCTTGGCGGTGACTGGGAATACGGAACGGAACATATGATAGAGCTTCCCGGTTCTGCTGCCGTTGACATGCATCTGGTCGACCTTAACGATGACGGCAAAACAGACGTATATATCACGAACTGCTCTGAAAATGATCCTGTCGGGGATCCCGGCAGCTTCATTTACTGGCAGGATGAAAACGGATTCTCTCCTGAAAACCGTCTCATTCTTCCGACTGTGCGCTCGCATGGTTCGGCAATCGGCGATTTCCGCCACAGCGGTTATCTTGACATCGCCACAGGCGGAATCTGCAACCGTGAGATAAGGATATACCGTGGAGGTCCTGACGGATATGACCCGGAACGTTATGACAGGCTTATCCTCGGACCCCAGACTGAAAACTATAAGCCAAGCATTGGCAATGTGTTCTCCGATGACAGCATCTGGCCGGAAGGGGAAAAGGACCTTGCCTGGACTTACGGCGAAGTCCGCTGGCTTTTTACCGCCGACCTTAATAATGACGGATGGCTCGATCTTATCGTACCCTGCCATTCACTTCCCTATTCGATTGTGTACTTCGGAGGTCCGGACGGCTTTACCCCCAGGCGTTCCCAGAAGTTCAACATCCCCGGTGCCATCAACTGTACCGTGGCTGACCTTAATAAAAATGGTTTCCCTGACCTTATTTTCAGCCACCACTATATTGCAACAAAGACGGCACAGTATGAAACATACCTTACCATCTACTGGGGCGGGCCGGACGGATATAAGGAAAGCTGCAAGACAATGCTCCCCACACACTGCGCAAATGCCGTCACGGCCGGCGACTTTAACGGAAACGGATGGCTCGATCTTTATGCGACATGTTATAATAACGGAAGGAGCAGGGACCTCTTAAGTTATGTATTCGTAAATGACCACGGTCACTTTGATTACAGAAACTCTTATCCCCTTTATAACCACAGCGGTTCAGGATGCATTGCCGGTGACTTTAACGGTGACGGGTACTGTGACCTTGTGATAGCAAGCCATAAGGAGTTCGGAAACCATCAGACAAAGTCTGTTTTATTCTACGGCGGTCCTGACGGCCTCAAGCAGGATAACTGCACCCTTCTTCCTTCCGTGGGACCTCACGGGCTTTCAACGGTTCATCCCGGAAACCTTCTTGACAAAGGTCCTAAGGAGTTTTACGAAAGTGAGGTAATGGAAGTTCCTGATGGATGCTGCGGTGCGAAACTGACCGCAGAGTTTGAGACCCTCGGTAAGGGATACCTTGAAATTTCATGGAAATTTGCAGACTCGGAGGAAGGTCTTGAAAATGCCGCATGGTCAGAACCCGTAGAAAACGGCAGGGAGATCAAACTTCCCGCAGGTACATCCTTTGCCGCATACAGACTTGCGCTCTGTGCATACTGCTCGGCTGGAAATGTGCGTGTATCGGAAGTAACTGCAGAATTCATTTAAAATCCGGTACCGGGAAAAGAAAGGAGTCCCGTCATGAAACTGCTTAATTTTAAAAATGTATACGAGAACCCGCTTCCCCAGCTTGAAAGCAGACCGTGTTACTTCCCGAACCTCTGTGAGACGGACGACGGAACACTTTTATGCTGTTTTCACATGGGGCAGGCTATGGAGGCCATAAACTGACACCAGTACATAAGTGAAAGCCGTGACAACGGCAATACATGGTCTGCACCGCGCCGCATGTTTGAGGATGCGGCGACTCCCATGACCGAAAGCTGCAAGCTTACAAACATCGGCGAAGGGAAGATAATGGCACTCGGATATGCATATTTCCGTGATGACCCGTCACTTCCCCTCGGAAACCCCGAAACCGGCGGCCTTGTGACCCAGGCGCACCCTTACCGGCAGGACTCTTATATCGAGTGGATCCGCCTGTATCCGTGGAACACGGACGGCGCGGAAATCCTGAATGCCTCAAGGCCTGACTTTGAAAGCAATATAGCCGCGGCTTACGCCGATACGTATCATCTCCTCAAAACCTGCGGCAGTGACAATCATAAGGCCGGCAGGGCCGAATACCTCGGATGCATGAGTACCGACATCCCGTTAAACAGTAAAGCAGATTATATCCGGGCCGTCAGAGAAGGGATCTGCGATATCGATAAGATCCGCAATCCTCTCTCAGAAAATACAGGAGTTTGAGAGCGCTGCTCTCAAGCTCCTGCTTTTTGTTTTTTTCCTGTTTTTTCACTTTTCTGTTATACCGAAATACAACTGCTCCGCATTATGACAAAAGATATCTTCTATCTGTCCGGCATCCAGATTGAGAAGCAGTGCTGCCTGATAAAAAGCCATCAGGGACTCCTGCCCGAGATACACCCTCCCCGGATCTTCCAGCGTTGTCAGCCAGTTCTGCCATTTCCCGACAGAAACTGCCCTTCCGCGATACATACAGTTCGGATAATCACTTCCCCACATGGTTCTTTTTGCGGCATTTTTCATAATACAGGCCATCATCGGACCCGGCTCACAGATTGCCGACAAGTCGAACCATATATTGCCATGATCCGCAAGTTCCCTGATCTTTCGTATGCCTGTCCAGGCAGCAAAGCTTCTGGCACAATGAGCAAGCACCAGGGGAGCATCCGGATACTTTGTTGTCATTTCCGTGATGTAAGCAAAATTCTCTTCATCCGAAAGGCAGCCCGGTTTCAGAAGGTGCAGAATAATCGGTATTTTTTTCGTTTGGGCAACAATCCATGCTGCTTCCGGCAAAAAGTTTCTGATACTGACATTGGAAATGTCTAAGCTTCCCGTAGAGAACCCGTATACCTTGATTGCGCGTCCGTTCGTCTCAAGAAGCATATTCTCAATCTCTTCTTCGGTATCCCGGTGAAGAACATAAGGCGCCATGGCATACCTTCCCGGATTCTTTTCTGAAAGAGATGCTATATAACGGTTTGCCTTGTCCCTGAGACCTTTTTCCGGGTCAGCCATTGCCGGATCGGGAACGGTCATCATCAGAAGATCAAACTGTTCCACACCGGGAAACATAGCCTTCATATCCGCCTCATAATCAAGCGGCGTGCACTCATTTCTGAAATATACTTCTTTCTGACAGAAGGAAGGAATGGTCTCACCAAGCCAGAGATGCATATGTGCGTCAATGATCCTCTTTGGAAGAAAATCCCGATACAGTTCTGAAAAAGAAAGATCATTCTCTGTAAAAGTAAAAGAATTCATTTTGAACACCCTCCCGATTATTTCGGCTTTTCTCTGTATTCCGCGGGCGTCAGTCCGAAATACGCTTTAAACGCCCTGTAGAAGGATGCTTCTGAACCGTATCCCACTTCAGACGCTATTTCTCCCGCTTTTTCACCGGTAGTTTTCAGAAGCCAGGACGCCTGTTCCATCCTTGCCTCCAGAAGACGCTCACGGAAGCTTTTTCCGTAGCTTTCCTTCAGAACTCTCACAAGCTGCCGCCTGGAAATATGAAGTATCTCCGCCAGCTCATCCTCGCCGCTCGTCCTTGCATAATTTGCCTGAAAATACCGGTCGATCACACTTATCCTGTTTTCAAGAAGAAGCGGATCCTCCAGATCGTGAGCCTCATTGATACTTCCGAAAATATCCCTCCATGAACTTATGATCGCAGTCTTAAGCAATGAAAGGACCATTTCCTTCTTGAAAAGTCCGATCCTTTCACATTCCTTCTGAAAAAGCCTGCAGAAAAGAAGTGTTTCCTCCGAAGCCTCCGAAAATACAACACCCGTCCTTTCCTGCCCGGCAAACGGGTCTTTGTCAAGATTGAAATTTACCGTGAATCTTAAAAAATCATCGCTTGTGGCGCCGGATGCATGATAGTGACCGGGGCGTATTATAAGAATGTCCCCCTCCGAAAGAGTATATTTTTTTTCCTCCGTCTCAAAGGAACAGCTTCCGCTTATGATCACATGGATCTCATAATCAGAGTTGCTGTGTCTTATGGTATTCCATGAACCCATGTCGACATTGAATATATAGTACCAGACATCAAGGATGTACTCCCCGATCGTCATATCAAATTCCAGAAGGTTTCTTGCGGGCATGCTGAAAGACATAATCAATGATCTCCTATTTTCTGTATTCCGAAGGTGTCATACCGTAATAGGACTTGAACGCACGGTAAAAAGCAGCTTCTGATGCGTATCCTACATGTCCTGCGATCTCGTTTGTTTTCTCACCGGTGGTTTTTAAAAGCCAGGACGCATGCTCCATCCTTGTCTCCAGAAGTCTCTCGCGGAAGCTTTTTCCGTAACTTTCCTTTAAAACTCTCACAAGCTGCCGTCTTGAAATGTGAAGGAGCTCCGCAAGATCATCCTCGCTTATCTGTTTCGCATAGTTTTTCTGGAAGAATCTGTCAATAATACATGTCCGGTTTTCAAAATCCAGTGTGTCTTCCAGATCGGGTTCTTTACGTACGCTGCTGAACAGGTCTCTCCATACGCTGATCGTAACGGCTCTCCCCATGGCGATCATCATTTCTTTGCTGAAACTTTTATCCGGCCCGCATTCTGTCTGAAAAAGCCTGCACAGCGCAAGCGTTCCCGCCGATGCTTCCGAAAATATAACGCCTCCGCTTCCAAGCTCCAGAAACGGATCCCCGTTATAGCTGAACCCTCCCCCCAGCTTCAGAAAATCTTCGCTTGTATTTCCGGATGCATGATAACAGCCGGGGCGTATCATAACGAGGTCCCCGGCTTTTAATGTGAATTTTTCCTCTTCCGCTTCAAAGGAGCATGTTCCGCTTATGATCACATGAAATTCAAAATGTGAATGACTGTGCCTGTCAGCCTCCCAGCTTCCCATTGACTCCGCTGCGTAAATATATTCGTAGGATCTGAGATCACACCCTCCTATCGAGAGGTCATATTCAAGAAAATTTCTTCTGTTTATTCTGTCATCTGAACTCATTGTATTCCGGCTCAAGGAAGAACGGTCTCGGGCTCCATCCGGGCATTACACGCTCAGGATCCCTTTCATCGGTCACAGTGATCTTAAGCGGCTTAAAGCCTTCGGCGCTTACTGTTATCACTTCGCCCTCTCTGAACTTTTTATCGCAGGGAACAGAAACGGGTTTTCCTGCTGCACCCAGTGAAACGATATCACCCTTTGCAAATGAAGCGCACCTTCCGCCTTCCTTAACTGCCTCTTCCGGTGTGAACAGCAGGTTCTTCTGGTCAAACACGTGGGTTCCCAGAGTTTCTGAAGAGATAGTTAACTTTATGTCTCTTGCATCCGGCACCTTCCTGATCTCATCTGAAAGCACCTGTGAGTCATCGCTGTAAAGCGAGTACCAGTAGCACATGTGTGCGTCTCTCGCCGATGGCTTTTTTGATGCCATCAGTATTCCGTCATCCGTGAATCCAAGACCGATGCCGACACCCTTTACAGTTCCTTCTGCTCCGTTATCTGAATCCATGAGAGCATCAGAATCCATTACAAAGTAAAGCTGCGGATACATCTTCAGGTTCTTTCTCCAGTAGGGAAGCTTAAGCTCCGTTCCCGCTGCGATCGTCTGCTTCGGAACAGGAAGAAGTCTGGGGTATTTTCTTACAGGGTCACCGCGGTCAGCAAAAGCCTCTTCTGAATTAAGGTCTATAAGCATCGTTGAACCCGGTCCGGTCACGATAGTCTCATATTTTCTGTCTGTTCTGTCATCTATCCAGTTTCTCAGAGTGCCGATCTTTTCGACCTTCGCCTCAATGTAAGCCTTCTCCGGAAGCGGATCCATACTCTGGTAGCCGTCATATGTGATAGATGCCGTATTTACCATGTCACCGGGATAGAATGTCATGAAAGAGCTCATATACGCTATGATCTCATTGATCGTGAAGACACATGCGCTCGCAAAACCAAATGAAACAAGCCTTCCGCTCTCACGCTCCAGCATGGTCTGTTCGTGAGGATCTCCCACCTCATCCTTAGTCACTATCCACGGACCAATGGGGGTATGACCGTGGTTATTACCGTTATAGCAGCCCTCATATGCCCAGTCCGCAAATACCTTCTCACTGTCGGGAGATGCCCATACGTTGCCTTCCCTGAAAGGATAGTTCTTATATCCAAGAGCATGCTCAAGCATATTTGTATATCCGAAAATATACTCCTCAGCCTCTTCGACTGTCACACCGTGGCAGGGTTTTGCGAATACAGCTATCATTTCATAGTTCCATCCGCTGGATACAAAGTCCGCATATCTTGCCTCATGGAAATTATGTCCCGTCAGGTTGAAATTATAGCGCTGTTCAAGCACAGGCTGACGGCATACCGCTCCTTTGGTGACTCTTGTGAAGCAGGCGCTGTTTCCTCTTCCGGTAAAAAGCTTCGGAACCTCCGGGATGGGAGGAAGGAACAAAGCGTCCTTTACGGGATGTGAGAGCTCCGTTAATTTTCCGCTCTCATAAAGGGCTTTAAGCTTATCATTTACCTCAGGGACACGCTCACTGTAGAGTTTAATAAATTCTTCGAGAGTCTTTACGGTCTCTTCGCCCGAAAGCGGCAGGGCTCCTGAAAGCTCCACCCAGTCCTCGCCGTAAAATGCGGCAAGCTTTTTCTCATTCTCATGTTTTATATAGCCAATTTTCATAACATCAGTCTCCACTCAAAGGAGCTGCCGCAAAGCGACAGCTCCTTATTAATAATCAAATCTCAACCTCACCGAATCCGATCGAATACTGTCCTTCCTTTGCATACCAGAAAAGAAGGAATTTCCTTCCTGCCTTCGTTACAAACAGAGACGGCTGACCGAACTTAAGGAACGCGAATATCTCCGCCATTCCTCCGGCTCTTGTCATGATCTCCGGTCCCCAGAGCTTTGCCTCGTCAGTTACATTGAAAGTCTTTTCAGAAAAATCAACGACATATCCGTAAACCCCGGGCTCATCCGTATCACGCCTTCTTGAAACTATGGCAATGAACTTTTCACCGCCCAGGGCGCACACGGAGGATGCCTGTCCCATGATTCCGGTATCGATCGGAGCGCTGAAGGTCTTTCCGTTATCATCCGAGTAAGTGATATGATTGGGAAGACGCTTTCCTTCCTTAACATCCTCGTTCCATCCGATGTTTACGATCGTGCCGGATTCAAGGACACATATCCTCTGCTCGTAACATGTAACGTTATCACCCGGGAACTCCATGCATACGGTATCGTCATTCCAGGTCTTTCCTTCGTCCTCCGTTACAAGGAGTCTTCCGCAGTTGCGGCCTGCCCATGTTCCGTCCCACTGAGGAAAACCTGTTATGGGTGCGGCAAGGGCGCCGTTTTTAAGTCTCTTCAGTTCACCTGAAGCTTCAGTGTGACCGTTCCAGTGTTCAGGAACATGTATTTTTTCACCGAATGTCTTTCCTCCGTCTTCTGAAACGGAATAAAAAACTTCATCGGGGAGAAGCCCGCCCGTTTCCGGATTTCCCTGAGGCTTTGCGGGATCCTCACGTATGAATCTGTAGCCGAAGGCCATGATGCGGCCTCCGCTGATATTGGTAAGCTTACAGGCATCATTTTCCGGAATATCACCGGGAGAGAAAATCAGTCTCGGCTCTGACCAGGTCTCCCCGTTATCCGAACTTTCAGAAATATACTGACAGCAGTCCACAGCCTCCATTGCTTCTCCTATGGTGAAACAGCACAGGAGCTTTCCGTCATCTGTTTCACAGAGATTGGGGAAGTATGACTGTCTGCTTTTTAACTGAGGGAGCGGATTGTCATAGATATTTTTAAAATTCAGCAGTTTCATTATGTTTACAGTTCTCCTATCTTCTTCATTGCAGCTGCAATGTTATCAGCGCATCCGGGCTTAAGTGCTGAGCAGTAGTCGGGTCCCCAGATTCCTGCATATCCGAGCTCGTTCATGCTCTCTGTGAATGAAGGCCAGAGATCGTTCTTCACAAACTCATCTCTTAAGTAAACGATATTTGAAAGGCACTCTGCAGCCTTTACGTAGTCACCGTCTGCCATAGCATTGAACAGATCACCTGTGTTCTTCGGTGTGCATGAAAGCATTCCGTCAAGGCAGTTTGTGATTCCCCACTTATATGCGATGTCAAATGTGTCAAGTCCTGAATAAACCATGATGAAATCTTCCGGAACTTCAGGATTGAGCTTAAGCTTTCTGAACATCTGAAGGTCAGCTGACTTGATACCGATAAGATTCGGAATCTCCTTTATCATCTGAAGTACCATGTCATATGTGATCTTTGTCTGTGTTACTACGGCAAGATCGTAAAGAAGAATGTTATGCTTAGTTGAAGCCGCAACACCTTTATAGAAATTGATCACCTGATCTCTTGAACTCGAATAATAATAAGGTGTTGTGAGCACAAAGGCATCGACTGCAAGATCCTCCATGGCAGCAATTCGTTCTTTTGCTCTCTCGATTGAGCAGTCCATTGCCCCGACAAATACAGGAATTCTTCCGGCTGCCTGCTCTACACACGCTTTAGCTATTTTCGGACATTCTCCCTGGCGGATATATGGCTGCTGTCCCATGGAACCCATGCATAAAAGCGCACATGCACCTGCATTGATCTGATCCTCAACCTGCTTTCTGAAGCTGTCCTCAATGAAATATCCGTTTTCATCAAGCGGTGTTCCAAGTGCCGGCACAAATCCCTTTTCAAGTTTCATAACATTACCTCTTTCTGTTTTATTAATTACAGATCTTCCTGTTTATTACACATATTACTATCGTATCTCGTGAATCCGGAGATTGCAAGACAAAAGCGCCGCAGTTTAAATAACTCCGATATTCTTAAGCAGCGCGCGAAGTTCCTCCGTCTGCGCATCCGTGAGTGACGAATACGGTGCACGGCGGTATCTTGAACCCACTCCCGCGATCTCCTGCATCGCATGCGTGACTGCTGCAAAATGCGCCTTATCCCAGAACTGTCTGATAGGAAGCTCATATTTTTCTATTACAGACACGCTTTCCTTAATACCCTTTTCATTAAAGGTCTTCCAGAAAAGGTCCGAAACTTCCGGGAAGCATCTTGCATAAACGGAAAGGTATCCGTCTGCTCCGTAAGGATACTCCTCAAGGAAGAATGACGCTGTTCCGCCTGAAAGATAAGCGAACTTATCCCTTATTCTGTATCCGAGCTCCTTTGAATACGGCATCGGCGTGTCATTTTTTACTGCAAAAATGCCGTCATCCTGTGTAAGCACATCAAAAACGGGATAAGGTATCCCCCTTCCTCCCATTGCGGTAAGAAGCATTACGGGAATGATCTTTCCGATCTCCTTAAAGCAGCCCGTAAGAAGATCTGCATCCGCACTCTGCGCCCAGTCCGGGAAATACGGAATATAAAGGTCCGCTCCCGCCTCCTTCATGGCTTCCGCCAGTGCCTTGTGACGCTTAAGATCCCACCAACCGCCGCATGCGATAGTCATTGCACGGCCGGCAGCGGTGTCCACCATCAGTTTATTGAACTTATATATTTCCTCATCATCAAGAATGGAAAGAAGACTGTCCCCGTATGTCATGAGGAGCGTCTTTGATCCCGTTTCGATGAAAAAATCTATAAGCCCCTTTGTTTTTTCCCAGTCTATGTCTCCGTTTTCACAGAAAACAGGGTTTACAGACGGGACCGGTGATGAAAGCGCTTCGCGGACAGCTGCCGCGTCTATTAATTTTCCTGACATTTTAAATCCTTTCTTCAGTCATAGAGATGGCATGCAACCTGATGGTTGGGACCGATCTCCTTAAGCTCCGGTTCGACCTCTTTGCATATGCCCATACACTTTGAGCAGCGCGGATGGAATTTGCATCCCGAAGGCGGATTGATGGGTGACGGAACATCGCCCTGAAGCACGATGCGGTCTGTACGTTTTCCGTATACAGGGATCGGCACTGCAGACAGAAGCGCCTCTGTATAAGGATGTCTGCATTCCGTATGAATGGTTTCCCCGTCCAGGATCTCCACTACTTTTCCGAGATACATGACGGCAATCCTGTCACTCATATACTGAACGACACTCAGGTCATGAGCTATGAACATATATGTAAGACCGTACTCCGCCTGAAGCTCTCTCATAAGATTGAGAAGCTGTGCCTGTATCGAAACGTCTAACGCCGATACGGGCTCGTCGCATACAATAAGTTCAGGCTGAAGCGCCAGAGCCTTCGCCACACAGATCCTCTGTCTCTGTCCGCCGGAGAACTCGCCCGGGAAACGGTACATATAATCAGGCTGAAGGTTGACCTCCCGGAGCTTTTCAGCGATGATCTCTCTTCTTTCCTCCTTTGAACCCAGTCCGTGGACCCTCATGGGTTCATCAAAAGCCTCAAGAATATTATGCGACGGGTTCAGTGACGCATACGGATCCTGGAAGACCATCTGCACCTTACGTCGCATACGGAAGCTCTCTTCACTGCTGAGCTTTGTTATGTCCTTCGGTGTGCCGTTATCATTGTACCATATATCTCCCTTTGTGATAGGATGCAGTCTTACAATGCATTTTCCGAGAGTGCTCTTTCCGCAGCCTGACTCTCCCACCACTCCGAATGTCTCACCTTTTCTGATCTCGAACGAAACATCCGATACGGCTCTTACTGTGGGGGAAGCCTTCTGGAATAATCTCGCGGTACCTTCATATTCCTTCGATACATGATCGACCTTAAGCAGATAATCAGACATGGCTTTCCTCCTCTTCATATAACAGGCAGCGTACCCTGTGATCACCGTCGAGCAGCGTGTCCTTCGGGAAGCGTTTAAAGCATTCGGGTCTTGCAAATTCACAGCGCTCTGCAAATTCACAGCCTGTAAACACGGTGCTGGCATCGGGCGTCGATCCCTCGATCGACTGAAGCTTTGTGTTTCTGTTCATTCCCAGAACCGGTACGGATCTCATAAGTGCCTTTGTATACGGATGCTGCGGGTTTGTGAATATCTGCTCCAGTGTTCCGAACTCAACTATTCTTCCCATATACATAACAGCCACTTCATCAGCGATCTCCGCAACGATCCCCATATTATGGGTAATGAAGATGATCGATGTCCCGTATTCCGCCTGCATCTTAAGCATAAGCTCAAGGATCTGTGCCTGGATCGTAACGTCAAGCGCTGTCGTGGGCTCATCGGCAATAAGTATATTGGGGTTGCATATCATGGCGATCGCTATCATGACACGCTGCTTCATTCCGCCGGAAAACTCATGCGGATACTGGTCATAACGCTTCTCGGGTTCCGGAATCCCCAGACTTCCGAGCAGGTCGATTATACGCTTCTTTGCTTCCGCTTTTGTAAGATGTTCATGATTGAGAAGATTTTCCTCGATCTGGCTTCCTACAGTATATACCGGATTAAGTGTGGACATGGGATCCTGGAAGATCATGGCAATATCCTTGCCGCGGATCTGCCTGATCTCTCTTCCGTTTCTCTTCATGTCAGTAAGCCTTATCGGCTCTTCACCCTTGTTTCTGTAATAATCGGCGTAGCCGCCTGCAATATATCCGGCAGGAGGAAGAAGCTGCAGAACGGAATGTGCGGATACTGATTTTCCGCAGCCTGACTCACCTACTATGCAGAGAGTCTTTCCGCGCTTAAGGTCAAACGTAACTCCGTTTACGGCGTTTACGATCTTCTTTCCTACTTTAAAACGTGTTTTGAGGTCATTAACGCTTAATACGATATCCTGTTCCATCAAAGACCTCCTTAAATCGAAGTCGGATCGAGCACGTCACGAAGGCCGTCACCGAAGAAATTGATACTTAAAACAAAGAGTGCGATCGATAATCCGGGTGCAAGCCATAATGCTGGCATTGTCTGGATTATGTCAAGACGCTTTGCTCCGTTTATGATGTTGCCCCAGGTAACTGCTGTTGAAGGAACGCCCATTCCGAGGTAGCTTAAGCCTGCTTCCGCAAGAATGTATCCGGCTACCGCCAGTGTCGCATTAACGATAACAGGCCCCAGGCAGTTGGGGAGCATATGGTGGAACATTACCGAAAAGCCCTTTATTCCGTTTGCACGGCAGGATTCAATGTAGGGCTCCTGCTTTAATGAAAGGATACGGCTTCGCACGATACGCATCATTCCCGTCCATCCTGTTGCTATGAATATGATAAACAGGTTTGCGGTGCTCTGACCGGCAAGACCCACGAAAAGCAGTATGAGAAGATACTGCGGGAATACTGAGAAAAGTTCTCCGAATGCAACAAGTATCTTGTCGACTGTTCCGCCGTAATAGCCTGCAATACATCCGAGTATGGTCCCGAGAAGCGTGGCACCCAGTGCCGATACGACTCCGATAAGTATTGAAAGTCTTCCGCCGTAAAGTATACGGGCAAAAATATCACGTCCGGTCCTGTCTGTTCCGAGAAGATGCTCCGGTCCGGGAGGAAGTCCTTTCTCCGACATATTGATATAGGACGGATCATACGGTGTAAGAAGCGGTGCAAAAATCGCAGCCATTATCATAATGAAGAGAATGGTCGCCCCTATGACTGCCATGCGGTTTGAGAGGAACTTCTGAAGATTTCGCTTCTGAAGCGAGCTTTTTCCGGCCCTTTCAAGCGCCTTCGCTTCTTTTTTTCCGTTTTTTATATCACTCATAAGCTCCCTCCTTAATCAAGACGCACTCTGGGATCCAGCAGTGCGGTAAAAATATCAACAAGGTTGCTGGCCACAAGGGTTACTATAGCCACTATCATCGTGGTTATCATGACCACCGGCATATCTCCCGATGAAATGGCATCAAGGATCATGCTTCCCATTCCGGGATAGTTGTAAACTGATTCAACAACGACCGTACCTGAAACAAGCATGGGAAGACGGAAGCAGAGAAGTACCATTATGGGAGTAAGCGCATTTCTGAAAGCATGCTTCACATTTACCTTGAACTCTCCCAGGCCCTTGCTTCGTGCCGTCTTTATATAATCCTTGTTGAGCACGTCAAGCATTGAACCTCTCGTATAGCGTGTCATGGTCGCAAGAAGAGAGATACTTAAGGTAAGTACCGGAAGCACAAGGTATTTCACTCTTGAAAAAGCGCCTGTCTCGCCTGCGCTCATTCTTCCTCCTGTGGGAAGCACTTTAAGAGTAAGTGCAAAGAACAGAATGAATACTATTCCGAAAAAGAAATCCGGCACGGAAATTCCCAGAATACTTAAAGTTGTAAGACCGTAGTCAACCGGCCTGTTTTTTCTGATCGCCGCAATAAATCCAAAAAACATTCCGAAAAGATTTGCGAAAAGGACGCCCCATATTGCGAGCTCGATTGTATAAGGAAGTCTGCCTGCAAGCATTTCACGAATGTTTGTGCCCTTGGACAGTGAATATCCGAAATCACCTTTTAAAAGTTTTCCGGCCCAGCTGAAATACTGAACGACAAGAGGCTTATTCAGTCCCAGGCTCTCTCTCAGTGCCTCAAGCTGCTCCGGTGTCATTTTCGCCCATGTGTCCGGTGAGACCGATCTTGAGATCGGATCGCCCGGAAGGGCCTGAAGTGCAAAGAAAATTATGAGCGAAATGACGATTATCTTCGGTATCATTGCAACTATTTTTCTTGCTATATACTTTAACATATGCAATGCTCCTTAACTTTGAAAAAAGTCACGCCGCAGCCAATGCTGCAGCGTGACACTGCTGATTAACCTTTTAAATGATTACTTGATTTCCCAGTTTACAAGATCCCAGTCACCGTACTGTCCGATTCCGTTGAAGAACTTATCCGGAATTGCAAGCTTATTCTGGTTGTAAACAACTACGTTGTTAAGTGAATAGATACCGAACTCGTAAACGTTCTCCTGACCTGCAACCTGAAGAGCATCAGCTGCTGCCTTTGCATCTGCATCGTTGGTAGCTGTCTTGTAAGCTGCCCAGAGGTCATCAAAGATGGCTCCTCTTTCCTCTACTGCGTGAAGCATTGTGTAGTAGGACTCTGAAGTGATCTCATGATAGTACTGGATGGGGTCAAGGTTTGATCCGCCGCAGTAAACCATATCGAAGTTGCAGTCTGTGTAAAGCTGTACGCCGAGATCTCCTGTAAGAAGATGAGCTTCTGCCTTAACGCCTGCATCTGCGAGGTTCTGAACGATCATATCCATGATGTCGATGGTGTTCTGGTCGTTGTAGTAGTAAGCAATGTTAAGCTCCTGGCTGTAGTCGAATCCTGCAGCATCAAGAAGGGCCTTTGCACCCTCTACATCACGCTGGAATGCGGGGATAGCACTGTTGTACATTGCTGAATTTGGATTAACAAGTGTTGTAAGAGCTACTGACTGTCCGTTGTAGCATGATGCTGCAGCTTCTCTGTCGATAAGCATTGAGATAGCCTTACGAACATCGTTCTTCTTGATATCCTCATGTACATTTCCGTCTGCACGCTCTCCGCAGTTGAAGAGGAAGAAACGGTAGTATGTGGATGTGATAACGGGAGCTGCCATTTCTGCATTCTGAGCGCAGATGTTCTTTGCTGCCTCAATATCATTTACGTTGTTGCCGTATGCGAAGTCAACATCTCCTGCGATAAGTCCTGCTACAAGAGCATCGCCGCCGCCTGTCTGGTATGATGTGAAAAGAGCCTTCTGGATCTTTGACTGTCCGCCGTAGTATGTCTCGTTGGGAACCATTGTGAAGTAGTCGGGGAATGATACCTCATCGATCTTCCAGCAGCCTAAACCAACGGGCTTCTTCCAGTAATCCTCATAAGTCTCAAGCTCTTCGGGAGCAACATCTCCGAGAAGGTGCTTCGGAAGAATGTAAATTCCTGAAACATTAAGAGCGAAGCAACTGTTGGGGCTTGTAAGCTTGAAGATTATCTTGTTGCCGTCAGCAGTTACGCCTGAAAGCTCCTTTGCGCCGTTAGACTTGACATCGTCATAACCTTCAACATCAGTAAGCTTTGCTCCGAAGTTTGAAACGGGATCTGCGATAGCAGCCCACATTGAGAAGAGAACGTCATCAGCTGTGAAAGGCTCACCGTCTGACCACTGAACGCCTTCTCTTAATGTGTATGTGTATGTAAGACCGTCAGCTGAAACCTCATAATCCGTAGCAAGCTTCGGGATGTATGTTCCGTCGCCTACGGGGATATTAAGGGGCTCCCAGAGTGCAAATACACCAACGTGCTGCTGGTCTCTGTGCGGTGACTCAAACAGAGTATCGATACCGTTTGCCTGTGTCCACTGGAACTTTGCTACCGGTACTTCTGCAGGAGCTGCTTCTGTTGCTGCAGCTGCTGTCGTTGCAGCTGCTGTCGTTGCTGCCTGTGCTGCAGCAGCTTCGGTTGCTGCTTCTGTTGCGGGTGCTTCTGTTGCTGCCGGCTCTGAGGCACATGCTGCAAGTGAAACTACCATAAGAGCTGCAAGTAATAAGCTGATAAGTTTTCTCATTTTCTTTCTCCTTTTTTTATTTACGCTTTCCGGTACATTTCTGTACCATAATCGTCAATATTTATAATAAAGCACTTTATTTGTTTTTTCAAGTTGGCATAAATGACAACGGAATCAAATCTATGTCTCAAACTGCAAGTGTTTTTTGATTGAAAAGGTGGTATATTGTCCAAAAAGAACTTAAGGAGTCACTATGAGCATCTCATATGAAAAAAGATCCTTTGAGGATTTCAGAAAAGGCACCTTCGGAAACGGAGGCAAAAACATTTATGTTTCCGCAAAAGGTGTGCTTCAGCGTATCTATAATTATGATGTTACCGGAAACGGTTATCCCGATATCCCCATGGGCAACAGCCACGGCATGGGAGAACGCCCTGATGTAAGGATCATATCCGAAGACGGAAACGGCGGCTTTTCCTTTAAGGCTTTTCCTTCGGAGGGAAGCTTTGATGCCGTTTCTTATGACCTCTGCGGAGACGGATTTGACGACCTTGTGATTGCCTGCCAGAATAACGGAACCCATGCGGACGGTGTGGCGGTCATCTACCACGGAAGTGACTGCGGACTCTCCATGGATTACCGTGAGGAACTTCCGGTCCCGGATGCCATCGGTGTTGCCGCCGGACGTTTTGACGGCAAAAAGCCGGCTCTTGCCTTCGTCTGCGGCGGATTCCTCCGCGTGTTCTATCAGGACGAACGCGGCTTTGACATGATCGTCTTTCAGGATATCGATATTTCCGCTTCTTCAGGAGCTGCCGCCGATCTTGACGGTGACGGATACGATGACCTTTACCTGAAATGCACCGATGGTTCCGCATGCATTTTATGGGGCGGACCCGACGGACTCAACAAAGGCCGCATGACAAAATTTGCCAAGGCCGATCCAGAACCAGCCATCGGAAGAGGAACCACCGCCACGAGACGCGCCCATTCATTCGGTTGGAGGTGCGCCGTTTTAAAACAGGACGGGAAAGTTCTTGTTTACGCGGGTGGAAAGCACGCTGATTTTTACAGCTTCACAAAAGAAAGAAAGGCTGTAAAAGAATTCACGGTTTCCACTGGTAATTCCGTGTTTGCACTTAACGGCCCATTTACCTCGGCAGATAATGACGACCTTGTCATTCTGACAGCTGACGGACTTGATAATGAGTCTGCCTGTGTCCTTTATAAGAACTGGGATAAGAGAAAGAAAATCTCATTTAATATAAGAGGCGCTATTACCGGAAGCTTTGCCTCCCTGAAATCAGGAAATGTCCTGGCGGTTGCCTGCCGCGGGGACAGCATCCTTCATACAAAACCTTCCTATATCATAAGCTTTGAAAACAAAAAGGCGGAAACGGTCCTTTCCTTTGACGCCCATGAGCCCGCACGTCTCGTTCCCGGAAAGTATAACGGGAAGGAGACGGAGATTGCCGTGATCGACCATGAGTCCGGCCGTGTAAACGGTGACGAGACGGCAAGGGTATATGTCGGAGAGCCCGACGGATATGATCCGGAAAGATATATCGGCCTTCAGGGAAGCGCCGCCGTGGACATGCACTTTGTGGACCTGAACGATGACGGCCGTACCGATGTCGTGCTCACAAACTGCTCGGAAAACGCACCGGCAACCGATCCCGGAAGCTTTATCTACTATCAGGATGAAAACGGCCTTTCCAATGACCGCCGCACCATTCTTCCCACGGTCAGGGCACACGGCATGGCCATCGGGGATTTCCAGAAACGCGGATATCTCGACATCGCCGCAGGCGGATTATGCAACCGTGAAATCCGGATCTTCCGGGGAGGGCCCGACGGATACTCCATGGAAAACTCCTATGCAGTGGTAATGGGACCGGATGACGGAAACTACAGGCCCACCATAGGAAACGTTTTCAGTGAGGACATGGTATGGCCGGAGGGCGAAAAGGAGCTTGCCTGGACGCACGGAGAGATAAGGTGGCTCGGAACGGCGGACCTTACCGGAAACGGATGGCTCGACCTTTTTGTCAGCTGCATCCAGATGCCTTACATCCTCATCTACCTCGGAGGACCGGACGGATTCAAAAGTGACCGCTTCCTAAAGTTCAATGCTCCCGGTGCCATCAACTGCACGATGGCAGACCTCAACAAAAACGGCTATCTTGACCTGATCCTGAGCCACCATTATATTCAGGCAAAGAAGAGTTACTATGAAAGCTATGTTTCCATTTACTGGGGCGGACCGGACGGATTCAAGGAGAGCCGGAAGACGCTTCTTCCCACGCACTGCGCAAATGCTGTCACGGTGGGAGACTTTAACGGAAACGGATGGCTGGACATCTATGCCACCTGTTATAATAACGGCCGCGAACGTGACCTTTTAAGCTGGGTGTTCCCGAATGACCGCGGCCATTTCAACTACCGTGACCGTTATCCCATCTACAACCATTCCGGTTCCGGCTGCATCGCGGGAGATTTCAACGGCGACGGATATACGGACCTGATCATCGCAAACCATAAGGATACCGGAAACCACACCTGTAATTCCTGGATTCTCTGGGGCGGACCGGACGGATTAAAGGAAGACCGCCGTACGGAGCTTCCTTCCGCAGGCCCTCACGGACTGGCGACGGTTCATCCCGGCAACATCATGGACCGCGGTCCTGCCGAATATTATGACAGCGAACCTCTTCCGGTTCCGGTAGGCACGGAAAAGATGACCGTAAGCTATGAAGGCGAGCTTCTTGGAAAAGGTTATGTCAGGCTTTATATAAAAACCGCCGCTACTGAGGAGGCTCTTATCCTTACTGAATGGGCGGAGACTGAGGCGGGAAGAACCACGAACATAAGTGAATTCCTTAACGGAAAGAATGGATATGCACAGTACCGTCTTGCACTCTGCGCCCCCTGCTCTGCGGGAAATGTAAGAATTAATTATGTAAAGGCAGAATTTATCTGATGTATAATGAATGGCAGGCCTGCTTTAAGACCTGCCTTTTATTATTTTGGAAAGAAATCGTAAAAATGATCAGGAAGAACCTTAAAATCTACTATATACGTGGTGCTCTCTACAGCATTGCAATGCTGTTTTTCGCCGGCGGTCTGACACAGACATTTCTGCTCGAGGCCGGTGTCAGTGACCACCGCGTTTCCATATATGTGGCCGTAATGCAGGTGGCTGAATGCGCTGCAATGATCCTTGTATCAGGTCCGCTCGAAAAGAGGACGGACCTGATACAGCTCTATGGCCGCTACCATCTTCTGCTGCTTCCCATGGCTCTTACAATGATCATTGTATGCTTTTTCCCCGGCATGGGGGCAGGGGCTGTTTATACCCTCATGATGATAGGTGGCGTACTCACGTACATCGCCATAGGCTTTATTGGAATACTTGAATACAAGCTTCCTTATCTTATCATTAACATGAATGAATACGGAAGCATCATGGCTGTCGGAACAGTTGTTACCGGTGTTGCGACACTGACCTCGTCTATGCTTATATCCGCAGTGGTAAAGGGCAGGGATTTCATATCCGTTATCGGCTATTTCATAATCCCCGCTGCACTGATGGTGATTATTGTCAGCAGAATGACGCTTGATTACCGCGAAGTAAGTGTGAATGCCGCAATGACGGCATCATCCGGAAAAAAGATCAACCTTCTGAACTATAAACCGTTCCAGCTGCTTGCGCTTCCAAACCTTCTTCGCGGATTCTCCACCGGAACCTTCAACCTGTTTACTACCATAGGATATCACCTTGGATTCATTGACACCGTGACGGCTACATACATGGTAACCATAGGAAACATCGTTATCTTTGCAGTGGGCATCTTCTATCAGAAGGCAGCCAAATGGCATAAGGACACGCTTATTCTGCTGATAGCCGGTTTTCTGATGCTTGTCGTTATGCCGCTTGCCTTTATCGGCGGAAATGTAAAGTTTTTCCTTTGCATGTATGTTGCTGCATTCTTCCTTAAAACCATTTTTGAATATATTTCCCCCGTTGCAATCGTTCCCATTCTTGATTATGAGATTGTGGGACAGTTTACCGCATGGCGTTTGTCCCTTTACCTTGCGGGCATTGCCCTTTCGGGTGTTCTTGCCATCCCCATGGTGGATGCAATGGGAGTCATTCCCGCAATGATAACCAACGGACTCTGCTTTGCTCTCAGCGGTGTCGCTTATTATGTTGTCGTTAAATCACTTCTTAAGGAAAAACAGAAGAATAAGTCAGATTGAAGACAAAGAATCTTGCCCCATTCTTTTCCGCCGCGCTCACCCGGACATAGGTAATATTCTTTCCTTTATATGCCATCTGACGATGTTCCTCCTGTATATCAGTTCAGCGCAATTTATCCCTTTATATATTTGGCATTGACATACTTTGTGGCTCTGGCATTTCCCAGTTTGACAATAGAGTTTGTTTTCACCATCCTGCCGAGCACCGATTCCACAGTTGTCGGACTCACATCCCGGAGAATATCGCATATTTCTGCACAATTATATGCAGATACCCGGCTTCGAAGCAGTTATCTGCCATTGATTCGCCAGGAAACCTTGCGGCTGTTCCCGATTTTCCTCATTCGGCTCTTATTTATTCATTTAGATTCTATAAAATATACCGGTTTTTGCAAGTTCATCTACACCATACCCTAATTGACGCAACAGGAGGCAAAATAAGGAAAGAAATGCTCTGTTAACTGCGATGGCTGTCGGGGCATCTTTTATGCAGCAATTAACTTAAAATTTACCTATAAGGTTAATTGCATAAATTGACTTCAGAAGCGATACGTGTTAGTATATATTTACCTGATAGGTAAATCTTCTGCAGGAGAGTGGCTGATTGAAAATTACGTACAAGAGCAGTAAACTCGAAAAAGTGTGTACGGACATTAAGGTCGCTGAGAAAAAATACGGCACACAAATGGCAGAAAAGATTGATATGCGTATTGGAGAAATATCGGCAGCGGACACGGTGGAAATGATGGTACAGTTCCACATTGGACGTTGTCATACATTAACTCAAAACAGAAAAGGTCAGTATGCCGTAGACCTTGTCCATCCGTATAGATTAGTATTTGAAAAGCATGGAGACGAAATTCAGATAGCTCATATTTTGGAAATCGTTGATTATCATTAAAGGAGAGCAAAGGAGGGTTAACTATGGCTAGAAGCAGAAGTTATATTGCAACGCCACCCGGAGCCACAATTAAAGAGCAGCTGAATGACAGAGGAATGAGCCAGAAAGAATTTGCTGCCAGAATGGATATGTCTGAGAAGCATATCAGCAGACTCATTAATGGTGATGTCCAGCTTACCCCTGATTGCGCAGTAAGATTGGAAATGGTTCTTGGCATACCTGCAGAATTCTGGAGCAATCTCGAAGCAATTTACAGGGAAAAGCTGGTCAAAGTTGAAGCTGAGAATGCAATGGAACAGGATGAGGAAATTGCAAGGCATTTTCCTTATGGTGAAATGGCAAAGTACGACTGGATTCCTGCAACACGAAACAGCAAAGAAAAGGTCTTGCATCTTAGAAAGTATTTTGAGGTTGTCGAGCTTTCCTTGCTCGGCAATAATCAAATTACAAGAATTGCATGCCGTAGATTAGCTATTACAAAAAAAAGTGATTTGGCGCTCATGGCATGGGCGCAGAGAGCTAAAGTTATTGCTCGTGGAATAGATACTGAGCCGATTAATGTTAAAGGACTTATTAACAAGCTCGATGAAATTCGAAGCATGACTCTTATGTCGCCTGAACAGTTTTGCCCCAGATTGAAGGCCCTGTTATCTGAATGTGGTATTGCGCTCGTTTTCTTGCCTCATCTCAAAGGTTCGTTCCTTCACGGTGCAACATTCATGGATGGAAATAAAATTGTTCTTGGATTAACAGCTCGAGGAAGCGATGCAGACCGTTTTTGGTTTTGCCTTTTTCATGAGCTTGGGCATATTATTCTTGGGCATATTGGAAATGCAGATGGAACAACGGAACTTGATGAAGCAGACGCAGATGTCTGGTCCCGGGATCAGTTGATTCCAGCTGACGCTTTTGGAAAATTTATAGAACATAAGGCTTTTTCAAGCGAAATGGTGATTGCATTTGCAGAAACTATGTGTGTTGCTCCAGGTGTTGTTGTCGGCAGATTACAGAACGAAGGCGCGATAAAACATAATATGCTTAATGAATTGAAAGAGCACTATGTCATTGCAGGATAACCAAAAAAGCTGCATAAAGTGAATCGGTAGCTTTCACTGCATCATAATCAGCACGTAAATCCTCATCCACCAGTAAAATGCTGAAAAAACAGGATAGAAACATAATTAAACCAACCATACAGCGCCCCCCGTTAATAATAACTGTATAGTCAGACATCCCACGAGTTGATTGACAGTAGGTAAAACACCCGCTATCTTAATAATCTGAGTTTTGTATTTGTTTGACGATGACGAAAGATTTGAATAATTTTTTAATAAAGAGGTATTTAGCATGAAAACAGGATTTGTACCGGCATTGGGAACTCCGACTGATGAAAACGGAAACCTTATCGCAGCTTCCTATGAAAAAGAAATCGAAAAGATGATCGAATGCGGGGCAGTAGGCCTTCTTTCCATGGGTTCCATGGGGATTCAGGCATTCCTCCGGAACGAGGTGTGCGTGGAAGTTGCTGAAACGGCAGTAAAGGCTGCTGCAGGCAGGGTTCCGGTTTATGTGGGATGCATGGACAACTCCATCAACCGCGCCAAGGAAAGAATGGCTTCAATGGAACATCTGGGCCTTACGGCATTCGTATTTACGACACCCTACTATGAGATCGATTCCCGTGACCAGATCATGAAGTACTTTAAGGCTCTTGCAAACTCAACAAAGCACGGCATCGTACTTTATGACCTTCCCGGCGTTACACAGCAGAAGATCACCTACAGCATGGTCTTCGAACTTAAAAAGGAATGCAAAAATTTCATCGGCATCAAGTCAGCTGACCTTTACATGTTAAGACACATCCGTCTTAACCCCGATTTTGCTGATTTCACTACATTCTATTCAGGAATGGACGCATTTGACATCGCCTACAAGTGGGGAATTGGAAACATCCTTGACGGAATGCTCCCCGCTACTCCCAAGAACACAAAGGCCATGATCGAGGCCCTTGACGGCGGTGACTATGCAAATGCCGCCAGATATCTTGACAACATCATTTCATTCCGTGACTTCTACATTGACAACGACCTCTGGCCGGCATTCTCAGCAACCATGAACCTTCTTGGTTTCGAAGGCTTCTTTGCTCCCGACTGGGCTACACCCGTAGACCATGAGACAGTTGAAAAAATCCGCAAGAAGATGATTGAGATCGGGGAGCTTTGATTTGATCCGGAGCCTTAAGCTTTTATCAATATACTGAATTATTATACGGGAACGCTTAAACGTTCCCGTATTCTGAACTTACCGCAGAACATGAGACCCTTGGTAAGGGATACCTTGAAATCTCCTGGAAATTTGCAGATTCAGAGGAAAATCTTAAAAATGCCGCATGGTCAGAACCCGATGAAAACTGCAATGTCGTTTATGATACGTAACTTAAGGCGAACTGCCTTTACCGGACGGTTTAAGAAGAAAACAAGACCATGACATTCTTTACAGAATTAAAGATAATGGGTATACTCTCTTAAGAGTAAAAATTATAGCTTACTACACCTTCGCTAACCGCGGGGAATCCGACATGCTCATCTGGACACAGGAAAAATAAAATGGCTAAAGTAAAATGCAGATACTGCACAGCAATGATAAATGATAACGAGGAAAAGTGCCCGAACTGCGGTGCACCAAATCTTTCCTTTTCAAGGTTTACCACCGATAAGGAAAGGCCCCGTACCATCGAGGAATTTAGAAGCTGGTATGAAAAAAAGGGACTGCCGCCTTTTGAGAACACAAGGTTCTTTATCGGCGTGGATTATAAGGCGCCAAAGGCTTACGGCATCTGTAAATCCGGTTCCGATTATGTTGTTTACAAAAACCTTGCAGACGGACAGCGTGTAATCCGATATAAGGGGACGGACGAAGAATACGCCGTAAACGAGCTGTACTTAAGATTAAGAGACGAGATCATAAACCAGAAGAGAAAACAAAATGGCTGAAGTAAAATGTGATTACTGTGGAAACATAATAAGCGACGCGGACGAAACCTGCCCGAACTGTGGTGCCCCAAACGCATCATACGCAAGGTTCACGACTAAAAAACAGAGGCCCACTACCATAGCTGAACTCGAAAGCTGGTATAAGGCAATGAACCTGCCGCCTTACGAGACCACCAGGTTCTTTATAGGCATAGATTATAAGGATCCGAAGGCTTTCGGTATCTATAAGGACGGGGATGACTTTGTAGTATATAAAAATAAGGCCTCGGGAGAACGTGCGATACGCTATCGGGGTAAGGACGAGGATTACGCAGTAAATGAACTATACCTTAAGTTAAAGGAGGAAATCCTTAACCAGAAAAACTTAAATAAGGCAAGAAAGGCAGGACAATACAGGCAGAAACCACCTTTAAAAGAATCCCTTATGAATATTTTCCGGGTAGTCCTTATAGGCGCGTTTATCTTTTTCTTCATAGGTTCTCCCTGGTATGCAAAGATAGCCTTTGGATTCCTGGCAGCGGCAGTCATAGAAGGCATTACGCAGGAAGGTAAGAAAAAAGTTCTGATACCTGCCGTTCTGGGCCTTGCAGCCGTACTGATATTTGCAATTCCGTTCTACCATGGAGGCATGCAGAGCATCCATGACGGTGCCTACTATACCTCAACGCTTGATGACCTTTATTACAGACAGGGAAGCGACTGGTATTTTTACGACACATATTACGACACATGGGTAAGTTCGGATGAACCCGCAAATGTTTCATATGTGGACACCATGCCGGAAAACTTTACCGGAATGGACTTTGAAAACTCCGACTGGTATGACAGCAATGTACGTATATCAGAATTCAGCATGGATAATGCCAAAAGTGAATTCGGGGACCGGTTCGCTGAAAACATGGAAGGCGGGGACAGTGACAGCAGCTGGGACAGTAATGACAGCTGGGATTCAGGCGGATCCGACTGGGATTCAGACTGGTAATAATAGATAATCAAAAAATTGAGGAACGCTCACTCATGGGCGTTCCTCTTTATTTTGCGAAAACACTTCTTCTGTTTCTAATCCCTTATGTCGGATAAGAAAAAATCAGATAAATCTCTTCCAGCTTTCAATGTATTCCTCAGCCTGTCCCTGTACACGGCCTTCCGCAAAGATACGGAGTAAGGGCTCCGTTCCCGAGGGACGGCATATCACGAAGGAGTCATCAGGGAAGTAAACCTTTATTCCGTCGATGCAGTTGACGCGCGACGGCTTCTGTGAGAACTCCGGAACCATTGTAAGTGCATCCTTTTCCTTTGAGTCGGATATGATCTTTGCGATGTGCTCCTTCTGCTCCGGTGTTATCGGCATGTTGCACTCGACAAAGAATGAATCCCCGTATTTATCACGGAGCTCCCTTATGAGGTCTCCGGGCTTCTTGCCTATCTTGCAGTACATCTCGGTAAAGAGGGCTGCCGCATAGATGGAGTCCTTTCCATGGATGTGGCCACGAACCGTGAGTCCTCCCGATGACTCCCCGCCAAGCACAGCGTCATACCTGTCGATTGCCGCGGAAATGTGCTTGAATCCTACGGGAACCTCGTAGCACTCCTCGCCAAGCGCGTGTGCCACGCGGTCAAGGAGGTGCGTGGTTGCAAGGTTTCTTACAACGGGTCCCTTCCAGCCCTTGTACTCATGAAGGTAATAATACAGGAGGACGAGGATGTCGTTTGCTGAAATGTACTCGCCGTCTGAGTCGATGACTCCCAGACGGTCCCCGTCGCCGTCAACTCCGAATCCGAAGTCATAGCCGCCGTCGCGCACCTGGTCCGCAAGGAGCTTAAGGGTATCCTTCGTGGGTGCGGGCATCATTCCGCCAAAATACGCATCCTTATTTGCGTTTATCTGGTCGGGCGTGCAGCGCGTCGTGTAGAACAGCACGTTGAACGGGTAGCTTGAGGATCCGTGCATGGAGTCGAACAGGATCCTCGGGCCCCTTTCGCGGATTGCGTCCTTATCAAGTATCGAGAGAATGTCGTCAAGGAAGTCGTTGAAAGGATTCTCGATGAACTCGATGAGCCCATCGGCGAGAGCCTGTTTAAACTCCATGGACTTTATGTTCCCGATTCGCTTGCAGCGGTACTCGATGTTCTCTGTAACCTCAACCGGCGCGTCACGGCCCTCGTCAACGATGACCTTGATTCCGTTATAAATGGACGGGTTGTGCGAGGCAGTGACCTCAAGACCGTAATGAAGCCCCTTTTTCATGACCGTGTGCATGACAAGCGGCGTGGGGGCAGAACGGTGCATCACGCGCACTTTGATACCGTTTCCTGCCAGTACCTCTGCAAGCCACCTTGCGGCAACGTCCGAAAGGAAACGCCTGTCGTAGCCGATCACGACCGGAAGGTCATTTTCGTTAAGTTCAATGATTCGCTCGGCAAGTGCCTGTGCTATGAGTGTTATGTTTTCCTTCTGAAAGTCTTTTCCTATTTCGGCCCTCCAGCCGCCTGTTCCAAATTTAATCATTGTCATTACCCTTTCGTTCTGTCTGTTTATTATGACTGTTTTTTTATTTAATATAAAGTCCACTTTGTTTCCATCCAACTTAACTGAGCATGTCCCACTTGTTTTCAACTTCCTCTAAAAGTTTTATGTGCGTACGGGCGCGCACAAGGTTGTGCTCAGGATAATCCACCTTGAAGTAAACGTCGCCCATGAGATAATCCGTTAAAAACCTCATTCCCTGTTCGAAGATTATGTTCCTTGCTCCTGCAGGCATGAGCTTAAGCTCGCTTTCTGACAGGCTGTCGCCGATCTCCTCTAAAAAGCCTTCCTCAAATGCCTTGTACATTGATATTGAAAGTTCAACCTTTGAAAGGTCGGTCTCGTCTTCCGCCGCGGTGCTGGCGCCAAATCTTATCGCGTCACCAAAATCATTGATGGCGAATCCCGGCATCACGGTGTCAAGATCAAGAACACAGAGTGCCTTACCGGTAGCATCGTCAATCATTACATTGTTTAGCTTAGTATCGTTATGCGTGACACGGAGCTTAAGGCTGCCCTTTTTATATTCCTCCGCCTCAAAGTCCGCATAGTGTTCGCGCTCCTTATAGAAAGCTATCTCCCTTGCGGCACGTTCAGCTCGGCACGCTCCGCCCTCGTCCCTTGCTGCAGCCTCGCATGTGGTGGCGTTTATAAGGTTATTGAACCTTGAACGGGTGTTGTGGAAGTTCGGGATTGTCTCGTAAAGTGAGTCAGCAGGGAAGTCCGAAAGATATCTCTGGAACCTGCCGAATCCCCTTGCGGCCTCCTTAAAGATCTTTTCACCTGACACTTCATCGTAGCAGGTGGCTCCGCCAATGTACTTTACAATCCTCCAGTATTCTCCGTCAGGATCTATTGTAAAGCTTTCACCGCTTAAAGCAGGGATGAATGTCAAAGTTTCACGTGAAACATCTCCGCCGTTTTCGGCTATCTTTTTACGAAGATGTTCGGTAATCCGCATCGCATTATCCATCAGTTCCCAGGGCTTTTTGAATACGTACTTATTGATCTTCTGAAGTACCGTAAGATCATCCCCGCCGTACTTTTCTGCGGCTTCCTCAGTCAGCCTGAGAAGGACCGTGTCATTGATGTGACCGTTTCCAAAAGGTTTTGCGCTCAGCACCTTTCCGTTTAATCCATAAGCTTTATAAATTTCTTCAAACATATCAATCACCTGGACATAAAGTATTGTGGTACCACCACGATTATAAAGAAGATCAGCGATATGATCTCAAAGTATTTCATAAATTCAGCTGCCTTGCCGGGATATTCCCTGTTATAAATTCTCATGTTTATGACAGAGGCCAGTGAACCTATCACCGTCACAAGACCTGCTGTATCAAGTCCGTAAATAAGCGCCCTCAGGTTATCGGTAAACGGCCACAGCACGATGGATGCCGGAACATTTGAAATAACCTGACTCAAAAGAATACTCCAGATATATTCATGTCCCCTTACTGATGACTCAAGGAATCCTGAAATCTTCGGATTTGCCGCCACGGAAGAGGAAAATGCAAAGAAACAGAGGAACGTAAGCAGAAGAACATAGTCAACCCTTTTATATACGTCACGGTCAAAGATAAAGAGAACAATGGCCACAAATAAGGTTATGTACGGCCACAATGTGGTTCTTGTCACTATTGACGCAATTATTATTACAAACAAAACTGCATAAACGATTCTTTTTGTCCTGTTTTCCGGAAGCCATTCCGCCCCCACGTAACCGGAAGTATCTGCCTTTTCCTTAATGTTCCTCCTGTATAAAAACAGAATGAATGAGCTGAGAAGCACTATGCTCATTATCCACAGCGGAAGCATCATGAGCATGAAGCTGCCCGTGCTCATTCCGCTTTTTGAATAAAGGAACAGGTTCTGCGGACTTCCAAAAGGTGTAAGAAGAGAACCTCTCACTGCCGCGATATTTTCCATCGAGATTACCGGAAGTATGTACTGTTCCTTATTTTCCGCCCTGAACAAAATGATTGTGAGTGGCACGAAAATGATGAGCGAAACATCATTCGTAACAAACATCGATGAAAAGAAGACTCCGAAAATAAGAAAAAAGCTTAATCCCGCCTGTGATTTTATCTTTCCTGAAAGCTTTAATACCGGCCTGAAAAGGTTCTCGTTTTTAAACCCGTCCAGTACTGAAAGAAGCATGAACAGGGTTGCCAGTGTCTTCCAGTCAATGCTTTTAAGGAGCTCCCCGGAGGGCGGAGTGATAAAGAAGGATATCACCGCTGCCAGAATGGAGACTGAAAGCATTATTTCCTTTTTAAATACTGCTATTACTTTTTTCATCAGTTTTCTCAAAAAGAAGCACCAAAGGCGCTTCTGTAAAGCATTTCCTTATGGCACTTCCATTCATTATTCTTATGTGTTATTCCTCTGTGCCCTCGCCGGAATTTTCAGTATTCTCCTCAAATCCCTCTTCCGGCTCCTCAGATGTTTCCTCCTCGGCACCTTCCTCGGAACGGATCTTTGCAACGGCAACTATCCTTTCATCAGGATCAACCCTCATGACCCTTACGCCTGAGGTCGAACGTCCGATAACAGAAATCTGGTCCACGGGAATTCTTATGGTCTGTCCGCGGTCAGTGATGATGATGACATCCATCTCATCTGAAACAAGCTTGGCAGAAACAAGGGGTCCGGTCTTATCGGCAATCTTATAACAGATAATTCCCTTTCCGCCACGGCCCTGTACGGGGAATTCCGTAACAGGAGTACGCTTTCCAAAGCCCCTCTCTGAAATGGTGAGAAGCTCGCTGCCCTGGCTTGTTACCTGCATTCCGATAACCTCATCACCGGCCTTTTCAATTGTGTCGTTAATGATTTCCTCGGCAGCTGATTCGAGCACGTCCTCGTCATCCGAAGCGTTGACGGTATTCTTGAACCTCATTCCGGTAACGCCCATTGAAGTACGTCCGGTCTCCCTGACCTTTGACTCATGGAACCTGATGGCCTGTCCGTTACGGCTTATCATCATGATCTCTTCATTACCGTCAGTGAACTTTACCTCGATAAGCTCATCGCCCTGCTTAAGGGTGATGGCGTTAAGTCCGTTCCTTCTGACATTTTCATATTCCATGATGTCAGTCTTCTTGATCATTCCGGACTTTGTGGCCATTATGATGTAATTACCCTCGTGATACTCCCTGATGGGGATGACCGCGGTAATTGTCTCCTCGTTCGGAAGCTGGAGGAGGTTCACTATTGCCGTACCCCTTGAAGTCCTTGAAGCCTCAGGTATTTCGTACGCCTTGAGACGGAAAACACGTCCCTTGTTTGTAAAGAACATGATGAACTCATGGTTTGTGGTAAGGAATACTTCCTCAACGCAGTCATTTTCAATGATCTGCGCTCCCTTGATTCCCTTTCCTCCACGACCCTGTGCCTGGAAGGTGTCAACAGCCATCCTCTTTACATACCCAAGCTTTGAACGTGTAATGATAACCTTGTCATCTGAAACAAGGTCCTCCATGTCAATTTCCTCCGGATCAAAGCAGATATGGGTACGCCTGTCATCGCCGAAACGGACTGCAATGTCGTTTATCTCGTCCCTGATAAGTCCGAGAAGCTTCTTCTCGTCTCCCAGTATCTCCTCGTAATATGCAATCTTCTTTAAAAGATCGCCGTACTCGTCCTCAATCTTCTTTCTTTCGAGTCCTGTAAGGGCCTTAAGCCTCATGTCAACGATGGACTGGGCCTGAATGTCTGAAAATCCGAAGCGTTCTATAAGGTTGGCTTTCGCCGATTCAGTATCATCTGAATTCCTGATTATCTTTACGATCTCATCGATATAGTCAAGTGCCTTTAAATATCCTTCCAGAATGTGGGCACGGTCCTTAGCCTTCTTTAAGTTGAACTTCGTCCTTCTTGTGAAGATGCTTTCCTGGTGCTTTAAGTACTCATCAAGCATCTGCTTTAAGTTGAGCACCTTCGGCTCCCCGTTTACGATACAGAGCATGATTGCACCGAAAGTATCCTGAAGCTGCGTGTGCTTATAGAGCTGGTTGAGGACTACCTGCGGATTTACGTCCTTACGGAGTTCAATCTTTATCTTTGAGTCAGAGTCCTTACCAACGGTATCATAAACGGCGGTGATGCCGTCAATCTTCTTTTCCTTTACAAGGTCAGCAATGTTCTCGATTACCTTTGAACGGTATACGAGGTACGGAAGCTCCTTAACCTTGATGACGCCCTTTCCGTTAGGAAGCGTCTCAATCTCGCATACGGCACGCATCCTGATTTTTCCGCGTCCTGTCCTGTATGCCTCCTCAATGCCGCGGGTTCCGAGAATCTCCGCTCCGGTTGGGAAGTCAGGCCCCTTTATGACCTTCATTATCTCCTCAATTGAAGTGTCACGGTCCTCATTTATCCTGTTTTCAATCATTAATGTGGCTGCGCCGATGACCTCACGGAGGTTGTGCGGCGGAATATTGGCAGCCATTCCTACCGCGATACCCGTCGTACCGTTTACAAGAAGGTTCGGGAACTTTGAAGGAAGGACTGTGGGCTCATCGTAACCCGGTTCATTTGAGAAGTTGGGTACGAAATCAACTGTGTCCTTATTGATGTCCTCCAGCATGTCCATTGCAAGCTTACTTAACTTACCTTCCGTGTAACGGTAAGCAGCCGGGGCGTCGCCGTCTTCTGAACCGAAGTTACCCTGCTTATCGATGAGTACATATCTCATCGACCAGGGCTGGCCCATGTAAACAAGTGCACCATAAATGGAAGAATCTCCATGGGGGTGGTAATGACCCATGGCCTCACCTACTATGGTGGCACATTTCTTCGTCTTCTTGTCGTTTGTGGCACCCATCTTTAGACATGCGTAAAGGATTCGTCTCTGAACGGGTTTCAGTCCGTCTTTTACATCAGGAAGTGCACGGGAAACGATAACGCTCATTGCATAGTCAATGTATGAGCTCTCCATTGTGCTTTTAAGATCGACTTCCGTTATTTTATCGTACATTTATATCCTCCAAATGTTTCACGTGAAACAGTCAGTTTTTATACATCAAGATTCGTTACGTACTTTGCGTTTTCCTCGATGAACACTCTTCTTGGTTCTACCTGGTCTCCCATGAGTGTAGTGAATGTAAGGTCAAGGTCTGACTTTGCATCATCGCTCATATTTACACGGAGAAGTGTTCTCGTCTCAGGATCCATTGTTGTCTCAGAAAGCTCCTGGTCCTCCATTTCACCAAGACCTTTGAAACGCTGTACGTCCGCGTCTTTACCCACCTGCTCTAAAAGCCGGTCGCGCTCCTCGTCATTATATGCGTAATACAGCTTTTTATTCTTTCTTATATAAAAGAGCGGCGGCTGCGCCAGAAATACATGTCCCTGCTTTATGAGCTCCGGCATGAACCTGTAAAGGAATGTAAGCATCAGCGTCGCGATATGTGCGCCGTCGACATCGGCATCAGTCATGATTATTATCTTATTGTAACGGAGCTTTGAAATATCAAAGTCATCATGGATTCCCGTACCGAACGCGGTTATCATTCCCTGGATTTCCTTATTCTGGTAGATATGGTCTATCCTTGCCTTCTCTACGTTAAGAACCTTACCACGGAGGGGCATTACCGCCTGATATTTCGGGTTACGGCAGTTTTTTGCGGGACCCAGTGCAGAGTCACCCTCTACGATGAAGATCTCGCACTTTTCGGGATCTTTTTCTGTACAGTCTGCAAGCTTTCCGGGAAGACCGGCACCTTCAAGTCCTGACTTTCTTCTTGTAAGCTCACGTGCCTTTCTTGCGGCCGCACGTGCTCGCTGCGCAAGAATTGACTTTTCGCACATGATCTTTGCCACGGAAGGATTCTGCTCAAGGAAATATGTAAGCTGCTCGGAAAGCACCTGGCTTACCGCAGGGGCAGCCTCACTTGTTCCAAGCTTCATCTTTGTCTGTCCCTCAAACTGCGGATCAGCTATCTTTACGGAAATGATAGCCGTAAGGCCTTCCCTTATATCCTCACCGGAAAGGTTGTCCTCATTATCCTTTAAAAGCTTATGCGAACGTGCATAATCATTGAATGTCTTTGTAAGTGCATTTCTGAAGCCTGTAAGGTGTGTTCCTCCTTCAGGAGTATTAATGTTATTTACGAATGAATATATGTTTTCGGTATACGCATCAGTATGCTGCATTGAAACTTCAACATAGATTCCAAGTCTTTCTCCCTCACAGTAGATTACTTCAGGATAAAGCGGAACATTCGCCTGGTTTAAATATGAAACAAATTCCTTAATTCCGCCTTCGTAATGGAAGGTCTTGTCATGCTTGTCCTCACGGTCATCTGTAAGATGAATCTTGAGTCCCCTGGTAAGGAAGGCGGTTTCGCGAAGCCTTGTCTTTACTACCTTATAATCAAAATCTACTGTCTCAAAAATTTCCGGGTCCGGTTTGAACGTAACAAAAGTTCCGTGCTCGGTTTCAGGACAGTCACCCACCTGCTTTACAGGATACATTACCTTACCGCGCTCATAACGCTGCATGTAAACATGTCCGTCCCTCTTTACTGTTACCTCAAGCCATTCTGAAAGCGCATTAACTACAGACGCACCCACACCGTGAAGTCCGCCTGAAACCTTGTATCCGCCATTACCGAATTTTCCTCCCGCATGAAGGATCGTATAAACAACTTCAAGTGCGGATTTTCCGGCTTTTTTCTGAATATCTACGGGAATACCACGTCCGTTATCAGTCACGGTACATGATCCGTCAGCATTAAGTGAAACTGAGATTTCATTACAGAAACCTGCCAGTGCCTCATCAACACCGTTATCTACAATTTCGTATACCATGTGATGAAGTCCGGCTGCCGCTGTGGAACCGATATACATTCCGGGTCTTTTTCTTACAGCTTCAAGTCCCTCGAGGATCTGTATCTGCGAGGCATCATACTTTTCCATTAATCACTACTCCATTTTCTATATAAAAAACTTTATCCATCCGGAAACGCCTCTCAATCAGGTCATCAATACCGGTACATGTCAGAAGTGTCTGTATGTCCTTAATTGAATCGAGAAGCTGATCCTGACGGTTCCTGTCAAGTTCAGAGAGAACATCATCCAGAAGAAGCACCGGCTTCTCGCCGATGACACTTTCAACAAGTGATATCTCTGCCATTTTCAGGCTTAAGGATGCCGTTTTCTGCTGACCCTGGGAACCGAATTTTCTGAGATCAACGTTATTGACCTTAAAACCCAGGTCATCCCTGTGAGGACCTGTAAGTGAGCATCCATTTTTTATCTCGCGGTCCATGTTCATCGCGAGCATGCTTGCAAAATCACTTTCGCTTACATTTTTCTCATAATTAAGTTTTAAAACTTCGGAACCTCCGGTAATGTTCATATGAATATCTTTTATGAAACCGTTAAGTTCCTTTATGAATTTAGCCCGCCTTTCCATTATTGAACAGCCATATTTTAAAAGCTGTTCATTATAAACTTCCATGGAAAGCGCACTCTCAGATGAAGGAGCGCCCTGCGCTTCTTCACTCATGTCTTTAAGAAGCTTATTTTTCTGTTCCACCACCTTATTATAGGAAATAAGATCGTGGGTATATATCCTGTCAAGCTGACACAGTTCAGTATCTATGAACCTTCTTCTTTCAGCCGGACCATCTTTTATTAATGAAAGATCCTCCGGTGAAAAAAATACCACGTTTGCCGTGCCGAACAGGTCGGATATCTTACGGAGCGGTACACCTTTTACCGCAATTCCCTTGGCCCTGTTCTTTTTAATATGAAGGTCTATTCTGTAAGGTATCTCATTTTTTATCAGATTTACCTTTACATGAGCCTCTTCTTCGCCGAACTTAATCAGCTCCCTGTCTTTTGCACTTTTGTGCGACCTGGAAGTACATCCCGCAAAAACAGCCTCAAGGATGTTTGTTTTTCCCTGGGCATTTTTACCGTATAAAATATTTATCCCTTTATCAAAGGTAATGCTTAAGCTTTCATAATTACGGAAATTCTTAAGCTCCAGTCTTTCTATGTACATCAGTATGCGGAAGGATTAAAGTTCACCGGCAGTATGAGATAGATATATTTCTTATTTTCATCCCTTATGAAACATGGTGCCTTTGAAGTGGTCATGTAAAGATCTACCTTTTCATCATCTATGGCACGGAGGGCATCAAGAAGGAATTTCGGGTTAAAGGCTATCATTATGTCTTTTCCGCCTTTTTCAACCCTTAATACGTCATCAAGGTATCCTGTCGGGGAATTAACCCTTAAGTTGAGTGAATCATCCTCAAGCTTAAAGATAAGCGGCTTTTTGTCGCTTTCACTTATAAGTATTGATGAACGCTCTACTGAATTTAAGAGTTCCCTCTTATTAACAGTAATCTTTGTGAGATAATCATTTGAAAGCATGCTGTCGATCTTGAAGAAATCTCCGTCTATGAGACGTGATACCATTATAGTATCATCGAAGCTGAAACTTACATAATTGTCGTCGAAACAGATCTCCACATCCCTGTCGGCAGAACCTTCTATTATCTTTGATATGTCACTTAAGGTCTTTCCGGGAATGATTGCATTTACGCTTTCGTATTCCTCACGGAGCTCAGTATTTACGATTGCTATTCTGTGACCGTCAAGTGCGATAACACGGAGGTTATTTCCCCTTACCTCAAAGAGTTCACCTGTCATCATCTTGTTTGAATCATTTGCGGCAATTGAGAAGATGGTGTTCTTGATTACTTCCTTTAATGTAAACTGGCTCACTGTAAGACGGTGGCCTTCACGCATCTGCGGAAGCTCAGGGAACTGCTCAGGATCTTTTTCCTGAATCCTGAAAAGTGAGCTTTCTGAAGTTATCTCTACCAGGGTTCCGTCTGAAGTAATCGTTACGTCAGCTGCATCCTCAAAAGATATCTTTCTGATGATGTCTGAAAAAAGCTTTGCCTCTACAGCTATGGTTCCGTTTTCAAGAACTGAACACTTTTCAGCTGAAATTTTTGTCTCTATTGCAAGCTCCATGTCATTTGCAGTGATGGATACTCCATTGTCATCTGCATTTATAAGAAGGCACTGAAGGATGGGCATTGTGGTCTTTACTGAAACTGCCCTTCCGGCTGTGTTTATGGCTGCAAAAAGATCGAGTTTTTTGAGTGTTATTTTCATAATTAATTATATATCCTTTCAGTAGTAGTATCAGTAGTACGGTGAATTTGTTGATAAGTGGTTAATAACCTTATTTTAAGGCATTATTTAGTGTTGATAAGTATGTTTACAGCTCCTCTTTCAAATCAACATATTTAACACGGTTAATCAGGATGTTTACTTAAGCTTTTTATTGAGTGTCTCTATCGTGTTGCGGAGCTGGGGATCTGTACGCATTTCTGCAATTATCTTGTCCCTTCCGTGTATGATTGTCGAATGATCCCTTCCGCCCAGTATCTTTCCTATTGCCTTCTGTGAGACCTCAAGGTTTTCACAGCAGAGGTACATTGCTATCTGTCTTGGGAATGCGATTTCCTTTATCTTTCTCTGTGAAAGGAATTCTTTTTCAGGAATGTTGAAGTGATCACATACCACATTTATTATCTTCTGTGCGGAAACGGGTTCCGGTCCGTCATTACCCCTTATCATGTCCTTAAGACATTCCTCAGCCATCTCCACTGTAATTTCTTCATTCGTAAGTTTTCTTCTTAAAAGAAGTTTACGGAGTGCACCTTCAAGAATTCTTATGTTTGACTTTATGTTTGTGGCAATGAACTTTATTACTTCCTCAGGAAGCTCAACTCCTTCCGCCTCTTCCTTTTTTCTGAGGATGGCCATTCTTGTCTCATAATCAGGAACCCTGATATCTGCAACCATTCCTCCCTCAAAACGGCTTCTTATTCTGTCCTCAAGATTATTTATGTCTTTAGGAGGCTTGTCGGAAGTAATTACTATCTGCTTATTATTGGAATAAAGTTCATTGAATGTATGAAAGAATTCTTCCTGTGTGCCTTCCTTATCTGCTATGAACTGAATGTCATCTATCATCAGCACGTCAGGCTCATGACGGTACTTGTTCCTGAAGTTGCTTGTAGATGCCTTGTCGCCTTTTTTAATTGATTCTATGTAATCATTTGTAAAGGTTTCTGATGAGCAGTAAAGAATCTTTTTGGTAGGATCCTTCTTTAATATATAATGTGCGATTGCCTGCATGAGGTGTGTCTTTCCGAGACCCACGCCTCCGTAAATATAGAGGATTTTGAAATCCTCACCCGGATTTTCAGCCACTGCAAGAGCAGCTGCATGTGCAAGCTCATTGAATTTACCAGAAACAAACTGTTCAAACGTATATTTCATGTTGAGCTTTGCTTCTTTTGCAGCCTTTATGTATGGATCTTCATCTTCAGGCTTAGTCTTTGTTACCTTCGGGGCCCCTTCGCTGTCAACGAAGACGGGTTCCACGTTCATTTTTGTGAGGGCCTGTATTGCCACTGCAAGGAGATCTTTGTATTTCTTTGTAATGATGCCTATTACGAGGGGGTTATCAGAAGCATACACGTATAGTTTTCCATCGGCGAGAGCCAGCGGTTTTAACGGTGCAAGCCATGTGTTGTAAGGAACTTCAGTAATTTCAAATTCCTCCCTCATGAAGCTTAAAATTTCATTCCACTTTTCTTCAATAATCATACGATTTACCTTAAGGCGCTATTTATACGACTATGATTATACCTCAAATTGGGCAATAAATCAAACTTATATAACCTGTATAGGGGAATGATTTATAAATTTTTTTACATTGAAATGGTACATGTTGCTGACCTTTTCTGACACTGTACAACATATAGCATATGGCTGAAAAACGTCAAAATTTTGTTGTTGACATATGAGAGTCTTATTCTATATAATACAACAGATGTTTTTTCGGTACTAAATTAGGAATGGAGGTGACCTGATCATGAAGATGACATTACAGCCCAAGAAGAGACAGAGATCTAAGGTTCATGGATTCAGAGCCAGAATGAGCACTGCTGGTGGAAGAAAGGTTCTTGCAGCCAGAAGAGCTAAGGGAAGAGCTAAGCTCACAGTTTAATTGAAAAATTTTCCTTCTATTAAAAAAAACAGTGATTTTATAGCCGTGAGGAAAGCCGGAAAGGGCAGGACACGCGGCTGTATTTCAGTGTATCAAAAAGAAAACGGTACTGATTCCGACAGGATCGGGATCACGATAAGTCACAGGGAAGGAAATTCAGTGGTGCGCCACACGTTTGTAAGGCGCATGAGGGAAATATTCAGGGATTATGAAAAAAATCATGATTCAGAAACGGCCGGCAAAGACATCGTTGTTGTGGCAAGGAACGGGGCAGGAAATGCTTCATATGAAGAGCTTAAGGCTCTTTTTCTTACGGGATTGAAATGAGTTTACTGGCGAAAGCCGAAATAGCGGCTATAAATTTCTATCGAAAATATTTAAGTCAGCTTAAAAGATATTCTCATTGTAAGTACACACCTACATGCTCGGAGTACGCCCTCCAGGCAATTAAAAAGTATGGTGCGGTTAAGGGTAGTTTGCTGGCAGCGTGGCGCATCTTAAGATGCAATCCGTTTGCCAAAGGCGGTTATGACCCGGTTCCTTAAACTTAAAGGAGGTTCAACTTGATATTAGCATTCAGCTGGAATCCGATAGTATGGATAGCAGAGCTTTTCGGCTTTGTAATGGATCTTATTTTTAAGGGAGTTTCCGCAATAGGACTTCCGAACATCGGATTATGTATCATTATTTTTACAATCGTAACCAAGCTGATTCTTTATCCGCTCACTTTAAAGCAGTCAAAGAGTCAGAAGTTACAGCAGGTTGTACAGCCGGAGATCGCAGCGATCCAGGCTAAGTACAAAGGCAGGGAAAATGATCAGCAGGCGATGATGATGCAGCAGGCAGAGATAAAGGCCGTTTACGAAAAGTACGGCACGAGCATGACTGCCGGATGTCTTCCTCTCCTCATTCAGTTCCCCATAATTTTTGGTCTTTACAAAGTAATCATCAATATCCCGGATTACGTGGCAAGTGTCAGGGTATATTTTGAAAATATCGTAAACGCCATCGGCGGTGAAGCCGCTCTTTCAAAAATCAATGAATTTATCGTGGAAAACGACCTTGTCAAGGTACTTTCTATGGCAAGGATTTCAGGAAATGAAGTTACCACGACAAGGGAAGCAGTAAACTTCCTCAATAAACTCTCTTCAGTACAGTGGGATCTTTTCATTAACAAGTTCCAGTCCGCATCAGCAGCCATCACTGAGAACCTTGTGACCATCCAGAGGATGAATAACTTCCTCGGTATCGACCTTGCAGCCACCCCGTCTTCTTACGGACTTGCAAATCCTAAGGCATGGATCATTCCGCTTCTTGCAGGACTTTCACAGTTTGCAGCTTCAAAGCTCATGCAGAAACAGACTGATGCGGCTTCTCAGGGCAACCAGAACGACCAGTCCAAGATGATGATGAACTCAATGAACTACATGATGCCCATCATGTCAGTTGTATTCTGCTTCTCATTTGCTTCAGGTATCGGTGTTTACTGGATTGCACAGGCTGTTGTTTCAGCCGTACAGCAGCTTTACATCAATAAGCAGATGGACAAGCTTGATGTAAACGAGCTTATTAAGGTAAATCTTGAAAAGACAAACAAAAAGCGTGCAAAGAAGGGTCTTCCTCCTGTAAATGAAAAGGCTGCAGAAGAAAACTACAGGAAGATGCAGAAGAGAATGAGCAAGCTTGAGGCAAAGAGAAATGCCGCTGTTGAAAAGTCAAACGAACTTGTAAGGAAATCAAACGAGTATTACAAGACTGACACAATTGCAGACCGTGCACGTATGGTCCAGCAGTATAATGAAAAAAAAGGTAAAAAAGAATGAGTAAATATAATTTTTCAGCAAAGACCCTCGCCGACTGCATCACCAAGGCGTGTGTTGAACTGGGCGTGACCTCAGACATGCTGGATTATACAGTTGTTGAGCAGGGTTCAAACGGAGTGCTCGGCATCGGCGCAAGGCCGTGGGTCATTTCAGCAGGAATCAGGGAAGAAGAGGCTCCTGCCGTAGTAGAAGAGGCAGCTGAGGAGAAAAAAGCTGTTCCTGTAAGTGAAACTGTTAAAAAGGCAGAGCCCGAAAAGGCTGTTGAAGAAGTACCGGCAGCACCCGCTATTGAGGCCGCTCCCACAGAAAAAGGTCCGGTAAGTGTTACGGAGCAGGAAGAGCTCTGTGTAAACTTCCTTAAGAATGTCTTTGAGAGCATGGGACTTGAGGTAAAGATTGAGACATCCTTTGATGAGCTTCTTTCAGAGCTTTCAGTTAATCTTTCAGGCGATGACATGGGAGTCCTGATCGGAAAGAGAGGTCAGACTCTTGATTCTCTCCAGTACCTTGCAGGACAGGTAGTCAACAAACATTCCGGCAATTACATAAGGATAAAGCTTGATACGGAAAACTACAGGGAAAGAAGAAAGGAAACTCTTGAAACCCTGGCACACAACATGGCACATAAGGTTCGCCGTACCAAGAAGCCCATGGCACTTGAGCCCATGAATCCTTATGAGAGAAGGATAATCCATTCTTCACTTCAGGATGAAAAGGATATTTTCACAAGAAGTGAGGGCGAGGAACCTTACAGACATGTTGTTGTCTGCTACTCAAAGCATAAGAAACAATAATTATCGGGGCTGTCGCTACTGGCGACAGCCCAATTTTTAAGGAATTATGAGAAAAATACTGCTTTCAAACGATGACGGGATATTTTCCGAAGGACTGAGGCGCTTATCGGCGATAGCCGTAAAATACGGAGAGGTATGGATAGCGGCGCCTGAAAGCCAGAGAAGCGGATGTTCGCACAGCGAGACCATAAATGACGTGATAGATGTGAAGAAGGTTCCGTTTCCGGTGGAGGGCGTTCATGCATATTCGTGCAGCGGGACGCCTGCGGACTGTATTAAGGTGGGGATGAGGATACTTGTTCCCGGCGGGCCTGATTTTGTGGTCACCGGCATTAATTACGGCTATAACTGCGGATACGACATTCAGTATTCGGGGACTGCCGGAGCTGCGATGGAGGCGGCAACGGGAAAGTGTGTTTCTGTTGCTGTTTCTGAAGGGCGTGACGGATATCACGAGGTGGCTGATAAATACCTTCCGGAGATTCTTACAAAACTTATGGATGAAAAACCGGAAAAGGGAAAGATCTGGAATGTGAATATCCCATCCTGTCCGCCGGAGAAATTTAACGGGATACTGGAAAACAGAAGTATTTCCGGAACAGCGTTTATCATTGATGAGTTTACTGTTACGGGAGACGAAGAACATATGAGCGTTACGGTGGGGGCGAAGCCGGGAGGTGTTCCGGAGCCGGGCACGGACCTCTGGGCTGTCGCAAATAATTATATTTCCATAGGAATTGTCGGTTAACTAAAGGACGCAGCGCTGATCGCGCTGCGTCCTCTTCTATGCTGCGCAGATCACACTGCACATTGTGCGGCGTAATCTGCGTTTTATTATGTTTCACGTGAAACATTTATTTACACTTGTTTGACTTATTGTTATAATATCTTGAATATGGATAACTGTGTATACGAAAAATATGATATAGCAATTGTGGGCGCGGGACATGCTGGCTGTGAAGCAGCCCTGGCTGCCGCACGCCTTGGTTTGAAGACGATCATGTTCACCGTAAGCGTGGATTCCGTTGCCATGATGCCCTGCAACCCGAACATCGGAGGTAGTTCGAAGGGACACCTGGTATGCGAGCTTGACGCGCTCGGCGGTGAAATGGGTAAAAACATCGATAAGACCTACATTCAGTCAAGAATGCTGAATGAATCAAAGGGTCCGGCAGTACATTCCCTCAGGGCGCAGGCTGACAAGCAGGCGTATATCAGGGAGATGCGAAAGACCCTTGAGAATACCGAAAACCTTACGATCCGTCAGGCGGAAGTGGCTGAAATACTGGTTGAGGAAGAAAACGGCATGCGTCATGTAACCGCCGTAAAGACAGTATCAGGTGCCACCTACGATGTAAGGCGCGCGGTGCTCTGTACCGGAGTATACTTAAAGGCCCGCTGCATTTTCGGTGAGGTAAGTGAGTATACCGGCCCTAACGGGCTTAAGGCCGCAAACCATCTTACTGCTTCACTCATTGACCTTAAGATTCCGGTTAAGCGTTTCAAGACCGGTACTCCTGCCCGTGTTGACGGACGCAGCGTTGATTTCTCAAAGATGCAGATACAGGAGGGTGACGGTTTTGTACGACCGTTCTCATTCTCAAATGAGCCTGAGGACATAAAAATCGACCAGGTGCCCTGCTACCTTACATATACTAACGAGGAAACACATCAGATAATAAGGGAAAACATAGACCGTTCCCCTCTTTTCTCAGGTGCTATTAAGGGAACAGGTCCCAGATACTGCCCGTCCATTGAGGACAAGGTAATGCGGTTCCCGGACAAGGACCGCCATCAGATATTCGTGGAGCCGGAGGGTCTTTATACGAATGAAGTCTACTTAAGCGGCATGAGTTCTTCCATGCCGGAGGACGTACAGTACCGTATGATCCGCACGATGCCCGGATTCGAACATGCCAGCATCGTACGAAACGCATATGCCATAGAGTACGACTGCATCGATGCCACCGCACTCAAAAGTACACTTGAGTTTAAGGACATTAAGGGCCTTTACGCCGCAGGGCAGATAAACGGATCATCAGGATATGAGGAGGCTGCGGTCCAGGGTTTCATGGCAGGTGTTAATGCCGCACTTTCATTTAAGGGTGAGGAAGAAGTCGTGCTCAGCCGTTCGGACGCTTACATCGGCGTGCTCATTGATGACCTTGTAACAAAGGAGAGTCAGGAGCCGTACCGTATGATGACCTCACGTGCGGAATACCGCCTTCTTCTCCGTCAGGACAATGCGGACCTCCGTCTCCGTGAGATAGGCCACAGGATAGGGCTTGTAAGTGATGCGGATTATGAAAAGTTTCTGCAGAAAAAGGCAGCCATTGACGAAGAGGCAGCCAGACTGGAAAGCACCATGGTGGGTGCCACTGAAAAGACGAACGAGTTTCTCATCGCACATAACTCTGATCCTTTAAAGGAAGGTCACGGAGTGTCAATGAGCGATCTCATCAAGCGACCGGAGCTTTCATATGAAATACTTGCCCCGATTGATAAAAAGCGTCCGGAGCTTTCATGGAGGGTGCGTGAACAGGTTAACATCCGCATCAAATACGAGGGCTACATTAAGCGCCAGATGATTCAGGTGGAGCAGTTCAAAAAGCTTGAGAGCCGTCGCATACCGGAGGACATTGACTATAACGAGATTAAGGGTCTGCGCCTTGAGGCAAGACAGAAGCTTTCAAGGATAAGGCCCGCGAACATCGGTCAGGCAGGCCGTATTTCGGGAGTATCGCCGGCGGACGTAAACGTGCTTTTGGTATATCTTAAATGTTAGAGGAAGCTTTAAGGGAAATTGGAATAGAGCCTTCTGAGCTGATGGTTTCACAGTTGAGGAAATACTATGAAATGATCATCGAGAAGAACAAAGTCATGAATCTCACGGCTATCACCGATGAGAAGGAGTTTGTGTACAAGCATTTCGTTGATTCGCTGAGCATGATGACGGAAACCGGCCTTTCGAAAGCCGATGAGGCAGCTAAGGCCACCGCCTTAAAGGCGTGCTCAGAAAACACGCCCTGCAGGATGATTGACGTGGGGACGGGTGCCGGTTTCCCCGGGCTTGTCCTTAAGATCGTGTATCCGCAGATTGACATGACTCTCTTCGATTCCCTGAAAAAGCGCCTCACGTTTCTGGATGAAGTCATAGATGAGCTGGGATTAACGGGGGTACGTACCTTTCACGGACGCGCGGAGGATATCGGACACGATAAGCTTCACCGCGGGGTTTATGACATTGTCACCGCGAGGGCGGTGGCGAACCTGTCCACCCTTTCGGAATACTGCCTTCCGCTTGTTAAAAAAGGCGGAATGTTCGTGGCATATAAATCGGCGCAAGCCGGGGAAGAGGCTGAAAGCGCAAAAAAGGCAGTGGAGCTTCTGGGCGGAAAAGTAACTGACATCAGGGAATTCACGCTCCCCGGAACCGATTACCAGAGGGCGCTTGTATATGTTGAAAAAGTTAAGGACACCCCCGCAAGGTATCCCAGAAAGGCCGGCACTCCGGCAAAGGAGCCGTTATGACTGAAACAATAGCCGCAATCGCAACGGGACTCACTCCGGCCGGAATCGGCATCGTAAGGATCAGCGGGCCGGAAAGCTATACTATCATATCGAAAATATTAAGGGGATGTAGCAGGAGAAACGGCTGTGAAACAGGGAACGGCACCGTCTCCTCTCCTCTTTCCTGGAAGCCGAACCGTATCCATTACGGATTCATAAAGGACATTGACGAGGTCCTTGTAATGAACATGCGGGCGCCGCATTCATACACCGGGGAGGACACGATTGAGATAAACTGCCACGGCGGTCCTTACATGATGCGCCGCATACTGGATGAGGTCCTCAATAACGGCGCAAGGCTTGCGGAACCGGGCGAGTTTACCAAAAGGGCGTTTTTAAACGGAAGAATCGACCTTGCACAGGCGGAGGCCGTGATAGACATTATTAATTCGACAAACGACAATGCCGCCAGGGCGTCAGTTGCACAGCTGAAGGGAAGTGTTTCCGAAGCGGTAAAAGAGATAAGGCACGACATCCTCGGTCTTACCGCATTTGTTGAAGCGGTACTTGACGACCCGGAACACTACTCGATGGATGACATGGATGCGACCCTCGGGTCCATGGATGAGGGAAGGGAAAACATATTTAAGGGACGCAGCGCAAAGGATGCGTTAAATGTGGTCTCTGAACGCATCGAAGGGCTCATCGCTACGTATAAGTACGGGCGTGTCATAAGGGAAGGCATAAACACGTGCATCCTCGGAAAGCCGAATGCCGGAAAATCATCGCTTCTTAACGCGCTTTTAGGTGAGGAAAGGGCCATTGTGACTGACATTCCCGGAACGACAAGGGACGTGATAACCGAATCCCTTGTGATTGACGGGCTGACACTTAACATAATGGACACCGCCGGCATCCGTGAGACTGACGACGCGGTGGAAAAGATAGGTGTGAGGAAGGCGTATGAATATGCGGCTAAGGCCGATCTCGTGATATATGTCATTGACAGCACGGTGCCCATGGATGAGGATGACGTGAGCATCATGAAGTTCATCAATGAGCACGGCATAAAGGCCGTATATGTAGTGAACAAGATAGACAGCACTAAAAGCGGCAGCCTTCCCTTTGTAGGGGCTGAGCAGCTCTGCTGTCCGGTCAGCGCACTTACCGGCGAAGGCATCAGCGCACTTCTTTCAACCATCAGAAAGATGTTTGAATCGGGAGACATTTCATACAACAGCGAAGCGGTCATCACCAACGAGCGTCATGTGGAACTGCTTAAGGAGGCCCTCCGTTCGGTAAAGGCTGTCATCGACAGCATAAATGCCGGAATGCCGGAAGATTTTTACACGATAGATTTAATGGATGCATACAAGTCTCTGGGACTAATAATCGGTGAAGAGACTGAAGACGATCTGGCGGACCGCATTTTTGCGGACTTCTGTATGGGGAAATAAATTATGGGAAAAATCATTGCAATTGCAAATCAGAAAGGCGGAGTGGGCAAGACCACTACCGCAGTCAACCTGGCGGCGTGCCTCGCTGAAGCGGGCCAGAGGGTCCTTTTGGTGGATTTTGACCCTCAGGGGAATGCCTCCAGCGGTCTCGGAATAGGAAGCGACGTCGGGGAAGAGTTGGAAAAGACCGTCTATGATCTCATCTGCGGGAACGCACGTCCCGAGGAATGCATAGTAAGCGAAGTGCTTCCCTGTCTTGATGTAATGGTTTCCGACATGAACCTTGCCGGAGCCGAGGCTGAATTCCAGGGGCTTACTGACCGTAACAAAAAGCTGAAGGACGGGCTTTCAACGATAAAGAGACAGTATGACTTCATTCTTATTGACTGCCCGCCGTCACTGGGTCTCATCACGTTGAACGCGCTTACGGCGGCGGACTCCGTCCTGCTTCCCGTTCAGTGCGAATACTATGCAATGGAAGGATTAAGCCAGATCCTTTCGACCATGAACATCGTAAAGCAGCGTACCAACCCGAGGTTAAAATGCGAGGGAATCGTGTTTACGATGTATGACCAGCGTACCAACCTGTCACAGCAGGTTGTGGATTCCGTCAAGGAAGGACTCCCCGGAAACATCAGGTTTTTCGAGACGGTCATCCCGAGGAACGTCAAGCTTGCCGAGGCGCCGTCCTTCGGTAAGCCCATAATAACTTACGACCATTCGTCAAGAGGCGCGGAAAGCTACAGGCTTCTGGCGGCCGAGCTGCTTGAATGATAATTCCTGCGGCTGAAATTTGACCATAGATACATTTACTGCGACAGAGGAGGAAAAAATGGCACTCGGAAAAGGTATGGGCGCGTTTTTCAGCGCAAATGAAATTGCTTCACGTGAAACGGCTGACATCAAGATCTCAATTATAGAACCTAACACAAATCAGCCCCGTAAGGATTTTGAGGAGGCCTCGCTTAAGGAGCTTGCGGATTCCATCAAAAAGTACGGCGTCCTTCAGCCGCTCATCCTGAAGAGAAACGGAAACCGTTACATGATCATAGCCGGCGAAAGACGTTTCAGGGCGGCAAAAATGGCAGGACTCAGGGAAGTGCCGGCAATCGTTCGTGACTCCAAGGACATCGAGGCGGCGGAAATCGCCCTCATTGAAAACCTTCAGAGGGAGGACCTCAATCCTGTTGAGGAGGCTTACGCCTATCAGGCCCTTATATCAGAATACGGGCTCAAGCAGGAAGAGGTGGCCGAAAAGGTTTCAAAGAACAGAAGTACCATTACAAACAGCCTCCGTCTGTTAAAGGCAGGGAATAGAATACTTAAGCTCCTTTCGGAGGGAAAGCTTACCGCAGGTCATGTCAGGGCGCTGCTTTCCTTTAATTCGGAAGAAGCCCGCGAAAAGATGGCTGACCGCATAATCGAGGAAGGGTTAAGTGTCCGCGAGGTCGAGGCACTGGCCCAGAAGGAAGCCGAAAAGAAGGCGGATGACAAAAAGAACAGAGACGGCAGGGACAAGGGGGAGGACATCTACTTCACCACCTGCGCTGAAAAACTCACGAAAACCCTTGGAACCAGGGTAAATATAAAGAACGGAAAGAACGGAAAAGGAAAAATCATAATCGAGTATTACTCTCTCGATGGTCTTAACGAATTACTGGAGAAATTATGATCTTGACAGAAATTGCACTTGCAGTTGCAGCGGTAAGCCTTGTAACGGCCATCGTTGCAATCGCGAACTACAACAAGTTATACCGTGAGTTTGACGCCTTCATGCGCGGCCGTGATGCGGAAAGTCTCGAGGACCTGATCCTTGAGGAGAAGGATGCCATAATCCAGCTTCAGGATGATGTGGCGGCTAACAGGGAAAACATGCGCGTGATGAACCGCAACATCCGTGCGTCATTCCAGAAGATGGGCATCGTAAGGTATGATGCCTTCGAGGGCATGGGAGGAAAGATGTCATTTGCCCTGGCACTTCTGGATTATACGAACTCAGGCCTTGTCTTAAACTGCATGCATGCAAGGGAAGGCTGTTTCGTGTATATAAAGGAAGTTGATGCGGGTACCACCGACACCGCCCTTGGCGCAGAGGAACGTGTGGCACTCGAAAAGGCCCTTGGATATCTGAATGGCTAAAAGCAGAAAGAAGAAATTCAATTTTACCGCGCTGCTGGTACTTTTTCTGGCAGCCTGCTTCGTGGCGGCCGTGGTCGTCTATTTCGTGCGCTCGTATAACAGCACTGAACATGAGAACGCCGTCTACTCGACAATGGAGGAGTCCCGCCTTCCCGTGGTATTCGCAATGTGCGGGGATATGGCGGTAAATCCCATGCGTGGTCATTTTGACACGGCTCCCGCCGAAACCATAACCGTACTCCCGGAGAACAGGAAGCTTGAAATAAAGATAGACACTTACGGAAGCACCATTGCCGGGATAAGCTATGAGATATGGAACCTGTCAAAGGACCATTTCATTGAGAAGACGACGCTTGATGATACTTTTAAGGGAGGTTCCGGTGACAAAAAAGGCCAGAAGGGGAATGTGCCGTCTACCGTGAACGCCGTCCTTCCAATCCAGAACCTTATCGAAAAGGAAGAAGTTTACCGTCTGATAATAACCCTTGATACAGGCGAGCAGCGCATTAACTACAGCACGAAGATACTGTGGACTGAAAAGGACTATGCTGAGCGCATGCTTACGCTAGCCAGGGAATTCAATGAAAAGACATTCAATTACGAGGAGGCAAGGGATCTCACACAGTTCATGGAGGCAGGCAACCAGGAGCCAACGGATGACTTAAGCCACGTGACCCTGAAATCCACATTTTCGCAGCTGACCTGGAATGATACCGGAATGAAGCCCTCTTCGGAACCTGAGATATACTTAAGGGAACTTTCCGGAATAATGGGTGCCGTTGAGATAATATACGGCACGGAGACCGAAAGCGAAAAATATAATAACACGGATGAGTTCACGATGAGGATCGGTGCAGACCGTATATACATCATGAATTACCAGCGCTCAACCTATGAGGTTTTTGACGGACTCAAGCACCGTTTTTCAGGAAAGCAGATCATGCTGGGCATAACGGACAGCTCGGAACTTCAGACGTTAAAGAGCGAGAACGGACAGTTCATAGCCTTTAAAACTGACAGGGAGCTGTGGAGCTTTGACCAGGAAAATGAAGAGGCAGTCAACATCTTCTCTTTCAGGAGTGAGAAACATTCCGCAACAAGGGACCATAACATAAAGATCCTTTCCGTGGATAATGACGGAACCGTCGACTTTGCGGTATACGGATACATGAACCGTGGCAGGCACGAGGGCTATAACGGACTGGTATGCTACAGCTTTTCGCCGAAGACCGACGTCACCACTGAAATTTTCTTCGCACCGTTTGAGAATTCATATGAATTCATAAAGGAAGAGCTTGACGAACTGTGCGCAAAGGGCGGAAACGGAATGTTCTATTTTAAGCAGAACAACACCGTGTATGGCGTGGATCTCAAATCACTTGAGATGATGGAGGTCATGACAGGGCCGCTCTATTCAAACGGAAATCAGACAAGATTTGCATGGCTTGATGATGGTGTGGGAATCACGGTCATGGACCTGACCACCGGCTCCACCCGTGCAATAAGCGATGCGAACGGTGACACGCTGAAGATCCTGACGTTTTATGGTGATGATCTTGTCATCGGCCGTGGCCGTGAAGCTGAAACCTGGTATCTCGGGAAAAGGGTACGCAGTATTCCTTCATATAAACTGGAAATCTATGATGACAGCCTTCAGATGATCATGGAATATGGCAAGATGAACCTTTACGTAGACGATTTCAGAAAGACCGGAAACCGCTTCCTTTTCAATCTTTACAGAAAGGTCAGCAGGAACAGCTATGCAAAGCAGTCGGCCGACACGATAGTCTGCTCTGTTTATGAGGATGCACCGGCAGTCTCCGTTGATCTTGACAAGGAGATCAGGAACACAAAGAAACTGAGGATAAGCGTTCCGGAAAGCATTTCATATGAAAGCACGGGAACCATTTCCGTGAGGGAATCCGCAGAAAAGGGGCTGCGGTTCCTCGCTTATGCCAACGGACATTACCGGGGCAGCAGCGAAAAACTTTCCGAGGCCATGGAGTACATGTATGACGACATGGGGTGGATAACTGACGAGACCGGAAAGTGCATATACTCAAGGGTGGACCGCGGTGCGTACCATACGATTCAGAACCCCATGCAGAAGGCAAAGCCCATACTTGACATGCTTACGGATTTTACGGTAAACACTGTCAATGAAGACGGATATCTTCTGATTGACGGATACGGGTTGACGCCGCATCAGGCTCTCGGCTTTGTATATAAGAATTACCCGGTAGTGGTGATTGACAAAAACGGTAACTATTCGCTGATCTACGGATTTGATGCGAAGAAAATTAAGGTAATGGAAGAAAGCGGAAACACGTATACCATCGACCGTGACAATACGGATGCGCTGGGGGAAAACTTCCTTTGCTTTACAGAAAAGTAAATTGATTGTATAATACGGTAACTATGGAAAAGTATGTCATCAGGGGCGGACGCCCGTTAAAAGGAACTGTTCAGGTGAGCGGCGCAAAAAATGCGGCGCTTGGTATTATTGCAGCTTCAATAATGACGGATGATCCGGTCCTTATTGAAAATATGCCCAATGTAAACGACATCGGCGTTATGCTGGATGCCATCGTGAGCATGGGCGGAAGCGTTGAAAAGAAAGATGCTCACACATATCTCATCTGCGGAAACGGAGTGAGCACTGAGGATGCTGAAGGAACTGACATTTTAAGGCGTATAAGGGCCGGTTATTATTTTATCGGCGCAATGCTGGGAAAGAACGGCTACGCATGCGTACCGCTTCCGGGCGGATGCAATATCGGTTCGCGTCCCATTGACCAGCACATAAAGGGTTTTACCGCACTTGGCGCTGATGTCAGGGTTGAAAACGGTGTGGTTACCGCTAAAGTGGGCGACACGCCTCTTCACGGTGCACATATTTACTTTGACGTCGTGAGCGTGGGTGCGACCATAAATGTAATGATGGCCGCCTCAATGGCAGATGGCCAGACCATCCTTGAAAACGTTGCCAAAGAGCCGCATATCGTTGATGCAGCCAACTTCCTTAACTCCATGGGGGCAAACATCCGTGGTGCCGGGACCGACACCATCAGGATCCGCGGAGTAAAGAAGTTCCACAAGAGCTCATATGCCATTATTCCTGACCAGATTGAGGCAGGCACCTTCATGTGCATGGCGGCCATGACAAGAGGAGACGTCATCGTAAACAACGTCATTCCCAAACATCTGGAATCAATAACCGCAAAGCTCCGTGAAATGGGCAATGTGGTATTTGAGTATGATGAGGCGGTGGAGGTCATCGGCGAAGCCGTACAGAGACGTACGGATGTCAAGACACTCCCCTATCCCGGATTCCCGACTGACATGCAGCCTCAGATAACGACCGCGCTGTGTCTTGCCAAGGGAACAAGCATAGTGACTGAAAGCATTTTTGAGAGCAGGTTCAAGTATGTTGACGAACTCAGGCTCATGGGCGCGAACATCACCATAAACGGAAATGTTGCCATAATCAGCGGCATAGACAGACTAAGCGGTGCGTATATGACTGCTCCCGATCTCCGTGCCGGAGCCGCCCTTGTAATGGCGGCACTTGCGGCTAACGGTCAGTCCACAGTTGAGAACATAAGTTACATTCTTCGCGGCTACGAGAATTTCGACGAGAAGCTGCGTGGAATTGGCGGAGACATTGTATGCATAGATTCTTAAGGGCAGCCGGTTTTCCGGATTTCATGACCGAGAAAACGATATATGATTTTCTTGAGCGTGAAGTTACGGTGCCGGCAAATTTTTATTCAGAAGTTAACATTGACCCGGAAACAAAGGTGTCGGAGTACAGGCTCATGCTTGCTGAAAACATCGGCGTAGCCGCGGCGCTTTTGCGTACCGGAAAGCGTCCGCCCATCCTTCAGTACTACCACCCCTTCTTTGAAACCTTCGAGGAAACGAGCGTTGCGCCCTGCACCATCGAGAGGCACACGCAGGAGGAAACTTTTTCCGGTCTCATTGAGGACTATTCCCCCGGGATTTCGCTCATTTTCTACATGATCAATTCCCTTGATTACCGTAAAAAGCTTGCCACCGGGGCCGATCCTTTAAAGGCCTATACCGGAACTTATCTTGCGGCTTTTGCAAACGAGGGAAAGGTGCTTCTTCCCATAGCGAAAAAGGAACAGGACGTTATTGCGGACATTGAAGCCAGAAAGGAAAGACGCCGCCTTCAGGAGGCAGCCCTTGCGGGTGATGAGGACGCGGGCCTTAAGCTTGACAATGAACAGGTTTTTCTTTTCGATCAGATAAATGAACGTATGCACAGCGAGGACCTTTACACGCTTGTTGACCAGACCTTCATACCGTGGGGCGTTGAGTGTGATCAGTATTCGGTTGTGGGTGAGATAACATCGGTCGAGGAGACCGTAAACGGATACTCAGGGATACCGCTCTGGCTTCTGGGCGTTGAGTCAAATGACGTAAGGTTCCGTGTATGTATGAGAAAACAGGACCTTCTGGGTGTTCCGGTTGCAGGCCGACGTATAAAATGCGGCATCTGGCTTCATGGACATGTCAATCTTGAAACTTAAAAGGAATCCGGAGTTCTGTCCGCCTCAATGCGGGCAGGTTTTATCAGATGGACAGTAAAGAAAGAAAAAATGACAGCAGGCACCGCCTCGTTATAGCATTCGGAGCGATAGCCGCCATATGCATCTTAATAGCATGGCTTTTCACGGCCATGCAGTTCGTGTGTTATCATGATTACGACATGTACATTGAAGAGTATGAAAAGTATGACGTGCTTTCTGACATGCCGGCAGGAGTAAAGCTTCGCGGTGAAAACAGTCTTTACACCGTGACGGAGCACATGATGAAGTACCTCATCGGCGATAAGGACACACCGGACCTCCAGTGCCAGATTGATACTGCTGAAGGCACCAGGGACTTCTTTGTTGAAAGGGAGCTTTTACACATGGCTGACTGTCAGGTACTTTTCAAAAAGGCACTTCAGCTGCGCTATGTATGTATAATGCTGGCGATATTTCTTTTTGTCTATTCAAAATATGCCGTTCTGGCACCCCGCAGAAAGGGAAACCTCACCCAGGCGGAATATGTTCCGTCTGAACACGGAATCGCGCATCCATTTGCTCAGGGCATGAAGATAGGTACGGCAATCTTCTTTATTTTTGCGGCCGCAGTAGCTGCTTACTTTGTTTTCAATTTCTCGACTGCATTCGTGCAGTTCCATCTGATATTTTTTGATAACGACCTATGGCTCCTTGATCCAAGGTATTCTCTTCTTATTAATATCCTGCCGGAAGGATTCTTTTTCGACGTAGTTAAAAAGATACTTGCAGTTTACCTGCCCGGCGTGGTATTATTACTAGTGCTCGTTTTCATACGAACAAAAAAACAGCCCCTGAAAAAGGAGTCTGCATAAATGTTTCCGTAGCTCAGCAGGATAGAGCGTCCGCCTCCTAAGAATGGAGTGACTCCAAGCCTGAAAAAATCGATTGGATTTTACAAGCCGGAAGGTAAGTGATAAAATCCAGGAAGATCGTCAGAGTTGCAATTAGACAGAAAAATAAGCTTTTAACCCACGAAAGTGGCTTAAAATAAAGGGTTTCCGTAGCTCAGCAGGATAGAGCGTTCGCCTCCTAAGAGTGTAGCCGCCTCTCTCCTATCGAAAATGAAAGGTTTTCAAAAGGCGGACGGTAGCCGGTAAAATCTCGAAGATCGGGAGCGAAGCCGTTAGAAAAATCAAATAGTTTTTAATCCGCGAAAGTGGCTTAAAATAAAGTGTTTCCGTAGCTCAGTTGGATAGAGCACGCGCCTCCTAAGATATCACTCGGAGTGTTTGCTTTATTCAGTTTTATATGTTAAGTTTCTGTAGCTCAGCAGGATAGAGCGCACGCCTCCTAAGCGTGAGGCCGGGGGTTCGAATCCCCCCAGGAACGTCCCAGGAGTGCTATAATCCTTGAATTTCAGGGGTTTGGCACTCTTTTGTATTGCCATTATTTCATCCTGAAGGTGTATTTGATATCAGAAATGATACCAAATTTCTTCCGTTTTCCTGATGTTTAGACTTCAAAAAATCTGATACCAAGAGCAAATAAAAAGGATGTTTTTTACAAAAAGTGATACCAATATGATACCCGGTGTATCCGGTCTCAATCTGTGTCATCCTGATTTTCCTGGCTCGTTTCATCTTTGCCATTACCGAAAAACGCTTTGTTGATTTCGGCTGCAAGTCTGCGACGATCCCTGTCTTCAGCAGTAGCATAGTGTTTCATCATTACCGCTTCGGTATCACCGCCCATATCAGTCTGAACCACTTTCGGACTGATACCAGGAATACGGAGCTTCTGAGTTACCCCGCTTCCGCGCAAGCTGTACAGAGTAACGTCCCGCAAACCATGTGCTTCCTTGAATTTCCGGAAGTACCGGTTAATTGTTTCGTTTGAGATCGGCCTTCCAGGGAATCTGTCTTCGAGAGCGAACACGAGATTGTAGTCCTGGTAGCTCTCACCGTAAAACGCTTTCATTTCAACCTGTCTCTGACGATGCTCTCTTAATATTTCAGCTGCCTTCTCCGGTAAATACACGATTCTGCGAGTACGCGAGGTCTTTGTTTTCTCAAGAAGGCACATCCTGCTGGATGCTTTTTTTGAAACATTAGGAAAAACACGAAAAGGAGTTACCTTCGTTGCTTCAAGGTCTGTGAGTTTAACGCGCAGGAGTTCACGCTTTATATAAATATAAGCAGGGTCAGCCTCGGTAATATGATCGGGAAGATGGACACAATCCCAGCAGAGCCCGAGCAACTCACAGTTACGTACAGTTTCAGACGGAATCAGCGCAATGACAGCCTTCAACTGAGGATCGGTTTCAGAGGACAGTGCCTCCACAAGTTCATCGTAATCCCACTGATCACGCGGCTTTGTCTCATATTTCGGCATGATGATATCAGGAGTAATGGGATTTGTCTTGATGGCACGAAGGCGTGTGATAGCATAGCCAAACGCAGGAGAAAGGATCTTGCGGACCTCAGCAACAGTTCTTGCACTGTTGAGGGGTGCCTGAGAAGTGTGATTGCCTTGAGCCGCTCGATGATTCAACAGGTCATCAAAAAAGTCCTGTATGAACATTGTATCTATATTCCGGATGGGGACATTTCCGATATAGGGAATGATGTGGTTACTGACGATTCCTTTTTTCGATGTGAGCACATTAGGGCTAAAACGCCCTCTGCCCGCCGCATCTTCGAGATACATCGGCAGCAACTCACCTATTGTAATATCCGCATAACGGGTCGATACTGCACCATAATGACTCGAAAGAACAGAATTGCCCGGATAAGAGACAGGCCTCGTGTCCACATAAAGAATACCTTTGTCTTCCGCTTCCTGAACGAGGGGGAGGAGTTCTTTGGCTTCTGTCATATCAGCACACCGGATCTGTTTCTGCTTGACGCCTCCGTTATCTGCAGAATAACGCTGACGGATATAGATTGCATCAGGTCCTTTTTTTCTACTAACAGTATGGATATCTGCCATGAGCGCCTCCTTATTAAAGACTGAGACTGTCCAAATAAGAATTAAAGGACTTCCTTGAAACGAGAAGTTTTCCTTTCAGTTCGACCACTGCAAACGGCTGTCCATTATTGGTCAGCGCCTCGTGTACCATCTCATACATGGATGACTTACCTATTCCAAGAAGTCCTGCACATTCTTCTACTTTCATTGTCCGACATTCGACTTGGTTCTCTTTATTTGTCATAAAACCTCCTTGTGAACATAAAATACTTAATATTACGAACTAAGAAGAAATACTACTATTATAATAACAACGAAAATAGGATAAATCAAGGCGAAAAAGAATAATTTCGTCCAAATATTGCAAAATAAGAATTTATTTTATAAAATATGCGATAACAGATGGAATGAGTTCAGGTGATACGGAAGTGAAAAGCTGATACTTTCAGGAGTTAATATGTCATTAGGTGAGAAATTATTAGAACTAAGAAAAACAAGAGGATATTCACAAAAGGAACTTGCGGATATTATCGGTGAAAAGTCGGCTAAGGTTATCTCAAATTGGGAAACTAATCTAAATAAGCCTGATATTGATAAACTTGCACGCTTGTGTAGCGTTTTTGGATGCTCACCTTCCTGGTTTATTGAAGTTGGTCAGGATTTTGAAATTACAAGTGATGAAATGGTATTGGTTACTAAGTGGCGTGGATTGGATGATTTGGGAAAATCCGTGGCTATGTGTAATATTGATTTTCAACTTGACCGGTGGAATAGCCTTGATATTAATAAATCTGACACAGACACAGATGAACCGAGTAAGCTCTTTATAGATAAAAGTGACGCGGACTATTATGCAATGAAGGAAAAGTGCAAAGAGCTGATAATGCTTAAAAAGAATTCATCTTTGCGTGAATCTGAAATAAGACTTCTATTGGCATACAATGATGGGTACAGTGGGAAAATTTCTATCGCTGATCTGATTATGATTTTTAATGGCATGAAAGTGCCATCACAAGAATTATATTCACATATATACGAAATACTGGAACGCACACAAAAGGAAAAATGATAGAAAAATTCGTTGGAATGAGAGTATTTCATTATCAAATCCCCGTGAAAATCATGAATAACGGTAGCTAAGAATGGCGGATTACCGGGCATTCCCTGTGATATTTAACGGGGAGTGCCTTTTTGTCAATTATGCAAAAAGAAGTAGAAGCAAAAGAAGCAGAGTGTGAAAAAGAGAGAGAAAGAGAAGAGAGAAAGAGAAAGAGAGAGAAAGAGAGGTGTGACTGTCCGTTATTTTGTACATCTTTTTCGTTAGAGTTAAGATAATGGAAGGTAATGGAGAAGATAGGGAGAAAGTTTTGCAGATAACAGCAGCATGAAAAGATTTTTATGACGATAAAAGAGGCTATGACAGCTGCGGTAGAACAGCTGATAAAAGATAACGGTTCTGGATATGAGGTTACGACTTCAGAACTGCAGAGAATTCTTTTGAATGAGTATTCAATCCATGCAGGAAGTTGTATTCCGTCTGACTATTGCTACAACCGGATAAATAATGGGATAACACTTTCCAATCCGACGCTGTTTGAATATATCGGAACCGGAAGATATCGATGCCTTGGTCCTGACTATCCATACAACGGTAAGATATATCACAAGGCAAAAGGCTGTGAGGAATTCGTTATCGGGGAGTGTAAAAATGGAATCCGTAGCATAGCCGCTGATGTTCATGAAAAAAGTCCAGAATCAACATACAGGACAAAAGGCGATAGAAGAGATCCTTCCATAAAATTGCGATATGAGGTTCTGGCCCGTGATCATTTCACCTGCAGATACTGTGGAGCATCTCCGCAGAAAGATCCGGATGTGACACTTCATATTGACCACATAATTCCCTGGTCCAAGGGCGGAAAAACTGTTTTTGACAACCTCCAGACGCTTTGCTCAAAATGCAATCTCGGGAAGTCGGATCTCGATCCCGAAATATAACTGTTGAGTGTATGGACAAGTTTTGATAGTGGAGGCAGAACGATGGCAAAAAAGCGAATAGTAAGCAAGCCGGGATTGTTTGGTATTACCTACCACTATGAGAACGGCAGGTACATAGGGAAAACGCGTCAGGGACTTCTTGGAAACAGAAAAATCCATTATGATGCCGATGGCAAGCAGATGGGTACAACCAGACCGGGAGCGCTGTCAGACGAAGTACGCTATGATGCAAAAAACAAACGTTACATCTCGTCATATGAGGGGCTGACGGGGAAAACACATTTTTCAAATGGTCATCCTGTCGGAAGAACGGTTAACGGTTTATTTGACACCAGTTATTCATCAATTAAAAAAAATGATTATGATGCTGACATTTCCGATGAGGGAATTCTTTATGGCGATGATGAAATCACAGGACTTGTCGAAGATAAAGACTATGAAGAGTATGAATATACGGATGGTAATGGTGCGATAAAGAAAAACGATATAAAACAGATTGTAAAGAAAGCCGCAGGTGTGCTGTTTGCCTTAGAAACGGTGTTGTTTCTGATATTGACATTTGTATTTGCAGGTCAGGGAATGAGTATTGTCCCAGGAATTGCCGCCTGCGTTATTGCAGCTCTGGTTGCTTTCTGGTGCTTGCGTCCTGTGAATAAGTGACAGGAACCGATTTTGTTTTGCGAGGAATAGAGATGGAAAAAATAAACTGGACAGAAATAACACAAGATGATGTCATTAGGGCGATAGAGTCGTTTTTGATGGATACCCCTGAGTATCCGGAACCGCGGTCAACCTATCTTGTTTATAACGGAAAGAAACTGCCCGCAAAGCATATTCGCGGTATGGCATACAAAGTGCATTACGGCAGAGAGATATCAAAAAGCGAATTCGGCGGAGGAATGGAAACCGTAAGGTTCTTCAACCGTCTCGGTTTTGAAATAGAATATCATGGAGAAACCGAAGCCAGGAAGCAGACCGTGCCGTCCGATATCAAGAAGGTGATTCTGGCGAAGGAGACAAAAAAGGAACAGCAGAAAGCAGAAACAGTTTCAGCGAAAAAAGAGAAATCAGAAAAAGAATCCGCTTCATCCGAAAAAATCGTCATTCCGTCAAAGGAAGTCATTGAACAGAAAAACGCTCTGCAGCTGATATTGAACAGGCTGTTTGACGGAGATATTGTATGTGAAAAAACTTTTGACTGGCTGAAAACTCCGGAAATCATTACCGGCGATTATGAACAGGTATATAAAGCTTTACATGAATACAGGGGAGACACAGCATTTGCCAAAAAGAATGTTACGCTCCGTTGTGACTTTGTTTGCGAAAGCAGGAAACTCATTATTGAATATGATGAAAGGCAGCATTTTTCACAGGCAAGGAAGATATCACTCGAAGCATACAGAAATATACCGGTTCTTTTCGACAGAGAGCTATGGATAAAAGCTTGTAATGACATCAGCGCCAAAGACAATTCACCGGTTAACAGGGATGAAATACGGGCTTTCTATGACAGCACGAGGGATATTGCCTGTTATCAGAACGGTTATCGGCTTATCAGAATCATGCATGGACAGATGGACTTTAACAAACCCGATACAGAACAGTATCTGAAAATAATGTTAGGGATGGAATCCGATCAAAAGGAGTCTTCAGGAGAGAATGAGAACAGGCTGAAGGTTGCAATGTTTCTTCAGACAGATGAACTGAAGAACTTAAAATCATTCCGGGAGGTTCTGCCGCTTCTGAAATCCTGCGATGCCGATATTGTTGTCTTCCCTGAATGCTGCTATGTCCCTTTTGTCCAAGATATGGTCAATCGGGATATTTTCGAGGATAAGGATCAGAAGCACATCCTTGATTTGTGCCTTGAATTCAGCAGAGAGATAAAGAAAGCTGTTGTTATAAGCAGCGAAGACAGATTTAACACTATTTTCAGCGTTTTTGCCAATGCATATGCAACGGGGGACGAAACGAAGACAACTCTGTATGTGAAGCATACTATGGCAGGCAGCTCCTGTCTTGATATACCGAATTACTATGATATTGCTCCCGGCATTTTCGATCCTGCAGTAATTAAGAATTTCCTTGTCGGGATGACGATCTGCTATGACTGCAATCATGCACTCTTCAGCAGAATGTACGGGTATTACGGGATTGACCTTATCGTAAACAGTACCGGCGGAGATGTAATCTATGACAAATGGTTTAAATACAATAAAGCAAGAGCTATAGAGAATAACTGCTATACACTTGTTACTATGGGGCATGACGGCACAGCCGAAAACAATCACAATTTTGTATTTGGTTTCAATAAAAACGGTGGACGGATTGAACCGGTAAACCTGAATGGCAAATCAGACAGAAACAATTACCCCGGAGGTCTTTATCTTTATGAGATTACAAAAGATGATGGGGAGGGAGAAGCCGATACAAGCAATCAGCTTGAGACAGAAAACAAGAACTGGCAGCTGGAATTCCCGGCAGGAAAGTCAGGAGATGTTATCAGCCGTTCAGAAAAGGTTGCTGTTTCCATCTATCGTGAAAAGAACGGCGATGCAAATGTGTTTTATCTTCTTGTTGACGGCATGGACATTATGCTTCCGGAAATAGTGCAGCCGTTACTGTATTCAGAGAAAATCAGAAGGTATCCGAACCGGAGATATGTTATTGTCAACAGACACAAATCAGTAGACAGGAAATTCTTCGAGGAAAAGCTCTCCATCATACTGAAAGTCCGGGCGATGGAAAATTTCTGTGCGGTCGTTTTTGAATCAGAGGACGGCAGTAAGTGCTACCAGTGCGGCAAGAACCGCACGGCACAGGTGGTTAAAGCGACGGATGGAATATTCGGTATCGACCTTGACCGGACTTCCGGACCGGAAGCAATATGGAAGGACAAGCCGGGAATGAGAAAGTCCTGGAGAAAAAATTACGAATGGCTCGTTCAGAATGCTACGACTCTATATAGTGAGTAAATGTAGATATGATTGAGTATTGTGGTGAAGGAGAATGGGATGACGGAGAAGGAATACAAGTTCTTTACGGTGACTTGCGAATCTTATATAGAAGGACAGTCATTTGAAGAATACAAGGAATACATTCATAAGTGGTTAATGCTCAGTGACTGGCATTATACTTCTGAACAGGCAGCAGAGCTGATTACTAAGAAATTGGATTTTATAGAAGACTCCTATATCAGAAAAGAATCAGTTTCGGAAGCTGCTGTTGTTGTCGGATATTGCTGCGGGTAACTGCCGGAGGAAATTCTGAAATGAAAAAGCAATCATCTCAAAATGCATACTGGATTCAAAAGACTCATCTGTTACGTTCAGATGAGTATATTTGCTCTGTTTGCGGTCATACTGCAAACAATGCATATAAGCAGTGTCCGTCATGCGGTTCAAACATGGGCAGAAACAAGTATGATCCCTCCTGGGTGGATGAGGCTGAGATGATGGATATCTTTTTCGAAGATTAAGAAGGGAGGCAGGCGATGAATAACATTGAGCTTATTAATGCTTCATGTGCAGATCAGACGGTTGATGCAGTTGTGAATGCTGCGAACAGCGGCCTTTGGGCCGGTGGCGGAATATGCGGTGTAATTTTTTCAAAAGCCGGAATGAAGGAATTAACCGGGGCCTGCAGCAAGTATGACACTCCGCTTAAAGATGGATCTGCAGTCATTACTCCGGCGTTTAATATGAAAAATGCAAAGGCTGTTATACATGCTGTTGGACCGGATTTCGGAAGGACACCGGCGGCATTCAAAGAACTGTTTGACGCTTATTATAACAGTCTCAAGGTTCTGATGGATAACGGGCATCACAGCATATCGTTTCCGCTCATCAGTTCAGGAATCTTTGGTGGAGCATTAAGCAATCCGGCAGGGGAATCAGCAAAGCAGTGTCTGAGGGCTTATAAGAAGTTCATCGCAGATTATCCTGATTATGGAGTTGATGTAAAGCTTTGTGCTTTTTCACCCTCAGAGATGATTAAAGCTCAGGAAGAGTTCAAGAGAGACGCTTTTGATTGTTCCCGACAGAAGGAATTCTGTCGAAAATACTACATGCTTTTGCGGGCAATCTATGAAGATGCAGAGTTGCAAAAATGGTGTAACGATTATTCCGTATATGCTCAGCTAACAGAACATAACGGACTTGAGCATATTTTGTACTCGGTTTTCATGCAGGAAGCTTATGATGAAAATCTGGTTATCCATAATTATAGAGAAGTGATTGACGAGGGCGGACTGGATGAAAGGATGATATCTGATCCAACCGATGAGTTTATTGATCATCTTAACGAGCAACAGATAATTGCCTGTATTGCGTGGCACTTCAGAAGAGATCATTTTTCTGAAGGTTCATTGATTTCTGATTCAATTGGGAATGGAAGATTGCTTCGGTATTTTGAAGCACTGACCGGTAGATAAAACCGGAGGCGGCTATGTTTGGATTCGGAACTTATACATATGTGTCTGTCTGCTTCAGACCCGGAGCACAGTCATATTCATACCGCACAACAGATTCTTCTGTTAAGGTCGGAGATATGGTTGTAGTCCCTGCAGGAAACGAAGAAAAGATTGGCTCAGTTACAGCAGTGGAGAAATACAAAAAATCAAATGTACCGTATCCTGTGGAGAAAACAAAACTTGTTATCAGAAAAGCAACGAAGGCAGATATGGAAAAAAATCCGGAACTTGACATGAGAGTCCCGATGGATATCTCCACAACAAGTTTCAAGACCGAAACCGGTTACAGAATTGTTGTGCTGGGGCAGAAGGACAGAGAGACTATAAAGAAGCAGTTCGCCGGAAAAAATGTAAAGCTTATAGAAAAATACCCTGTATCTATGGCAGGGCAGGTTGTGAGAGAGATTAAGAAATGAGTGAAATAGTTCGAATCGTGATTAAAGGGGCTTCCGGTTACGGTCCGGTTGATATGGCATATGAGGATAAAATCACACTTACGGATTCATCAATAAGCTATGAGTATAAGCCTCACCCGATGAGCAATCCGGAAACGAATGCCTATCGGAAGTGGTCGTATAAAACAACAAGTCCGGAATTCAAAGAGGTCTTTCAGGCCGTTGCAGACAGAACACAGGATATTATCAATTGTGAGGATGAACTGATGGCCTGCGACATAGGACCGACAGAAATCATCGTAACTTATGATGATAAACATCGGGAACACGAATGCTTTTTCTGTCCAAGTGAATACTTCAGGGAGTGGTTTCTGCTGATCAAACAGCTTGTACCTTCATTCGAAAAAACTCCGGAAGTATTATGGACTGCGGATGACGGCGAACTCAGTCGCCTTTGAGGGAAAAACAGTATCAAGGCAGGTATAACATGATAAAACTTAATGATTTACTTCATCTGACAGAAGAACAGGCAGCAAAGGCAAAAGTAAAATTTAACAGAGACAATGGAAATGATAACCCCATTGATATTTACAAATCAAATCCGGATCTGATAAATAAGCAATGGCTGTACTGGCGGAATAAGAACAGATACTTTGATGTCGGCCAGATAGCAATATGTCTTGTCAAAATCCGAAGCGAATACTGGCTCCTGACAACAATCGATACCGTTGATGAGGAACTGGATGTGCTGAATGGTATTAATTATAAAGGGACCCCGCTTAGCGAATATCAAGGCTATTTTGGAAGGACGATTATCAAATTTCACAAGAGCTTTCAAACTCAGGGTGTCAACTACACCACCATTGCCGATGAACTTGAAGTCTGTCAGATTCTGCCGGATACATTCGATGACGATGACTTTCCCGGATATGATAAGGTCAATCTTTCGTACAGTCAGCTGAAGAGCATTCTTGATCGAGGCAAGAAAGACTGGATTGCTGCACTCGAAAGCCAGAAAGCGGTATACTTGATTACCGACACGAATAACGGGAAAATGTATGTGGGTTCGGCAACAAGCAGTTATGGTATGCTTTTGCAGCGCTGGAGTAATTATGCAGCAAACGGTCATGGCGGCAACAAGGAATTGAAGAGGCTTGTGGATTCCGAAGGCATCGAATATGTGCAGTCATATTTCCGCTATTCAATCCTCGAAAACTATAATTCCAGGGTAGATGATGCTGTTGTTCTGGAACGGGAATCGTGGTGGAAGAACATTCTGTTAACACGGACATTCGGATACAATGATAATTGATTTTTTCGTAGAGACGTTCAGATAATAGAAGATCCATACAATTAAATATTTAACAAGGGTCAATTAAAATGGAAATACTACATTGGAATGCGGGATATAGCTCTAAGGTCGAAAAAGTCGATGACTTAATAAAAAGAATGAGTGGAGATATTATTGCTCTTCTTGAAGTCACACCAAGCAAATACGAATACTTAAGGGCGCATCATAAAGAAAAAACAGTATATTCACTGGATTACCGAAAGCCTGGAAAGTATGACAGTCGAGGAAGAAAACTCGGAATCGCTTTTATAATGAGCGATGAAGTTGAGGTAATTGATTCGGGCGTATTTGAAAGAGCGCTGCTTCCGGATAGAACACTGTGGGCTGTCGTAAGATACAAAGATACAGAGATCAAGATTGCTTCATTTCATTCCATCACAGGATGTGATCATAAAAAAGCAAAGTCACTATTCTTTAACAGCATAGCGGAGGCGGTAGATGATTACAAGCCGGACATAGTTACAATAGACGCTAATGAGCCTGATAAAGATTTCTATGATATTGCTGGGATGAAGTTTTTTGATCGAAATGGATCTGGAGCAGGAAACTTTTTCACCTGCCTTAAGGAGATGGGGCTTACGGACTCTTACGTGGCAAATTATGATAGCAGGAACTATGTTGGCGGTGAACCTTTGGTTCCATCGCATTATGTCCAAGGGAGGTCTACTAACGCAAAGAGATACGATTTCATTTTTGTTCATAAAACTTTCAAGGTGGAGAATACAGAATATTTGATGAAAGATGCGTTAGATGCCACAGGAGATCATGCACTTATAAAAACTGTTATAAGAAAGGTTGAGCTGAGTTTATAGAATAGTAGTGTTCATCAAAGAAAGATATGAGGCAAAGTAATGTCCTATTCCAAAATGTTGAAAAAATGCAAAGAGAATTCTGTTTATGCAACAAAAAAGAAAGTAAAAAGTCCGGAAAAATATAAACCAAAGAAAGTGAAATACATGAGTGTTCCTAAGGAAAACTCACCAAAGAAGCAAGCAGCTCCGGTGGGCTGCTTGACGTGCTTTGTTATAGCGATAATTATAATACTCGGATTATTCTTCATATAAGAGATAACATAGAATTGATAATAGAGATAAAAATAGTTTTTACTTGAGAATATAGCGTATCATAAATAGGCTAATCAAAAACCAGCAGTAAAGCAAAAAAATTAAAGTTAAACCAGAAGGATTTCTAATAATTCCGCGTTCAGAAAAGGAACTGTTTACGTGAACACAAAAACACTTGCAAAAAACGGTTCTCTGAAGTATGATTTTTGTTAAAGAAACTAACACAACCTTTTTCTGAACAGGAGGAGAAACATTGTCTTTGATATATGGTTACGCCAGGTGCTCGACTGATGAAACGAGGCAGGACATTGACCGTCAGAAGCGGGAACTGTTCTCTATGGGCGTAAAAGAGGAAAAGCATATCTATTGGGAGTATGAGTCCGGAACGAAGGAGGATCGGGCTGAGTTTTTAAAACTGATGGATGTGGTTCGTGAAGGCGATACGATTGCCGCGACAGAGGTATCCAGACTTACAAGATCGACAAAACAGCTATGCGAGATTCTTCAGACTGTTCAGCAGAAGAAGCTCAGACTGATTATTGGTTCATTTTCTGTAGATTGCAGATCTGAAGAGATTGACCCGATGACCAAAGGCATGCTGATGATGTGGGGCGTATTTTCTGAGATGGAAAGAGATATCATCAGCCAGAGAGTGAAATCCGGGATGAAGAATGCTGCCGCAAAAGGAAAGCAGATTGGTCGCCCGAAGACAACAACGGATATGCTTCCGGATAAATTCTGGAAATATTACAGGATGTACAAGAACAAGGAAATCACTGTGTCTGAATGTGCAAAGCTTATGAAGTGCTCACGAACGACGATCTATAAGTATATGGACATGGCAGAAAAGGGGAAGGCAGAAGCAGTATGACGGATACCGAAAGAAGAGAAGCCGCGCGGCAGTTTTATCATAAGTGGCTTGGAAAAGGGAAAGAAGATGAGGATGACCGTTCCTATTGGCTTGATATCTTACAGAGGATTCTTGGTGCTGATGATGCAACGGATCGATGTGAGTTTCAGAAAAAAGTCATTGTAGACGGTAATACCAAAAAGATTGATGCTTATATTCCGGAAACTAAGGTGATTATTGAGCAGAAGTCCCTCGGGATTAATCTGGATAAAAAGATTCATCAATCCGGCGGAATCGAACTGACCCCATATGAGCAGGCAAAGCGCTATAACGACAACCTTCCTTCTTCAGAAAAGGCACGCTGGATTGTAACCTCCAATTTTTCTGATATCTGGATCTATGATATGGATACCAGGGTTCCGGAAGAGAATATTACCAAGCTCAGTATTGCAGAGCTGCAGGATAAATATTCAATGCTTGGCTTTCTTCTGTCAAAAGAGGTCAAAAAAATCACCGAGGAAATGGAGATTTCTTTAAAGGCAGGAGAACTTGTCGGAAAGATTTATGACCGCTTTTTTGAACAGTACAATGATCCCACATCAAAAGAATCTCAGAACAGCTTGAATATCCTTTGCGTTCGTCTTGTATTCTGCCTTTATGCCGAGGATGCGGGGCTTTTTGGAGAAAAAGATGCATTCAGTAAATATATTTCTCAGTATGAACCAAAAGACATTCGGAGAGCACTTCTCGATCTTTTCAAGGTTCTTGATACACCGCTTGAGCAGAGAGAAGAAATGTATCTTGATGATGAGCTGGCAGCATTTCCGTATGTAAACGGCGGCCTTTTTGCTAAAGAGAATATCGAGATCCCCAAGATTACCGATGAAATCAAGCAGGCAATAACGGAATCTTCTCATTTTGATTGGAGCAAAATCAGTCCGACCATTTTTGGTGCTGTTTTTGAATCAACATTGAACCCGGAAACACGAAGATCCGGCGGAATGCATTACACCAGCATCGAAAACATACATAAAGTGATAGATCCGCTTTTCCTTGATGACTTAAGAAAAGAGTTTGAAGAAGCCAGGGCAGTCCAGGTAAAAAGAACAAAGGAGAATAAGCTTCGTGCACTTCAGGAAAAGATGGCGGGTCTTAAGTTTCTTGATCCTGCCTGTGGAAGCGGAAATTTTCTCACGGAAACATATATTTCTTTGCGAAGGATAGAAAACGAGATTCTCGGAGAACTGTTTGGCGGCCAGATCACTCTCGGTTATAAAGGAATCTCTCCCATTAAAATTCATATCAGTCAGTTTTATGGTATAGAAATCAATGATTTTGCAGTGACAGTGGCCAAGACTGCACTTTGGATCGCAGAGTCACAGATGATGAAGGAAACAGAAGATATCCTGCTAATGGATCTGACGTTTCTTCCATTGAAGACAAATGCAAATATTGTGGAGGGAAACGCCCTGCGGCTGGATTGGGAAAAAGTCGTGAACAAGAGTGAGCTTTCTTACATTATGGGAAATCCGCCGTTTGTGGGCGCAAGATGGATGAGTAAAGAGCAAAAGGAGGATATAGTATCAGTTTTTGGTAGTAAATGGAAAAATGCCGGCAATCTTGATTATGTTTCGTGCTGGTATAAAAAATCTGTCGATTATATTAAAGATACAACAATACATTGTGCACTTGTATCTACTAATTCTATAACACAGGGAGAAGCAGTTCCTAATTTGTGGAAACCTCTTTTTCTTGATGGAGTGCACATAGATTTCGCGTATCGTACATTTATCTGGGATAGTGAGGCTACGATAATAGCACATGTACATTGCGTAATAATAGGGTTTAGCGTTTCGACATCAAGGAAACCTAAAGTAATTTTTGATGGCACAGAAAAAAGAAATGCAACCAATATTAGCCCCTATTTAATTGATGCTGATAATATATTTGTAGAAGAAAGAAATAAACCTTTATGTGACGCTCCAGTAATAGGAATTGGAAATAAGCCAATCGATGGTGGTAATTATCTGTTTAGTTTCGCAGAAATGCAGGAATTTATTTCAAAAGAACCTCTTTCAAAACAATATTTTCGTCCATGGTATGGCGCAAAGGAATTTATCAATAGAATGCCGAGGTATTGTTTGTGGTTAGGCGATTGTTCCCCATCAGAATTAAGGAGAATGCCATTATGTCTTAAAAGAGTTGAAGCAGTAAGAGAATATAGGCTTAATAGTCCAAGCCCTGGAACAAGAAAAATTGCTGATAAGCCTACTCGCTTTCATGTAGAAAATATGCCTAAAGGAAAATATATTGTTATTCCACAAGTTTCTTCAGAGAGGAGAAGATATATTCCCATAGGATACATGAATGACGGTGTTTTGTGCAGTGATAAGGTACGGATAATGACTAATGGAACGCTTTATCACTTTGGAATTATTACATCTAATGTTCATATGTCATGGATGAGAACAATTTGTTGTAGACTAAAGAGCGATTATAGTTACACTGTGAATGATGTTTATAATACATTTCCTTGGCCCAATCCGACTGATGAGCAGAGGTCTAAAATAGAAAAAACGGCACAGGCAATTCTGGATGCCAGAGCGCTTTATCCGGACAGCAGCCTTGCAGACCTGTATGATCCCCTGACAATGCCACCTGAGCTCAGACGTGCACACCAGGAAAACGATAAAGCAGTTATGCAAGCTTATGGATTTGATGTAAAGAATACATCAGAGGCAGAGTGTGTAGCCAAACTGATGCAGATGTATAAAACCCTTACGGAACAATAGTATTTAGGAAAGGGGTGATTATTGTGAAATGTACGCTTATGCATAAATACATACCGGTGGCTGATATAGAGCTGGATGATGCTACAGGATTTATTCAGAAAATCGGTGCTTTGCACGAAGCAGAGCATCTTCCCGTGGGTGTTCCAGTACGGGGCGGTCATATAGACAGAGCAGCGCTGAACGAGTGGTGGACTGACAGGTCCATACCGGCCAGCAGGTCCGGAGTGAGGGAAGCTCTCGAAACGTTGGGAATTGCCAATACAAAAATGCTGCTTGTAAGATGCTACGGACTCAGTCTGTCCGATCAGTACTGGATCCGACCGGAAGCATCTGATCTGACATGGGATAAGATAAATTTCTTTCAGAACGATTTCTCCGATGATATCGGAGATGTTCTGTTCGGAGCGGACAAAAAGGCAAATGTTCTGAACTTCAGTTCACCGGATAATACCTCGGACGGTAATCTGAAAAAGAGATGGAAAATCATTGACGGGAAGAGATGTCTTGTAAAGGGAGGTTCAAGACCTTACCGTCAGCAGCCGTTTAATGAGGTAATCGCTGCAGAGATCATGCAACGTCTCGGAATCGATCATATCGATTATTCTGTTATGTGGAATAACGGTGCACCATATAGTGTGTGCGAAGATTTCATTGATGAGAATACAGAGCTTATCCCTGCGTGGCGGATTTATAATTCTCAGAAAAAGAGAAGTGATATGTCATCCTATCAGCATTTTGTAAAATGCTGTGAAGATCTTGGAATATCCGGCGTGGTGCCGTTTCTTGACCGTATGATCACTGTTGATTATATTATCGCAAACGAGGACCGGCATTTGAACAATTTCGGAGCTTTACGGAATGCCAAAACACTGGAATGGATCGGAATGGCACCGGTTTATGACAGCGGTTCCTCACTTGGATACGACAAGCTTCCAGCTGAAATCCTCGCAGGACAGGACATTACATGCAAGCCGTTCAAGAATCATCATGAGGAACAGTTGAAGCTGGTATCTTCCTTTGACTGGTTCAAACCGGAAAAACTGGCTGATGTAAATGAATTGATTCATCGGACATGTACCGGAGGCCAGTCGGAGGGTTTCATTGATGAACAGCGTATCCGGGTGATTTCGGAATCTGTACAGCGAAGGACAGAGTATCTTGAATCACTATCAAGGATGCAGAACCGTATCGCATCTCAGGATACAAAGGATGATGTAGAGGAAAATGTAGCGCAAAGCTACACATGATATCGTGGAATATACTGAAAAACCAGTAACATAAAAGCCGTTCATAGTGGACGGCTTTTCCTGTCTTCAATATTCTATTGCGGCTTTTGCCTTTTGATAGCAGTCTTTATCCGTATATATGCTTTGATAACCGGATCCGACTGCACAAGATTTTCCTGCCCCATTATTTTATGCCATTCATAGGAATAGTTGGTTATGATATAGAGCACCTGTTTCATTGACGCATAGGATCCGTGAAGGTGGTACTTTATTGGTCTGGCAATAATTCTGCTTCCGTCCGGCATTATCTGGTAGCTGTTGTGGTATAGCTCAACATCATTCTTTTTGTTCAGCATTACTTTCCATTTATCTTCTCCGCAGTTGACGATGCAATAATCTCCGCGGGAATAGCAGAATTCCACCCCTCTTATGTGATAATCCAGCAGGTTCCCGTATGAAACGCTGCTATCCTTGAGGACTTTTATGAAATCAGAAAGATATCTCTTTTCTATTCCCATATCTGTAAGTTCTGTTTCCCACTTGCTTTTATCGGCATCCAGACGGCCTCTTTCTCTTGTGACAACAGCAAACATATTGTTTGAAAGGGCTTCATCGATGGACTCTTTGTTCTGCAGGTACATCGCATCAGTAATATAGATGGATTTCGTGTAGGGATTATACATGCATTCAATCAGTCTGTTCTTTTTAGAAGCATTGATATAACCGGCAACCAGTTTCCCCATATCGGATTTTGTAACAGCGTATTTAAGTGGCCCGGTGTATGCTCTTACCGTTATCTGGCCGTATGTGTAGTCGTTTCTGTTCGTCATTATCGTTTCTCCTTGGTAACAGTATTTTACAATAGCCTGCGGAATCAAGCAAACAGGTTTCACCTAAAAGAAAGCTGATTTAAATTTTGTAAAATCCTGTTAAATTTAATAGAAATTAAGGACCGTGTTCAACCGGCTTTCAGATTATCGTAGAAACTGCGCACTGACGGATCTGTTTTGACATTCCATTTCCGGATAGGAGAAAGGAAGTGAATTCCTTCTATGCTGCGTGCGCGTGATATGGCAACGTAGAGCTGACCTGGTGCCCAGCATCCTCCGCCGTCTATATTAATGCTTCCGAAAGTCTGCCCCTGAGATTTATGTATTGTAATGGCATAGGCAGGAATAAGAGGAAACTGTTTTACATCAGCATCAGAATAGGAAAGTCCTTTGTAGGCTGCGCTGAAATGCTCTCTTTTAAATGTATGCTTATAACCATTATCGAATAATACTTCAATGGCTGCTTCTCCAAATCCGGTTACAGTACCAAGGGAACCATTGCTGAAGCCGTTTCCGTTTACGACTGACATGATCCTCATTCCCTTTTTCACAAGCAGGATATCTTCGATTATTAAGTCGGATATGCAAACCTCGCCTTCATATTCTGCAGGGAAAACCTGTGACGGACCGGAGAGCCGGTTTATTTCGATTTCATTTATCTCCTGTGCAGAATGTCTGGTTGCGCAGACGGTTATCTGATCTTTAATCGGGATGGAGCTTGCATGCGTTCTGAAAAAATCGAGACAGCTGCTGTCACCATATTTCAGAAGGTCCAGATTATGAATAAATTCAGCATCACTTTGACGAACAACCTCTGTAAGCACACACGGCGTTAGATTAAGACCATACCACCATGGCGATGTAAACGCATATCCGTCCTGTACCGGCGGCAGCTGATAGAAATCCCCTACAAGAACAAGCTGGACCGGGCGTGTGACCTGTGCAATGCAGCGGCCTATATATTCTATCAGGCGGCGGCCTATCATGCTGATTTCATCAATGATCAGGACATCGGCGTACCAGAGGTTCTCTGATTTTTGAGTATAATTTGCATTATGAATATCCGTACCGGGAGTGTAATGCAGGAAGCGGTGAATGGTCCAGCCTTCTATAAGCTGTGCAGCGATTCCTGTTGAAGCGGTGACTGCAACCTTTTTTCCCTGTTTTTCTGCATATTTTATGAATTCCTCAAGCACGGTTGTCTTACCGGTTCCGGCAGAACCAAGCAGGAGAGTATTCTCTCCTGACATAAGCGCACGTAATGCTTTTTGCTGTCCTGCTGTTAATATCATTTATTCAGTCCTCTTTTGCAGACCAGATCATAGGAAGAAACTCATCTTCGCGTATAATTTGAATATCCTGTCCCTGTCTGCTGTATTTTTCTGCTGTCAGCCTTTTTTGGGATTTTATTCCGTGCAGAGTACCTTTACGGTAATACCCGACAACAAGAATATCTGTTTCTTTTGTGACGGTTTTCTGAGGTATTCCGCCGCAATCCTCAATTCGGGCAAATGCATCTTTCCTTTTGTAGAACACAAGTATTCCTGTGATTGAGATATGTTTCCCTTTTATCATTCAAATGCATTTCGGGAGAGTACATTCTCCTGTTTTTATTATACGAATCATTATTTGATTTATGAACCTTCGGAATGCCTTAACTCACTGACAGTTCTCGCAATAGAGTGTATAGACTTCGTCCATCTAGTATGGTGCCATCTTAAAATTATACGGGAGAATTTTTTTAAGCAGAGGGACCTGAAAGTCGTAACATACAACGCGATAGCTACTGTCCGGATTCGCATTGGCTATGACATTCCTTAGCCGGCGAATATCACAATCTATGAAACAGATTATTTTTTCATTATCAACTATTCCGTCAATGTCAATCGTGGTACGGGCAATGTCTGGGATTCTCTGACGGTCATTCAGAACAAGACCGGTAAGCCTCTTGTGCCACATTTCGACTGCGAACATATTGATAAAGGATGCTGTGACAACACTTATCATCGGGAGCGCTATGATGGAGTTATAACTGTAGGCAAGAGCCGCTATTCCGAGCCTTTTTCTTTCTTTAACCTTGCCGTAGAGATAACTTTTATCAGGCTCAAAGAAGGAAAGGAATTTCGTATAATCATCTGCGATAACAAAGCAGCCTTCCGTAATCACTCTGTTTTTGGAGTCAATGGCGAGGGGAGAGTGCTTATATTCGTATGAGACGAAGTTGTCTGTGTAAGGGAGGTATGTCTGCCTGATCTGTTCTGCAGTCTTTACAGATCCCTTTTCCACATTGACAGTGTATTCAATATTGCCACGAGAATGGTTATACACAGGGAACACTCCGTTATCTGAAACGAACATTCCGTTATACCGAGCCATTCGCTCTCTGGAATCTGTTACAGGGAACGATGATCTGACATTTCTGCCGATGATGAACATCGGGATTCCTGCGTTCTGTCGTGCTTCCTCAATCCCGCCTTCGGGAAGAGGTACCCTGTCCGGTGTGACGGATACATGAGCACTTTCCATGAGAAGGATAATTTCAGCAAGATTTAGATTTCTTTTTGCATTTTGCGCATTAACTGCATAAAGGTAGGGTGAATAGTTTTCAGCGCCATCCCACAACTGCGGCAGATACTGCATCTTATTCTTCTCAAAAAGCTTTAATCTGAACCTGCCTTCATCACCGCGCTCTTTTTCTTCTATATACCGGTAGCTTAACAGTTTATCTGCAGACCATCTAAGCATTCTGTCACTGACACCCGTAAGTGACGATAGTCGCGTAAAATCAGAAGTGATCTCACCTCCCGAGAGGAGCATTGCTACAAGCAGGTTATAGGTTGTCGAATTCCTGGTAAGATTCATTGATTCAGTCCTTTCTGTTTCACCAAATAAATGAGAGCAAATTTTCTATAAATGCTTAATAGGGAATCATTCATTGCGATTTTTCCTATAAGGAAATGCTCTGATTTACTAAAAGTTACGTGCATTTCATTGTCTTCATTCGGAAAACGTTTATTCATATAATGAATCCGGAAATAATTTTCAGCGTTCATTGTTAGGGTTAAGGGGACTTTTTTCATTGATTTTATTCCATATGGCTGTTTTCGAGCCAGTGTTCTAAGAGATGGATTATGGTGCTACGCATCTGCAGTGGAGTATAAGAACCCGGGAAATACGGTCTTAACTGTTCAAGCCGAAATGTGATCCTCTTGGGATTTCCGTTGAGGTTTTTATCTATAATTCTTTTTGCGGCCTCGGAAGTAAAGCTCCCGTTTCGACTGAGTTCTTTGACCTGTTGAGCCTGGGAGAGAGAAGGGACAGTATGAGCTTTGTCCATAGAATCCAGGACATCCTGCTGTTCCCCCTGCTTTAAATATGAAAGCTCGACTGCAGAATTGAAGGAGATCTGGTTACGGTCCACCATACCGAGAATATCCGGAATCAGGTTCGTAAGACGGATATAACGGTGAACCTGGTTTCTGCTGTCGCCGGCTTCTCTGCCAATGATATCCATAGTCTGAATCTTCATCCCATCTTGGGATGAAGTCTGAGCACTTTTAATGCCTTGATGTCTCATTGCTTCAAGTTTCATCTTATAGGCAAATGCTTTTTCGCTTGGCAGAATATGTTCTCTTTGCATGTTGGAATCTACCATGAGCACGGTAGCTGCATCATCGTCCATATCCCTGATGAGCACAGGAACTTCACTAAGTCCTGCGGCTGCAGCAGCGTGCGCTCTGCGATGGCCGGAGATAATCTCGTATGCACCTTCTTCCAAAGGTCTGACGATAAGCGGTGTCAGTACACCGTAACGTGATATACTCTCTGTCATATTGTGCATGGATTCATCATCGATGACCTTAAAGGGATGATCTTTAAAAGGAATAAGATTGGAGATGCTGACGCTCTGTACCCTTTCGAGTTGCGCATCTGCGCGACTCTCATCAGTTTCAAAAATATCATCATAACTGGTTAATCTGATGTTTGATTTATTATTCATTGCTTAACACCTCTTTTGTGAGATACTGGTAGGCTGCAGCGACTTTTCCGTCCGGATCATGTTCGAAAATACTGATTCCCTCAGCACTGATTTCCGCAGCTCTTACCGAACGGGGGATTTCGGAATCAAATACCGTGAGCTTTCTACCATAGGTATCACGGATCAGCTGCGAGATATCTTTTGCGTCATTGGTCCTTGCATCCACCATCGTAAGAAGGATTCCTTCGATCCGGAGCATCGGATTGATCTGGCGCTTCACTTTATTAACCGTGTGGAGCAATTGCTCAAGACCTTTAGCGGAGAGGTAATTGGGCTGTACTGGAATCAGAACCCGGTCTGAAGCAGCAAGGGCATTAACCGTCAGCATACCGAGAGACGGCATGCAGTCGATAAGGATAAAATCATATTGGTCTCTTACTGTGTCGAGATACTGCTTTAAGATGGTTTCACGGCTCATGGTGTTGACGAGTGATATTTCAAGACCGGAGAGAGTTATATTGGCGGGAACCAGGTCCACGCCTTCCTGATGGTGGAGAATCCCTTCCTTCGGTGTAATCAGTTCTTCCTGCATCACCTTTGAAAGCAGATCAGTAAGAGTGACCGCAAGATCATCCGGCCTTGGATTTCCGAGTGCAATAGTAAGACTTCCCTGCGGATCTGTATCGACCAGCAACACTTTCTTTCCTTCATTGGCAAGACCGATTCCCAGATTCTCGCAGGTGGTGGTCTTGCCAGTTCCACCCTTCTGGTTTACGATAGCCATCACTGTGGCTTTTGACATGATCGGATCACCTCCTTAAAAGCTTTCAAACAACTCCGGGGGATATTCATACGCTGCGGTTTTCTTTTCCTCCGGAACTTTTCGGGAAGAATCATAGTTGACCTTCGCCTGATAATAGGGGCTCATTGTTGCCGGCGCGTTGTAAAGAGCTGCGAGCATGTACTGGCGGATGTTCCGTACATTGGTAGTGTTTTCCTCAAGGCAGTTCATCACATACCGGATATGTTCCGAATCGAGCTTCATCAGCCTTCCCTTTACAACTTCCGCAGGCTTATCATCTCCGGCGATACGGATCATCTTCCGGTTTGTACAGCAGATATCGACAAGACTATCGAGAATTCCGATGATGGTTTCCTCCTCCCCGGGATAATCGTGAAGGAGGATATCAATGCTTAATGCGCTTTTGAAATAGTTTTCATAATCAGTTCGCTTGCGCATCCCATCGTCATCCTCTCCCGAAAGGATAGGATCAGTATCACTATAATCAGTATTATTATTATCAGTATTACTTGCTCGTGCTTTTAACGGTTCAAGAATCGTTGTCTCAGCGTTTCCAGAATCGTGATTTTCACGATTCAAGAATCGTGATGCCTGCTGCCCATCGACGTTGCTGTTTTCCAAGGTTAGAAAGTTCTTGACATAAATCAGATTCGGTTTCCCCTGACCCTGACGCTTCCGTTCAATAAGACCGTATTTTTCTTCGAGTTCATTCATCAGCTTGGTGGCTTTATTATCAGCGCAGTTTAAAACTTCCATAATCTCCTCGGTGGTATAGATAATGTAGACTCTTCCCATATCATCGAACCATCCGTTCCGGGCAGAGAGATCCATACGGTTCAGCAGGAGGCCGTATAATACTTTAGCATCTGTTGAGAGGTGCTTATATTTATCATTTATGAAGAGCTCTTTGGGAATCCGGTAAAATGAAAACTGGTCGGCTTCCGCACCATAATAATAGTCATGCATATAGTCATTCCTCTTAATAGTCGGAACAAGCATGACACTCCAAATCTGATACCAAAATGATACCAGGACGAAAGAAAATGGGCTGATATCGACCGAAACTGGACGGACGAAATGAGATAGTCAAATCATTGCTATTTTGCGGAAACCCTTGTAAAATAAGGAAAGAACAGGATTAAATCATGTTTTATGATACGAAATGAGATGTTCCGCGCAACGGGGTCTTTCGCCTCCTAAGCGCGGGGTCGTGCGTTCGAATCGCATCGGGAACGCCTGAAACAGCAGTTGGTGATTAGAAAACCGACTGCTTTTTCTTCTAATGAAAACGCGTTTTTTCCGGAATCTTCTAATAAATCGGGCTCCATTTCTAATCGCAAAAAAACATCGATTTTCTAATTTAGGCGGACGGGAGGTGGTCAATGGAGAAAAACGTCGATAAATGAAGGAGAAAAATCACACGAAACGAAAGCGCTATTTCCCTGGGACACGTGTTTCAGAACCTCTTCGATTTATAAAGACTTCAGATTTCCGACAAGGATAATTTATACACATCCGACCCTTTTCCTGTATAATGTCAG
>JAKSPD010000040.1 GCA_024405115.1 Lachnospiraceae bacterium
TTCAAGGGCTGGTATAAGGACGCAGGATTTGGCACCGCATTCGACTTTAACGCGGTGGTCACCGAAGATACCGTGATCTACGCAAAGTGGATTGAAAAGATCCCTGAACCAAAGACCTTTACAGTGACCTTCAGCATGAACGGTCACGGAACAGCACCCAAAGCACAGACGGTAACAGAAGGAAAAACAGCCGAAAAGCCTGAGGATCCCGCAGCAGAAGGCTGGGAATTCAAGGGCTGGTATAAGGACGCAGGATTTGGCACCGCATTCGACTTTAACGCGGCGGTCACCGAAGATACCGTGATCTATGCAAATTGGACAGAGATATGGAAGCCTATCGCTGATACGGATGATTCCGCTAACATTACCGCAGTGCTCTTTACCGGCACCTGGAACAATCCGGTGAGCAGCGGGATCTGGAAGCAGGATATAAACGACAGATGGTTCTACAGCACCGAAGCTGTCTTCCGTAATACCTGGGCTTACATAGTAAATCCGTATGCTCGGGATGGACAGAACCGTGCGGACTGGTTCTGGTTCGATAAGAACGGTAAAATGCTCACAGGCTGGCAGTATATCAACGGAAAATGGTATTATCTGAATCCGAACAGCGACGGAACCCTGGGAGCCTGCTTTACAGGCCCCGGAAAAACACCCGACGGATATGAGGTCGACAGCAGCGGTGCATGGATCGGATAATAGAAAGCTCTGATTCGTTTTATTACGTTATTATACAGCAGATCGAAAAGAGGCTGTGAAAAAAGCATAGTCCAGAAAAAAGAAGGACCGAGGGTTTGATAAGAGCCCAAGGTCCTTCTTTTTGTGTTAAAATTTAACTTGTGATGAAAAATAATAACGAGGCCTATTTTACTTCAAAACAGGCAGTTTTGCCAATGCTTATTTCAGACTATCTGGATATCTGCGATCCGGTGCTGACATTTGACCGATTTATGGAGGAAATCGAGCTGGAGAAATATCTGAAAAGCATCCCGAAACACTATACAGAATCTCTATAAATACCACAATAAACAAATGAAGAAAATGTTAGCCGCATAAGTTATCAACAGAGCTGATCTTATGGGGGTAGGGGGACCTTTTGACTTTTTGACCAGAATGATAAAGTGCCCTTCCTTTTCATATGTAATATACAATTGACTTTAGTGTAGTAGTGTGATAACATACTATCACGATATAAAATTGGATGAAAAGGTGCTTACATGAAGATAAACGAATCTGTACTGAGAAATGATGAAAAAATCATATTTGCCTTAAGAAGCCTGTATTCCGGTTATGGATACAGGTATTACAGCATGAATAAATTTGAGGAATATGACCTGTATGCCGATAACAAGGAATTTCTTGTTTCAGACAATGTCATCACTTTTACCGACACAAGCGGTAAGCTCATGGCCTTAAAGCCCGACGTGACGCTTTCAATAATCAGTAACAGCACCGATGTACCTTCAGTAACCAGGAAGGTATATTATAATGAGAACGTTTACCGTGTTTCAAAGAGCACCGGAACATATAAGGAGATAATGCAGACAGGCGTTGAGTGCTTCGGAAAAGTGGGTACTGATGAACTTACCGAGATACTGACGATGGCTGCTGAGAGCCTTAAGCTTCTTTCAAATGATTCCGTTCTTGATATCGGAAATCAGACGATAATTGACAGCATGATTGCCGGGCTTTCCGAAAAAAGGGAGTTCAGGAATGAACTTTATAAGGCTGTAAGCGAAAAGAACGGTCCCGGAATATCAAAGCTCTGCAGTGAGTACGGGGTGGATTCCGGTAAGGCTGCACTTTTTGCGGAAATGATAAAGATGCACGGAAGCCTTAAGACGGTTCTTCCGATGCTTATCGGGGCTGCTTCGGAGTTTGGCTTTGGAAACGAGCTCATGAAGTTCAGGGAGGTAATTAGCTGCCTTGAACACAGCAACGTGGCGGATGTCATAAACATCGACCTTTCTGTCACCAATGACAACAATTACTATAACGGAATAGTATTTAAGGGGTTTATTAAAGGTATTCCACAGGCAGTCATCACCGGAGGTCAGTATGACCGTCTCATGCGGAAACTGCACCGGAAATCCGATGCAATCGGTTTTGCCACATATCTTGACGCCCTCACCAGAATAGATTTTGACAATGAGGAAAAAACGGATGATAATGACGGTTACATAAACATTGCACTTCCGAAGGGAAGGCTTGGTGAAAAGGTATATAAGATGTTTGCCGACGCGGGATATGAATGCCCTTCAATCCTTGAGAAAAACCGAAAGCTCATTTTCGTAAATGAGGAAAAGAAGGTGAAATATTTCTGGGTGAAGCCTTCTGACGTGGCAATATATGTCGAACGCGGCGCTGCCGATGTGGGAGTTGCAGGAAAGGACATCCTTCTTGAATATGAGCCGGACCTGTATGAACTTTTAGACCTTAAGACAGGAAAGTGCAGGATGGCGGTGGCAGGTCCGAAGGGTTATGTGGAGGATTCCGGAAAGACAATACGTGTGGCCACAAAATTCACCAACATTGCAAAAAAGCATTATCAGTCAAAAGGCTTTGACATTGATATAATACACTTAAACGGTTCAATAGAGCTTGCACCGATACTGGGGCTTTCTGATGTGATAGTCGACATAGTTGAAACGGGATCGACGCTTAAGGAAAACAACCTGGAAGTGGTTGAGGAAATCCTGCCCATAAGCGCAAGGCTGATTGCGAATAAATCAAGTTATAAATTCAAAGGAACCATGATTGATGAGCTTGTAAAGTCGATTGCATCGCAGACGGAGGAAGAAAAGTGATAAAGATTTTAAAATGCGGGGAAGTTTCAAGAAGTGAGATATTTGCAAGGACCATTCCCACGGTTAACGTTGAGGATGCCGTTACGGCAATCATTAAGAATGTAAAGGAAAACGGGGACAGGGCCCTGAGAGAGTATACCCTTAAGTTCGACGGGGCTGACCTTAAGGAACTTCTTGTAAGCAGTGAGGAAATTGAGGAGGCATTAGGTCTTGTAGAGCCGGAATTCCTGGAAATCCTTAATAAGGCTGCCGCTAATATCCGCAAGTTCCATTCGCGTCAGGTGCGAAACAGCTTTATAATCAATGATGAAGACGGTATAGTGATAGGTCAGAAGGTGATTCCGATTGAAAGAGTGGGCCTGTATGTACCCGGCGGTACTGCGGCATATCCCTCAACAGTCCTCATGGATTCAATCCCGGCAAAACTGGCCGGCTGTAAGGAAGTGGCAATCACTACACCATGCGGTAAGGACGGAAAGGTAAATCCCGTGATTCTTGCGGCGGCAAGTATTGCAGGCGTTGACAGAATATATAAGATAGGCGGAGCCCAGGCAATTGCGGCACTCGCATACGGGACGGAGACAGTCAATAAGGTAGACAAAATCGTGGGGCCCGGAAACGCATACGTGGCTGAGGCAAAGCGTCAGGTATACGGAATAGTATCTATTGACATGATTGCAGGACCCAGCGAGATACTTGCGTTAGCTGACGGAAAGAGCAATCCGAGGTATGTCGCGGCAGACCTTCTTTCACAGGCTGAACATGACAGGATGGCCAGTGCGGTACTTGTTACTGATGATGCGGAGTTTGCGGTAAAGGTTTCGGAAGAAATAGAAAAGCAGCTTGCAGTCCTTCCGAGATGTGATATTGCGAGGGCTTCCATTGATAATAACGGAAAGATAATCGTGGCGGATGACTTAAGGGAGGCAATCGACATTGCAAACGAGATAGCACCCGAACATCTTGAACTTTGTGTTGACAATCCTTTTGATTATCTTGACAGTATTAAAAATGCCGGTTCGGTATTTATGGGCAGGTACTGCCCGGAGGCGCTGGGGGATTATTTTGCAGGACCAAACCATACACTTCCCACAAGCGGTACCGCAAGGTTCTCATCACCTTTGTCAGTTGATGATTTTGTGAAGAAGACACAGTACACATATTATACGGAAGGTGCCCTTTCAAAGGTTGCTGAGGACATCGGCTACTTTGCGGAAAAGGAAGGACTTTCAGGACACGCAAGAAGTGCAGTGATAAGGAGCAGGGACAGGAAATGAGTAAGTTTTTCAGCGAGAAGTATTCAAATTTAACACCGTATACACCCGGTGAACAGCCTCAGGACAAAAAATATATTAAGCTCAATACAAATGAGTCACCGTTCCCGCCGTCACCCATCGCCCAGAGGATGGCACGTGAGGAGGCAGGAACCCTCCAGCTTTACTCGGATCCTGAGGTAAAGCTTTTAGTTAGGGACTTTGCGGCATACTATGGGATCAGTGAGGATGAGGTGGTTTTCTCAAACGGTTCCGATGATGTCCTTAATTTTGCCTGCATGGCTTTTTGTGATGAAGAACACCCGCTTGTATTTCCGGTAGTAACTTACGGTTTCTACTGTGTGTTTGCGGAGCTTAATCACGTACCGTATGAGGAAATCCTCATGAATGATGACTTCACGATAAATGTTTCTGACTACATCGGAATCGGGAAAAACATATTTATCGCAAACCCGAACGCACAGACCGGCATCACGCTTCCGCTTTCTGACATTGAAAAGATTGTAAGTTCAAATCCTGACAACATAGTCATGGTTGATGAGGCGTACGTGGATTTCGGCGGTGAAAGCGCAATCGGCCTCATTAAGAAGTATAATAACTTTATCGTGGTCGGGACCTTCTCAAAGTCACGCTCACTTGCAGGCGCAAGAATAGGCTTCGCAATAGCGGACCGCGAGCTCATAAGGGACATGAACACCATAAGGTATTCAACCAACCCCTATAACATAAACCGCATGACCATGCAGGCTGCAAGAGGGGCTCTCGCCGATGATGAGTACTTTAAGGAAAACTGCGAAAAGATAAAGGCCATCAGGGCCTATACTGTATGCGAACTTAAAAAGCTTGGATTTACTGTAACTGATTCAAAGGCAAATTTCATTCTTGCCAAAAGTGACAGGGTGGGAGGAAAAGACCTTTACCTGACATTAAAGGAACGCGGCATCCTCGTGCGTCACTTTGAGACGGACAGGCTTCGTGACTACAACCGTATCACCATAGGAAGCATGGAACAGATGGAGACACTGATAAAGGTCACAAAAGAAATACTGGGTGAAAGATCATGAGAACGGCAGAGGTAAAAAGAAAAACAGCTGAAACTGATATTGTGCTCTCGCTTAACCTTGACGGCACCGGGAAAAGCGAAATTGATACGGGCTGCGGTTTCATGAACCACATGCTGACACTTTTCGCGGCACACGGAAAATTTGACTTATGCGTAAAATGTGTGGGTGACATTGACGTCGACTATCATCACACGACTGAGGATATCGGGATAGCACTCGGAACGGCTTTTTATGAGGCTTTGGGTGACAAAAAAGGCATTCACCGCTATGGCGACACGATACTCCCGATGGACGAATCACTTATACTTACGGCCGTTGATTTTTCGGGAAGGTCATTCCTTGGATACAGCCTTGAGATTCCTACGGAAAAAGTGGGAGATTTTGACACTGAACTTGTGGAGGAATTCTTCATGGGTTTTGTAAGGAAAGCTGAGTGCGCCCTGCATGTGAGAAAGCTTTCAGGCACGAACTCGCATCACATCATAGAAGGAGCCTTCAAATCTGTTGCAAGAAGCCTTAAAGAGGCCGTGAGTATCGAAAAAGGATTTGAAAACGAGATACCTTCAACAAAGGGAGTACTTTAAGGAGATACTGAATTGATAGCAATAATTGATTACGGAGTCGGAAATCTGTTTTCATTAAAAAGTTCTTTTGCCCATATCGGTGAGGAAGCCGTCGTGACGTCCGACAGGAAAGTCCTTTCGGAGGCTTCCGGCATTATCCTGCCCGGGGTGGGGGCTTTTGCGGATGCCATCAGCAAGCTGAATGATTCAGGCATGGGAGAGGCGCTTAAGGATGAATTAAGGAAAGGTAAGCCCGCCATGGGCATATGCCTCGGAATGCAGCTCCTTTTTGACGAAAGCCTTGAATACGGACGCTACGAAGGCCTGAAACTCATTCCCGGAACCGTTCGGTCGATAAACGATGTCACCGACGGGAGCCTTAAGATACCACACATGGGATGGAATGCGCTTCATATAGTTAAGGAGGACTGTCCGGTATTAAAATATACCAAAGAAGGTGACCATGTTTATTTCGTGCATTCATACTTCGCGGATGACTGCGCACCTTATGTGACATCAACCGCAGAGTACGGAGTTTCCATTACGGCATCAGTACAGAAGGACAATCTTTTCGGATGTCAGTTCCATCCGGAAAAAAGCGGTGAGGTTGGTCTTAAGATACTTAAGGCTTTTTGTGAGTTGGGGTAGGATATGTACATATTTCCGGCAATAGACCTGGTGGACGGCAAGGCTGTGAGGCTTTTCAAAGGCGATTATGACAAAATGACTGTATACAGCGAGCATCCTGAAGAGACTGCCCTTGATTTTAAGGAAAAAGGGGCCAGCCACATCCACATAGTGGATCTTGAAGGGGCAAGGGACGGGGATACCCCCAACGTTGAGACCGTATGCAGAATAAAGAAGGAAAGCGGACTTTTCTGTGAGATAGGCGGAGGAATCCGCAGTATGGATGTAGTGGAAAAGTATGTTTCTGCGGGCATTGACCGCGTGATCTTAGGTACCGCGGCCGTAAATGATGAGGCTTTCCTGAAGGAGGCCCTTGCACGGTATGGTGAAAAGATTGCCGTGGGAGTCGACATACGTGACGGCTATGTGGCAGTTAAGGGATGGCTTGAAAAGACAGAATTTGAAGCCATGGACTTCTGTAAAAAGATGAAGGAACTGGGGGTAAGGACCCTCATCTGCACAGATATCTCAAAAGATGGTGCAATGCAGGGCACAAACAGGGAACTTTACAGGAAACTGAAGGATGAACTTCAGATGGACATCACTGCATCGGGAGGGGTGAGCACAATGGAGGATGTGAGCATGCTTGCGGAAATGGGCGTATACGGCATCATTATCGGTAAGGCATATTATTTAGGGGCAATAGATCTGAAGGAAGCTGTTAAACTGGAGAAAGAATGATAACCAAGAGAATCATTCCCTGCCTGGATGTAAAAGACGGAAGGGTGGTAAAGGGTGTAAATTTTGAAAAACTCGGGGATGTGGCATCCCCCGTGGAACTGGCACAGTATTACAGTTCCTGTGGCGCAGATGAGCTTGTGTTTTATGACATAACAGCATCGGCGGAAGGCAGGAAACTGTTTACCGACATACTTACGGAAACAGCAAGTAAGGTTTTCATACCGCTTACAGTGGGCGGCGGAATCAACACCGTGGCTGATTTTGACAGGGTATTGAAATGTGGGGCAGACAAGGTCAGTGTCAATTCGGGAGCTATCAGGAACCCGGACCTTGTGGGCGAGGCGGCGAAGATCTACGGTGACCAGTGTGTCGTGATCTCAGCTGACGTAAAGAGAGTAGATGGAGTTTTCAGGGTGTTCGCCAAAGGCGGGCGTGAAAACACCGGAATGGAGGCCGTGTCGTGGATTAAACGCTGTGTCGATAACGGTGCCGGCGAGGTGGTGCTCAACTCGATAGATACGGACGGGGTCAAAAAAGGATTTGACCTTGAAATGCTTGATGCGGTATGTAATGCTGTATCAGTACCCGTAATAGCAAGCGGTGGCGCAGGCTGTATTGATGATTTCATAACGCTGTTCAAAAGTCTCCCGAAGGTGGATGCAGGTCTTGCAGCCTCCATTTTCCACTTTGGTGAGGTGAAAATAAGTGACTTAAAGAAAAAAATGGCGGAAAACGGAATTCCGGCCAGACTGTAGAATTGAAAGGACCAAAGGAAATGGTAGATATCAGCGAACTTAAATTTGATGAAAACGGGCTTATCCCGGCAGTAGTGGTGGATGCAATAAGCAAAAAGGTGCTGACGCTTGCATATATGAATGAGGAAAGCCTTAAGATTTCGATGGAAAAGAAGCTTACCTGTTTCTGGAGCCGTTCAAGAAAGGAACTCTGGCTTAAGGGTGAGACAAGCGGCAACTACCAGCATATCGTCTCAATAACTGCTGACTGTGATAAGGATGCACTTTTAGTTGAGGTGGAGAAGGACGGGCCGGCATGCCATCTGGGGACGGATTCCTGCTTTGAAAATACGGTTTGGGAGAGTGATGAACTGAAGGATTTTTCATATGAAGGGCTCATGAGTCTTATCAGTGGAAGGAAGACTGAAAAGAAGGAAGGCTCTTATACCACATATCTCTTTGAAAAAGGTCTTGATAAGATATTGAAGAAAGTCGGAGAGGAGTCGACTGAGGTCATCATTGCCGCAAAGGACGGGGACAAGAAGGAAACCGTTTATGAGATAGCAGACCTTGCTTACCATGTGATGGTACTCATGGTAGAGGCAGGCATTTCACTCGGGGACATCCACAGGGAGCTTGCCAGCCGCCATGTGATAGACAAAAAAGTCAAGCAGGAAAAGATGGTCTCTTCAGTTGTCAAATGAAACCTCTGATCAGAATGTGGCGTTAACAAAAAAAGTTCCGGAAGGGACTTTTTTTTATTTCAATTGTTTTCCGTATATGGCATAATGATAAACGTAGGATTTTGTATATAAAGTGGGGGAACTGATAATGGATAATATTAAAAGCCAGCAATGCCCGAACTGCGGCGGTGTACTGGTGTTTGATCCTAAAAAGGGAAAAATGGTCTGCGAATACTGCAGATCAGTGTTTGATATACCTGAGGAAGTAAAAGATAATGATGAACCTGCAAAGGAAGATGGAAGGTATCTGACAGGTTTCAGTTTTAAGGCGCTTAAGGAAAAGATAAATAAGCCATCGGCGGAAGCCCTTCCTGTTTATCACTGCAACAACTGCGGAGCGGAAGTGCTGGCTGCCCCGGAGCAGATGGCATTAACGTGTCCGTACTGCAGAAATAACATAGTGATCACTGACAAGGCTTCAGGAAGTCTTCGTCCTGACGGAATCATTCCATTTAAGATAACTTCCGATGAACTTCCGGACCTTCTGACAAAATTCTACAAGAAAAAGGTCCTTCTTCCAAAGGATTACTTTTCAAAGGCCAGGATGAGCGGAATCACGGGTATTTATGTTCCGTTCTGGGTATTCTCAGGTTCAATGTATGGAAAGATGAATTTTGAGGCCAGTAAGTCAAGAAGCTACAGGGACGGTGACTATGATGTGACGGATACCGATTACTACTCGGTGGACAGGGACATTGACCTTACATTTGACAGCCTTGCAATTGACGCGAGCGAAAGAATTGATGACGATTACATGGACTCCATCTGCCCGTTTGACTATAGCGAGGTTAAGCCCTTTGACGTGGGCTATCTTTCAGGATTTACGGCTGACAGGTTTGACGTGGAGACTGACGGCATGACACTGCGTGCCAGGGCAAATGTTGAGGGGAAGGCTTATCCGCTTATAAGGGATCAGGTCGGAGCTGAATACGATTCTGTTACCTACAAGTCAGGAAGGCTTAACGCTAAGCTTGACGCAAAGTACCTCCTGCTTCCGGTTTACCTTTTTAACATTGAATATGACGGCGTGAAATATGAATATGCGGTAAACGGACAGACAGGAAACCTTATCGGAAATGTCCCGACGGGAAAGAGGGAGAGCAGGCTCTACTTCTGGTTAAGAATGCTGGCTGTTTTTGCGGCAGTCCTTCTGTTTACGTTCATTAAGTACATGATGGGAAAGTGAGGTGGATTATGAGAAAATCATTTAAGCTGATGACAGTTCTTCTTCTGATGCTCCTTACACTTTTCGGGCTGACTTCATATGCTGTTCCACTTGATGAAACAGTCTACTGCTCATGGGACGAGGTTTTAAATGAGGCTGAAATAGAGGACCTTAAAGAAGAGGCTGCTGAATTTGAAAAAATTACCGGATATTCATTCAGGATTTTTGCAGTCAGTACCGAGGAAAAAGCAGAGCTGGATGATGTCAGCTTTGACGGTTATGACGGAATGGTAGCAGTTTATAATTATGAGACCGGGGACACGGCTTTATACAGTTTAGGAGAAGCCTCGCAGTTCTTTGATGAGGAACTTCTTACCGGGATAACGGATAACTGTATCGGATATTATGAAGATTACGGTGCCTGGGGCATGATGTATGGCTTCATCAGCTTTTCCGAGAGTTTCATAACCGGTGATTTCGGTGATGAAACGGAAACCGTAACAGCTGAAACCGCGTCAGGTAATTTACAGGAAAGTACGGCTTCAGCACAGGTTCCCTATACTTCAAGGGTAGTGGACAAATCTGTCAAGGTCGTTGATGATGCGGATATTTTTACCGATGCTGAGGAGGCTGAGTTAAGTGCCTTCATAAACGAAGTAATAGCAGAGGTCGATAAGGACATTGTCATTGTTACGAACAGGTCTGATGACGGTAAGGGAAAACCCGTATGGGCGGCTGATTTCTATGACTGGAACGGTTATGGAACGGGCGAAAACCATGAGGGAATGTGCCTTTACATAGACATGGACCCCGATGACCGCGGATGGTGGGCCATGCAGACGGGACCGGTTTCCATGGGACTTTACACGGAAGCGATTGCAAACGAAATGGATGACCAGCTGTACAATTACATGGCTAACGGCCATTATGCAGAGGGTGTAAAGGACTGGGTGAATAATGTAAGGACGCTTTATAAGACCGGCATCCCCTTCGCCCCTGACTGGTATCCGGACCTTGACAAACAGGATTCATTCGTGCCGACAGGAGCCGGCGCGGAGTCAAAGCTTGTTGACGGGTCAGGTGAGCTTACGGAGGAACAGAAGGCGGAAATCCTGCAGAGGATCAATGATATCTCATCCATATACGGAATGGACATCGTAATCAACATAAGCACGAAAAGCTACAACCTGGGACGGAGTCGCTACAGCGACCTCTACTATAAATACAATGACGTGGGTTACGGAACCGGTAACGATAATAACGGCATCCTTGTAACCCTATGGCCATACAGTGAGGATGCAATCATTGTCGCAAATGGCAGGGCAGCAGAAAAGCTTACTGAGGTAAACTTAAACAGGATTGAGAAGAAATGCGGCTCAAAGGCGGGCCTTGATAACGGAGCCTACAAGGCGGCCATGCAGTTCCTTGATGACTATGAGCATATGTTAAGGACAGGAAGAGTTCCGCTTCAGCTCACCACATGGATTCTTGCAGTGCTTGGCGGCGGACTCGGAGGCAGCATGTTTGGCGGAATTGCCCTTGATTCTGCAAAAAGAAGGATGAAGGCGGACTTAAGGGCTGCAACTGCAAACCTTTATCTGACAGGTGAGAGCCTGAGGGTCAATCATCTTGGAGGAGTTACTGACGTGTTCCTCCGTACAAAGACGAAGAGAGTATATAATCCTGTTACCAGATCTGAAAGTTCGTCATCAGGAGGCGGTGGCGGAAGTTCATACTCGAGCAGTTATTCCGGTTCTTCCGGAACCTCTCATTCAGGTTCAGGAAGAAGCTTCTAAGTATTTTACGGCACGGGAGGTAAAGCTTCCGTGCTGATTTTTGAGAGTGTTTTATGGATGAATTAATTAAATGCAGCGTGAGCAAAAAGTGCGGCGGATGCAGGTATATCGGTACTGAATATGATAAGCAGCTGCTTGAGAAGGAGCAGTATGTCCGGAAGCTTCTTCATGATTACGGACGTGTAAGTAAGATAGTTGGAATGAAGGAGCCGCTATATTACAGAAACAAGGTCCACCATGCCTTTGCATATGACAGGAAAAAGGGCATCATTTCAGGATGCTATGAGGCAAACACCCACAAGGTGGTTGACATAACTAAATGCCTCATAGAGGATGAAAAGTGTCAGGAAATCATAGAAACCGTAAAAAAGCTGTGCGTATCATTTAAGATAAAGACATATGATGAGGACACGGGATACGGGCTATTAAGACACGTGCTCGTAAGAAGGGGATTTACTACCGGCGAGATCATGGTGGCCCTTATCACGGGTTATCCTGTATTCCCGGGTAAGAATAATTTCGTAAAGGCACTTTTAAAGGCACATCCTGAGATTACAACGGTCATTCTTAACATAAATGACAAAAAGACAAGCATGGTGCTGGGCGACCGTGAGACAGTCCTTTACGGCCCAGGGTTCATTAAAGATAAGCTTTCGGGTCTTACCTTCAGGATTTCCTCAAAATCCTTTTACCAGGTAAACCCTGTTCAGACGGAGGTCTTATACAGTATCGCCATTTCCTTTGCGGGGCTTTCCGGAAAGGAAACCGTCATCGACGCATACTGCGGGATCGGGACAATCGGCCTTTTTGCATCGGCAAAAGCCGCTAAGGTAATAGGAATAGAACTTAATCCCGATGCCGTGAGGGACGCCATTATGAATTCAAAAGAAAACGGCATTAAGAATGCACGTTTTTATAAAGGCGATGCCGGGGACTTCGTGGTCAAAATGGCGGAGGACGGGGAAAAGTGCGACGTGGTCTTCATGGATCCCCCTCGTACGGGAAGTACTGAAAAATTTATGTCCGTATGTGTTACACTTTCCCCTGAAAAGATTGTTTATGTTTCCTGTGGGCCAGATACGCTGTCCCGTGACCTTAAATACCTCACTTCCCATGGATATGAGGTAAAGAAAATCCAGCCCGTTGACATGTTCCCGTTTACTGAACATGTGGAGACGGTTGTTCTTTTGGTTAGAAAAACTCCGGATGCTTATGTACGCATTAAAATGGACATGGAAGACTTCGATCTCACGAAGCCCGAAACCAAGGCTACATACGAGGAAATCAAGGCCTACATTCTTGAACAATATGGCGTAAAGGTATCTTCCCTTTATATCGCTCAGGTGAAAGAGAAACTGGGTATCAAGGAACGAGAGAATTATAACTTTCCAAAAGATGCTGACGCGAAACAGCCACAGTGTCCAAAAGATAAAGAACGACTGATCGTTGAGGCACTAAAGCATTTCAAGATGATATAAGAGAACAAATTCATTTATCTCACAATTGCACGTATTAATAAAAATTATTGCTTCGTTTCGCTGCAATCATTATGTTGAAAGAGAGGATCACTCAATGAAAAAAGCACTTACTATTTTGCTCACCGCCGTCATGCTGCTGGGGCTTTTTGCACAGACAGCTATGGCAGCAGATGTGGCACCGAAGTTTTCCGAAAAATTCTTCCCTTCGGGGAAAGCAAATGTCCCCACGGACATATACTATCAGATCGGCAAGGACGATTCGGGCAGAGCGGAAAACGTATACGTATGGCTGACACAGCCTGAGGACGTCATTGATATGTTTGCCGAATGGAGCTATCTCGGAAGAGACGAATTCGAGAAAACATACGGCTGCACGATTGAAAGGTGTTACATCCAGGTCGACTGCAAGGTAGACGACGGCGACTGGCATTATGTGTCCGAATGGGACAAAGACGAATATCCGCAGGCAAATCAGCCGTATGATCTGATGATCCGTCAGAGGATCGTGGCTTCCGAGGAGCAGAAGACCTACCGCGAGGGCTGTGCGCTGATCGATCCTTGGTACGGTCAGGACGATGAGAACGCAGGATATCTTAAACCGATCGTTTATTCGAAGGACGACAGGTGGTATCTCGACCTTGAAAATCATTCGCTGACGCTCCGTATGAGATATATCATTGCCTATACCAATTGGAACATGACGGATGAAGAGCGTGAAGCCGCAGGCGGTGAAGACAC
>JAKSPD010000041.1 GCA_024405115.1 Lachnospiraceae bacterium
TACTCAGCTGACTGTTACTAATAGGTCGAGGGCTTATCCGCAATGCCTTTTCTTTTAAGCGAGTATCGGTGTTCAGTTTTCAGGGTACATACCCTATGGCCTGGTGGCTCAGTTGGTTAGAGCGCCGCCCTGTCACGGCGGAGGTCGTCGGTTCGAGTCCGATCCGGGTCGTAAACCCTTCGGGGTATCCCCGTAGGGTTTTTAAGTATTTGGATGGGTTCCCGAGCGGCCAAAGGGGGCAGACTGTAAATCTGTTGTCGACGACTTCGGTGGTTCGAATCCACCCCCATCCATTTAGGGGTCTTAGCTCAGCTGGGAGAGCACCTGCCTTACAAGCAGGGGGTCACAGGTTCGAGCCCTGTAGGCCCCATTTTTAAACTTCATATCGCGGGGTGGAGCAGTTCGGTAGCTCGTTGGGCTCATAACCCAGAGGTCGTAGGTTCAAATCCTACCCCCGCAATCAGAATGGATGTAACGTTTTTGTTACATCCATTTTTGTATATAAAAACGCGGAAGGACTTTTAAAAGACTTAGGGGAAGTCAGGGAAACCAGGCGAGATAAAAGCGGTAAATAAAAGGACCGGCGCCATGGCCGCAGCGATTATCCTCGTCTTTATGTTCCATGTAAATCCCTTTTTGCGTGGTGCCTTTTCCTTCTTTACTGATGTCGACTGCACCGTTTCTTCCGGGATAAACGGCACAGGAGCTTTAGCCCCGCAGTTACGGCAGAATTTACTACCGGGATTAAGCTGGGCACCACAGTTTTTACAAAACGCCATGTTTTCTCCTTTTTCCAGCAACCGTAAAACCAATAGAGACTCATACAGATACATTAATTTAATGTCTATCATAGAATGGCGTTTTTTATATCACTTTGTTTTAAAAAAAGACATAACAAAAGGCAGGCCTGTTCAGGGGGAATATTTATAATAAATTATACTTGACAATCATTAAAAAGAGTTACATAATATTCCAATACAGCGCATAAATATTCGTAAAAGGAGTATATATGAAAAAAGTATTCATTGACGGCAGTGCAGGAACAACGGGACTCCGCATAAAGGAGAGACTTTCAGGACGTGACGACATCGAGATGATCATATTGTCTGAGGAACTCAGAAAGGATGACAACGCAAGAAAGGAATGCCTGAACAGTTCGGACATCTCAATTCTGTGCCTCCCGGACGATGCGGCAAAGCAGGCGGTTTTAATGGTTGAAAACCCGGATGCCGTGATCATAGACACGTCAACGGCACACCGTACAAATGATGACTTCACATACGGATTCCCGGAGATTGGCGGGAACCTCGAAAAGATAAAGACCTCAAAGAGGATTGCAAACCCCGGATGCCATGCAAGCGGATTCATCTCGCTTGTGGCACCGCTTATCGAAAAAGGCGTGATCTCCCCGGACGAAAAGCTTTCGGCCTTCTCACTTACCGGATACTCAGGCGGAGGAAAGAAGATGATCGCGGAGTATGAGGGAGAGGACAGAAGCCCGCTTTTAGAGGCTCCCAGGATGTACGGCGTCACCCAGAAGCATAAGCACCTTCCTGAAATGGTAAAGGTATGCGGGCTTACATATGCCCCGGTATTCTGCCCCATAGTTGCCCCGTATTACGCAGGCATGGAGGTCACGGTCTCACTCTTTGGAGACAGCGTAAAGGGCGGCATCGAAGCCATTAAGGATGTTTACCGCGAGTATTACGGTAAGGGTCTCATCCACTATGAGGAGGAGACGGACAGCTTCCTTTCAGCATGTGAGCTTGAAGGATACGACGACATGCAGGTGACCGTTACCGGAAACGAGGACAGGATCCTACTCGTTTCAAGATTTGACAACCTCGGAAAGGGAGCATCGGGCTCCGCCATCCAGAACATGAACATAAGCCTCGGACTCAGCGAGTCCTACGGATTAAATCTCAAATATAAGGAGGAAGCATAAATGAAGGTCATAGAAGGCGGCGTGTGTGCGGCAAAGGGATTTAAGGCAAACGGAATCCACTGCGGCATTAGGAAAAATAAGTCAAAAATCGATCTTTCACTGATAGTAAGTGATGTTGTCGCATCATGTGCGGCTGTTTATACAACAAACCTTGTTTACGGTGCACCCATCACCGTTACAAGAAACCATCTTAAAAACGGAAAGGCACAGGCCTGCATCTGCAACAGCGGAATCGCAAACACCTGCTGCACGGGCGGTGTCGAGGTAGCAGAAGAGGTCTGCGCGGCTGCCGCCGATGCCCTTAACTGTAGCGCTGACGACATCGTAGTTGCATCAACCGGCGTCATCGGAATGCCCCTTAACCCGGAACCAATAAAGAAAGGTCTCCCCGAGCTTGTTGCGGGACTTAACGAAAACGGAAGCGACATGGCGGCAGCAGGCATCATGACCACCGACACCGTAAAAAAGGAAATCGCATTTGAGTTTGAGATTGGCGGAAAGACCTGCCACATCGGAGGCATCGCAAAGGGAAGCGGAATGATCCACCCGAATATGGCCACGATGCTCGTGTTCATCACAAGTGACGTTGCAATCGCACCGGCACTTTTGCAGAAAGCCCTTTCAAGTGACATAAAGAACACCTTCAACATGGTAAGCGTTGACGGGGACACCTCAACTAACGACATGGTGACCGTACTCTGCAACGGCATGGCAGGAAATAAAGAAATCACTGAAGAAGGCGAGGATTTCGCAACCTTCATGAAGGCTTTAAACAGCGTTACGCTTAACCTCTGCCGTATGATTGCATCAGACGGAGAAGGCGCCACAAAGCTTCTTGAGTGCAAGGTTACAGGAGCCAAGACGGTGGAAACTGCAAAGAAGGTTGCAAAGAGCGTCATCTGCTCAAGCCTCACAAAGGCCGCAATGTTCGGAGCAGATGCGAACTGGGGACGCGTGCTCTGCGCCATCGGATATTCAGGTGCTCAGGTGGACGTACATAAGATTGACGTTACCTTTAAGAGCGCCACAGGCGAGGTTTTCGTATGCCATAACGGAGAGGGAGTTGAGTTCTCAGAGGAAACAGCGAAAGCCGTGCTTACCGAAAAGGAAATCGACATCCTCATCGGATTAAATGACGGTGACTTCGCATCCACCGCATGGGGCTGCGACCTCACATATGATTACGTAAAGATTAACGGTGACTATCGTACCTGATTAGAGGGTAACTATTCTGAATATCTTTAGTTTTCTTTGAAAACGGAAGCTTGCTTACAGTTTCAAAAGAAAACAAGGATACTGCGATTAGCAGACCCGCACATCATACCCACAGGGCAGAACTTCGCAAGAAGCCGAAGGCGGATTGCGAATGAGGAAGGGTGTCAGAATGGTTTTATGAAAGGAGTGTTTCAGATGGATTTTTCTAATGCGCAGCGTGCGGAGGTACTTACACAGGCCCTTCCGTACATTAAAAGGTATACCGGAAAGATTGTTGTCGTAAAATACGGCGGAAATGCCATGATTAACGACAGCCTCAAGCAGCAGGTAATGGAGGACATCGTCCTTTTATGGCTCATCGGCGTCAAGATTGTATTGGTTCATGGCGGCGGACCTGAGATAAGCGAGCTCATGAAGAAGGTTGGAAAGGAAGCCGTTTTCGTGAACGGACTCCGCGTCACCGATAAGGAGACCATGGACATCGCACAGATGGTGCTTGCAGGAAAGGTAAATAAAAACCTTGTAAACCTTCTTGAGATGAAGGGCGGCCAGGCAGTGGGACTTTCAGGAATGGACGGAAGGCTCATCGAGGCAAAGATGAAGAACCCGGACCTTGGATTCGTGGGCGAAATCACTAACGTGAACACAAAGCCCGTGACGGACCTTCTTGAAAACGGATATATCCCGGTAATATCCACCATCGGCTGCGATACTGAAGGCAATTCATATAACATTAACGGCGATACGGCAGCAGCCTTCATCGCGGGAGCCTTAAATGCGGAAAGACTCATAATGATGACTGACATCGACGGCATCCTCATGGATAAGGATGACCCTTCGACACTCATCCACGAGCTTTCAATTGCTGACACGAAGAAGCTTTATGATGAGGGAATCATCTCCGGCGGAATGCTTCCAAAGGTGGAGTGCTGCGTGAATGCCATTCATAAAGGCGTACAGAACGTTGTCATCCTGGACGGCCGCGTGCCTCACTCCATACTTATGGAGCTTCTGACAGACGAAGGTGCAGGAACTTTGTTTAAGGAGAAATAAGATGAGCTTAATAGAACAGGATAAGCAGTACATAGCAGGTACATATGCGCGTTTCCCCGTTGAACTTGTTTCAGGTAAGGGCTCGGTTTACACCGATGTAAACGGCAAGGACTATATCGACATGGGCGCCGGTATCGGCGTGAACATCTTCGGTGCTCAGGATGACGGCTGGAAGAATGCCGTAATTTCTCAGCTTAATAACATCCAGCACACGTCAAACCTTTACTATACGGGGCCCTGCGTAAAACTGGCGAAAGCCCTGTGCGAAAAGACAGGAATGAGCAAGGTGTTCTTCGTAAACTCTGGAGCCGAGGCTAACGAGTGTGCCATCAAGGTCGCAAGAAAGTATGCCGCTGAGCATAGGGGAAGCGACTGCTACACAATTGTCACGATTAAAAACAGCTTCCACGGAAGGACGCTCACAACGCTTGCGGCAACAGGCCAGGAGCACTATCATGAGCTTTACCAGCCGCTTACTCCCGGATTCGTATCCGTAAATGCGGACTGCCCGGAGGAGATAATCGAGCTTTCTAAGACCACGAAGATTGCAGGAATCCTCTTTGAGTGCATCCAGGGTGAGGGCGGAGTGCTTCCGCTTTCAAAGGAGTACATCCGGTTCCTTAGGAAGTTCACTGAGGAAAATGACATCATCCTTATGTGTGACGAGGTCCAGACCGGTAACGGACGTACCGGAAAGATGTATTCATACATGAACTTTGACATTAAGCCGGATGTCATCTCAACGGCAAAGGGACTTGGCGGCGGACTTCCCATCGCGGCCACCATCCTTTCAGAAAAGGTTGAGAACATCTTCGGGCCCGGGGACAACGGCACCACCTTTGGCGCAAACCCCGTAAGCTGCGCCGGAGCGTGCTACATTGTGGGTAAGCTCACGGATGAGTTCCTTTCAGATGTTGCAAGAAAGGGAGCCATGCTTAAGGAAAAATTCCTTGCCTGCCCGGACATCGAGGCAGTTACAGGCTATGGCCTCATGATTGGACTTAAAACTAAAAAAAGTGCCGGAGAGGTTGTTAAAAAGTGTATCGAGGACGGCGTTCTGTGCCTAACGGCAAAGGACCGCGTACGTCTTCTTCCCCCGCTCAACACGCCGGATGAACTTTTACTTAAGGCAGCAGACATTATCATAAACGCCTGCAAGAATTAAAGACTACATAAAAAATGAAAAAGAACCGGGACAGCATAGGCTGTTTCGGTTCTTTTGTGTCTGAACGCGCCTGGCGGCGCCTGTTTCTCACTCAGTGTTTATTTCTGGGCGGGGCTTTTCTTTTTTTTGAGGGTACTGCACGGCCCTTTGAGTTTACGTCCTTTACCGCCTGGGCAAGGATCCGCCTTGAACGGTTTTTGTTTTCCTTTTTATCAGATTTATCCGGGCGGGATTTATCCTTAAACCTGCCTTCAGGGGCGTTTTCTCCATATCTTCCTGAAGGTTGTTTATCCCTATATCCTGAGAAGGAGTCTGTGAACTTATCTTCTTTTTCGGTACGGCGGTCTGTCTCTTTTTGGCGGCGGTCTGTCTCTTTTTGGCGGCGGCCTGACTCTTTTTGGCGGCGGCCTGACTCTTTTGTGCGATGGTCATCTGACTTATATTCTCTGGAAAACGTATCAGGGCTTCCCGTCTTAAAACAGTCTTCTCTGGTACGTCTTTGGAAGCGCTTTAATTCTTCTTCCTGTGCCTTAAAGTCGTAAGGCTGCTTATCCTTCTCTTTTCTTGCGAAGAACTCAAAGCCGGTTTCGGGTGCCTTTTTCAAATTCCCACGTCTCTCGCTACGGTTTTCACGCCTGCTGTCACGGTTTTCGCTTCTTTCACCGCGGGTTTCGTATCTGTCCCCACGATTATCGTTTCTGCCATAACGGCTCCTTAACCTGTCGCTACTGTTTTCGCTTCTGTCACCATGGTTTTCATACCTGTCCCCACGACTGCGGCGCCCGTTTTCTCTTTTTTTGTCTTTTTTTGCAGGAAGGTCGATGTCCAGGGCTTCCGTTTTTGGGCCTACTTTTAAGGAAAGGAACGCTGCAGCCAGCTCCTCGGGCGTGATTCCGTGTTCATTACAGAAGCTGTGGACACGAAGAAGATAGTCGGAGGCGTTTCCGGAAGCAACAAGCCCATACGCAAGGTCAAGTGCCTGCAGCTGCTTTGAATCCTCAATTTCTTCGGGAGTAGGTACGGTACGCTCCGTTATCTCAGTATGGCACATGGATTCTATGAAGTGTATTTTACGGAACTCGCGGCTTCCCACAAGCGTATGTGAAACGCCCGTATTTCCGGCACGCCCGGTCCTTCCTATACGGTGTACGTAGTATTCGGCCTCCTGCGGGATGTCGTAATTGAATACGGCTTCAACGTCCCCCACGTCTATGCCTCTTGCCGCGATATCGGTGGCAGCCAGCACACAGCTGTCATTTTCACGGAAACGCTTCATGACAGCGTCACGCAGGTACTGTGAGAGGTCACCGTGCAGGGCTTCCGCCATGCAGCCGTTTTTCTGAAGTTCTGAAACCAGGTTGTCAACGGCAGTCTTCGTGTTGCAGAAGATCATGCACTTTTTGTAATTATAAAAGGCGATGAGACGGAGAAGCGCCTCAACCTTGTATTCACGCTTTACGCTGTAATAAAACTGCTCTATGTTGGAGATTGTAAGCTCCTCCTGTGTGATCCGGACCCTTACGGGGTCCTTCAGAAACTTTTCTGCAAGGTCTAATATTTCCTGCGGCATGGTGGCGGAATAGAGGGATGTCTGATGGGGATGGTTTATTTCACCGAGGATAAGCTCCATGTCATCCCTAAATCCCATGTCGAGCATTTCATCCGCCTCGTCAAGCACAACGGTGTTTACGTTTTCTAATTTTAAGGTATGGCGGCGCATGTGATCCATGACGCGTCCGGGTGTGCCCACCACAATCTGGGTTCCTTTTAACCCGCTTATCTGCCTTACGATATCCTGCCCGCCGTATACGGGAAGTGTCTTCACGCCGTGCATGAAGGCGGCGTAGTTTCTTATCTCATTTGCGACCTGTACGGCCAGCTCCCTTGTGGGGCAGAGGATAAGTGCCTGCACCTCACCGCAGTCAGGGTCGGTTTTCTGCAGTATTGGAAGACCGAATGCTGCGGTCTTTCCGGTTCCGGTCTGGGCCTGGCCTATTACATCGATACCCTCAAGCATCAGCGGAATTGCCTCCGCCTGTACGGGCGTGAGCTTCTGAAATCCCATTTCTGCCACGGCGCGTAAAAGCTCCGGCTTCAAATCCAGTTCATCAAAGTTTTTTTCAGTAAATGACTCTTCCAAGAGGTCCTTCTTTCTATTAATAAATCACACTAAATTTTGCACAAAGCGTATTATCGCAATATCCACGCGTTTTTGCAAGATGCATTTATCAAAAATTATCACATCATCGGCGGAAGGCATATACGCAAAATGAGCAATTTTGTGAGTTGACATTACAGGATGACTATATTAAGGTAGGGAAGATGGGCGGCAGTGTAATGTGCCCAACGTAAAAGAAGAGCATTTTTAAGGTTTATAACATTCAAAGGAGATAAAGACATGTATATTGGTAAAGGTTTCATTCCGGCTTTGGGAACACCGCTTGATGAGAACGGTCATGTTGTTGAGGAAAGCTACAGAAAACAGATTGAGGATCAGATAAAGGCAGGATGCGCAGGCCTCCTTTCAATGGGTTCAATGGGAATCCAGGCTTTCATCGATCCCGATGAGTGCCCGAAGATTGCAGCCATCGCTGTTTCGCAGGCAGCAGGCCGTGTACCGGTATTCGTGGGAGCAATGGACTGCTCAATTGAGCGTGCACTTAAACGTGTAAAGGCCATGGAAGACCTTGACGTAACTGCTTTCGTTTTTACGACTCCGTATTACAGCCCCGTAAAGAAGCCCCAGATTGAGAAGTTCTTCATTGAGATTGCAAAGAACACCAAAAAGAACATCATGGCTTATGACCTTCCCGGCGTTACACAGTCAAAGATTACTTACGAGATGGTTAAGAACATTAAGGCTGCAGCTCCTAATTTCATCGGAATCAAGACCGCTGACGAGCAGATGATCCGCAAGATTAAGACCTTCGGAGAACTTCCCGAGGATTTCATCACATGCTTCTCAGGACTTGACACATTTGACGTATGCTATCCCTTCGGATTTACGAATTACCTTGACGGCATGGTTACCTGCTGCCCGAAGAATTTCGAGAAGATGGACAAGGCTTTCCTTGCAGGCGACATGAAGACGGCTTCACAGTGCCTTACTAATGTAGTTAAGCTTCGTGACGCAATGGCAGGCTATCCCTACCTCCTTGCCGCTTACACAGAGGTCATGCACTTCCTTGGATATGAGGGACGCTTCCATCCCGATTATGCGGATTTCGAAGGCGATGCATGCCGTGAACACATGAAGAAGATCCTTGTCGAGATAGGGGAGCTTTAAGCATCGGCGCAAGCCGCACATTCTTAATTAAAAGTGTAGTGGGACAAATTGAAAAACGGCCTCCGTCCCACTACTCGTAGTGGGAAAATCATCAAAAAGAATAAATGTCCCACTACAGGATTGCGTTTTTGAGGCTGTAAATAGCGAGGACACAGTGGGACAAATGTCAAAAAAGACAGATGTCCCACTATTTTTACACCATATGCAGACCTTTTTTAACAAACTGATAGTGGGACATTTTAAAAACGGGCGTATGTCCCATTACTCATAGTGGGACATTTGCTGAAAATGCGATTTGTCCCACTACGTAATTTCGTAGACGTAACATCAACCTGCGCCGGCTCTGAACAGGTATTAACTTGTGACATTTCCTCTGATATAATGAATGCGTGGAACTTAAAGAAACTGTGTTTTCTCTTTCAGGGAGGTGCAAAGAAATGAGGAAAACCATCGTGATTATATTAACGGCGGCCATGGTGCTTTCATGTGTATCATGCGCGTCGCAGGCAGCAGCAGATAGAAAGGACATCACAACCGAAATCCTTGACACTTTTAATGGACTTACCCAGGTACCCAGGCCTTCCCATCATGAGGAGAAGATCAGCGAATACCTTGAAAAGTGGGCAAAGGATAAGAAGTTTGAGGTGACAAGGGACAATGTAAACAATGTCATAGTCGAGGTACCCGCTACAAAGGGCATGGAAAGTAAGCCCAAGGTTGCCCTTCAGGGACATATGGACATGGTTTTTGCCCAGAAGGACGGCGCTAACCTTGACCCGCTTACGACCACCATCAAATCCGTGAACGACGGGACTTATCTCCGTTCGGACGGAAATACGTCGCTGGGCGCCGATGACGGCATCGGCGTGGCCATCATGATGAACATTGCGGAAGGAAAGATGGCGCACAGTCCCTTAAAGCTCATCATTACCACATGTGAGGAAGACGGAATGGTGGGCACGTTCGGACTTGATCCGGCGGTTTTAAAGGATGTTGACTACCTTATCAACCTGGATTCGGAGGAAGAGGGCACCATGTGCCTTAGTACCGCGGCCGGCGTTGTTGAGACTTTCACCATGAAGCCGGTTTTAGTCGATTATGAAAAAACGACAGCCGTTGAGCTTAGTATAAGCGGACTTCGTGGCGGACATTCAGGACTTGACATCGACAAGGGACATCTCAATGCCATAAAGGGAATGACGGAACTGCTTTTGGCACTTAAGAATGGCGGCATCGAGTACGGGCTTTCGGTAATGAGCGGGGGATCCGCACCGAACGCGATTCCGACATCGGCGAAAGCCGTGATATATGTTTCTGCGGAGGATAAGGAAAAGGCACAGCAGATTCTCAATGAAAAGGCAGATGAGATAAAGGCGTGCCATAAGGACACGGACCCGGACATGCAGTTTTCGATTAACCCCTGCTCTGAGGCTTCAAAGGTTTTAAGCAGCGAGTGCAGGGACGCGGTGCTTGGACTCCTTTCCGGAATCACGGACGGCTTGGTTACGATGTCAAAGGACATTGAGGGGCTGGTTGAAAGTTCCTCAAACCTTGGTCTGTTCTCCATTGACGGCGCCGAAATAAAGGGCACCGCATATATGCGCAGCTCTTCACCGGAAATGCTTGAAAAGATCCTTGCGGATGATGAGAAGGTTTCCATGGAACAGGGATTCAGTTACAGTCAGGAAAAGACCGCTGATCCATGGGCATATAAACCCGACAACCGTCTGATGGAGGTGGCTGACGAGGCATACAGGTCGCTTTTCGGCAAGGACATCGAGCACATCACGATGCATGCAGGACTGGAATGCGGAACGTACAGTGTCTACAACCCGGACCTTGACATGATTGCAATCGGCCCCACATTATATGACGTGCACACCATAAATGAGAGGCTTGAGATAGCAACCATTGAGAAGGTGTGGAGGTTTGTTGAGAAGATTCTCGCGGATATCTGAAGCGGTTTTCGGAATCACCGGGAAGGCGTAAGTTTCATGATATGGGCCGTTTACCCACCTGTTACTAAAGTGTAAGGGGGACATTTCAATTTCTTTACGGATTTTAAAGGCTCTCAGGTAAAAAAGTGCTTAAAATACCCCCCTGGCAACAAACGCCCATGAATTAAGGCTCCGGATGGTGCACCTTATTTGACGCATTTTACAGACTTTGTTAAGACGAAGGATTTTTATGTTAGATTTGTTTCAAAGCTTTATACGTATCCCATCACCCTCCGGTGGTGAAAGGGCTTTCGCCGATGTACTCATTGCAAGGCTTCTTGCAATGGGTCTTTCCGTTTCAGAGGATGATGCGGGAAGTAAGTTTGGAGGAAGTACGGGAAACATACTGGCGGTGCTCCCGCCAAATGTTTCTGAAGGTGGTGTGTGCCAGAATCATCATGCAGATGACAAACAGACTGACGCCGGGGATGAAGGAACAGACACTGATGCCGTATATCCACCAGTCATGTTTACGGCACATATGGACCGCGTGCCTGGGGGAGACAGGATAAACTCCCGCATGCGTGAAGGCGGCATCATGACATCCGACGGCCAAAGCATTCTGGCTGCTGACGACGTGGCCGGAGTGTGTGCCATCTTAAAGGGCGTTGAAAACGCTATAAGAAGCGGGAAACCTCATGGCAGGGTGGAGCTTTTATTCACAGTTTCCGAGGAGTATGAGCTTTTAGGTTCGAGGAATCTTGATGTTTCAGGCATCCAGTCAGAAACGGCTTACTGCATGGACTCTTCAGGGCGTTTTGGAAGGGTTGTGATTGCGGCTCCTGCGATTGACCACATAAGTATAACCATCCACGGGAAGAAATCACACGCAGGCGCGGAGCCTGAAAAAGGCGTGAATGCGATAAAGGCGGCGGCAGAATTCCTTGCCGGTGTACGGGAGGGACGCCTTGATCAGGAAAGCACTGCAAACTTTGGGATAATCCGCGGAGGAAATGCCACGAACATCATCTGTGATATGGTTGAGATTACCGGCGAGGCGCGCTCCCGTGATGAGAAAAAACTAAAGGAATATGAGACATATGTGGAAGGCTTCCTTAAGGAAACGCTTACAGGTACCGGTGCCACATATGATTTTTCCATCGAGGAAAACCATGGGGCCTTTTCGGTTGACCTGGAAAATCCTGCGGTAAAGAGAGTCACCTCTGCGATGGAGCGCATCGGCGTAAGCCCCACGGTGGAAGCCGGCGGTGGCGGAATGGATGCGAATATTCTTAATGCGAAGGGAATTACCACTGTGGGCGTGGCCACGGGATATTTAAAGAACCACACGTTCGAGGAGGAACTATACATAGAGGACATGTATAAGGCCGCGGAGCTTGTGGAAGCGATGATCTGAGCTGAAAAAGCATAAATACAAATGAACGGGTTGCATTAAGCCAAGGCTGATGCAACCTTTTTATATGCAAAAAGGTTATGATAAGTTATAAAAAATCTAAAATACGGCATAAAAATAAAATTTTAACCGTGAAAGCATTGACAGCATAAGTTTAGCGAGTTAAAGTGCTGCTTATGTAACACTGTGGCGCAGCTTTGCGTATTAAGGGGGAATTAACATGAATATTGGGGTATTGATAACGGTTCTTGTTCTTTATTTTGCGGCCATGATCGGCATCGGATTAAAGGGCAACAAGAAATACGGACAGACACTTGAAAGCAAGATTTCAGCGAACAAGACAGTCGGAATGTGGCTGTTCATGGGCGCCGTCTACGTTGACCCCAGGAGGGATTTCCAGATTCCGCCGGCATGGCTGTGAGTTTTAAGTCATCGGCGCAAGCCGCATAGTGGGACATTTTCAAAAAAGCCTTTTGTCCCACTATTTTTATGCTTTTTTTGACCGGTTTTCATTGAAAAGTAGTGGGACAATTACGAAAAAACAAAGATGTCCCATTATAAATAGTGGGACAAATGCGATTTTACCCCTGTGTCCCACTACGGTAAGCTTAATAAAAGACTATATATGTGTAAAAAATAGTGGGACAACTGGCGAAAATCAGGAATGTCCCACTATTATTATGCTTTTTTTGACCGGTTTTCATTAAAAAGTAGTGGGACAATTACGAAAAAACAGAGATGTCCCATTATAAATAGTGGGACAAATGCGATTTTGCCCCTGTGTCCCACTACGGCAAGCTTAATAAAAGACTATATATGTGTAAAAAATAGTGGGACAACTGGCAAAAAT
>JAKSPD010000042.1 GCA_024405115.1 Lachnospiraceae bacterium
ATTGTAACACGAAATAATGAAGTTTAGCAACAACGGCCGTCAAAAGCCACACGAATTTTTATAACTTTCAGCGAAGGAAATAAAGTTTTGACCCCCCACGCCGGGATATTTGTGGTAGAATACTGTTTGTCCTGCTACAATAAATACTTACTGCGTACCTGCAGAACATTTACACATGCTTAAGACTTGGAGGAACAGACATGGCACAGGAGCCTGAAATACTTTATAAACTGATGGTACTTTACATGCTGGACGGTGTAAGTTTTCCGCTTACCAACACACAGCTTGCGGAGTTTTTCCTTGATACTGAATATACCACCTATTTCACGCTCCAGCGCGTGGTAAATGAACTTGAGGATTCCGGGTTCATCAACTCCCGTCAGATAGGCAACTCCACCCATTATGACATAACAGACGATGGGCGCGCCACGCTCCGTTTCTTTAAGAATGAGCTGTCATCAGAGGTCACTAAGGACATTGACGAGTACCTTAAGGAAAACAAGTTCCGCATGCGTTCAGAAGTCAATATCATTTCTGACTACTACCGTCCGGAAAACGGTGACTTCATCGTGCGCTGCCGCATAAGGGAGGGCCATGCTGACATTCTTTCAATCGACATCGCCGTACCGGATGAAAAGGCAGCCGAGACCATTTCAGCAAACTGGAAGGAAAAAGCCCAGTCAATCTATCAGTCACTGATGCAGAACCTTATCTGACCTGCCGGTCTCATGGTTTTATAAATCGTTTTTTAATCCTGTTATACAGACTTTCATGTGAAGTAAAGAGGGACCGCAGCTTACCGCTGCAGTCCCTTTTCAGTTTAACGATATAATTTCTGTTCCGCGAAGCACTGACGTTCCGGAAGGAAAACACTTACAGCAGGTGAATGTTGCACTCCTCGCACTGCCTGCGCATTTCAGGCGGCCAGTAGGATGCCTGGACCTCGCCCACATGTACCTTTCCGAGAAGGAGCATGCATACCCTTGACTGTCCGATTCCTCCGCCGATGGTGTACGGGAGCTTTTTCTCGAGTATGGCCTTATGGTAGGGAAGTGACTCCTTCTCAAGCTGACCTGCCTTTTTAAGCTGCTCGTGCATGCTTTCCTCTGAAACACGGATACCCATTGAGGTGATCTCCATGGCCATGTTAAGGGGCTCAAACCAGTAAAGAAGGTCTCCGTTTAAGCTCCAGTCGTCATAGTCGGGTGCCCTTCCGTCATGCGGTTTTCCATCACCCAGCTTATCGCCGATGCGCATGATGAATACACATCCGTGTTCACGGCAGATGAGGTTCTCACGTTCCTTCGGGGACTTATCGGGATACATCTGACGGAGCTCCTCTGAATCGATGAAGAAAACATTGTAGGGAAGCCTGTATACTGACTGGGGGTACTTGTACCATACCTCATGTTCCATGTGCTTAAGCACCTTTGCAATACTGCAGACGGTCTTTTTAAGCGTTTCCTCAGTTCTCTCCTCCTTAAGGATAATCTTTTCCCAGTCCCACTGGTCAACATAGATTGAATGGAGGTTGTCAACTTCCTCATCACGGCGGATGGCGTTCATGTTCGCATAAAGGCCCTCACCCGGCTGGAAGCCGTACTTTGCAAGCGCCATTCTCTTCCACTTTGCAAGGGACTGAACCACTTCTATTTCCTCGTCGGGGCATTCCTTTATGTCAAAGCTTACCTTTCTTTCGACACCGCTTAAATCATCATTAAGTCCTGAACTTCTTTCCACGAAAAGCGGGGCGGAAATCCTTTCAAGGTTCAGCTCTTTTCCAATCTCCTTCTGGAACATGTCACGGATGTACTTGATTGCATCCTGAGTTTCCCTTATGCTAAGGGCCGGTTCATAACCGTAAGGTAAAATAAGGCTCATAGTAGTTCCTCCAGTTTTTTCATTTCTTCCATGGTGATCTCACGGCTTGCGCCGGTGGGCAGGTCTCCCAGTGTTATGTTCATTATGCGCACGCGCCGGAGCTTAACGACCTTATGGCCCAGCGCCTCGCACATGCGTCTTATCTGTCTGTTTTTTCCTTCCGTAAGGATGATGCTGAAGCTGGTCTCACCGGTACGTGTGACCCGGCAGGGTCTTGTAGTGTAGATTTCTTCCTCCCCGGTGGTGCTTTTTTCAGCCGGTATCTTTATCCTGACGCCCTTCCGCATCCTGTCAAAGAACATTCCGCTTAAAGGCTTTTTACATGTAACCTCGTATTCCTTTTCATGCGTCTCACCGGCACGGGCTATCTTTTCAGAAAGGTCTCCCATGTTGGTCAGGAGCAGGAGTCCTTCAGAATCCTTGTCAAGTCTTCCTACCGGGAACAGATGTTCCGAAAGCTTAAGGTACTCCGCGTATGTCTGTGCCCTGTCATTTGACTTTTCCGAACACACGACGCCCACCGGCTTATTGAAGACGATCATCTTCGGTAAGGCCGCTCTGACTTCCCGGCCTGAAACCATGACCACGTCATTTTCAGAGACCTGGTCCCCCGCGGCCGCTACCATACCGTTAATCGTGACGAGTCCCCCGCTTATCAGCCTGTCCGCATCACGCCGGGAGCACATGCCTGACGAAGCGATAAATTTGTTAAGCCGCATACTCATTCCTTAATGAACATGGCGTCGCCAAAAGAAAAGAAACGGTATTTCTCGCTGACTGCCTCCTCATAGGCCTTAAGGATGTTTTCCCTTCCGGCCAGTGCCGATACAAGCATTATGAGGGTTGACTGCGGAAGATGGAAATTCGTGATCAGGTTACCTACGAGTTTCCATTCATATCCCGGATAAATGAATATGCCTGTCTCTGAACTGCCCGGCATAAGCACAAATTTCGGAATAATTTTTCCATTACCATCTGATAAAACAGATATTCCGTTTATTTTTTCTTTCGTAAACGAAACATTTTCAACATTATCCTCATATTCGGGATTTATCACTGAGGCTGACTCCAGTGTCCTTACGGATGTGGTTCCTACTGCCACAAGCTTTTTTCCGGAAGCCACGGTACGATTTATGAGTTCCGCGGTCTCCTCATTCACCACATACATCTCTGTATGCATGTGATGTTCCTCGATTTTTTCGACCTTTACCGGCCTGAAAGTGCCAAGTCCCACGTGAAGTGTAACGCGGGCTATGTTAACGCCCCTGTCCTCAATCTGCCTTAAAAGTTCGTTGGTAAAGTGAAGACCTGCCGTTGGAGCCGCAGCGGAACCTTCGTGTTTTGCGTAGACGGTCTGGTAACGGTCCTTGTCCTTAAGCTTATGGGTAATGTACGGAGGAAGCGGCATCTCACCGAGCGCGTCCAGAACCTCCTCAAATATCCCTTCATAGAAGAACTTGACAAGACGGTTTCCGTCAGGAAGCGCTTCCATTATTTCACATGTAAGGCGTCCGTCCCCAAAAGATACCCTTGCCCCTGCACGGAGCTTCTTTCCAGGCTTCACGAGGCACTCCCAGATGTCATCGTCCTTACGGTTTAAAAGGAACACCTCAACATGAGCCCCTGTCTCTTCCTTGACACCCAGAAGCCTTGCCGGGATGACCTTTGTGTCATTTACGACAAGTGTGTCGCCTTCATTGAGATACTCTAAAATATCAGTGAAATGGCGGTGCTGTGTTTCGCCGGTATTCCTGTCAAGCACCAGAAGCCTTGAGGAACTTCTGTCCGGGAGCGGATCCTGTGCAATAAGTTCCTTAGGAAGATAATAATCAAAATCTTTTACATCCATAGATCATTTACCTACAAGCATCGAATCCTCCGGATTCATGAACAGGTCAACTTCCTGCTCACGGTCAGAATCCAGATTGTAATCCGAATATATTTCACCGTTCATGAAGGACGCATACATAAGTGCAAGGCTGCTGTCATTTGAAAGTGCCTCACGGAGTTCGATCGTGTTTTCATCGATAACCTCCTGTACGCGCGCCTCCTCAAACTCAGAATCCATAAGTTCACGCACTTCCTTTGTCAGTGACTCAAGCAGATGCCAGTTGCCTTCGGAATCCTTTTCAGCATAGAAATACATGATTCCCGGGGCCTTCGTGTTTACACGCCTGAAGTTTACCTTGTATCTGATGATTCCCGTCCTTGAATCCTCCGTAAGACCCGGAAGCGTATATATCTCAATGTTGTCAAAGCTTCTTATCCATTCCTTCTGGGCCAGAAGCTTTTTTTCATAGTCTTCGTCTGCCGTTGTGTCAGGCCTCCCGAAGATCTTAAAAAGCCCGCTTGTATCCGCGGCAAGCCGACAGGCAAAGTAATCATTTATAACGTCCTTTAAGCCTGAATCACTGCACGCGGTGAGGGAAAGTCTTGGAATGGCGGCAATCGATTCCGCTATCGAGGCCTCAATTGATTCCGCAATCGAAGCGGATTCAGACTCAGCCACGGACTCCTCATAAAGCGATGCCGCTACTGACTCCTCCTGCCTCCTTACGGCACTCTTCCTGAGTACTATGAGGATGAGAAGGACCAGAATGGCGGCTATGCCGATAAGCATCTTCTGTCCGGTTTTCAATTTTCTGTATTTTCTGAAACGTTTCATCAGGGAAGGACCTTCTTACCGTAATTAAATAATGCAAGTACATCCGTGTACTGCTTTCCGCTTGATTTCATCACAACGGCTACCAGTGTGTGCCCCTTCACAACGGCCACCTCACATAAGGTGTTGCCTGCCTTTGAGGTATAGCCGGTCTTTCCGCCCACTATTCCCTCAAAGTACTGTGAGTTTTCCTTGTAAAGCATCTTGTTTGAATTTGTTACCGTAAGCTCACCGCGCTTTTTTGAAGCGGGCAGCTTCCATGATTTGGTCATGCAGATCTTTTTCACGGTCTCATTCTCAAAAGCGGCTTTTGTAATGAGGGCCATGTCATATGCACAGGTCAGGTGCGAGCTGTCATTCAGGCCGGACGCATTTTTAAATGAAGTATTGGTACATCCAAGTTCCCTGGCACGGCTGTTCATGAGGGCTGCAAATGAAGCCTGGTCACCAGAAACCGCCTCAGCAATCCCATTTGCGACCTCACATGCGGATTTCAGCATGAGGGCATAAAGTGCATCCTCTATCGTCATGGTGTCTCCTGTCACCATGCTCACGTTCGTATATCCTGACTCAAGGCCTTCAGCGGCTGATTTGGAAAAGGTAAATCTCGTACTGAGCGGAAGTTTTTCCGCCGCCAGAAGCGCCGTCATGATCTTCGTGGTTGAAGCCGGATACATTGACTTATATCCGTTCTTTTCAAAAAGCACCTTTCCCGTGGTTGCATCATACAGTACGCCCGCCTCACTTGCAATCTCAGGTTCAGCGACATCAGATGCGGCATCTGTGCCCGCCTGCGGATTGGTCTTTGTATTGCCGGAGTTTTGCGCAGGCACGTCGAAATAAGGTGCATCGGCAATGATCACCTTATCGGCGAAAGACGTAATACCCGTAAAAAGGGCGAGACATAGTATGAATACCGGAACAGCCTTAAGCTTCTTCATCTTTTTCCTCCATGTTTACGGAGCGGTAGATTTCCATGAACTCCCTGCCGGATATCGTTTCTTTTTCAATCAGGAAGGCCGCTATCTTATGGAGTGCCTCCATGTTGTCGTTAAGGATCTTCTTTGCGTCCTCATAATACCTGATGAGCATGTCAGCCACAAGGCGGTCTATCTTTCCTGCAGTTTCGTCGCTGCAGTCCATCACGGTGCGTCCGGTAAGATACATGTCCTCCGTCCTTGCAAGGGCCATGAGCCCGAATTCATCGCTCATGCCGAAACGCGTTACCATGTTTCTCGCAATCTCAGTAGCCTTTTCTATGTCGTTTGCGGCACCGGTAGTGACTGAATCAAATATAAGCTCCTCAGCTGCACGGCCGCCCAGGGCAACCACTATCATTGCCTCAAGTTCAGCCTTCGTGTTGAGGTATTTTTCCTCTTCGGGGACCTGCATTACATAACCGAGTGCCCCCATGGTACGTGGCACGATGGTTATCTTCTGGACAGGTTCTGAATTCTTCTGGACTGCCGCAATGAGCGCATGTCCCACCTCATGGTAGGAAACGATCTTCCTCTCCTCCTGTGAAAGGATACGGTCCTTCTTTTCCTTGCCTACAAGGACAACCTCGACAGCGTCAAAGAGGTCCTTCTGGCTGACCGCGGTACGTCCGCACTTAACCGCGTTTATGGCAGCCTCGTTCATCATGTTTGCAAGGTCAGCACCCACCGCTCCGCTTGTGGCAAGACCTATCTCCTCAAAGTCAACGGTCTCGTCAAGCTTTACGTCCTTTGAATGTACCTTCAGTATGGCAACCCTGCCCTTTAAGTCAGGCTTATCAATCACTATCCTGCGGTCGAAACGGCCCGGACGGAGTAATGCACGGTCAAGTATCTCCGGCCTGTTTGTGGCACCCAGAACCATGATGCCCTTTCCGGGATCAAATCCGTCCATTTCGGAAAGAAGCTGGTTAAGCGTCTGTTCACGTTCATCATTCCCGCCGCCCGGGAACCTCGAATCACGTGATTTTCCGATTGCGTCTATCTCATCGATGAAAATGATGCACGGTGCCATGTTTCCTGCCTGCTTGAAAAGGTCACGCACACGCGATGCACCCACGCCCACGAACATCTCAACAAAATCGGAACCTGAAAGTGAGAAGAACGGTACATCCGCCTCACCTGCAATGGCCTTTGCCAGAAGTGTCTTGCCTGTTCCGGGAGGTCCCACCAGGAGCGCGCCTTTTGGAAGCTTGGCACCGATCTCACGATATTTTTTAGGATTGTGCAGGAAATCAACAAGCTCTACAAGGCTTTCCTTCGCCTCGTCACAGCCGGCCACATCCTTGAACGTGACTCCGGTCGATTTCTGCATATACATTTTGGCGGTGGACTTGCCCACGCCCATTATTCCCCCGGAACCTCCGCCCATGCGTTTAAACATGAACACCAGTAGAAGTACCATCATGACAGCCGGGAGCACCACGGTGAGAAGTATCTCCCATACACTGGCTGAATTGTCCGGTTTTTCCTGGAACGTGGTCACTCCGTATTTAAGAAGATTTGACGTACGGAGCGGGTCCTCGGCCATTACGGTGTAGTAGGTTATCAGGGGGGAATAATCCTTTGAACCTGACTTCACGTATATGTCTATGCGGTTATCACCGATGTAGACCGATTCAACCTCCCCGGTTTCCACCATCTTATAGAAGGTATCATATGACACCTCCTGCTCCTGTTTGGCCTTCAGCGCACCTTTTGCCATGTTGGATATAAGTGATGCGGCAAGCAGCACTAATACCAGGATGGCGAGGTGTTTCGGGAAACTGCCTTTATTCGGTTTATTGTTATTCTCTGTATTCATTATTTCCAGATCTTTTCAGATACGGGTTCAGAGGTGAGGCCAAGTCCCAGCTTTCCTGCTTCCTTCACGTCAACATGTGCAAGAATCTCGGAAGTGTGTGCCTGGCAGCCGCGGAGTTTCGGAAGCTGCTCCATTGCCTTTCTGGCATTTTCATCGGTAGCCGCACTCATTGAAAGCGCGATGAGCGTTTCATCCGTGTGGAGTGCCGGGTTCTTTGAACCGAGGTACTCTATCTTAAGCTTCTGGATGGGCTCGATGGCGCTGGGTGAAATAACATTCACTTCATGCGGGATGCCTGCCAGGATCTTTAACGAGTTCAGGAGTGCCGCTGATAGTGCACCCAGGAGTTTTGTGGCTCCGCCAGTCACGATTGTTCCGTCATTAAGCTCGATAGCCGCTGCCGGAAGCTTTTCCTTCTTCGAACGCTCCCTGCATGCCGGTACGACCGCCCTGTATTCCTGATTGATTCCCGCCTGCTTCATGAGAAGCTCTATCTTGTATATTTCCTTCTCGCTTCCGGTCTCCCTGAAGACTCCCTCACAGGCCTTGAAGTAACGGCGTACGATTTCCTGCTTTGAAGCCTCCTGGCAGACATCATCATCGGTGATGCAGTATCCTACCATGTTTACGCCCATGTCCGTGGGTGACTTGTAAGGACTCTCACCGTAGATTCCGCTGAATATGGCGTTGAGTACAGGGAAGATCTCAACGTCACGGTTATAGTTAACGGTCGTCTCGCCATAAGCGGCAAGATGGAACGGGTCAATCATGTTGACGTCATTTAAGTCAGCCGTGGCTGCCTCATAGGCAAGGTTTACGGGGTGCTTTAACGGAAGGTTCCATACGGGGAACGTCTCGAATTTTGCATATCCGGCCTTGACACCGCGCTTGTTCTCGTTGTAAAGCTGTGAAAGGCAGGTGGCCATCTTTCCGCTTCCGGGTCCCGGTGCGGTAACTATTACAAGGGGCTTTGTCGTCTCAACAAATTCATCGCGTCCGAATCCCATGTCAGAAGTGATGAATGCCACGTTGTTCGGATAACCGTCAATCTTATAATGTCTGTATACCTTTGTCTTATGTTTTTCAAGACGCTTGATGAAGTTCTCGACCGCCATTGTCTGTGCAAATCTGGTGATAACGACAGAATTCACCTGGAGTCCCTTCTGACGGTACATCTTTATGAGTCTTATGACATCCTCATCGTAACCTATCTCGAGGTCGCCCCTCTTTTTGTTTCTCTCTATGTCCTCCGCATTGATTACCATAAGGACTTCAGCCTCATTCTTGAGCTGAAGGAGCATGCGGAGCTTTGAATCCGGCTGGAAACCAGGAAGTACCCTTGAGGCATGGAAATCATCAAACAGCTTTCCGCCGAATTCAAGGTACAGTTTACCGTCAAAATGTCCGATGCGTTCCTTGATGCGCTCGGACTGTATCTTAAGATATTTTTCGTTGTCAAAGCCAATTCTGTTCATGGCAGTTCACCTCCATAACTAAACTATTCTACCACACCATTTAATCTTTGTACAATAATTCCGCCAATAATTCCGATGATTATCCCGGCCACGGTCCCGCAGAGGAACAGATAGGGGAAATATGCAAATACCGCTTCTCCAGCGAGGGCTGCCGCCAGTATAAGCTGCCCGAGGTTATGCATGACACCGCCCACTGCACTTACCGGAACTATGCCGAATGCACCGGTCTTTTTCAGAAACAGCATGGCAAGAAATGACAGAATGAATCCCGAAAGGGAATAAAATATGGAAAAAACATTACCAAACAAAAGTCCCGAAAGCACAATTCGCAGTATGCTCACGCAGATGGCCGGAACCGGTCCCATGACGTAAAGCGTGAACATCGTGACTAGGTTTGCCAGTCCGATCTTAGCCCCCGGTATGCCAAGGTTTATTGGTATAAGCGTTTCAACAAACGAAAGCACCAGTGCAAGTGATGTCAGTACGGCGAACTTTGCGACCCTTTCAGCTGTTTTATTTTCCTGATTTACTATGTTTTTCACAAAATTATTATATTTTTTGCCAAAAATATTTGACAAATTTGCCAATTAATGCTATGTTACTGAAGTCTACGGACAATAGCTATACCAGTTTTTTAGGAGGATACAATGAAGGGTACAGTTAAGTGGTTCAATAACCAGAAGGGTTATGGTTTCATTTCAGACGAGAATGGCAAGGATGTTTTCGTTCATTTTTCAGGTCTCGTAATGGAAGGATTCAAGACTCTTGACGAAGGTCAGGCTGTTGAATTCGATGTAACCGAAGGTGCCAAGGGACCTCAGGCTACAAATGTAAAAAAGATCTGATATAAAGCAGAACTTTACGGGGGCTCTATGAAGAGCCCCTGTTTTTTATTTATTACCGGATTGTTTCAGCCTTCTCTCCAGGAAGAATACAAGAATCAGTGAAAGAAGCGACGCGCCGCTTAAGATCAGGCCTTCCCTGAATCCCACCGGCTTATATGAAAGCCTTATGTCATGTGTTCCCGCTGGCACGGTAACTGTAATGAACGCGTTTCCGAACCCCTCTTCCGTTTCCGCCTCAGTACCGTCAATGAATGCGGTCCATCCCTCATCATACGGGATGCTCAGTGCAAGCGTTGACTCCTCAGCCACGGTTATCTTTCCTTCAATGCTCTTATCGTCAAAAGAAGAAATCTCGAGCACCTCCCTGCTCAGGACGTCATATAGATCCGAAAGTGCCTCATAGTCAAACCTGTAGACCCTGATGTTCATCTTCTGGTTTTCAGTTTCCGTGGAGAACCTGACAACATCCCCCTCGGAACATTCGCCAAGTTCCACGAGATACTTCCTGTCAATATTGTCAAACTTCTTTTTCTTTCCCTGCCAGCTGGCGGTAACGTCCTTTATTGAGGTGTTTGTGACATGGGCATAGTATTCGCCGTCTTCCGGAATCGTCACTGAAACCGCCTTATTTTCCTCGCTGCCGTCAAAAGTGACCTCCTTAAGTACCTGGGGTGTGCCGGCCACGTCACAGATGGAGTTCTGCACCAGGATGGGATTGTCAAAATCATATACCCAGTCTTCAGATATCCTTCCGGGAAGCACATAGCCTAACGGCAGGGTGTATATGTTCTTATAAAGCCTTGTCGTTCCTGAAGCACTGACAAACTCTTTTCCATATCCTTCCTGAAGGTCTTCACCGTAAAAGTCATACTTTACAGAGTAGAGCATGTCGACAAGGGGCGTTGAACCCGTAATGCTGTAGGCGTTGGTGCTTGCCTCACAGCCAAGCTTTGTGAAAAGCTTCGTAAGACCGGCATCGGCGGTAGACGAGAAGAGGGAGACTGACCTGAAATTGAGCCATGCCCCGTCATCCTTTGTCTTGCGGGACATCTTCTTGTACCTGAAGAACGAGCTGCCGCCTTCCGCTTCGTCGACCTCCGCGGTAAGCTTACGGATGTCCTCATTGTCATTCACGTAATAGGACCTTGAACACGTGGTAAAGGATGTGACGCCGGCATTTGCGGCCACATCGGCGGTAACCACGAAAAGGGCCATGAGGAATGCCGCCAGCGGCGTGAGCTTTTTCAGGTTGTACGAACGGAGCACAAGCGCATAAAGCGCCGCAAGGACTCCTGCCACGTAGAACGTATAGATGTGGAAGTACTTTGAGTCGTAATCCTTCTGTGCCATGATTATGAACACGATTGCCACGGCAAGCGCAAATCCCACGTCCTTACGGGTAAACGTCGCCTTTACGGAATATGCCCTGAAGCACATGAAAAGCACGAGGAACACGAATATGAATGACTGACGGCAGGGAAGCGAATTCGGGAAATGCAGTCCGTGCCAGATATAGTCAAAGAAATTGAGGGAGAAGCTTGCAAGGAAGAATACCGCGGTACAGATATACACGGCCTTTTCCTTCGCATCTATCTTCCTTGTCATGACATAGAGCGGGAAAAGGACGAGGGCCGCCGTTCCGCTGTAGATGTTGGGCCAGTGTGCAAGCACCTGCTCAGTATCAACGGTCGGAAGCATGCGGTAAAGCATTTTTATGACTGAAAAATACTCCGTCACCTTTGTCGGGAACTTTGACGTGGCGGAAGCTGAAAGCTGCAGCGCATTATAAGCGGGAAGCAGTACGATTGCCGCAAACGCGCCGGCTATGAGGCTTCCTGCGGCAAACTTGATACCGCGGAGCAGAAATTCCTTAAAGTCCCCCGGTTCCTCAATAATGTTGAGTGCAATGAACCATATCACAAGGAAGATGCATATCATTATCGATATGTAATAGTTTGAGAAGATGCACAGGCCCAGGGTAAGGGCATACATGAACATGCGCCCTTCCTTAACAAGCTTTTCAAGGCCATATATTATAAGCGGGAACAGGATGATGCAGTCAAGCCACATCATGTTCCAGTAATATGCGCACATATAGCCCGAAAGGGCATAGAAAATACCAAAGAGCGCAATGCCCACGTCCTTACGGCCGGCATGCTTCCTGAGATAATAAGTGAACGAGACTGACGCAAGGCCGAGCTTAAGGATCATGAGAAGCATCATGAACTCAATCACGTGGTTTTCCGGCGCCAGGATCACGAGCCAGTTAAGCGGGCTTGCAAGATAGTATGCATACACTGCAAGGAAGTTCACTCCCATTCCCACATCCCAGGAATAAAGAAGGCTTCCGCCATGCAGGATCTTATGCCTGAACTCCGAAAAGAACGGCGCATACTGGTGATACATGTCCGTCTTTAAAAAGCATTCCTCACCGAAGGGCCACACCCTGCTTACGGCATAAGCCGTGAGTGCTATGATGACAGGCACGAAAAAGGCTGCAAGATACATGTAAAGGTCCACGTTTTTCCTGCGTACCGCTTTTTCCCTGACCGGCGTCTCTTCCGTGACATCCTGTGCCTCATCCGGGGCAGCCGGCACTCCGTTCACTTCTTCAGTGATCAGAAGTTCCTCTGTCTGGATTTCATCCTCAGAGGTGGTTTCTTCGATATCCTCCACTTTGGGGAGTTCAGTCTTTTTTCTTAAAAATAAAGAGTTTACTTGCCACATAATTAAACACCAGATTGAAA
>JAKSPD010000043.1 GCA_024405115.1 Lachnospiraceae bacterium
AGAAGCGTCAGAAAGCAAAAGAAAAAGCAGCCAGGAAGGCCGCTAAAGCATAAAAAACTGCCGGAAGGCAGTTTTTTTATTTCAACATTATCTTCTTAAGGCACTTCGCGCAGAAATTCACCCACTCGCGCAAAACACGGCAAATCGTTAAACATGCGCGAAAAAGATGGTGCGTTTCGGGCCTTTCCAATGATGTAGGATTTCTGGCTTGACCTTTGAAAGGCATGTTTTTGTCGTTTATGCCGTTTATGACTGATTTTTCACTCTTATGGTATAATTTTCACGTTTTGTGCCCTTTGTGTCTGTTTTTATACTCTTATGGTATAATTTTCACGCCTTTCGCCGATATTTTTTCCCCGCAGGTGCGTTTCGGACCTTAAACGGAATAATTTGATTTGAACCAGGCTGATTTTTATACCCTGCGGGTCGTGTTTTAAATGTAAACGGCATAAACCACCAAATTCGGTGTTCATAGTTATGTAAACCTTTCCCCTAAACTGCCAGGTTATGTACCATATCGCGCGAAAAGGGATTGATTTTCGCGCAAAAACTAAAAAATGAGGATTTTGCGCGAATCCTCATTAGTCTACCGTTTATATCATAAACATCAGCCTTCCGTTACCGCCGGTACGTGGCTTCAGCCATTGATTCCAATTGTCCGTACGTGGCTTCAGCCATTGATTCCGTTTGCCAGGGCACGGCTTCAGCCATTGATTCCGATTGTCCGTACGTGGCTTCAGCCATTACTTCCGTTTGCCAGGACACGGCTTAAGCCATTGTTTCCGATTGTCCGTACGTGGCTTCAGCCATTGCTTCCGTTTGCCAGGGCACGGCTTCAGCCATTGATTCCAATTGTCCGTACGTGGCTTCAGCCGCTAATTCCCACCGCCTGGCTGTACTGCGATGCGTAGCGGTCTTCCACAAGGGATTTTTCGTGGTGCACTATGCCGTTATTGTTCCACGGGTCGTTCAGGATATAGTTTTCATCATCATATCCGACAAGGAGAAGGCAGTGCTCGTTTGAGCGCCACATAAAATCCTCTCCATTTTCATAAAGCTTCCAGTACGGTCCTTTTATGTATTCCTTCATGTCTATGGTGGCCCATATGATCACCGGCATACCGTTGTCAATATACTTTCTGCAGAGTTCTTCCATTGAAGATCCCGTCTCGTCAGTCACTTCGTAACGCAGCCCTTTTTCTTTTACTTCAGAATCTTCACTAAAGACCTTCCTCAGGCTGTTTACGATGACCGGGGCGTAGCAGCCCATGGATTCCTTATCATACGGATTGCCGGCAAACACCTTCCACGGATCCGGGCCATAAAGCACGCCGCCTTCCTCCTTGAACGGTTCCTTATCAAGGTAATTGTCAATGAATTCATAAATACTCATGTCAATTCCAAGATAATTAAGAAGCATCACGGTAGACACGCTTTCGCAGCCTGTGAAGGCACCGCCGCCTGTCTGGTCGATATATGGAACGTCGATAAATTTCATAAAGGCACATCTCCTTAAAGCCTAAGCTCTGGTAAAAACAGCGGCCACGTCTGGCGCGGCCGCTGTCTCATATACGCTTTTACGCGTCACGTTATTAATCAATGAACTTATGCATTCACCTTGCTGGTGTCAGTACCGATGGTCTTCTTAAGTACGAAGAGTGTTCCGATTGTAATTGCAATTGCAACCGGGATGCAGATGATTGCACTCTTTACAAAGCCTGCGATGATGAAGTTCACGAAGCTGATTGCAGCAACGGTGATTGCATACGGAAGCTGTGTTGACACGTGGTCAAGGTGGTTAACGTTAGCACCTGCTGAAGCCATGATGGTGGTATCAGAAATGGGTGAGCAGTGGTCGCCGCATACAGCGCCTGCGAGGCATGCGGAGATACCGATCATGAGAAGCGGATCGTCTGTTCCGAAAAGCGGAAGTACGATGGGAATAAGGATACCGAATGTTCCCCAGGATGTTCCTGTTGAGAATGCAAGTACGCATGCAACAACGAAAATGATTGCGGGAAGCATTGACATAAGGCCTGCAGCCGCTCCGTGTACAAGTGATGCAACGTAGTTGCTTGCTCCGAGAAGGCCGGTCATGTTCTTAAGTGTTACCGCACAGGTAAGGATGAGGAGTGCGGGAACCATTGCATTGAAGCCCTTTGTAAGGCATGCCATTGAATCCTTGAAGGAAATGGTTTTTCTGCAGATAAGGTAAAGGATGGTGAACATGAAGGCAATGATTGTACCCCAGGGAAGTCCGAAGAATGCATCAGTGTCACCAAATGCGCCGATGAAGTCATGGTAGTTTCCACCCTCAGCATCATAGAATCCGCCGGCATAAATAAGACCGATAACACATGCAACAATAAGAACTGCAACGGGGATGATCATATCCCAGAGGGAAGCCTTCGGATTCTCAACCTCCTCGTCATTTCCAAGTGAGCCGAGCTTTCCTTTTTCAGCCTCAAGCTCTGCCTTTGCCATCGGACCGTAGTCAAATCCCATGATTGAGATTGCTACAACGAATACGATTGACATGAGTGAGTAGAAGTTAAAGGGAATGGCCTTGATGAAGAGCTGGATTCCGTTGATTCCTGCATCCATGCTGTCAGCTACGCCTGAAACGGCTGCTGCCCATGAGGATACGGGAGCAATCATACAGATGGGGGCTGCCGTCGCATCGATAAGGTATGCAAGCTTTACCCTTGAAATATGCTGCTTATCAGTAACGGGCTTCATTACGGTACCAACCGTAAGGCAGTTGAAGTAGTCATCGATGAAGATGAGGACGCCCAGGATGAATGTTGCGATAAGGGCTGAAGCCTTACCCTTTGCATGCTTAGCGGCCCACTTTCCGAAAGCTGCCGCGGCACCTGTTGCATTAACAAGTGCAACCATTGCTCCTAAGAGCACGAGGAACACGAAGTTACCTGCGTTATCACAGATTGCTGATACAAATCCTTCTGAAATGATTGAATCAAGTGAGGCAACCGGTGCGAAGTTATGTGCCAGAAGTGAACCTACCACGATACCCACAAACAGTGAGCTGTAGGTTTCCTTTGTGATGAGAGCAAGTGCGATAGCCACAATGGGCGGTACAAGTGCCCAGAAGCTGAATGCGAAAGCGGAATCACTTTCAAGGATACCGGTGCCGCCGCAGTCCTCACACTCTGCCATTGCAGCGGGATCTCCCCAGCAGCTTGTACATACGGTCTCTGAACCTGCGAATACAGTGATTGCAAACATGGATGCGAGAAGCATCGCCAGAATGATGATACTGATAACTTTTTTTCTCTTTGTCATATCAATTCCCCCAAATAAAGAAATGAAGAAAAGGCCTGTGGCCTTTTCCTGATGTTACGGGTTGCCCTGCAATCCTTCTGTCAATTCGCAATCCGCGAGGTTCTGCCCCTCTGCCTGCTCATTTACAGTGGGTCACAAGTCTTAATTCCCACCAGCCCGCAGGCAGTCCGTGTGAATCAGACTTTTTCCCTAACATCAAAAAAATTGTGGGCGGAATGAACTGCACACAACAATACAAATAAAACATATAGTTGACAGCTCTCCGCAAAATGCGACAGTCCGGCGGATATTCTCCGACGGCCCAGGTTACGAAATCTTGGGAAAGCTTCCGTTCCTTCGGCGGCATTACCTTTCTCCTGCCCGTTTCCCACCGGGTGTTCAGGATACTGATTAAGACCGCGCCTCTATCTAATACGGATAGTATAAGCAAAAATAAAATTATGTCAAGAGTTTTTTGCTTTTATTCATTAAAGCAAAAAAGTAGAGGCCCGTTTCCGGTCCTCCGCATTAATAAAGACAATTATATATTTTACCGATAGTAAGCAAGTTCTATGAGTTTTGAAACAAGCGCCTTCTTATCCATTCCCTTTGCGGCCCAGAGCATGGGATACATGCTGATGGGTGTGAAACCGGGCATCGTGTTGATCTCATTGAAGATCACCGTCCCGTCCTCCTTAATGAAGAAGTCGACCCTTGAAAGCCCGTAACCGCCAACCGCATTGAAAATGTCAACGGCAGCCTTTCTTATCTCCTCTTTAATTTCAGAAGGAATGTCGGGATCCGTGTCAGTGACGGAATCAGGGTTATTATACTTTGCATCGTAGTCGTAAAACTCCGCAGCCGCAAGTATCTCACCCACGCCTGAAGCCTCAGCTCCGTGACGGCCTCCGCCGATGACGGCACACTCAACCTCGCGTCCCTTTATGAACTCCTCACAGAGAATCTTTGAATCCACCTCAGCCGCCGCGATAAGGGCTTTTTCAAGCTCTTCGCGGTTAGCAGCCTTTGAAACGCCGCAGGATGAACCCGCACATGACGGCTTGACAAAAACCGGATAAGGGATTGAAGCCTCCACACGGTCCATGCACTTTTCGCGGTCCTCTTCTGAGAAAAGGAATTCATAATCATGAAGTCCCACGAATTTTGCCTGCCTTACGCCGATTGAATCAACGATGATTTTCGTGAAGAACTTGTCCATGCTCACAGCTGATGCAAGCACGCCGCAGCCCACATACGGAATGTGCGAAAGCTCCAGAAGTCCCTGAATGGTACCGTCCTCACCGTACTTTCCGTGAAGCACGGGAAAAGCCACATCCACAAAGACATCTTCAACACTTCCGTCAGGAGATGTGAGGATTATGCACTGCTTTTCGGCATCCGGACTAAGTTCAGCGGAAATGTCGCTGTCCGCCCAGGTCCCGTCCTCAATATAGTCAATCGAATCAACATAGACCCATCTTCCTTCCTTTGTGATGCCCACAAAAAGGATGTCGTAAAGATCCCCGTCTATGTTTTTTGCAACATTCTGTACTGATTTGCATGAGACCTCATGTTCAGAGGACTCACCGCCAAAAAAAACGGCAATGGTTTTCTTTTCCATCAATTACTTCTTCTCACCTGTCTGGATATCCTTGGAAACATCCTTGGCAACCTTGTCAGCATCTCCTGCTTCGCTTCCTGAAACACCCTTTGTGAGTGCGTCAGCCTTCTCGATACGTGCAATCGCATTCTTAACCATGGGGATACGGCAGTTCTTGTTACCAAATTCAACGATTACCATATCGCTTGTGATGTCGATGATCTGTCCGTAGAAACCGCTTGTGGTAACCACGAAATCACCGATGGCCATTCCTGAGAACATCTCCTGCTGACGCTTCTTTTCCTTGTTCTGGGGACGGATCACCATGAAATAGAAAAGTGCGATAAGGAAAATGACATAAATTATAATTGTTGTTGCTCCTCCACCCATTTTAAAACTCCTTTATTTTGATTCATTTTGTTCCGTAAGGCTCTCATTCATCTGCTTACGGTAATTTTCAAATGTTCCTGTTCTGATGCTCTCCCTTATCTCCTCCATCAGGTGATTGTAGAAATAAAGGTTGTGCAGTACACAGAGCCTTAAGCCCAGCATCTCGCCCGCCTTTAAAAGATGGCGTATGTACGCACGTGAGTAGTCACGGCATGCGGGGCACTGGCACCTCTCCTCTATGGGCCTGTGGTCAAGCTCATACTTTTTATTCATGAGGTTGAGCTTTCCGTGATGCGTGTAGACATGACCGTGACGTCCGTTACGGCTGGGGTACACACAGTCAAAGAAATCGATTCCCCTTGCAACGCCCTCAATTATGTTAAGCGGCGTCCCCACGCCCATAAGGTAAGTGGGCTTATTCTTCGGAAGATGCGGCACCACGTCGTCAAGTACTGAGTACATTTCCTCATGGCTCTCGCCGACAGCCAGTCCTCCCACGGCATAACCGTCGAGGTCAAGTTCCGATATCTCATCGGCGTGAGCATTTCTCACGTCATGAAGGATTCCGCCCTGGTTGATTCCAAAAAGAAGCTGCTCTTTGTTGACGGTGTCGGGAAGGGAATTGAGCCTTTCAATCTCCGCTTTTGAGCGCTTTAACCATCTCGTGGTGCGGGCCACGCTTGCCTCGATGTACTTTCTTTCAGCAAGTGCCGGCGGACACTCGTCAAACGCCATCGCGATAGTGGAACCTAAATTTGACTGGATCTGCATGCTTTCCTCCGGTCCCATGAAGATCTTGTGACCGTCGATGTGGGACTGGAAGAATACGCCCTCCTCCTTTATCTTCCTTAAGGAAGTGAGGGAAAATACCTGGAAACCGCCGGAATCCGTGAGAAGCGGGCGGTCCCAGTTCATGAACTTATGAAGTCCGCCATACTCCTTTATGAGGGCGTCACCGGTCCTCACATGGAGATGATATGTATTGGAAAGCTCCACCTGGGTACCTATCTCATGAAGGTCCCTTGTGGATACGGCACCCTTGATGGCTCCCACGGTACCCACGTTCATAAAGACGGGAGTCTCTATGGTGCCGTGCACCGTTTCCATATGGGCGCTCTTTGCTTTTCCTTCTGTTGCTACTATCTCGTACTTCAACTTATTACAATCTGTTAAAAAACAACTTTAAATTACTTCTTTGAAGCCTTCTTGGCTTCTGCCTTCTTTACGAACTCAAGCCAGAGGTTGCCGGTTACGCATACTGATGAGTAGCAGCCTGCAACAACACCGATCATGAGGGGAAGTGCGAACTCACGTACTGAAGATACGCCGAGAACGTAAAGCACTGCAACCATGATGAATGTTGTGAGTGAAGTAAAGATTGAACGTGTAAGTGTCTCAGTGATTGACTGGTTTACAAGACCTTCGCGGCTCATTCCTGCATTAAGCTTCATGTTCTCACGGATACGGTCGAAGATTACGATCGTAGCGTTGATTGAGTAACCTACGATTGTGAGGATACATGCGATGAAGGTTGAACCAACTGACCATCTGAAGATAACGTACATTGTGAGCATGATGAGAACGTCATGTACAAGTGCAAGCACTGCAGATGCGGCGAAGTTGAAGTTCTTGAAACGGAACCAGATATAAAGAAGCATGAGCACAACTGCAATTACGATTGCAACAAGTGCATCAGTCTTCATCTCTGAAGAAATTGAACCGGAAATATTTTCTGAAGTGATGAGCTCGACGTCTACGTTAAATTCATCGGCGAGAGCTGATGAAAGCTTCTCTCGGGTGTCAGCATCAAGTGACTTTGTACGGATGAGAACCTCGTTTGTTCCTGAAACCTTTGAAACCTCAGGTGACTGCTCTCCTGTTGCGCTTACAACTACCGGAACAACCTTTGTCTGGATTTCCTCAAGTGTCATGTCCTCGTTGAAGGTAACGTTAGATGTTGTACCGCCTGAGAAGTCAAGGCCGTAGTTGAATCCCTTGATTGCAAAGAATACGATGCCAAGAGCAATGACAGTGCCTGAAATGATGTAGAAGATTTTCTTCTTTGATACAAAGTCGATGGGCTTTTCAACGGGAGCCTTTGTTCCGAAGAACTTAGCCTTGTCCATTCCAAGTCCGTAGAATGCCTTAAGAAGCCATCTTGTAACGAAGATGGCGGTAACCATTGAAAGGATGATACCGAGTGCAAGGGTCTGAGCAAATCCCTTTACGGTACCTGAACCCTTGATGTAAAGAACCGCTGCCGCGATAAGTGTCGTGATGTTGCCGTCGAGGATTGCTGAAAGTGCCTTGTGGAAACCTGCGTCAATTGCTTCTGCAACTGTTCTCCGGAGTCCGAGCTCTTCCTTGATACGTGTGAAGATAATTACGTTTGCGTCAACGGCCATGCCGATTGAAAGGATTATGCCGGCGATGCCTGAAAGTGTAAGTGTTACGTCAAACGCATCGAGAAGGATGAGGATGAGTCCTGTGTAAAGTGTAAGTGCAACTGAAGCTGCAACACCTGCCGCACGGTAAAGGACTATCATGAGGATGAAGATGATGATAAGACCGACGATGGCAGCCTTAATTGAGGTTTCAATTGCGGACTGTCCGAGTCTTGCACCAACGGTGTTTGAACGGAGCTCTGTAAGTTCAAGCTTAAGGGCACCGAGACGGATGGTGGAAGCAAGGTTCTGTGCTGAATCAATGTCAAAGTTTCCTGAGATGGAAGCTGTGCCGCCTGTGATGGCATCATTTACGATGGGGGCACTTACAAGTGAATTATCATAAACAATTGCGATGGGTCTTCCAATATTTCTTGAAGTAGCATCAGCAAATTTTCTTACTCCCTCATCATTAAGGATGAGCTGAACCTCGTAAGAATCTGCAGCACCGTTCTGACCTTCTGCCCTGTAAACACCGGCATCCTTAACATCTGAACCGGTAAGTACTTCCTGTGAAACAGGGAAAACATAAAGATTGCCACCCCTGTCATATGAGCTGAGAAGAACATTTCCATCTTCATCAGCGAGAATGTCCATGTTTCCTTCATCATTAGTGATGACAGTGAGTCCGCCATAGGACATATACTCATCACCCTCTAAGATTGAGCCTTCACGGAATGAAAGAGAACCGGGCTTTCCAAGTTCAGCCAGAATCTCGTTAGCATCCGTTACTCCGGGGATGTCGATATTGATACGGTCGCTGCCTTCCTGATAAACAGCAGCCTCTGTTGAATAGTTTTCTGCCCTCTTCTGGAGCTTGTAGATAGTATCAGACATGTCCTGGGCACTCGGGTTTGACTCCGATGTCTGGTATGTGATACTTACACCGCCGTTAAGGTCAAGACCCAACGTGATGTTCCCCATGTTCTGGATTCCAAGATACATGAGTGCTGCAGTGGCAGCGATGATCAGCACGAGCATGATTATCGATTTTGCCTTGCTCTGGTTCTTCATAAAAATTGCCTTCCTGGTTAAAAAATCTTTTAAAAAGCCTATGTTAAAACATAAGCCTAACTATGTTATCATAGTTAGGCTTTGATTTCAACTTATTTTCAAATTTTGTTAACTGCCGTGTTCTGTTAATTTCCCGTAGGTTCCGTTTCCTTCCGGCGCCATGTAATGTCTTATTCTGTAAACCCGAGTCCGCAGAGCCTTACCATTTCCGCACCCCAGGAAAGCGGAACCGGCGCCTTATTTACATCTCCCTTAAGGAAGGCCACTGCCGCCGTCATTTCCCGCACGTACATCTTATGCCCGCCTTCACCGTCCTCACAGCAGAGCGGTATCTCCTTTATTCCGCCGGTCTCCTTATCCGTTGCGAATACTCCCCTTTTTGAAAACTCATTTCCGGAAAGCCTTGCGATAACGGTCCCGTTCTGGAAATAAAGAATGACCTCATTGACCGAGGGCCCGCAGTATCCGTTACACTGTATCGTATACGGTGTCCCTTTTTCACCGGTTCCCATCATGAAATAGGAAGAATATGTATCGATCCCCGGTTTTTCCATGAGATACCTTGCATGGAAATCAGCTGTCTTTTCCTTAAGGAACACATGTGTCCTGTCAAGCTGGTGCACGCCGTAGTTGAGGACTATCCCGCCACCTGAACGGACATTGTCAAGATGCCACGGATTTCTTCCGTCCCAGAAATAATGACAGGAGATACAGTCACTTATTCCGCAGAGCTTTCCCAGCTCACCTTCATTTTCATCAATGTACTTTTTTGCGGTAGTAAGGACTGCACCGTAACGCTGTGTCTGAAGTACGGAGGCGCGTATCCCATACTTTTCTGCGGCAGCCTCCATTATGAGGCAGTCTTCATATGTGTTTGCAAGCGGTTTTTCAATGAGGATGTCAAGACCCTTTTCTGCACAGTATAGGAAGTAGTCCTTATGTATGTCGTTGAAAACATTTATAACGACGGCATCGAGTTCTTCCTTTTCAGTCATTTCCTTATAGTCCGAATATACGGGGCAGTTTAAGCTAAGACCGGTGCACATTTTCTTTGCCTTCTCCGCAGTCCTGTTTGCCACAGCGGTTATTTCAACACCGGGAACCTCCATCAGGGCCCTTGTATTTATGGGGCCTATGAACCCCGCTCCAATTACTCCGATTCTCATCTCTCTGTCCTTAGTGAATTCATTTCCATAAATGCCGTTTAGCGAGAATTCAGGGCTTCCCCACGTTTTTTCGCTATTGGCAACCCTCATTTAGCGAAAATTCTGGCAATGAGTTAAAATTTTCGCTACATTTTTTAAAAACATAGCGAAAAAACATGGGATACCATCAGATTTTCGCTAAACAGCCTGTTGAAATAGCGAAAAATCAGGGCTTCCCTACGTTTTTTTGCTATTGGCCAAAAACAGGTTTCCTACGCCTTACCAGATTGTCCAGCCACCGTCCATCACAAGGGTGTCTCCGTTTACGTAGCTGGCTGCATCTGACGCAAGGAAGCATACCGGGCCCTTGATGTCGTCTTCGTTTGCCCAGCGGTGTAAGGGGTTGTGTTCCTTATATGTCTGTGAGAACGGGTTGTCAGCTGAAAGTTCCGGATATCCGCCGGGAGCGATGGTGTTGGTACGGATGCCGTACTGGCCGTAACGTCCTGCCATGTACTTTGTAAGTCCGACCATGGCCCACTTTTCAGTAGTGTAATTGACTGTCTGGTCTCCCATCTGCTCCGGGTAGAACGGGAAGTGCGGGCAGTCTATCCCGCGCATTGAGCTGATGTTTATGATGCTTCCCTTTTCAGCAGGAATCATGGCCTTAAGGAGCACTTCCTGTGAAAGGATGATCTGTCCGTTAAGGTTAGTGTTCATCGAAGCCTGAAGCTTCTCACGCTCCGCCTTATTAAGTGAGCAGAGGTTGCTGCGGTCAACGGCGTTGTTTACAAGTACGTCAATCTTTCCGTACTTTTCCATGACATCGGCAACAAGCTTCTTAATTGACTCATCGCTTCCGAGGTCAAGACTCATTCCGCAGGCCTCGTATCCCTTATCCCTTAAGGTTGCGGCATACTCCTCGCATTTTGCCCCGTTTCTTGAAGCAATGACAACACTTGCACCCATTTCGCAGAGTCCCTCGGAAATGCAGGCTCCGTAAAGACCGCGTCCGCCCGTAACGATTGCAACTCTTCCGGTAAGGTCAAAAAGTTCCCTTGCAGTTTTCATTATGTTTCTCCTCGTCAATACTGATTCTTCACAATGCGGCTTTTTATAAGCTTCCTGTGTAATTGTTCGTGATTTCGGGCTTTCGCCCATAATGTCCCGCTTTCACGGTCAGCAGTAATTATATATCAAAACACCTTTTAACAAAAGGCTCATTTTGCAAAACGCCCTGTAAAAGCCTTCACAGCGTGACTACTGTTTTTCGAACATCCTGCAGGGAACAGTTATCATTTCGCGTTTCTTATTCTCCCAGGAAACACCTGTCATTTCGTATTTCCTATCCCCCACGTGAATTTCTTTATAGCCGTGATCAAGGAGCATATCCGCCTTACGGTCATCATATTCGGATATCCTTATCCTTGCCTCACCGCCTAACGCCGATAATAGCTTCCCTGCTGCCTCCCCGTAATTTTGCTGGCAGAAGAAATCCGCAATGCCTTCCTCATTAATGCTGGCGATTCCGCCCAGCACTCCCCTTTCGGAAACCGCAGCATAAGCCCTGCCGCCCTTATTCAATACGTTCTCATACTTTGGATACAGTGCCATGCAGTACGGCTGCGTGATTACTTTATTACTGAAAATCCCCGTGACTGAATCAAGAAGAAACCCGGGTCCCTCATTCAAAAATAACGGGATGACTGAAATCCTGTCGGACGCATTGAGTTCCCTGACCGTTATTTCCAAAGGTTTCCTGAAGCGGTCCTCAAAAAACTTCACACGGTTGGTCCCGTGAAAGCGCGCCATTACACGTGAACCCGGAAGGTACGAAAATCCAAATGAAGAATAAAGGTTGCATGCTATGGGGTTACTTGTCCCCAGAAAAGACACTTCACAGCCGTTTGCATCAGATTCCTCAACAATCTTGCCAAAAAGCTTTTTCCCTAAACCTGTGCCCCTTACCGCCATGTCCGTACACATGCCGGAAAGCCCTGATATCTTTATTCCCTCTCCAGAAGGCTGCCCTTTTGTTACCGTTACGCGGACGGTACCGTGTGTGATTCCGTCTTCCTCCGCAGTATAGACTATGTCATCATTAAAGAAAGCTTCCGTACCGTCCAGTGACGGAAGCTCCGATGCCGCCTCATCCTCCCCGAAAGTATCTGAAAGAAGCCTGTATGTCCCCATATAGTCAAAAGGCACCGTGTTTCTGATTATTTCCATTTAATCCCTGATTCCTCCTTAATAATTAAACAT
>JAKSPD010000044.1 GCA_024405115.1 Lachnospiraceae bacterium
GTTCGTACTCCCATGCCCATCAAGCAGATGGAAGAGGAGTTCCCCGAGGCATATGAGCAGTTCGTAAATGTATGTAAGATCCTTGAAGACCGTTATCGCGACATGCAGGACATGGAGTTCACCGTTGAGAACGGAAAGCTCTACATGCTCCAGTGCCGTAACGGTAAGAGAACCGCTAAGGCAGCCCTCAAGATTGCATGTGACCTTGTTGATGAAGGCATGATCGATGAGAAGAAGGCTGTATCAATGATCGATCCCAGAAACCTTGACACACTTCTTCATCCGCAGTTCGATGCAAAGGCATTAAAGAACGCAGTTGAAATCGGCAAGGCTCTTGCAGCTTCACCCGGAGCAGCATGCGGACAGATCGTATTCACAGCTGAAGATGCAAAGGAATGGGCAGCAGCCGGCAAGAAGGTAGTACTTGTTCGTCTTGAGACCTCACCCGAGGATATCGAAGGAATGAAGGCTGCACAGGGTATCCTTACAGTTCGTGGCGGTATGACATCTCACGCTGCAGTAGTAGCACGTGGTATGGGTAAGTGCTGTGTATCAGGATGCAAGGAAATCGTCATGGACGAAGAGAACAAGAAGTTCGAACTCGCCGGTAAGACCTACCATGAGGGAGACGTAATCTCATTCGACGGATCAACAGGTAAGATTTATGACGGTGCAATCGCTACAGTTGATGCACAGATCGCAGGTGAATTCGGACGTATCATGGGATGGGCTGACCGGTTCAGGACACTCAAGGTTCGTACAAACGCTGATACTCCCAGGGATGCAAAGAAGGCAAGAGAGCTTGGAGCAGAAGGTATCGGCCTCTGCCGTACAGAGCATATGTTCTTCGAAGGCAACCGTATCGACTATATCCGTGAGATGATCGTTTCTGATACCGTTGAAGAAAGAGAAGCAGCTCTTGCAAAGATCGAGCCCTTACAGCAGGGTGACTTCGAACAGCTCTTCGAGGCTCTTGAAGGATGCCCCGTATGTATCCGTTTCCTTGATCCTCCGCTTCATGAGTTCGTTCCCAATGAGGAAGCTGACATTGAGAAGCTTGCAGCAGCTCAGGGCAAGACAGTTCAGCAGATCAAGGACATCTGCGCAGCACTTCACGAGACCAACCCCATGATGGGTCACCGTGGATGCCGTCTTGCAGTTACATATCCTGAGATCGCAAAGATGCAGACCAGAGCCGTTATCAACGCAGCTCTTAACGTAAAGAAGAATCATCCCGACTGGACAATCGTTCCTGAGATCATGATCCCGCTTACATGCGAGACAAAGGAACTTAAGTTCTGCAAGGACATCGTTGTTGCTACAGCTGACGAAGTTATCGCCGCTGCAGGTTCAGACCTTAAGTACCAGGTTGGTACCATGATTGAGATCCCCAGAGCTGCACTTACAGCAGATGAGATTGCTAAGCAGGCTGAGTTCTTCTGCTTCGGTACAAATGACCTTACACAGATGACCTTCGGCTTCTCACGTGATGATGCCGGCAAGTTCCTTGGATCATACTATGATGCTAAGATCCTTGAAAATGATCCCTTCGCTAAGCTTGACCGTGAAGGCGTTGGCAAGCTCATGAAGATGGCTGTTAAGCTTGGTAAGGAACAGAGACCTTCCCTTCACTGCGGTATCTGCGGTGAGCACGGTGGAGATCCCTACTCAGTAGAGTTCTGCCATCAGATCGGCCTTGACTATGTATCATGCTCACCCTTCAGAGTTCCGATTGCACGTCTTGCAGCAGCACAGGCAGCTATCGCTTTCCCGAAGGAAGAAGAGACCTGCACAAAGTGCGGTGGTGAGAAGAAGGAAGACGCAGCTAAGGCTAAGTACGATGAGTACGCAGCTAAGGCAGCTGAATTCGCAGAGAAGGCTAAGAAGGCAGCTGAGGAAGCAGCAGCAGAGTTCGCTGATTTCTCACAGGCTTCCTTAAAGGGAGCAATTGCAGGCTGGGAAGCAGCTAAGGAAGCTTTCAAGGCAGCAAAGAACGCTAAGTAATTATCGGCTTAGGCCATGAGAAGGGTGTCCCGCTAAGCGGGACACCTTTTTTGTTGCGGTAACGTATATTTTAAAAAACGCTTGACTTTAGCGCGTTGATATAGGAAAATATTTCCAGTATTTGTAAATTAAGCGCAAAGGAGAATAAAAATGGCAGATTTAAACAACAAGTTCGATGAATTCACAAACACGGCAGATCATACAGCTGAATGCGATGCTGCAGACATTCAGGGCAACAAGATAATGGGAGTGTTCGCATATCTCGGCCTTCTTCTGCTCATTCCTCTTTTTGGGGCTAAGAATTCAAAGTTTGCACGTTTCCATGTTAACCAGGGACTTGTTTTATGGGTAGCGGTTATTGTTGTTAATATCGTACTTACCATACTTGGAAAAATTCCTGTAGTTAAGATCGTTGCATCAATAGCTTCTTATATCGTTTCTTTCCTTGAGCTTGTTCTCTGTGTCATGGGAATCGTTAATGCATGTAACGGAAAGGCAAAAGAGCTTCCGCTTATCGGCAGCTTCCAGCTTATCAAGTAATGCTTCACACACAGGAGGTGTACCATGGGATTATTAGGTAATATCTTAAAAAAAGGCATCAGCGATGTTAGCAGCAATGTTACAAGCAGCATTGGCAAAGGCATTGGAAAAGGCATAAGCGACGGTATCGGAAATGCACTTGGAAAGGCAGTTGAAAGCGCCGTACGTCCCGCTGCAGACAAACTTGCAAATGAGGCTGCAGCAGACATCAACCAGACAGCTGATACCCTTGCAAAGGGTGCACAGGCAGGCCGTGAAAGCCGTTCAGCGTTGGGAGACGCACTTGAGAACCTTGCAAAGGCAGCTGAAGAGTATAATAAGGCAAACGGAGTAAGCACCGGTTCGTCAAAGAGTATTTACTATGAGTTTGATGAGTCTGATACTCGCAGTGCAGAGGAAAAGATATCTGCAGTACTTGCAGAGGAGTTCCCTCAGTATGAGGTAAGGAAGTATGTTTCACCGACAACAATCGGTGGCACAGGCAAGTTCCTTGACTATACCTTTGGTATTTATGATGCTGGTGCTCCAAAGCTTTTCATCATGCTCGTTGGAAAGGCAACCTGTGGTTCCCGTATTTACCGCTGGTCAAAGGAGCAGGCTGCAAAGGCAGGCGTTACCCTCATCAACTTTGTTGAGCATTATCCCAACAGACCTGAGTACATCAAGGAAAGACTTCATCAGTACATCTAAATACGCTAATAAGAGAGGGAAATGCATCTATTGCACCTGTGGGGGATGAAGCGTATGCCACCGTCTATGGCTTTGCAGGCAGCCGGCATGCGTTCAGTCTTGTAACATCAGCACAGCTGATTTCAAAGCTCTTTCCCTCTCTTTTTATTTTATGGGAAGATTCTTATCTGAAATTGAATCAGAGTCGACCTGGAATGATTTCAGGGAGTACAAGTCACATCACGGCCATATGTCCAACAGGGATATGGCCGTTCTTGATAAGTTCATTAATGATAAGGGTTACCTGTCAGTCACGGGAAAAATAAAGGAAGCATTGCCGTCAGGCGGCACAGGCCTTTCGCTTCCTGAAAAAAGAATTCTCAATAAAAGCGGAACCAGGAAAAAAAGGACGGTTTACTGTTTTGGGGAGGCTGAGACCTGGGTACTCAAGCTTGTAGCATTCATGCTTTACAGGTATGACAGCAAGATAAGTGATGCGTGTTATTCATTTCGCGTTGATTACACCTCAAAAAAGGCAATCAGTGCAATCAGAAAGATCAGGAATCTCGACGGTAAATATGTTCTGAAGATTGATATCCATAATTATTTTAATTCGATTCCGCCTGAAAAACTGTCTAAAGTCCTTTCCGACGTTGTTGATGATGACGAGGAGCTTTTCTTATTCCTTGACCGTATCATTTCTGTTGGTAAAGCCAGATGGGGCGGGGAAGTGATAAGCGAGCGGATGGGAGCCATGGCAGGCGTTCCACTTTCTGCCTTTTTTGCAGACATTTACCTCTCTGATATGGATGAGGCTTTCATCTCTAAAGGAATACCTTATTTCAGGTATTCCGATGACATAATCATTTTTGCTGACTCTAAAGCGGAACGTGATGAAGCCATGGAATTCATAAAAGAGTTTCTACAGGAAAAGGGGCTTGAATTAAACCTTGATAAGACTGCGGTTTCTGATCCCGGAGAGCCGTGGGAGTTTCTGGGGTTCAAGTATGTTAACGGTGAGATTGACCTTTCTGATGTGACAGTTAAAAAAATCAAGGATAAGATCCGCCGGAAGGCAAAGGCACTTTACCGCTGGAGATGCCGCAAAAACATGGACTTTGAGCATACGGCAAAGGTGATGACAAGGGTCTTTAACAGAAAGTTCTATGATTTTGAAGGAGACAATGAATTTACATGGAGCAGATGGTTCTTCCCGTGCATTACGGTGACGGGCGGGCTTCATGAGATAGATGAGTACATGCTTGAATATATCCGGTATCTGCATTCGGGACGTCATTATAAGGGAAATTACAGGATCTCATATGATGACATTAAGGAACTCGGGTATCACAGCCTTGTACATGAGTATTATAAAGGCGAGCAGACATAAGATTAGCAGACGTACTGCAGAAAATGCTCCGACAACTGGAATGAGACCGGCTGTCGGAGCATTGTTTTCTCATTATGCCTGGAAATAGTCTGTTTCAAAATCTGACCAGGGGATATCGACCTTTGCATTTTCTGAAAGGAGCGAGCGGATGTGCATTAAAAGCGGGAATTCTGATATGTCGGCGAGCCCGGATTCTGAAAGCCTTACTACCGCATCGGCCGTACGTCCCGTTATGACTATTGATTCAAGTGTGACGCCCTTTAGTTTCTCCATTGCCTCATCGTAATTCAATCCTTCTCCGAGAAGTGTGCCGATTTTTCTGGTCCTTCCACCAAATACCGTCACGTAGAGGTCCCCGATTCCAAACCAGAGGCTTTCATGTCTTCCTCCGAAAAGCATGAGGAGTTTTTCCATTTCCTTTGATGCCTGGCCGAAAAGTGCGGCCTGGGAGTTATAGTGCTGGAAGTCGCGCCCCTCCCTTTTGTGTGAAAGACCGACTGCAAGCGATACGGCAAGGGCATATGCATTTTTAAGTGCCACCGCACACTCTACGCCCCGTACATCAGTGGAAAGGCTTATATGATAGTAATCCGTTTCGTAAATAGATTTAAGCCATTTGAGTGTTTCCGGATCCTTTCCGCAGAATGCTACTTCTGTGGGATCATGGTCTGCAAGCTCATAGCTTGTGCAGGGACCGCCCACTGCATTAATGTTGAGCTTCTTTTTGGAAAAGCACTGCATGTATTCGGGATATGATATAAGATGTCCCGTGCCGGTTCCGTCATCAATCATTCCCTTTGTGACAGAAAGGACCGGAAGGTCTTCCGGGATGAGCGGAACAATGTTTTCACAGAACCATGAAAGTCCGAAGCTTGAAACACCGCAAAGAAGAATGTCAGCACCCTTAAGCATTTCGCTGAACTCGTCATAACAGTGGAATGAAACACCTTCCGGCATCTTAAATGATGTCTGGGTGCCGTTTACATCATGTTTCAAAGTGAGATGATAGCCGGTCTCCTTACCGTATTTAATGATTTTGTCGTCAAGGGGCGTTCCTACGAGGCGGACTGTGTGCCCATTCGTACAGGCGGGAAACGCTATGCCTGAACCCATCATGCCCGCGCCTATTGTAGTTATGACTGCCATGTCTTTCTCCGTTTCTGGTAAGCTGTCAACATAAATATAAGTTTTAAAAACAAAAAGGATTTTAACACATGTTAAGCTAATAATCCATAAAAACAGGAGCGCCTAACCGTATGCATGACCAAGGGAGTTATTTATGATTGCGACTTTGCAGGTTCGCTAGTATAATAAAATAGATATATTGGGTACGGGAGCATGAGAGAATGACAATAGTCCCTGATTATTATAAGGAATTTAAATGCAAGGCCTCTGACTGCAGCCATAACTGCTGCATAGGATGGGAGATAGATATTGATAAGGAAACTGCGGAAAGGTACGCGGGCATTATTGAAAAAGAGTCAGAAGGACCGTTAAAAGACCGTTTTAAGAAATGTACGGCCTGCGCCGGTGACGGAACGGTTCATTTCGTCCTCACAGAAGATGAGCGCTGCCCATATCTAAAGGAGGACGGTCTCTGCGAGCTTATCTGTACATACGGTGAAGACATTCTCTGCAATATATGTGCAGACCATCCACGTTTCAGAAACTTCCAGAAAGATCATGTTGAAATGGGCATAGGGATGGCCTGCGAGGAGGCGGCAAGACTTATCATCTCTCATGACGGACCTGTGAAGTATGCGGAGCTGGAGACTGGAAAGGAAACACTCCCCGATTACCTTAAGTCAAAAAAGAGGAAGCCGGTAGGAATTATCCCAGACGATGAAATTGACTGGGACTATTTTGCTGATTTCTTCCTTTCACTGGAAAGGCTTGATGAGGAATGGACCAGCCTTCTCATGCTTCTTCTTGAGGAATCGGAGACACCTCATCAGAAAGTGTTCCGCAACAGGGAGTGGAAGGAACGGTTTGAAAGAATAAAGGAATATCTCCTGTACAGACACAGTAAGACTGACGAACGTGATTTTGTTGAACTTTGCTGGAACCTCATCATTAAACTGATGGATGTCATATACGCAAAAAAGAAACATGTGGAAGCTGCTGACCTTATTAATGTCGCGAGACTCTTTTCCGCAGAGATAGAGTACTCGGATGAAAATGTGGAAATAATCAAAGATGAACTAATGGCCTGAAAGGAATTGGTAAAGATGCAGGAACTTGAAAGAGAATATCATATACTTTGTAAAGATGGTGATGTCGGAAGGTATTGCATTCTTCCCGGGGATCCCGGAAGATGCGAGACAATAGCGGCGATGTTTGACAATGCCGTACATATTGGACAGAACCGTGAATACAACATTTATACCGGAACACTCCTTGGTGAGAAGGTAAGCGTATGCTCGACAGGCATAGGAGGCCCCTCGGCTGCCATAGCAATGGAGGAACTCCATAACATAGGGGCTGACACGTTCATAAGGACAGGAACGTGTGGCGGAATTGATCTTTCAGTGAAGGCCGGTGATGTCGTTGTTGCAACAGGGGCTGTAAGGTATGAGCATACTTCACTTGAGTATGCCCCGATAGAGTTTCCCGCAGTGCCTGATTTTGAACTGACGACGTGTCTCAAGGAGGCGGGAGAATCACTGGGGTATAACACCCGCCTTGGAGTTGTACAGTGCAAGGATTCGTTCTATGGGCAGCACAGTCCTGAAAAGAGTCCCGTTTCATATGAACTTCTTGCCAAATGGGAATCCTGGAAGAAACTGGGAGTACTTGCAAGTGAGATGGAATCGGCCGCGCTTTTCGTAGTGGCCTCAGCACTTAAGTGCCGCTGTGCTTCCTGTTTCCATGTGGTATGGAACCAGGAGAGGGAAAAGGCCGGTCTTGACCAGGACATGGATTCGGACACAACATCTTCAGTGAAAACTGCAGTTGAGGCACTTAAGCTGATAATCATCAAGGACAGAAAAAAGGAGAAACAGGAAGGATGAAAAAAATGGTTATTGTTATACTGACGGTAGTATGTGCACTTATCCTTTTTGGCTGCGCGATTTTCAAAAAACCGACTGATGATCCAAATGGAGATCCTATAGATAACATCATTAATAAAATAGAAAACATCGGATATGGCGGTGATCCTATCGAATTCCAGAGTTTTAAAATCTCTGAACGGGGCATGAGTGCAGAGGCTTATGTTTATGAAGGCTGGAAAACGGAAACGGGTGCACATCTTGAGTATTATACGGAAATAAGCATGTGGGATGATGAAGCCGGGGATTATGTTGACACAAAAAACATAATAAGGGCTATTGACGGAGGCGAAGATTTCTATAAGGAACTCTGTTCACTTTTTGGAAACTGCCGCATTGACAAATGGGAAGGATTTGACGGACCGAATCCTCCCGGAGTCCTTGACGGAAGTTCAATGGGATTTGAGGCAGTACTGGGTGACGGAAAGAGGATATCTGCACATGGTTCCAACAATTTCCCCGGAAATTACGGAACCTTTACAGGAGCGCTTCATGACGTTGCCACTCTTCAGAAAATAACATCTACAAATTTTACAGACGGGTATTATGAGGTTACCCTTCCGGAAAGCTGGATCGGGGTGGTTACGGCAAGATTCTCAGAAGGCCTTGCGGCATTTACAGTTACACAGAATGATGGCAGTGACCTTACGTTTTTTATCATAGACAATGACTGGTACGGGTATTCATCCGACACATATGATGGAAGAGTGGAGATTGGACGTCTTATTAAGGGAGACGATGTAAGGTTCATCACTGCGCGTGACCATTATGCAATAAATAACTATTCGGAAAAGGTTTCAGCCGAGGCCCTTAAGATATGGGAAACATATGCTGATGACAAGGACTCGGTTATTGAGAGCCTTAAGGGTGTGAACGGATATGAGCTTTATCCTGAAGACGGTTCGGTCCTTTATGAGTCGGATGCCAGGAACATGGCTTCTGAAGCAAGGAGCCTGTGGCTTTATCTGAATTTTGCCGGTGAGTATTCCGGAGGTGTTGAACCCACAAGGATTGACGGCCGTGATTATAAGCCAATGTTCCCGTCATACGAATTTACGAATACGGTTGAGAAAGTCCGTGAGAGATTCCTTAAGGTGTTTTCTGAGGAATTCACGGACAGGATAATAAATGAAGCCATGGCACGTAAGGATCTCATTGAGTATGACGGGGACGTTTACGTGGCATACAAAAAGAACAAGGGCGAAACCGCATATAATTACTGGGTGGACAGCGTGCGTGACGGCGGTGACGGCAAATTCTTCGTCGTAATGGCCACAAGAAGGGAATCTGTGGAGGGCGAGATCTATATTGATTTCCCTGCAGAAAGAAATGCTGACGGTAAATTTGTATTTACCGATTATCCTTACTGGGATGAGTCTGAATGAAAAGTAACGAAATAGTCAAAATTTACGGCACTGATTATAAGGAGATGACAAAAAAACTCCTTAGTGTCTGCAACCTTGCGGGAATGATGGATGCCAGGGGCCTTTCCCGGGATGCGCTCATCGGGATAAAGCCAAACCTTGTAACCTGTTCTCCTGCGGAGTACGGAGCCACCACGCATCCCGAAATTATTGCCGGGATAATTGAGTACTTAAAAGAAAACGGCCATCTGAACATGGTCATCATAGAAGGCTCATGGGTCGGTGATAAAACACAGGAGGCATTCCTTTACTGCGGCTATGAAAATCTTTCAAGGAAATACGGGGTGGAACTTTTTGACACACAGAAGGATTCCTCATTTAAGGCTGACTGCGCCGGAATGGAGCTTTCCATATGTAACAGTGTGAAGGACATTGACTTCCTGATAAATGTTCCTGTTTTAAAGGGCCACTGTCAGACAAAAATGACCTGTGCACTTAAAAACATGAAGGGTCTCATACCAAACAGTGAGAAGCGGCATTTCCACCAGATGGGACTCCACAAACCGATAGCCCACCTCAATACATATATACATCAGGATTTCATTGTCGTTGATCATATATGCGGTGATCCGTATTTTGAGGAAGGTGGAAGCCCGTTAGTTAAAAACTGTATATTTGCCGCCACTGATCCGGTGCTTACGGACACCCATGCATGCAGTGAGCTTGGTATCTCGAAGGAAGAGGTTCCGTATGTCGTTATGAGCGAAAGACTTCATGTCGGAAGAGCCGTGGAACCTGAAATAAGCATCATCGGCGAAAGCCGGGCTTATGAAGAGAATGGTCCGGTCAAAAAGATTCTCGACGTGAGTTATGCCGTTGATGATTCTGATACCTGCAGTGCATGTTATGCGGAGCTTACAGGTGCACTTATCAGGCTTCAGGAAGAAGGCCTTCTTTCAGAACTTGATGTAAAAATCGGTATCGGCCAGGGCATGAGGGGAAGGAAAGGCGTGCTTGGTGTCGGAAACTGTACAAAGGATTTTCTTGAAAATATACCGGGGTGCCCTCCCGGGGAAGAGGACATTTACCTTGGATTAAAAAAATATATTGAAAAGAGTAAATGAAATGAGAAGCAGGGAAGAACTTAAAAAGCTTGCATTTGATGCAATTGACAGGAGACATGATGAAATTATTGCCTTTGCTGATTCTGTTTATGCTGATCCTGAACTCGGTTTTAAGGAAGAAAAGACGGCAAAGAAATTCAATGACCTTCTTTGTGGACTTGGATACGATACACGGACCGGCGTTGCAGTTACAGGCGTAATATCAGAAAAGAAGGGTGCCAAGGGCAATGCTAAGGTTGCCATCCTTGGAGAACTTGATGCCATAATTGTTCCAGGCCATAAGGATGCTGATCCAATGACTGGTGCGGTCCATGCATGCGGTCATAATGCACAGCTTGCCTCAGTGGCAGCCGTTGCCTATGCTCTTGCAGATACTGACATAATGAATGACCTTGGCGGATCAATAAAGCTTATGGGTGTTCCTGCCGAGGAATATATTGAACTTACGTACCGTTATAAGCTTCGCGAAGAAGGAAAGCTCTGGTTCCTTTCAGGAAAGGAGGAGTTTATCCGTCTTGGAGAGTTTGATGACATTGATGCGGCCATCATGCAGCATATAATTCCTGCACAGGAAGGCTTTAAGGCAGGATGCACATCAAACTGCAACGGCTTTGTGGCAAAGCTCATAAAGTACACTGGTAAGGAGGCGCATGCAGGCGCCGCACCGTTTGACGGAATCAATGCGCTAAATGCCGCCATGCTCGGACTTATGGGTGTTAATGCGAACAGGGAGTCGTTCAGGGATGAGGACCATATCCGTATCCATCCCATCATTACAAAGGGCGGGGACGTTGTTAACGTTGTTCCCGCTGACGTAAGGCTTGAGACTTATGTGCGCGGTGCCAATGTAAAGGGTATCCTTGGTGCAAGCGAAAAGATGAACAATTCACTCATGGCGGGAGCCATGGCGGTGGGTGCGAAGTGTGACATTACGGAACTTCCGGGATATCTTCCAGTTGTACAGTGCGACGGTCTCATTGACCTCATGTATGACAACCTTAAGGAACTTGTCGGTGACGGTGCACAGAAATACTGTGTAGGATTCGGCGGCGGTTCTACGGATTTCGGTGACGTAAGCTCAATTATTCCGGGACTTCATTCCTACTTCTCAGGTGCGACCGGGGGACTTCATCAGGAAAGCTACTGCTTTGCTGACAAGGATAATGCGGTCATAAATGCAGGAAAGGCACTTGTGGCAACTGCAATCGACCTTCTTTACGATGATGCCGCAAAGGCCGTAGAGATTAAAAAGAATTTTAAGCCTGAGATGACTAAGGAAGAGTATCTTCGTGACTGGGGCAAAATCACAGAATGAAACTCATTTTTTCGTACATTAAAAGACATATCTGGCTGTTCCTGACTGCAGTCCTTTTCCTTACGGTAGAGGCTGTCATGGACCTTCTGCAGCCGACATACATGTCTTTTATTGTAGATGAAGGCGTAAAGAACGCGGATGTAAGGCTCATAATGAAATACGGGGCATAAATGCTTGCGATTGCAGGCATTGGTGCCTTTTCTGCGGTCATGCGTTCCTGGTTTGCCAGCATAACCTCGAGGAAGATAGGCAAGGAACTGAGGAGTGACATCTACAGCCATGTACAGCAGCTGTCGCTTGAGAATATTGACCGTTTAAAACCCGCCTCGATAATCACGCGTGCCACAAATGACGTCACGCAGATACAGAATTTTATTTATCGTTCTGGGTCATTCCGTGTCTTTGGCTTTTTTGCAAGGTTCCTGATGTTTCGGTTCCGGCCTTCGTTCTCTTAACTGCGCGAGAACGGACGCCCGGCTTG
>JAKSPD010000045.1 GCA_024405115.1 Lachnospiraceae bacterium
TCATTTTTCAGCCGCTGAAATTCTTTGACGATATAGATCTTGAACTGCGGGCTTATCCACATAGCAAATTCAAAAGCAATATCCTTGTGTGCGTAAGTTCCGCCATAGCGTCCGGCTTTGGCGGTGAGTGAAATGGCGCCCGTCCGCTCCACAAACTCCTTGACACTGATTTTGAAGTTGTTCAGCCCGGAACGGTTCGTAATTTCAGAAAACGCATCGAAGTTGAAATCGGGATTATATACACTTTCCCAGGTGCCAATATATTCAAGGGTATTACGGTTGCGCAGCCAGTCGGTTACGAAAAAATCCCCGTCCTTGGCTTTGAGCATATCCGTAATGCAGATATAATCTTCGCCGTTCACTTTGGCAATATTGATTTCCGTATCCTTTACCGTCAGCTTCTGCATATTTCGACCTCCGAGCTTTTATTTTAATTATGGCGAATTCGCCATAATTAAAAAAGATGCGTATACTGAAACGTATCGTTTCACATGAGAGTGTATCATGAGCAAAGCTGTTCATCAACATGTTTTGAAACATTTTGTTTCGGAATCCTGATTATAATTAAGAATGCAAAAAACCTCACCCGGAATCAAGATCATAAGTTTGATTCCAAGCGAGGCAACCCGCAATTTTATTAAACGTCATTTTTGCTACTGAATTTTTCTTACAACGTCTTCTCCGTATATGACAAAGAGACTTGATCCGTTGTCCCAGTGGACCATGATGCTACCGATATCGTCCACACCCGTTACGGTCCCTTTTGTTCTCAGCGGTGGTCCCTGAAAATCATTCATTTCCACAAGTTCTATTCTTGTTCCGGAAGTATATTCTCTTCTGAGCCACTTGAGAGTCTCGGATTCCAAATCAAACATTCTTGCCTCGCTTTCCGCAAATAAAAAGAGGCCGGACACATTGGTGTCCGACCCTGGATTGGATCATGTTATTTGCTGCTGTTTTTTCTCTGACTGGATTTACCCGCTTGAATTTCAGCGCTCTTTCAGGAGTCGTTTCAGGACAATCCTCATCAAAGACTATAGGCGTATTTCTGGAAGCAATGAGTTGTTCCCGTTCCTCATTCGTAAAGGCAAGCTCATCGGCAGTTTTTTTACTGATTTCAGATATATTTACCATAGTAAATATGCATTCCAAAAAAACTGAGCAATATGCATTCCAAAAAAAAATACAGAGCAATGTGTTTTTATTACACATTACCCTGTATCATTATCTTAACCGATCCTGAAAACCTTTATCGATCATTATTCCTCAAGGCAGTTGAATACCTGATAGTAATGCATCAATACCTCACGGATGGATGCATCCGACTCCTTAAGAAGCGAGAACCAGTTCTCCGGCCTCTTGGCATAAACATTGTCGATAGCGGCAACGATAAAATCCGTAAAAATATTGATCTTTGCGATTCCTCCGATAGCACATCGATGAAGACTATCGTCACCTGTGCTGGAACCGCCGTGAAGAACGAGCGGAACATTAACAGCCTCGCGAAGAGCCTCAAGCCTTATGAAATTGATATTCGGAGTCTCCTTGTAAAGTCCGTGGGATGTCCCTATGGAAACAGCAAGCGAATCGATTCCGGTCGCTTCCGTAAAAGCCACTGCCTCCGCTACCTCTGTATATCTGGATTCATTCTCTGCGGCAAGATTGTCCGGATTTGTTCCTACATGACCTATCTCGGCTTCAACCATTACGCCGGATGCATGTGCAAGATCCGCTGCCTCTCTTGAAAGACGGACATTTTCCTCAAAGCTTTCTGACGAAGCATCGATCATCACAGAGGTAAAACCAAGATTTACAGCCTTTTCAATCACATCAAAATGCATACCGTGATCAAGATGTAAAGCTATGGGGGCATTGCATCTTTCTGCGTAAAACCTTCCGATGTCCGCAGCCTCTTCTACACTTATCATGTTTGAATGGATCTCAGCTACGCTTAAAATAAGGGGCTTGTTCAGTTCTTCGGCAGTACTGCAGAAAACCCTGCACGAATTCGAATCCCAGAAATCGGGAGCCGGAATCGCAAAATGATCCCTCTGAGCCTTTGCAAGCATATCCCGAGTAGTAACTAACATACTCTCAATCCTCCTAATGATGTCAATTATAAAACCGGTATGCCTTCAATTCAACTTACAAGATATTGAAGAAAAGCTGACAGAAAACACAAAATGAGCCACGAAATGGCAGGTATTCTCCCACTTCATGGCTCATTTCTATCTCTATTTTAACTTTTTCCCCAAAAAGTCTTAATTATGAAATCGATATTGCTGTCAGTCCGCACTTTCCACCGATACGATTACCGTTTCTGCTCCGGTCTCCGGATCGATCTCAAGTATCTCTGTCAGCTTCCTCTCATAGGCATACCGCCAGCCGATATCATCCTCTTTTGCATGGCGCATCCTGTTTTGTACGGCATAAATCTTTCCGTCGACATATTCGGCAATCTCAATATCTGCAGTAATTCCTTCCTCATCTTCAGAAAACTCATAGCCGGAGCATACCTCTGATGCCATGCCGTTTTCAGTAAAAAGGATCATATTGCCGTCCCTGTAATCTATTTCAACCTCATAAGGCATTCCGTCAGTAAGTACTGCCTTCCCTTCTGAAATCACAACTCCGGGGCCGCGGTTCATCTCATCATAATAATAAGCGGAGCTGTAATCCGTATCCGACCATGAAAGCGAATCCTTCCTGCTGACATCGGCCGTCACAAGATGACTTCCCGCATAAAAATGCCCTGTGCCATCGTACGCGGAAAAGATCACCGCGATCATTCCTTCCTCATAAGCAAAGCCTTCGGCCTCTCCGGGATATGAGATACCCTGTTCTTCAAATCCGGGAAGCTCTCCGAGACAAAGGAGCTCTCCGGTCTCCATATTGCAGCGCCAGAGGAAAGCCGCATCCTGTCTGCGTTCTTCATAGATCAGGTACTTATCGGCTGTTCCAATATACAGAAGCTGATCCGTACTGCTGATAACCTCATACCCTTCACCGAAAGTATAAAAGAGCCTTGTGACCATCGTATCATTCACATGATCAATTTCGCTGCTGATGGCCCACTTTCCGTCTTTTCCGGTTCCCTCAAGCTTTTCACCGCACTCGTAAATATAGTCTCCGCTTTCCAGTCCCAGCGAAACAAAAGCCTCGACTTCGAGATCGTTGGGATAATCATATTCAGAAAGATATAATGTGTCCCCGCATAAAGCCATGGGACCGTATCCGAGACTGCTGTTTTCTGTTTTCAGTTCTCCCGTGACAGTATCAAAGCTCATGATCTCCGATGTTCCGAGCATCTGTGACATGAAATTTCCGAATACTGCGGTCTGTTCCATTGAATCAGCTCCGGGACGGCGGAATAAGATCCTGTCGCCGTATTTCACAAAATAACCGAAGCGGGTGTTTATTCCGATATTCTCCGCGTCTTCGGAAATATTCGATTCCGAAGCGGCGTCGGATTCCGTTTCCGCCGCTTTTTCTGTCACACCTTCAACCGAAGAAGCACTTTCCTGTGAAGCTGCCGATGTCTCCGTAACCGCTGCCGCAGTGACTGCTTCCGAAGCCTTTAAGGTCACCGCTGCTGCCGATGTCTCCGCTGTCTGAGCCGTTTCTTTTTCCGGCACTGTTTTTCCCGCGCTGCACGCCGTAAGAAGCATCAGCGTAAAGACTGTTATAATAATACCTGATCTATTCATTTTCACCTCCGGATTTTTAAAAAAGTATATCACATTTATCATTGCTATATGCTATAATTATTTTAAGATTTTTCACGGAGGAAAAACCAGATGATATTTGACAGACTTGAAAATGCAGCTCTTTATCAGGGCATCAACAAAAACATCGATCTTATTCTTGAAAAAGCAAAGGAATTCCATGCGGATAACTTCCCGGCTGAAGTTATTGTTCTGAACGACTCCGCAAAGATGATCAATGCGTCCTATGAGACACATCCCTTTGAAACAGCTTTTTCAGAGGCTCACAGAGCATATATTGATGTAATGGTAATGGTAGACGGAGCTGAGACCATTTATGTCAAGCCCGTTTCAGAGCTTAAAAACATCACAAAGGAATATGATCCGAACGGCGATGCGCTGCTTGCCGATAATGATGATGATATGACTCCCGTTACAATGAAACCCGGCTATTTCTGTATTCTGTTCCCGCAGGATGCTCACAGCCCCGGATGCATATTCAAAGAGGCGCAGACGATAAAGAAATTTATCGGCAAGGTAAAGATCTGATACCGGTTCCTGTACATTTAATAACGGCTGCATCTGAAAAAAGATACGGCCGTTTTTTTATTCTTTAAAGTTCCGGATATACTCCGTTGATTCATTTCCACTCGGGTCTGTAACTGATCGTAAACCTGCCGTCAACACATACCACGTCAGCTTGTGCCCCGGAAATAAAAGGCATCATCGGAGGAAGATGTCCGAGGTCCACATCCATAACGACCGGCACTCCGTATTGGGACAGGATACCTGCGGCAGCGTTGATACGGTTCATTCCGCAGAAATCATCGTCATAGCGGTATGCTCTTCCGAAGATGAAACCTCTCACATACTGAAACCATCCTGCATTTTTCAGCTGCCATAACGTTCTTCTTATCCCCATGGGATTCAGATCGCAGGCTTCCATAAACCAGATAATACCGTCTTCCTTATACTTTTCACAGAAATCCGAAGTTTTGTCGAAGCGTGTACCGCAAAGTGCCGAAAGGCAGTCAAGACATCCTCCCAGAAGGCGGCCCGAAAAAGCGACTTTGCTGCTTTCAGAGAGTCCGCCGCTTTCCGGAACAAATACCTTCATCGAAAAAGGCTCCGTACAGTTATATGAGGCGGTAAGCGGAGCATCATCCGGATATCCCTCCTTTTCCCACTTTTCATAATTGGTAAAGGAAAGCTTATCGCCCGAAAGAAGCGACAGCGCATCACGAATCGATTCATGCACGGGAACTGTTCCGAATGCAGCAGCATTTGGTCCGTATACAGCAGCGGTATCACATATCGTTGTAAGAGGAAATACTAGATTTGTATTATCCGAATACCCCATAAACCATTTCGGAGCACCGCTTGCGATACCGTCAAAATCCACATGCTCAAGATCCTCACACATGGTCTCCCCGCCGCCGCAGGAAATGATTATGTCACATCTGTCATTCAGGAAAAAATCATTGATCTCGTCTGCACAGTTTTCGGGTGTACTGCTTTTTCCCACTCCGTCATCCCTGAAACAGTTCGGGCCTGTAACAGCCGTATAGCCGTGAGCTTCAAAAAAACTTAACGCGGCATTAAAACGTGTCCTGTACGGTTCTGTCGTACAGCCAAAGGACGGAGCAATAAAGCCCACACGTCCGCCCTTTTTCAGAAACTCAGGATATCTCAACTATTTTCTCCCTCCGTCAAGTATTTTTTTTCATTTCTTCATTGAAAGTATATCATAACTCTTAACAATATGCCACTGCGAAGCTTCCGCTTCCGGATACGGCCGGGGCAGACCCGGCGAAAAAAATACGGCTTTTGTTAAATACGACTTTTTACGATATGACCACGATTATTGCTTCAAAAGTATTATTATATGTGATAGAATCGTGGCACGGAGGAAATGAACATGGCTGCAGATAAAGAACGTGATATGACAAGCGGTGTGATATGGAAGGAACTGCTTCTGTTCTTTCTTCCTCTTTTATTAAGTACGCTTTTTCAGCAGTTATACAATGCCGTCGATGCCGTGATCGTCGGGAAATTCGCGGGCACAAAGGCTCTGGCCGCTGTCGGAGGCTCTCCCGCTGTGATCATAAACCTTATCGTAAGTATTTTTGTTGCGCTTACGACAGGTTCCTCCGTAATTACTGCCCAGCTCTACGGAGCGGGGAAAGTGACAGAGCTTAAAAAATCGATCGGAACCTCTCTGACATTTTTTACATTAATGGGGTTTGTTCTGATCTTTATTTTCGAACCGCTCGTTTATCAGATCCTCCGGCTTCTGGGGACACCTTCGGATACGATAAAGGATGCTGCCGATTATCTGTACATCTGGTATACCTGTTTTCCGGTGCTGATGCTTCTGAATGCCGAAATGGGAATCCTGCGTGCGGTCGGAGATTCAAAAACACCTCTCGTTTTCATGATGATCTCCTGCATCATAAATATCATTCTGGACCTTATCTTTGTAATAGTATTCACGATGGGTGTGCGCGGTGTCGCATGGGCGACCGTGATCTCCATGACTGTCAACATGGTGCTGTGTACCGTTAAGATACTGAGAGCACAGGATGACCTGAGAATAGGCCTTCACGACCTTAAAATAGACAGAGTCATGCTGAAAAAAATGATGGAAATCGGCATACCGTCGGCTGTATCCGGCAGTATGTACGGCATTTCCAATATGATCCTTCAGGTTTCGATCAATTCACTGGGGACAGTTGTTGTGGCCTCCTGGGCGCTTTCCGGTAAAGTGGACGGCGTTTACTGGGCCACATCCGGCGCTTTCGGCTCCGCTGTCACAACCTTCATAGGGCAGAACTACGGTGCCGGAAAAACAGACCGCATTAAAAAAGCCTTCCGTGTCTCACTGATTCTTTTCATGCCTCTCACGCTTCTGCTCTGTATCCTGATCATGGGATTCGCACCGGCACTCCTTCCTGTATTCTCCGATGACCCGCTGGTACAGGAGACCACCTATGAGGTACTTACATACTTTGTACCCTACTACCTTCTGTGGTCATTCATTGAACTGCTCTCCGGAGTCATGAGAGGCTGCGGTGAGGTAAAGATTCCCGTTCTTATTTCCGCACTTGGAATATGCGTTTTCAGGATCATATGGGTATCTACCATATGTGCCGTAAACAATTCACTTTTCAGTGTGAGCATATGCTATCCCATATCATGGGCTGTCACCGACGCTGCCATGCTGATCCACTTTTTACGCTGGAGAAAAAAGCTTTAGGTTTCTGATAACACCCCAGGCAAGAAGAAGGATCAGATATATGATAAGCAGCTTCTCATTGACAGCCGGGTTCTTTTTCCCTTTTATATACAGCCATGCTGAATAAAAAAGCTCAAAAACGATAAACGGAGAAGTTACGAATAAAAAGGCGTTCGCTGAGAACGCCTTTTTAAATTCAAAGGATGCAAGTTCACAGAAAACTGTGGTTATTCCGCATCCCGGGCATTTAAGACCCGTAACAAGATGAAACAGGCATGGGATTGCCATGCCTGTAAGTTTCACAAAAATAAGATAAGCTGCACCGGCAATAACCAGTGCAGCAGCAGTTTTAAAAACTCTATTTTTACGCGTTGACTCTGTCATTGATCGTATCCTGCATAATTGCATAGTTTACGATTGAAAGCCCGAATATTGCAAGAACGATGAAAAGGACCTTGTTTGAATCCCCGCCGGTCTGCTTAATCCTGTCAACTCTTTCACCCATCTTGTAGTTCCAGTACCAGCCGTAGATACCGCAGGTGATAACGGTAAACAGAATCACAAGTCCGCCTGAGGTTGCGTTTTCCTCTCCTGCAAGGGCATTGATTTCCTCATTAAGCTTATAGAGCCAATAGAAACCATAAATACCGCAGGTCACGACTGAAAGAACGATACAGAGGGCAACATTTCTTTCTTTCATGCCTTCTGCCGGTGCTGCCGGTGCGGGCGCTGCATAAACAGGTGCTGATGCTGCAGGCCCTGTTGCAAACTCAGGCTCAGGAATCTCTTCAGGTGCCGGTGTGTATGCTGCTGAAGGTTCAGGAGCAGGTGTCGGTTCAGGTGCAGGAGCAGGTGTCGGTTCAGGTGCAGGAGCAGGCTCCGGCATCTCTTCAGCCACAGTCGGAATAATTTCGGGTCCAGGTGTGGGAACAGGGTTATTATCCTTAAACTCTTCAATCGGGTCAGCTGTGGGGACATCCATAGCGGCTATGGGAGCGCCACAATTGGTACAGAACTTAGCTCCTTCAGTAAGTTCAGAACCGCAGTTAGTACAAAATTTTGCCATTTTTGATCCTCCTTATTTTAGCCGTTCGGCTATGGTGTAAAGTTCGTGATACAGGCCTTTTTGAGCCATCAGTGTTTCATGATTTCCTTCTTCAACTATTCCGTCATCAGTAAGTACCACTATCCTGTCAGAATTTTTTATTGAGGAAAGCCTGTGTGCTATTGTTATTGTGGTACGGCCCTTTGCCAGTGCGTTGAGTGATTCCGCAACGGCAAACTCGGACTCATTATCAAGTGAAGATGTAGCCTCATCAAGAATGATAATCGACGGGTCTTTAAGGAAAAGCCTTGCGATACTTATACGCTGACGCTGCCCTCCTGAAAGTTTGACACCTCGTTCGCCCACATATGTATCATATCCGTCCTTTAGGCTTAGAATGAACTCATGGGCACCGGCAAGCCTGGCGGCACTTATGGCTTCCTCCCTTGTTGCCCCACGTTTTCCGTAAAGAATGTTGTCGAGTATCGTTCCGGAGAAAAGGTATACGTCCTGCTGAACCATGCCAATGTTTCCCCTCAGACTCTTTAAAGTATAATCCTTAATGTTTCTTCCATCAATAGTTATCTTACCGTCCGTCACGTCATAAAACCTTGGTATAAGGTTACAGAGCGTTGTCTTTCCTGAACCGGAGGGCCCCACTATTGCAAGTTTCTCCCCAGGATGTACTGTGAGGCTGATGTCCGTTAATACACGGTTCTTATCGTCTGGATACTCAAAGGTAACATCCTTAAACTCAATAAGTCCTTCCGGCTTTCCCATTGTGACTGCACCCGGCTCATCAAATATCTCAATATCCGCATCCATTATCTGAAGGAAACGCTCAATTCCCGTGATACCGCGTGTGAACTGTTCAACATAGTCCACTATACGCCTTACTGTCGTTATGAGTGTTGAAATGTAGAGTACATAAGCAACAAGGTCTCCTGCAGTTATCTTTCCCTTGCCCAGAAGGAATGTTCCATATACGAGGACAACCAGATACATTACGCCGTCAAGCAGCCTTGTGAACGCGTTATTTAAGGACATCCATCTGTAGAAAACTCTCTTGATGGAGGCATACTTTACATTTCCTTCAGCAAACTTCTCACATTCAAGATCCTCATTCGTAAATGCCTTTACGACCTTCTGTCCCAAGAGGGAATCCTCTATACGGGCATTAAGTTCCCCAACCTGTATTCTCTGTGCCTGCTGCGCCTTTTTGAATTTCCCGTGAATCTTTATACATACAAAGACCATGAGAGGAATAAGCAGGAATAATATTAGGGTAAGCGGCACATTGATCCTAATAAGAACTACAAAGGATACCGTTCCCTTTATGATGGCAATCAGAAACTCCTCAGGACAGTGATGGGCAAACTCAGTGACATCAAACAGGTCGTTTGTTATACGGCCCATTATCTGTCCCACTTTTGTATTATTGTAATAAGTATTGGAAAGCTTCTGAAGATGGGCATATGCATCCGTCCTCATGTCCGTTTCAATGCGGACTCCCATCATATGTCCATTATAAGCCATGTAAAACTGCGCAAGGCAGTCCATTATCCTTAATGCCAGATACAGTATTCCAAGTTTCCCTGCCGTTTTAATGGTAAGGGAAGCTGTATCTGCAATGGCCGTGTTGGTGATATATTTGAGCATGGCAGGAAGTACCAGCTCACAGACAGTGGTAAGGGAGGCAAATACCAGATCAAGCACAAGCGTCCACTTGTGCTTTTTAAAATAAGGCATGAACCTTCCTATTACTTCTTTAAGCGAATACTCTTTCACCTGTGCCTCCGATAAACAAGAGTTGATTATACTCCGGTTTTATTAATTGCGCAATCAGATGTAAAAAGTATTTCTGATTTTATGCTTCTTGAAAGGAGACCGTCTACGGCATCACGCGGACTTACTCCGTTATTGACAACATTATTGACTGTCTCCGTTATGGGCATTTCAACGCCGTACTTCTCTTTCAGTTTCATGGCTCCCGACAGTGCATTAATACCCTCAACAACCATGCCCACTCTTTCGATGGCAGCCTTTACCGGCATTCCTTCACCTATAAACCTTCCGCAGCGGTTATTACGGCTGTGTTCACTTGTTGCGGTAACTATAAGATCACCTACACCGGCAAGCCCATAGAAAGTCTGAGGACTGCATCCCATGGCCATTCCCAGTCTTGTTATCTCAGACATGCCTCTTGTAATGAGTGCCGCCTTTGTATTATCCCCATAACCGATTCCCGTTGAGATTCCACAGGCGAGTGCAACTATGTTTTTAAGGGCGCCGCACAGTTCGACTCCCTTTATGTCCGTATTTGTGTAAGGCCTTATGCATGTTCCCACAAACAGTCTCTGTACGTTTTTAGCCGTTTCTTCTGAAACGGCCGCTGAAACTATGCATGTGGGAATACCCACCGCCACTTCCTCCGCGTGGGTGGGGCCTGAAAGGGCAACCACGTTATCTCCGTTACCAAGCACATCCTCTATGACCTCACTCATGGTAAAAAGTGTGTCATTTTCAATTCCCTTGGCAACAGTTGATACAGTCTGACCTTCCTTTATGTATTCCTTAAGTAATGAGGCCGTCCCGCGCACAAATGTTGAAGGTGAGGCCACTATTATGTGTGAAGCCCCGTCGACTGCCTCCTCCATAGAAGTAGTGAACCTGATTTCAGAAGGAAGCAGTACACCTGTAAGGTTACGGTGCATATGCGTCCTTTTAAGTTCGTTGATTTCTGATTCAAACGGCGACCAGGCAGTTATCTCATGTCCTGCTTCACAAAGCGTCTTTGCCAGCGCCGTTCCCCATGTTCCGGTTGAAAGAATAGTTATTTTTTCCATGATTTTAATAGAAAAGCGCCCCGCAAAAATGCGGGGCGCTCAATTAGTGAATATTAGTCAAGAATGTCTGTAACTCTTCCTGATCCTACAGTACGTCCACCTTCACGGATAGCGAAGCGGAGACCCTTTTCCATAGCGATCGGGTGAATGAGCTGAACTTCCATCTCTACGTTATCACCAGGCATGCACATCTCTGTTCCCTCGGGAAGATCGCACTCACCGGTAACGTCAGTTGTTCTGAAATAGAACTGGGGACGATAGTGGTTGAAGAAAGGAGTATGACGTCCACCCTCATCCTTGGTAAGAACGTAAACCTGACCCTTGAAGTGCTTGTGGCACTTTACTGAACCGGGTTTGCAGAGAACCTGACCACGCTCGATTTCTGTACGGTTGATACCACGAAGGAGAACACCAACGTTGTCACCAGCCTGAGCTTCGTCAAGGAGCTTACGGAACATTTCGATACCTGTTGCAACAGTCTTCTGAGTCTCTTCTGAAACACCAACGATCTCAAGGGGATCATTAAGGTGAAGAACACCACGCTCTACACGGCCGGTAGCAACTGTTCCACGTCCTGTGATTGTGAATACGTCCTCAACAGGCATAAGGAAGGGCTTATCTGTCTCACGCTCGGGATCCGGGATATACTCGTCAACAGCGTCCATGAGCTCAATGATCTTGTCTCCCCACTTTCCATCGGGGTCTGTTCCTTCGTCATCGAAGTGAAGAGCGTTGTAAGCAGAACCCTGGATAACCGGGATGTCATCTCCGGGGAACTCGTACTCGTTAAGAAGGTCTCTGATCTCCATCTCAACAAGCTCAAGAAGCTCGGGATCGTCAACTGCATCGCACTTGTTCATGAATACTACGATGTAGGGAACGCCAACCTGACGGG
>JAKSPD010000046.1 GCA_024405115.1 Lachnospiraceae bacterium
AGTGAGAAGCCCCCACTTCAAATGCGAAGCATTAAGTGGTGGGAGTATGTCACGAACGGGCGGGGCAGCTATAGCACTTGTTGCAAACAGGGCCTCTGAAGGTTACGTGAGTGTTTTTACGAGAAAAGAACACTACATAACTATAATAGGAAAGCGCTGTGACGGCCTTTTTGAGATTCTGGACCCAAACCTTTATGATGGAAAATTTGATGAACCTGACCGAAAGGGCAGGGTCCGGCTTATGGGAAAGGTTGTCATAACAGGTGCCGAAGTTCTGAAAGAGGAAGTGGAGCCTATAGTAAGACGTTCAGAAAACACGGACAAAACAAAGGCATTCCATCTTTTCTGGCGTTCCGGTTGTGCAAAATAATCTGATATCAGGACAAAAAACAGACTTAACATACCAAAATGCTGATATGTCCCCTTTTTATGATTTTTGTTTTCTAATATAATTTCATTGTGCCGTGTGCATTTAAATTTTAATGGAGGAAATTTGTTATGAAGAAAATCATTGCAATCGCACTTGCATCAGCTATGGTTCTTTCATTAGCAGCATGTGCTTCACAGCCCGCAGCTACACAGGCAGCTACACAGGCAGCAGCTACAGAGGCTGCAAAGGCAGGTGAGCTTAAGGACACAGGAAAGCTTGTATTCTACGCTTCATGGTCATCAGATCGTACAGATCCCCTTGTTCAGAGATTTACTGAGCTTACAGGAATCCAGGTAGAAGTTGTTACAGGCGGAACAAGCGAACTTATCAGCCGTATCGTAGCTGAGAAGGACAACCCCCTTGGCGACGTTCTCTGGGGCGGAACCTGCACATCATATGTTCCCGTTGAGGAATATCTTGAGGCTTATGATACAACAGAAATCGGCGCTCTTGAGGCATCATGCATCGATCCCGAGCACAAGTGGTACGGTTTCTCTATCGAGCCCATGCTTGTTGTTTACAACACAAAACTCGTTACCGGTGATGACATCCCCACAGGTTGGAAAGATCTTATCGATCCCAAGTGGAAAGGAAAGATAGCAGTTGTAGACCCCACAAAGTCTTCAGCAGCTTTTGGAACAATGATGGCTATCATGCAGGCTTATGGTAAGGAAGACGGAAAGGGCAAACAGTTTATTAAGGACATCATTGCAAATACAGACGGAAACATCCTTACATCATCTTCACTTTCATACAAGGGCGTTGCTGACGGAGAGTTCATGATCGGACTTACCGGTGAGGAATCAGCTCTTAAGTACATCCACGACGGCGCAGACCTTGGAATGGTATATCCTGAGGAAGGAACAGACGCCATCGTCTCTCCCATTGCCATCATCAAGGGCGGCCCCAATGCTAAGTCAGCACAGCTCTTCGTAGACTACATGCTTGGCAAGGAAGTTCAGAGCCAGCTTGCAGGATGGGGAATCCGTTCATCACGTACTGACATTGACGAGACAGATGACTTCACTCCTCTTGATCAGATCAAGCAGCTTCCCATGGATAACGAGTGGATCGTTGCTCATGGCGATGAATTCAAGGATTTCTGGAGAGAATCAGTTACAGAATAATTCTGAGAAACATAAAGGACAGGGAGGAGGTGCCTTCTCCCTGTTTTCTTTAAAAATGAGGGTGAAAATGAGCCAGAATATTTTAATAGACAAAGTCACAAAGATGTACGATGACTTCAAGGCGGTCGACAACATAAGCCTTGAGATTCAGCCGGGAGAGTTTTTCACTCTTCTCGGACCTTCAGGATGTGGAAAAACAACGCTGCTTCGTATGATAGCAGGTTTTAATGATATAAATGAGGGAGAAATCTATCTTGGCGATCAGCTGATAAATGATGTTCCCGCTTATAAGAGAAATATAGGAATGGTATTCCAGAACTATGCAATCTTCCCCCACCTTTCAGTATGGGAAAATGTAGCATACGGCCTTAAGGCACGTAAGATCCCGAAGCCTGAGATTGAAGAGCGTGTTAAGGAGGCAATGGAGACTACAAAAATCGAGATGCATGCCCAGAAGCAGCCTTCACAGCTTTCAGGCGGACAGCAGCAGAGAGTTGCCCTTGCAAGGGCAATTGTCATCAGACCTCAGCTTCTTCTGATGGACGAGCCCCTTTCAAACCTTGATGCAAAGCTTCGTATCGAAATGAGGACATCCATAAGGAATCTTCAGAAGGAACTTGGAATCACGACCGTATATGTTACGCATGACCAGGAGGAGGCACTTGCCATTTCCGACAGAATCGCTGTCATGAACTTTGGCGTCATTGAGCAGGTCGGAACTCCTTATGAGCTTTATACAAAGCCCAGGACACAGTTTGTTGCAGGCTTTTTGGGAACCAACACCTTTGTTGAGGGAGAGATCCGTGACGGTGTTGCATACATGCTTAATAAGTATCCCGTTCCTGCAAAAGTCAGCAAAGATTACAGTGGACAGGTTATCATTGCGGCAAGACCCGAAAAGTCAAGGTTTGCATCCCTTAATGATGAGTCATGCATCAGCGGCGTGATCAAGTCACAGACCTTCCTCGGAGACTTCATTAATTATGAGGTACTGCTTGAGAATGACCAGATCCTTCAGATCAACGAGTATTTAAGTGATGATACCGTTGTTCCGAGAGGGGAAGGTACAAATGTAAGGATAAGGTTTGAAGGCGTCAACGTTTTCACCCCCGACGGCAGGGAGGCACTTGCATGATTTTCAAAAAGACAAAAGCATTGAAAAAAACAGAGGGTGCAAAACCGGATTTCTGGACAGTGGTGCTTATTGTGTCTTTGGTTTTTGCAGTATGTTTCATCGGATACCCATTCCTTTACCTCGTCAGAAACAGTATAACTGATGAAAGCGGTGCGCTTACTCTTGCGCACTATGCAAAGTTCTTTAAAAAGCATTACTACATGGTATGTCTCACGAATACCGTAAAGTTGGCACTGGCATCCACGGCGCTTGCAACACTCGTGGGTCTTCCGCTTGCATATATTTCCACAAGATTCAATACTTACGGAAAGAGCTTTACAAACATACTCATCATCATTTCGCTGATGTCACCGCCCTTTATCGGGGCATATTCGTGGATCCTTCTCCTCGGAAATGTGGGATACATCACGAAATTCTTAGCTGACAGGGGAATTGAGATAGGGACCATTTACGGGTTCAGGGGACTTCTTCTGGTATTCACGCTCAAGCTTTACCCGTACGTATACCTTTATACGCAGGGTGCCCTCCAGAAGGTTGACTCCTCACTTGAGGAAGCATCTGAAAGCCTTGGCGTTCACGGTTGGAAGAGACTCTGCAAGATTACCTTCCCGGTTATCCTTCCCACCGTGCTCAACAGCATGCTCATGGTATTCATGACCAGCGTTGCTGATTACGGTACACCCCAGATGATAGGTAAGGGGTACAAGGTCCTCACGGTTGCAATTTATGAGGAATTCATGACTGAACTTACAGGTGATACCTCATTTGCATCTGCACTGGCCATAATGGTAACAATGTGCATGCTCATAATCCTTATCATCCAGAAGACATCAATTGCGAGCAAGTCGTATATTATGAGCGCATTGAGGCCGCCGGCGGAAAGAAAGCTTAAGGGCATAAAGAGATTCCTTGTTTCACTTCCTCTTTACATTGTTGGACTTTTAGGAACACTTCCGATACTTGCCATTATCTATACCTCATTCAGGAGAGTTAATGGTACGAGATTTGCTGAAGGATTCGGACTTGACAGCTATAAAAACGTGGTCTACTCCATGGGAAGATACATAAGGAACACCTTCATTCTCTCAGCTGTTGCCATCGTGCTGGTAATCATCGTGGGTATGCTTGCCGCTTACCTTATAGTGAGAAAGCGTTCAAAGATCACGGGACTTCTCGATGTCCTTTACATGTTCCCGTATGTCATCCCCGGTTCTGTTATCGGCATCAGCCTTGTCGTTGCCTTTAACAAAAAGCCCATAATCCTCACAGGAACATTCGCAATCATGATTATCTCATATGTAATACGAAAACTTCCGTTTACATTGAGGTCAAGTGTAGGTATACTTTATCAGATAGAGCCTTCAATTGAAGAGGCATCAGTTTCACTTGGCGTACCGCCGATGAAGACCTTCTTCAAGACGACTGCTCCGCTGATGATGCCGGGTCTTTTCTCCGGAGCTCTCTTAAGCTTCATAGAGATCATAAATGAGCTCAGTTCATCAATGATCCTCTATACCGGCAAGACCACTACCATTTCGGTTGCCATATTCAACGCCCTCTTCAGGGATGCGTATGGAACCGCGTCCGCTCTTGCAACCATACTGATAGCCGTTACAATAATATGTCTGATTATTTTCAACAAGGTATCCGGTGGAAAGAGCTTCGTAGGATAAATTCAAAGGCGGGACTTAAACTTCCCGCCTTTTTAGGTTGATCGAGGGATGAAGAAGCACAGAAAATTAAAACACAGGTACATTTTAAGGCTGACGGCGTACTTTTTTGTTGTCAGTCTTGTTCCTATCATCCTGTTCAGTTTCATAACCTCAAACATCACGCGTAATAAGGCCCTTACTGAAATGGAGCAGAGGACTGACCTTCTTCTTACAAACATGTACTCAGGCATTAATGAGGAGATGAGGGTAATAGGGGAGCGTGTAACAAACCTTTCCAGGGAGCCTTCAATAATTGACTTTGTTTCTTTGGGACTTATGGAAGGTGAAACGAAAGAAAAAACTTCCGGAAGAACCAACATAGCACTTTACAGGCTGTACGGACTAACCGCCGGACTTGCCGGATACAGTACCACCCATGTTGTCAGTTCGGAGCACAATGCGTGGATTTCAACCACGTATGTGCCGCTCTGTTATTATCCAAGGTTTACAAAAGACTGGGGAATCTTCAGTATGGCCGCTGATTCTTTGGAAGCGGTTTTCAGGATAAACGACCATAACCAGAACATGATCCCAAATGTCTGTTTTTCAGCAGCCTGTGCCGTAAGGGATGATGACGGAAGTGTCCGCGGATACGTCATTTCTGATGTATACCGTCAGAAGATAACCGATGCCATGCAGAAATACACCCTTGATCAGGGACAGCTTTTATATCTTCTGGACTGTAATGATTTTATCGTATACACAAATGACCGAAGCTACGATCCTGAACGTCTCAACATGTATACTGATGCCCCTGCCGCGGATGAATACGGCTACTATGAAGAGGGCGGGAACACATACTACTACCGCTCGTCAGAAAAGAACAGCTACGGGGTGCGTGTTATAAGCGTAGTTCCGATTGAGGGCATTATTGCAGCAAGCCGTTACATAAAGAGCGCCGCACTCTGGGCCGGCGCGCTCTGCATACTGCTGGCGGTGATTTTTTCACTGATTGTAAATAAAGACGTGGCTGAACCCTTAAAGAAGCTTACGGAAGCCTTCCGTCTTCTTGAGGCAGGAAAGCTTGACACAAGGATTGAGGACAATCGTAAGGACGAGTTCGGTCAGCTTGAGTCAGGCTTCAATACGATGGCGGGAAAGCTTGAGGAACTCATAGAGAGCATTGAGGAAAAGCAGGAACGTCTCCGCATGGCACAGTCTTCGGCTCTTCAGGCACAAATTAACCCGCATTTTCTTTATAATACCCTTGACCTCATCAAATGGGATGCCAAGCTGGGCAACAATGAGGAGGTCTCTAAGATAGCCGTCCTTCTGGGCAAGCTTCTGCGGTCCATGGCGGATTTTGAACATGACATTGTGACGGTTGAAGACGAGCTTAAAATGATAGACCGCTATCTTGAAATCCAGAAGATACACTATGGGGATAAGCTGTCATTCAGTCTTGACGTAAATGACAGCGTGCTTCCATGGTACATCCCAAAGCTCATAGTTCAGCCGCTTGTGGAAAATGCCGTGGTACACGGGATAGACCCCGGAAAGCCTGAGACCAGGGTGACGATAAAGGCGGATACGGACGGCGGCTACATGGTATTTACAGTAACGGATAACGGAAAGGGAATGGACGACGAGACCCTTAAGGAATTACTTAAGGGAAAGCTTACAGGGCGTACGGGCATAGGCCTTGCAAACGTAATAAAACGTGCGGCGCTTTACGGCGATGAAAGCTGCGGAGTCTCTGTGAGAAGTGTTCCCGATGAAGGCACTGAGGTCACGCTGAGGCTGAGACCTCTCGAATCTCCTAAGGAGGCTTCTGATGTATAAAGTCGTGGTAATAGAAGACGAAACCCTTACAAGGCGCGGTCTCATCCTTACGATACCATGGGATGAACACAGGTGCGAGGTTATCGGCGAAGCCGGTGACGGAAAGGAAGGAATTGAGCTTTCCGAGGCACTGCAGCCTGACATTATCATAACTGATATTAACATGCCCGGAATAGACGGGCTTACAATGATCGAACACTTAAAGGATTCGACGTCCGCCGAGTTCATCATTTTTTCCGGGCACAGTGACTTCGGGTATGCTAAGCAGGCAATAAAGCTTGGAGTGCACGGATACCTTTTAAAGCCTGTCGATGATGACGAGTTTCTGGAGGTGCTTGACGAGACGGTGGAGACGATTGAAAAGAGCCGCCAATATGACCGGATGCTCCGTGACCTTGATTGCCTTGACCAGTCTGACGTGAGAAAGCTCTTTGCAGTGGGCGAAAACAGCGGAACAGGCAAGGATAAGCATGTGGACAGCGTCATAGAGTACATAAAGAATCATTACGCTGAAGATGTGACGGTGCGTTCGGCATCGGAAAGCCTCAATATGAGTGAAAGCTATCTGGCAAAGGTATTTCACTCAAAGACCGGATATACCTTCCTTGAGTACCTTACGATGTACAGGATAGAAAAAGCAATCGAGCTTCTTTCGGAGGGCGACATGAGGACATACGAGGTCGCGAACACCGTGGGATACCAGGACACGAAATATTTCAGTAAGTTATTCAGAAAATTTACGGGCATGACACCCAGCGAATATAGAAAAGGAGCACAATAAAATGATAAAAGCAATCATATGTGATGTTGACGGAACATTGCTTGACACGGAACGTATCTACATGAGGGCATGGAAAGAAGCTGGAAAAAGGCTTGGTTATGTTGTGACGGATGAAGTACTCATGGCCACGAGGGCCATGAACAAAAAGGATGCGGCAGTTATCTTTGAGAACGGTATAGGAAATGGATTCTCTTACGAGAAGACGTGGGCAGTCCGGGTGGAAATTGCTGAAGAAATGATTGAAAGGGAAAGCCCGGTACTTAAGCCCGGAGTAAAGGAACTTATTGAGTTTGCAAAGGAAAATAACATCCCGCTTGCGGTAGCATCCTCAACGGGACACCTTAAGACAATTGATCATCTGGAGAAAAACGGTATACTTGACGCCTTTAAGGTTATTGTGGGCGGTGACATGATAACAAAAGGAAAACCGGCACCTGATATCTTCCTAAAGGCAGCAGAGCTGCTTTCAATAGAGCCTGAATACTGCGTGGTACTTGAGGATTCTATTTCGGGAATCAAATCGGCAAACGCCGCAGGAATGTATCCTGTACTGATACCTGACGTAGTGCCTGCAAATGATGAAACAAGAGCCCTTTCATATGTTGTCATAGACAGTCTTCTTGAAATTAAGCCCGTTATCGAAGGCCTCATGAAATGATTGGAGAAGTGTTGGAACTGATCAGCCTGCATAATCATACGGTGTTCTGTGATGGAAAAGACACGATGGAGGATTTCGTGAAGACCGCCTTGAATGACGGGGCGGCGGCTCTCGGTTTTTCCGGGCACAGTCATCTTCCGTTTGATGAGCGGTACTGCATGACACACAAGTCGGAAACCGATTACAATAAGGAATTCGACAGATTAAAAGACCTTTACGGAAGCAGGATAAAGCTTTACAGAGGAATTGAGGCTGAGTTTTTCGGGGACAGCGACCTTACACCTTACGAATTCGTCATAGGCTCCGCCCATTTCATTCATAAGGGTGACGCTTATCTTGAAATAGACGAGTCAAAGGCCACGGTAATTAAAAACGTTGATAAGTTTTACGGAGGTGACTATTATGCCTACGTTAGCGATTACTATAAGACGGTCGCAGAATCGGCAAAAAGAAAAGAAGTCGACATTGTTGGACATCTGGACCTTGTAAGAAAATTCAACGGCGACGGAAAAATGTTTGATGAAAAGTCGTTAAAATACCTGACTCCCGCTTATGAGGCCGTTGAGGAACTGCTCCCGTATGACCGCATCTTTGAAATGAACTCGGGTGCGGTAAGCAGGGGCTACAGGACAGACCCGTACATAGGGGCCGACATTCTTAAGTTCTTGCATGACCACAATGTAAGGGTGACGGTGTCCGCCGATGCCCATCAGGCCTGCAATTACAGGTTCATGTTTGACGGGATGGTGGAAATATTAAAAACAGTTGGATACCGTGAGGTATGGGAATATGACGGTAAGGATTTCGTACTGTTTCCTCTTGAGTGATTAACATGAATGTAGATATTGAGTTTCTGAAAAAGCTGGCAATGGAGGCTGGTGCATATATAAAAAGCAAAAGGCCTTCATCTTCTGAAATAGAGTCAAAGGAAGGCAGGGGCAACTTTGTAACTGCTCATGACAAGGCTGTCCAGGCCATGCTTTATGATTCCCTCAAAAAGGAATATCCCGAATGCGGGTTTATGGGTGAGGAGGATGAAACGCACTGTGAAAGCTTACCGGAGTTCTGCTTCATAATTGACCCGATCGACGGAACAGCCAATTTCATAAATGGATACAGGCACAGTGCGGTATCGATAGGATACGTTGAGCACGGAATCAAAAAGGCAGGAGTCGTATACGACCCTTACCTTGATGAACTATTTTATGCCGAACTCGGAAAGGGTGCTTTCTTAAACGGGAACCCCATTCACGTGAGCGGGCGCAAGCTCAGGGACTCAATCATTCTGTTTGGCATTTCTCCCTATTATGAGGGCTATGGCGAGAAGTCATTTACCATGCTCCGTAAGCTTTATGAAAATGCATGTGACTTAAGGAATTCCGGTTCCGCGGCACTTGACATCTGCTATGTGGCATCAGGAAAGACAGACGTATTTTTTGAGCTCAGGCTTTCCCCATGGGACTATGCTGCAGGCGGGCTTATCCTTTCAGAAGCAGGCGGCGTGATAAAAAACTGCGAGGGCGGGGAGATTTCCCTTGTAAAAGGCGGTTCGGTTCTCTGTGCCGGAAAGGAAAACATAGAAGAGATAGAAGCCTTGATTTTGTGATTTAAGAGGAAAAACATGAAAACGGGAAATTATCCGGGCAGCATATATAAGACGGAGCACCGGGCCTTCAGCACCCAAAAGAGAAACGGCTTTCCGGGTGGTCATTATAAAAAACTCCGTCCGGAGAAGGGGCATCATTACACTATCACCCGATAATATCACACCGTGCGGAAAGAGGGCACCTGGTTTTGGGCATTCCCTGTCTGCAGAAGCCTGTGTAAAATTAAGTTGTTAAACGTATCCATATAATGTATAGTTTATACGTTAAGGTTTTGATTTATCACACAGAGATTTTCCGGAAATAAATACAACACCAAAAGGAGAATGAAAAATGGCTTTTTGTGAAAACTGTGGAGCACGGATCCCGGATGATGCGAAATTCTGCGAGTCATGCGGGGCAAGAATTGAACCTTTCGCTGCGGCACCGGCTGATACACAGCCGATAAGGCCGATGCGTCCTGATGCAGGCCAGAGCGCACCTGAAAAAAGCAGCAAAAAATCCGGTGGAGGAATCCCGAGCGGAGTGATCATCGGCGGTGCGATAGTAGTCTTTTTGGCCATTTTGGCAGTTGTGGCAGTATTTGTGGTACGAAAAATCAAAAAGGGCGGAGACAGCGGAAAACCTACAACAAATATTGAGGCAACAAAAGAATCGAATAAAAAAGACGATGATGATTCAAAATCTGATGAACTTGAGGCATGCATGAATGCCCTGACAGGTGGCGTTGAAAAGGGTGACCTTAAAAAAATCAAAATTCCAAAGGGAGCCGAAATTAAGAAAGACGCCCGGTTTGTTGATGTCATCGGGGAATATGAGGGCGAAATACAGCTGACGGTGCTGGATGGATTCGAGAACATTGACGGGGTTCCGGCAAGCTTTGCCGACACAAAGAAAAAAGTATTGAGTGAGCCCATTGGCTGTGACTTTGAAATCGAAGATGACGGACAGTGGGAAATGAATATCGACCTGATGGCAGGCATGAACTTCGACACAAAAGACTATGATGATCCTGAGGAATTCACCCCTGCAGAGATTGACGCCATGATGATCACGATGCCATATGACGGACTGTTCCATGCAAAGATTGCAAAGACCGGTGAAGACCAGGGCCAGAAGGTATCCATGAACATGGATAACATCGGTGCATACTGCGAAGATGGCGATGATAAGATGATTGCCGGAAACTTCATAATGAAGGCATTACTTTACGGGGCTGATGTAACAATGCAGGGCGACTATGTCGTTTATAAGACCTCGGGAGAATACTATGTTCCGGAAACGGCACCTGAAACGGAGCCTGAGACAGAAACGGAGCCTGAGACAGAAACGGAGCCTGAAACAGAAACAGAACCCGAGACTACGGAAGACATTACCCAGGGAATGAGGGAAATCGGAACCGTGACAGGCGGAACATGGACCAAGATGGGCAGTGGCGCATGGGTTTATGAAAAGGACGGACGTATAGTAAAGGACAGCTGGATAAATGATAACGGAGTTTACTACTATGTAGATGAAGACGGCTATATGCTTACGGACGGTATTACGCCTGACGGTTACTATGTAGGACCTAATGGTGCCTATGATCCTAATGCAGGTCAGCAGACATCTTCCAGCAGCGGCGGAAAGCCTACCGGAGGCTCGTCTTCTGATCTGGCAGCCATTGCGCAGAAGCTTTCAACGGACAAAATTGCTTATGCAACAGAATTTGACTGGTTCCTTGACATAATTCTCGGAAGCGGAACTGAAAACGGAGTGGTGGTGACTGACCCGGCCAGGGCTTCAGTCATTAAGGATCCCGCCGGCCTTAACGGTGGATGGAAGGCTTACATGTATTCCGACGACGGGTCAGAGCGCTATTTTAACGCCACGGTTTCCGCCGATGGAGGCAAGATCAATATAACAACGAACTGGAAATATTTCTGGATTCCGTCGTCAGGACAGTCTGTGGAAGAGTCAGGAAGTGACCTTTTCAAGGGAACATTTGACAACGGTAAAGGAACCGCAACACTGCAGTCATCTTATGCACAGATTGACATTGACCATTTCTATGTGGCAACAGATGGAAATGCAGAGTATGCATATGGTACGTTCTACTGGATTTCAGGAGAGATAGATCATTTTGCAATGATGCGTTTCAAGGAATGATAAGCGTGGCTTGACAATACCTCCAGATGGAAAAAATGCTATATATTCAAA
>JAKSPD010000047.1 GCA_024405115.1 Lachnospiraceae bacterium
TTTTTTCTTAAAAATAAAGAGTTTACTTGCCACATAATTAAACACCAGATTGAAAACTGAAGTGAGCACCTTAGCAATGTACTCGTTCATGCTGCATTTATCCACAAGGATGAACATGAGAAAAAGCACCACACCGCCGGATATGAGCCTTGCCGCAAAGAAAGACGCCATCTCCCTAAGTACCGGCAGGAATCCCCTTTCCCTGCTTTTAAAAACATAGATCTTATTTGTAACGTATGCGAACAGGACCGCCGCTATCCATGAGACAACCGTTGCAACGGAGGATGACTGCGTGACATCCATTCCGTTCCTTTTAAGTGCCTCATTTACTATCGCAAAGACGATGTAATCCACGGCAGTGGTCAGGACGCCCACGATCACATATGAGACCGTTTCCCTGTTAAGAATTTTCTCCAGAAGTCTTTTCACGTTTCTCCCTGTTTTCCTTGACCGTTTCAGCGAATTCCTCCTCAGTCATGTTCATGCTCTGAAGCCTTTCGAGTCTTCGCTGTTTCCTTTCCAAGGCCTTCTTTTCCTCTTCCTTTTTTCTCTTCCTGATAAGGAAAACCGCATAACCCGCCAGTGCAATGACCGCGGCTGCGCCGATGCCTTTCCACGGAACGCTTACAGGTTCCTTTTCCGGGCCCTCCGGCTGTTCACCTCTCGCGGCCTTAGTCGTAGCAGGCTGCTGCTTACCGTTCTTTTTGGTTTCGACCTCAACTGCCACGGTTGTTTCAGGTTCCTTATATGAGTTTATCAGGAACGCCCCCGTCCCGGGATGCCCCTCAGAACTTATCGTGAGATATGCAACCGCATTCTCGGGTGCGCTTTTTGGAATTCCGTACTGGTATGATGCCGTAAGCGTGTCCGTGCCCGTTCCCTTCGGCACGGTGGCTGTTACCTTTGTCCAGAGGGAAAGCTCCATTTTGCCTTTTTCGGCCTTTCCGTCCTCTACCAGTTTTTCCTCCGTACCAAGGAGCTTCAGAAGCTTTTCAGAATTAGGCGTTATGTTTTCAAAACTGTCAAAACCGTAATTGAGAAGCTTCTGGGTATCCGTATAATGTGCGGGAGAAGAATCCTTGAGCACTACTGCCACTATCCTTCTTCCGTTATCCTCCGCCATGGTCACAAGTGTATTGCCTGCGGCAGATGTAAAGCCTGTCTTTCCGGCCTTTACCCTCTTGTCATAATACTCACTTTCCTTGAGCATCTTGTGCCCGATCGTGACAGTGATGCCGTTCGGGTTGTTCTTTGTACCTGCAAGCTTCCTTGTCGGTTCAGATTCAAGGCTCATGAAGGTACTGTTGTTCATGCACGCGGATGCAATGAGCGCCATGTCGTACGCCGTGGTGACATGATTTTCATTCGTAAGTCCGTTCGGGTTCCTGAAATCAGAATTGAGACAACCGAGTTCCCTTGCCTTTTCATTCATGAGGTTACAGAAGGCGGGAACGGATCCGGCCACATGTATGGCAAGTGCATTTGCGACCTCATTTGCGGACTTGAGGAGCAGCGCATAAAGACAGTCCTTTACCGTCATGACGTCACCGGCAACCGTATTTATCGTAACCGCGCCTGATTCCAGGTTTGTGACCGCTTCCTTTGTGAAGGTGACCTCTTCTGAAAGACTGCAGTTTTCTATGACTATAAGGGCTGTGAGAATCTTTGTGATCGAGGCGGGATAACGCTTTGAGTGTATCTCCTTACCGTAAAGGACCTCACCGGTGTCAACGTCCATGACGATTGCGGTCGTGGCCTTGAGATCATATGGAAACTCAGGCCATGCCGGAAGTTCTTCCTCGGCCCCGCCGCTTTCCATGGTTTCGCCGCCGCTTTCACCGGTTTCTTCTCCTGTTACGGATTCATCTTCAGTTAAGCCCGTGCTTTCCTCGACTGACCCGGTTGCCACGGCAGTGGTCTCGGCATGAACCGTGTTCGGAAATGCCAGGAGAACGGACAGCAGAAGCGCCATAAGGGAAGTATTAAGTTTTTTAAGTTTCCTCATGAAGCTTTGTTATCCTCGCATAATTAAACATGTACTGCTGCAGCACGCCGGCCGCGGGCAGATATTCCTGCGGAAAGGCCCCGCCGTACTCATTTTCGAGCACGCGCTTCATCCACACGTCGACGGGTGCGGTGTCAAGCCTGTGATATCCGAAAAGTGCCTCGCAGGAAGCAACCTTTATCCCTACTCCCTTAAGTTCCATGAGCCTTTCTATAAGCTCATCCGTCTTAAGACCGTTCATTTCCGAAAGCCGTATCTCACCGGTCATTACCCCCAGGGCGGCTTCCCTGACGTATTCCGTCCTGTAGCCGAGCCCGCAGTCCGAAAGCACGGAAGTATCCGCCGATGCTATCCTTTCAGGCTTTGGGAATGCATGAGTGAGCACGTCGTCACCGCTTTTTATCTCCTCACCGAGGGCATTGCACAGCCTCTCGACCGAAGTTCTTATTGCGGTAACGGATTTTCTCTGTGATATGATAAATGAAATGAGCATCTCAAACGGATCCTGGTTCAAGATCCTTATTCCGTCACCGAAGGAAATGCACTTCTTAAGAAAGGCATCGTCCGGAAGGCACAGCTTCCTGTAGGCGGAGTAATCCGTGTCAAGGTCGAAATAATGCTTCCAGAAGCCTTCGAATTCCCCTTCACTGCAGGAAAAGCTGAACTCGTTTCCGCCCTCTTCCCTTACTGAGAGAAACCTTCCCCCGGCAATCAGACTGTATTCATTTTCCCCCGTACGGCGCATACGGAAACACTGTCCGGATTCCGCGATACAGGAAGGTGAGAAATCACCGATCCTTCTTTTCATCTTTTACCTTATATACCCTGACAGGATAACGCTCCACATCTCCGCAGTCCGCGTAATATACAATCACCTTCGTGTTTCCTTCAGTACTTAACGCATCCCTGTCAACACGGCAGTGGTCCTTAAGGAACGTATATTCCTTCCCGTCCTTTGCCCTTACTGAAAATGAGCTCATCATGTTTGTGGCCGTAACGCCCTCAACTGACTTTATCCTGTAGTCCCTGTCATCAAGGATTGCTATGAAATCCACGTTGTCCGCGTCATCTATCATGTCCCCGGAGAAAAGCACCGCCACTTTCTTTCCGCGCTCCACCTCCGCCACGATGTCCCCGATGTCCTGGCTGTTTAAGGACCAGGCATTCTCAGGGTCACTCTCGTCACGGAGTGTGTACACGTAAAGGCCGTCCTTGTCGCCCTTCTGGACATTCAGTACGAGCGCATGCATGACGCCGAACATGTCCCTTGTCTCCTCATCCTCGGAAACATATGCAACTGTTTCGGGATACTGTTCCTTTGTCTCCTCGGTTTCTGTCTCAGTGGTCTCTTCCGTGTTTTTCTTACCGCCGCATGCCGTAAGCGAAACCGCAAGGATAAGTACAGTCATCAGGAGCGAAGCCTTCTTAAAGAACTCCGTAAGATTATTTCTCTTATGTTCCGTAAGACCTTTTCCGGGAACGTTAATCCTTATGGTGTCCTTCCTTCCGGAGGCCCTGAGCGCCTCGAGTATCCTTGCCGTCATCCGGTCACCCACAAAAAGCGAGATGCCGTCATTTATGAAATCATCATCCCTTTCAGTAAACAGAAGCTCGGTAATGAAGCTTTTTCCGTTGCTTCCTCCGATAAATTCCTCCGCATAGTCGTAAAGGTATGAATATACAACGTCTCTGACTTCCTTCCTGTCAGGCTCTTCTGATTCCTCGTAAAGGAAAAGCAGCTGCAGAAGTGTCTCCCCTGCCATGCATACGGCCTTTTTGTGGCCTGTATCCTTAAGCGACAGTTCATCCGCAAAAAAGGAAAGGACACCGTCATCTTCAGGGGCTGCAACAGGTTCTGGATTCCCGCCCGTAATAAGACTTCTGACGGCATTTGCTGCCGAAATGAAAAAGTCCCTGTAATCCCCCTTCACGCTATCTCCGGTGAAACCGGAAAGGCGTTCATCAATGAGTGAAAGGCGCTCCCCAATGATCTCGCTGCTGTCATCTATGTAAATATCAGTGTTATACTCTGCTTCCATTAACTATCACCACTACCCAGACGATGCACAGTATCAGGGAAACCCCTCCCCCAATCAGCCCGAACAGGTAATTCTTTTCTTTTTCTGTAAGAGTGAGGAATGAAAACCACATTCCCATAAGGCTCATTACGACAGCCGTGAAACCGCAGGCGGCATGGAACGGCCCGGTGCTGCCGCCACCGGCAATGGCGACCACAAACACATAAAGAGTAAGCAGAAGCGAGATCACTGAAAGCGCAAAGCTTATCCAGCCGTTTCTGCTGTACGGATATTTTATGTATGAGTACCTTTTTAAAGCCATTTATACCACCAGTCAAAAATTACTCAATTTATTATTGTACCACAATTCCATCCGTTCTTCTACTGAAAACATAAGCTTTTCATAAAGCCGTACGGCCGGTACGTTGCATGACGACACCTGCAGAAGCGCCCTCCCCGCGCCCGTTTTTTCAAGGTCGGAGATAACTCCTTTTAAGAGCTTTTCCGCACTGCCTTCACGGAGGTGCGAGACGTCCGTCCTGACACCGTAAACATATGCCGTGTCACCGTAGGTCTTTACTGAGCATTCGGAATGTTCGTTTGAAAACGTCATGTCCTCCTCCAAAAGCCCTCCTTTTCCTGAAAGCCTCCTTACCATTAAAAGCTCGTCACCTTCATGTGAGGCTCCCGCCGATAACAGAAACGCCTCGCTGATCTCAGACGGATATGCCGTAAAACGGACATGCGGCTTTTCACCTTCGACGGAACGGGCATACTCCGAGTACCTTCTGAGAAGCCTCCGTGCCCTCCCCTTTCCGCGTTCCGGGGGGGCCGTGAACAGAAGCACCTCTTCCACGGGATGACCTTCATGGGTGTCACCCATGAAATAAACGGAAAGAAATGACACGACCTTCCCGTAATGACGGCTCAGGAACCAGAGGTCCGCATCGTCGGGTACGGAATAATGTGTACCGTCGCACTCATTGGAGGCAGCCACTATCTCTTCAATATCATTCTGTTCAGCATCGTTAAGATATTTTTTCATCATTTTCCCTTGTGACGGCCACCTGTGAGACCCTCAGGTCATCGGCCGAAAGGACTTCCACATGAAATCCCTCATAGTCAAAGCTCTCCCCTGCCGAAGGGAATTTCTCCATGTACTCGATAACCCATCCGCCCACGGTCTCGGAATCAAAATCAAAGTCATCCTCATCAATTTCCGCAAGCTCAAGGAAATCACATATCGGCATGTCTCCATCTATTATGTATTCGCTCTCGCCGATTTTTCTGACCTCTTCCTCTATCTCATCGGTCTCATCCCAGATGTCACCGACTATCTCCTCGAGCACGTCCTCAAGCGTGATGATGCCTTCAGTTCCCGAATACTCATCCGTAACTATTGCAAGATGCTGCTTTGCCGCTCTCATCCTTCTTAACACGATCGGAAGGTCCATTGTCTTGTAAACATAGAGCGGAGGCATCAGAAGCCCCCTTATGTCAGCCTTTGTAAGCTTTTTGTCCTTATCGTGCATAAGGCGGAAAAGATGGTTGAGATGAAGTATTCCGATAATCTCATCAGGGCTGCCCTCATAGACCGGTATCCTTGTATACGGTGTATTCTCAACGAATGAAATAATTTCTGAAATGCTGTCCTCGATGTCGATGGCCTGCATGTCCACCCTTGAGGTCATGCATTCCTGTGCGGTCATCTCCGGAAAATCTATTGCCGCCTGCATTAGCTCGGAGCTGTCCTCGTCAAGGACTCCCTCATCCTCCGCGGTCTCGATCAAGGTGGAGAATTCCTCTACCGCCTCTTCCTCCGCGCTTTCTTCCTCTTCGCTTTCAAGTCCCTTGGTAAGGAGATGTATGAGTCCCGTGACTGCCCATACGACGGGCTTCAGGATATTTATGAGTGCCGTCACCGCTCCGGAAAAAGCCAGTGAAAACCTGTTCGCATTTTTCTTGGCGGAAATCTTCGGAATCGTCTCACCGAAAATGATCACAAGTACCGTCATTACGACGGTGGCCACCCATGTCCTGTCATCCTTGCCTGTAAGGAGTATCACCACTACGGAAGCAAGTGACGATGAGGCGATGTTGACGAGGTTGTTTCCGATCAGTATGGAGCTTAACGCGTCATCAAACCTGCCTATGATGGAAAGCACCTTTTTTGCCTTCCTGTCTCCCTTTTCGGCAAGATTCTCCATACGTACCTCGCTGCAGGATGAAAAGCTCATTTCCGATGCGGAGAAGAATGCGCTGAGAAGTATGCAGATGATTATTCCCAGTGCTGAAAGGATCATGCTCATACGGCACCCCCTTCCGTCCTGTCTTCCTCATCGTAGATTTCTCCGACAAGTTCCTCCAGGATGTCCTCAACGGTCACTATCCCGAGCGCCTTTCCGCCGCTCTTTCGTTCCCTGACCACTGCCATGGTACACTTTTGAGCGCTCATTTCTGAAAGAAGCTCATCAATGTCCATGTCCGGTACGGTAAAGCAGACCTTATCGAGTAAGGCCCTGAACTGCGGGGCATGCCCTTTCTTCATCCATGCCTTAAACACCTTTCTTATCTGCAGCATTCCCACCACTGATTCAGGGGTGCCCTCATATACGGGAACACGGCTGTGGTTCTGTTCCTTTATGTAGTTTAATACGTTTTCAGGTGTATCATTTATATCGACTGCCGCAACACGTTCCATGGGTGTCATGATGCCTGCGGCCTTCTTTTTCGTAAACTGAAGGGCCTGTGAAAGAAGGTCGGCCTGTACTTCATCTATGGCACCGTCTTCCGAAAGATCCTCGATGATATCCTGTATTTCTTCTTCTGTAACCGAAACTTCTGCTTCTTGCTTCATTATTTTCGACGCAAAGCTACCAATTTTTGATAAAAGTCCTGAAAGCGGCCTGAGTACTTTCATGAGTACGCAAAGAATTCCCGCGGTCATCAGCGTGATCTCAAGTGGTTTTTTCTTTGCAACTGATTTGGGAAGCATCTCCCCGAAAAAGAAGACCGTGACCGTGGTCAGAAGCGTCCCCGCAGTCACCGCGGAAAGCCCCCACAGTCTTGTGACGCAGACCGTCACAATGGAAGCGATAGATATATGAACTATGTTTGTGCAGATGAGAAGCGTACTTACCGCCGCTTCAAAATCAGAAAGCACATATAGCGCCTTTTCCGCCCTCGGATCCCCATGGTCAGCCTTGCTTCTGACCCTGGTCTGTGAGACGGATGAGACGGCCGTTTCAGTTAATGCGAAAAAAGCCGCCAGAAAAAGTAAAACAAACGTTGTGATCCAATACGATCGACTGTCACTGTCCATAAAGGGCAAAATTCTCCTCTTCTTTATTTAATAAAACTTATCTGAAAAAATCCCTGTTCAGGGCACACCTTAATACCGCCGCCTTCGGGAGCTTGTCATACTTTTTTCCAAGCCTGTAACCCATGTACCTGGCTGCGGAAACCACGAAAAATCCGGGAATCTGATACCACTTGCCCACCTTTATGAGATGACCTGCGGTACTCTTTACAAGCCTTATGCCTTCACCCTCGCTCCTTATTCCGCCAAAGACCTCCGGATGCATTGCCTGGCTTGCCCCCAGGTCAAAGTTTCTCCTGAACTGTGCCGCAGCGCCGTAATTGTGGGAATGAATGCATCTTGCATCTGCAGCATATGCAACACTGTATCCGGCTTCCATCACCGTATGGGAATAAATCATGTCCTCATTGAACACGGCCCGTTCAGTAAAACCGCCTGCCTTATCCCAGATGTTTCTCTTGTATGCGCAGCATACGTTTGAGGCAAAATATGTCTTTATCCCAAGCCTTGGGAGATCCCCGATGTCCTTTACAGATGACTCCTCCGGGTAGTTAAAGCTTCTTGTGAATTTCTCCGCCTCACGGCAGTCCTCCCTGGGGAGCTGTCTTCCATAGGCGGTAGCCACCTTCTCATCCGAATAAAGTGCCTTCATGAGATTTTCGCACATGAATTCATCGGCCGGAATGGCATCATCAGTCATCATTATGAATGCTTCCGCATCAGAATGCGAAACTCCCAGACGCCTTGTGGCTGCATGATCAAAGTCCTCTTTTTTTACCGGATAGCACTCACAGCCGGGGAAATCCTGAAGCGTGTCATCCCCCGAAAGCGTTTCCATGAGGATTATCTTTTCAGGAAGCGCCGTCTGTTTTCTGATCATTGAAAGAAGGCCCGCAAATTCCTCCCCGGGATGAAAAGTAGGTATTATTATGTCAAAGGTATGCCCTGTCATTGTACAATAAGATACCCGAATGTAAGTATGCTCATTACCGCCGTATATGAGACTGCCGCTCCGGTGATTCCCCAGCTGCCTACGAGTATGAAGGAAATGACTGCCGAAAGCACGCCCACCACAAGGTAAACAAAGAATATGGACTTCTGTTTTCTTTTTATCACGAGGACGTAATACAGAAGGTCCGCCATCGCGTAGAGTCCTCCTCCCGCCATGATGAGAATGAGTTCAGGAACACGCGGGGTAAGGCTTCCCGTGTAATTCTCACCAAGAAGCTTTTCCACTATGGTAAGCGCCCACTTCCCAAGGAATACAACCATAAGCACGCAGAGCACCGTGAGCCCGGCTATTGAAAGCGCAATGTTCCTTTCGGTCTTCCTGAAACCTTTTGTGTCATCATTTTCCAGCATGGCGGCCATTTTCGTCAGATACGGCTTCATAATGAAGTTTGACGCCATGTATATGACGCTCGTGGGCATGAAAAGAATGTTGAAGATGCCGCTTGCGCTGTCATAAAGCTTTATGTCTATCGCATACTTCGAGCTGGAAAACACGAAAAAGTCAATGAAGACACTTATGAACAGGAGCACCGTGTCCCCCATGAGTTTCTTTTCCTGTTCCCTTTTTCTTTCTGAAACGGGAAATGACTTTTCACCTTTAAGTCTCAGTGAAAAAATGACAACCGTCACAGTCTCTGAAATCACCGCGGCCGCGGCGGAAACGAGGAGTTTCTTCGTAAGAATCACACTTAGTGAGAAAACCGCCACCATTATCACGGTACGGATGAACAGTTCCCTTCCGCCACGCCATAAAAAGCCATCCCTCTGGCACTCGGACTCGAGACAGTCGGCGAAGCCGTCAACCACCTTTATGAGCGCTATGAGGAAGATACATGCGGACTTATATGTGCTGTACTTACCTGAAACGGCAAAGAAAAGAAGGTATAAAAACGCGAAAAGCACCGAAAGGATGCATGTTTTCCATCTTACGGCCCTGTAATCCGTGTAGCTGTAATCATGTCTTACATCCGTAATGTGAAAAGGCCTTATTCCAAAGTATGCTATTATGAACATCTGCTGCCCGAAGGTAGAATACCCGAAACCGAATATCCCCCCGTCATCGGGTCCTAAAAGCCTCAATGATATGACGGAAAGAAGCACTGCCGCCAGTGCATACATGAGACTCCCGAGAATGTTCCATATTAAATCTTTTTTTACCGAAGTTTCTTTCACTTGAAAATTATGGAGCTTAAGATCCTCCACATGTATTTAACTGCATTTAAAGGTTTTAAATATGATTCCCCGCCTTCCCTTTCCGCAACACGGACAGGGACCTCCGCATATCTGACGCCACGTTTCAGAAGTTTCGCCACTGTATCCGGTTCCGGGGCAAACTCGTCCTTATTTGCAAAATCATCTATGAGTTTCCTGCTGTAGAGCCTCTGGCCGCATGTCGGGTCAGTCACCCTGACGCCGGTCTTGAGTTTTACGACAGTTCTTATTAGCACGGAGCCGAAACTCCTCATTCCGCTCATCCGGGCTGAACCGTTGCTTAAGAACCTTGAACCCTGAACCAGGTCATATCCCTCTTCAGCCTTTTTCTTCATGGAATCTATGTATTCAGGACGATGCTGACCGTCTCCGTCGAACTGGACCGCATACTCGTAACCGTTTTCATAGGCATACTTCATGCCGTTTCGGAAGCATTTGGTAAGTCCCATGTTTTCAGGGAGAAACACCGTATTGTATCCTCTTTTCCGGCATATCTCATCGGTGCCGTCAGTCGGGCCGTCAGTGACAACGACATAATCAAACTGGGGGTACCCGGAGATAAGCTCGTCAACCACCCGCTCTATATTTTCAGCCTCGTTATATGAAGGTATTATCAGAATTATGTTGTTCACTGTCAGAAGGTCCTTATTGCGATTTCCTTAAATGAATGTACATTCGGGCGTGCCTCCAGCATCTCCTTTGGTACTGTCATGCCCATGGCCCACATTACATAGGCCTTTGGAAGATTTACGCCTGCCGCATGTGAGAACGGATACCCGCCGCCGAAGCGCGCGTTCATGTCTATTACATAGGGGGTTCCGTTTTCATCCACCATCACATCCACGTCCATGTTTCCGATATGGCGGAATGTCTTCCCTATTTTTTCGCCAAGCTTTTTCAGTATTCCATATTCCGGAAGGTCAACTGACAGGGTCACTGCCTCGTCAGTCTCGCCGGCGCGCATGGCAAGCTTTCTCTTCACCACTGTAGTAACGTAATTGCCGTCAAGGTCATTTATTACATCAAGGCCGTACTCATCTCCCATGATCATTTCCTGGATCAGCACTGCATCGCCTGCCGCCTTTTCCGATTCGTATTTAAGGTATGAACTTCCAATCTTTTTTCTGCATCTTTCGTAGAGGAAGGAAAGCTCGGATACATCGGCGCAAGCCTCCACACCGATTGAACCCATTCCGAACCTGGGCTTGACGATGCAGGGAAAGCTGAATCCTGCAGCCTCATCTGGTGAAAGTACCGTCTTCGGACTGGGAATGCCATACTCCCTTAATGTCTGACTCATGAGGTACTTGTCGTTGCATACCTTTGCAACATCCTCACCTGAAACCGCAAGCCTTACCCCTATTTCGGAAAACTCCCTCCTGTGAGCCGCCAGCACCGGGATGTCGATGTCAAAAAGCGGTACGACAAGGGATACCTCGTTTTTCTTACAGAACTTAAGGAGGAACGGGATATACTCTTCTGAATAGATAAGCGGCGTGATGACGCTTTTATCCGCATTTATGAGAGCCGGGCTCATTTCAGAATTGGACGCAAACAAAAGGCCCTTTCCGTTAAGAGCCTCTTTAAAGTAGTCAACAAGATATGTCCTGCGTCCACTTGACGTAAGCAAAATATTCATGGGCGTATTTTATCACATATTTGGGGAAACATAAATAGTTTTTGACCTTAAGATGTTTTTGAGGTATTATTACCATAAAGTTATATTTGATATTACATTTATGAGGGATTCCTCTTAGTTGTGAGAAATAACTCTTAATTTTGAGAAATAACTCTTAACTGTGAGAAATAACTCTTAACTGTGAGAAATAACTTTTAATTTTGAGAAATAACT
>JAKSPD010000048.1 GCA_024405115.1 Lachnospiraceae bacterium
CGATTTACCTTGAGCTTCAAAGTTTCCTCGAGATACTTTGTGCTTGTCTCCAGCAACCGTTCCGATGCTCGTTCACTCTTTGCAAGCAGTACGATATCATCTGCGTACCGAATACACGGTACTCCACGTCTGCTGAATTCCCAGTCAAACTCATTGAGATAGATATTCGCCAGCAGTGGGGATAGGTTTCCTCCCTGTGGTGAGCCTTCCTCTGTCGGCATCACAACTCCATTCTCCATAACACCACTCTTCAGATATCTCTTTACCATCTGTATTACCCGCTCATCCTTGACCTGTTGTCTCAGTAGATTGAGCAGTATCGTATGGTTCAGAGTGTCAAAGTACTTGGACAGGTCAAGAACAACTGCTCTCGTATATCCCTGTTCTGCATACTCCTTTATCCTCTGAATGGCATCCTTTGCACTGCGTCCCGGTCGGTAGCCGAAGCTGTTGTCCGAGAACAGCGGTTCAAAGACTGGTGTCAGTTGTTGCGTCATCGCCTGTTGGATGATGCGGTCTGTGACGGTCGGAATACCAAGCTTTCGTACTCCTCCGTCCGGCTTCGGAATCTCGACTCTGCGTACAGGGGATGGGGTATATTTTCCTCTTCTTATCCTGTCCGTCAGTTCTCTGCCGTGTTCCCTGAGCCATGGTAACGCTTCCTCGATGGTCATCCCATCGATTCCCGGCGCTCCCTTGTTCGCCTTTACTCTCTTGTAAGCTCTGTTAAGGTTATCCTTTTCCAGTATCTTACCCAAGAGGTCAGGCTCTGCACTGTCTCTTTCCTTCCATATCCGGTTGAATGAACGATGCGCTCTCACATACCCTTTGTGTTCCGCACTATCTCTTTGTGAGCAGCTTTCTTTATTGTTTTCCGCATCCATTGTTCAGACCTCCTTTCCGGGTCGTAATTAAGACTCCTGTTGATTCGGTCCTTTGCCTCTCGGCTACTATGACCTCTGCTGACTTCTGTGCGCTCAGCACCGCTTTAGGCGGTGGTTACTCCTTTCAGAGCGTATCGCACAGATCTCCCCGGGTACCACACGTTTCTTTCTCTCCATCCATCTGCCACATTTATCCCGTATGATTCCGTGTAGCTATTGGGCTTCGGCTTGTGGAGCAGTCTTACCCTCATACGTGACCTTATATGTGATTTCTGTTCGTCAGACCAGAGATTTGCCCGTGGTTAGTCTGTTCCCACATCCGGCTTCCTTCAGATTTGCAGTCACCTGCAACACCCTTGCCTTCGGCTATATCCTTCCCACTACCGGGCGGATTCGGGACTTTCACCCGTTAGAAACGTGCGCCGCCGGGCGCACATATAAATACGCGTCGGATTCTATGTCCGACGCGTATTAGCTTCAGTAGTCAAATGTAAAGCCTTTATTCTCCTATGCGGGCACCCGTGGCGTCCACCTCATGGCCGTCAGGGGTTTTCCCGGGACCCATGAAGCACATGCCGAGCGAACCGTTACTTACGGGATTTAAGTAATACCATTTTCCGTTTATGAGCTGCCATCCGGTAAGGAGGTTTCCGGATTTATCGAAGTAGAACCAGCCATACCGTGATGCTTCATCTGCTGCATAAGGATTATAAATGTAAGCCCAGGTGTTACGGAAGGTGCCGCTTGTCCTGTATGACCATGCTCCGCCAGGCGACTGCTTCCAGGAGCCGTTTGTGACGGGGTTTTCTGGTGTCCCTGTGAATGCTGGGGTTACGTCGTCGTCATCTTCTTCCTCGTCTATTCTTGACATGTATTTTTTGAGTTCTTCAATTATAAGGTCTTCAATGTCATAATCGAGGGTCTGATTGTCCCATTCCTCCATTTCGGGTTCATTTCCCGTAAAATCAAAGATGGGGGTGATTTCCCAAAGTGAATTTGCACTGGCCGTAAGGCAGCAGAGCTTAGGACTAACGAAATCAATGCCGACAAGGCCTAACGCGTAAACCACCCCATGATTTTTTAAATAATCCGTGAGCTCATTACTGTAGGCTTTATTTACAAGTATTGCCTGGTCATGAGGCGACTTGATGATACGGTACATATCAAAGGAAAGGCCACAGGGTATTTCGTCTACTAGATAGCTTAACGGCCATGGTGCCTTGGTCCATTTAATCTGAAGCGGAAACTCGCATTCATCGTTTGGGTCATGTGCAAGCCAGAGCTTTACTGCAACGTTGCACTGGATTTCGTTAAAAATTTAACTATATATAGTAAGGATGACTCAAAGCCTGGGAAAGTCAATTGCATGATGTGTTAAACATACTGGAAATGCCTGTTTATTTTACAACTTGACTGTTTTTACAGTATCCCGTACTTTTCCCGGATACGGTCCGTTTTCTCAAGGAACGGCTCTGTCAGGAACCATAAAGTGATGAATGTGGCTGCCGCATGTATGAGGTCAACCGGAAGGCCTGCGACATAATAAACAAGGACTGGTTCAAGGTTTCCTGTCCTGTCCCACATGATTGCGGAGGCAGGATTCATGATTCCGCCGTATATGAGGACTGCTGCCGCAGCGCCGAAGACCGCCATTGAAAGACGGTTTCTTTTTGGAATAACGCCGCCAAGAAAGCCTATAAGCCCCATCGTGAACATCTGCCACGGAGTCCATGGCCCCTGTCCGAACATGAAGTTTGAAAGCAGCATGGTCACCGCCCCGATTATGAAGCCGCTCTCACCTCCGAATGCGGCCCCGGCAAGAATGACAAGACCCATAACGGGAGTAAAGCTGGGCATTGCAAAGAAAGCCGCCCTTCCGGCGATGGCTATAGCCGTGGTCACCGCAATAAGTACAAGTTCCCTGGGTTCCGGCTTCCTTCCCTCAAAAATCAGGATGAAAGGCAGTGAACATTCAATAAGCAGAAGTAATGCGATAAGGTAATACTGTCTCCCTCCAAAAAACAGCCAGCCGGAAATGAGCGTCGCAGGCACAAGCATGAGGATTATGAATGCGGAGGCCTTCGTCCTTTTTGAAAGGTGCCTTCGCTTTAAAAGCTTCTCCTCCCTGCCGCCTTTCTTTACCCCCGTGGCAAAAATCAGCACGATGAAGGAAAGAATCAGCAGTCCGTACATGGGAAGCTTCTTTATCGTAAGGTCCGTGACGCCCTCGCCGGTAATGTAATCTGAAAGGTTTGTGCCTGCAAAGATCATCACCGTTACCAAAAGGGCCGCCACGCCAGAGATGATGGCCGCGATTTTTCTAAAGGGCGTGAGTTTTTCCTTTTCCCTGCTCTCCGTGGGAATGGTCCGGGCATTCTCGCGCTGCCTAGGGAACTCCCTTGCCTTTTCAGTCTTTCCGTATGCGGAAAGGATGTCCTCAACAGTTACCGCCCCCAAAACGATTCCCCTTCCTATACGGGAAGCGGACGTCGTGTAAAAGCTGTTCCTTTGGAAGAACTCTTTCGGCTCATCCTCCGATATCACCTGGCCGTCAAAGAACATGAGGCACCTGTTTGCATATTTAGCACAGAATTCCGTGTCGTGACTTATAAGTACGACCGTGCCGCCATCCTCAATGAAGTCAAAGAGCCTGTCGGCCAATCTCTTTTTAAAGGAAGCGTCCAGCCCTTTTGTGGGCTCATCCAATAAAAGCACCTCCGGTTCCTTAAGCAGGCACTTTGCAATTGCAAGGCGCTGCTGTTCCCCGCCTGAAAGGTCATACGGATGACGGTCAAGATACTGCCTCATGCAGAAATCATCGACCGTTTTTTCAAAGGCTTCCTCAGACGCCGCTCCCTCACGAAGTTCCTCCCTTACGGTTTTTTTCGTAAAAAGCGTCGTCGGGTCCTGAGGCAGGTATATGGTTTTATGGTTGTTCCTCACAATGCCGCGGTTTGGCTCATACAGTCCTGAGAGAACCTTGAGGGCAGTCGTCTTTCCTGTTCCGTTTCCTCCCAAAAGGGCCACCATTTCCCCGCGCCTTATGTCTATCTTAAGGTCCTTAAGCACAACCGGAAGGCCTTTGTCATAGCTGAAATAGACCTCTTCCGCACTTATTACGGTTTCTCCGAATACATACCCTGTCTCTTTTAAGTCAGTCCCTGACTGTTCATGGGTGAGCGCGTATTCCTTAAGCCAGTCACGTCCTTCCTTTACGGTGACGGGACATGCCCCATCAGCGCTTTTGTCACTTAAGCCCGCCCATATACGCATGGCCGCAGGCATTGCGGAAAACATGTGCTCCTTATCGATTGCTGATGGTGCCCCGGCATAAGATATGCTTCCGTTATCCATTATGACGCATCTGTCCGCGTGCGGAAGTGCCTCTTCAAGACGGTGCTCTGACAGTACCACCGTAATGCCCAGTTCCCTGTTGATCCTTCCAAGCATGTTTATGAACTCGCCGGCTGCCACAGGATCGAGCTGGCTCGTGGGTTCATCCAGCAAAAGGAGCTTTGGGTCAAGCGTCATGACGGCGGCAAGGTTTAATAATTGCTTCTGTCCTCCTGAAAGCTCGGAGACATTTTTATAAAACCAGTTCTCTATCCCGAAAAATTCCGCCATCTCGGCAACACGGCGCCTTATGGTCTCCTGTCCGTACCCGAGGCTTTCCATGCCAAACGCAAGCTCGTGCCATACCTTGTCCGTCACAATCTGGTTTTCCGGTGACTGCTGGACAAAGCCGATGTCCGCGGCGTCATTACTGATGCTTACACTGATGCGCCCTTCTTTGGTCCCGTGAGGTGCCATGGAAGGCTTTAAAAGACGCAGGAGCGTTGTTTTGCCGCAGCCTGAAGGCCCACACAGGACGATGAATTCACCTTTTCGTATGTGAAGTTCTTTAACAGAAAGGGCCGGTGTGGCTGAGTTTGGATATGTAAAGCTTAATTCCTCAATGTTTATCATAACTGTAATCTATAAAAACCGGCGTGAGGCACAGCGCGGTAAAAATCAAAAGTGAAAACACGGTGACGGGTGAAAAGGGTGCTCCCTTAAACGTAGGATAAAAGCGCCATTCGTAAATCCCGGCCGCATTAGAACAGATGAGACAAAAGCCGCAGAATAAAAGCCACAAAAGAAGCTCCTTATCCTTTGAGCCAAATACATAGATTGAAAAAGCCGTCCTTTTAGTGCTCCCGTAACCGCGTGCATGCATTGAGTCCGCCGTATCTATTGAATTTTCAAGTGCCCACGTGATCATGACTGAAAGCTCCGTAAAGGCATTGCCCTTTTCTCCCGCACCTGCCCTTGCCTCCTTTATCTGCCTGAACTTTTCAATAAAACGCGGCACAAATCTTAAAGCCATGCTTATCACAAGACTCAAAGACGGAATGATGCGCCCGAAAAGATATACGAACTTGTCAGAAGTCATCACCTCCGTATAGCAGGCGAACCACACAATTACAGAAATCATCATGACTGCGGAAAAGGCTCCGTAAAGGCAGGCCTCAAGTGTAAGCGGGTTGCCGCTTGGAAGGTATGTGAGCACGGTGACGCCCTCATGATTGAAGGCAGGATTGAGCACGGCAGCCAGAAGCATCAGCGGGAGCATGTAGAGTGCCCCGAAGTACACCGCCTTTTCTTTCTTAAGGCTTATGTGGTAGATGTTTGCCGTTATCAGTGAAATGATGAGCACGGCAGGGTGCATGACGAACATCGTGTACCCTGTCACAATGATAAAAAACAGGAAGTTATTGATCGGATGGAACCCGGAAAAGGCATCACGGTATCTCATTATTCAGCCTCCGGCTTATATGAATTTCCCACGTCCTCACCAAGGTCGCAGGTGTACATCACTTCAAGCACATCTCCGTCTTTTAGCTCATAAAGGCTGAAGCCGTAGTTTGGGAAATATCCGTTTACCGAATACATCCAGCCTGAAAGGTCCCCGCAGTCAAACTCATATATGTTTCCGATTCCCTCAATGTAAACCGCGTTATACATGGGAGAATCAGAAAACTCCATGTGAATCTTCTTTTCACGCACTACCTTATAAAGCACGTCAAAAGCAGATTCACCCCCGTTAAATGAAACTATGGTTTCCGGAAGCAGCACGCCGTCTGAAGGCACAAGCTCCTTTTTATCCGGGTCAAGCTTATCCATGTTTGCCAGAATGGTGTCGCACCTTATTGAGACGGTGCAGTGAAGGCTTCCCTCATCAGAAAGAGTCCCTGATCTCTTTCTGAATCTTGCAAAGAATAAAACGGCAAAAATTCCTGCTACTAAAAGCAGGAATAATGCCGCCATTTTCCATAAATTTGTCTTTTTCATCATTTAATCCTGTACAGAGGCTTTTTCCTGGCTTTGATGCGCTCAACTGCTGCAAGCGCCGTCCTTGCCTGCTCGGTTGCCAGGGCGTCACTCTTTCCAAGTGACTTTACGTGCATGAACGTACCGTCCTCAAGCTGAAAGGTCATGAGGTTATCAAGCGTCGTCCTGCCGTTTTTCACAAAGCGCCTGTCGTTTAGGTCTATTCCTGCATGCGTGAGGGCAATGATCACCTGCGATACGCTCTCCGAATTTGCCGTTCCCCATGAGGAATAACCCCCGTCAGCATCCTGAAGGTTTGAAAGCACCATGATTGCGCGGTCTACTGCCGCCTTTACGTTTTTGTCAGCCTCAGAATAGTTGCAGAGAGACTGAACGGCCATGGCGGTCACGTCCGGATCAGGATTCCCTTTTCCCTCCATGTTCCATCCGCCGCCCGGAAGTTCCTTTGAAAGGATGCAGCTCAGATATACATCGCGTTTTCCGCTTTTGTATGAGCCTGAATCAAGTGCGATCAAAGCCCATATCGGACCGTTGATTCCCTGTCTGATGACCGCTTCATCCTCCTCAAGCCGTGAGAGAAGATTGTAGCCGCTGACATTTGCAGGGTCATAACCGGCAGCCGTAAGGGCAAGCACAACCTTTGAATATTCGGTGTACTTTCTTTTATTTATTACGCCGCCGTTTTCCTTAAGGATCTGCGAAAGCGCCTTGTAATAAGCCTTATTTTCTTTCTTGTCGCTTCCCTCGTGTGTTATTATATCCCATTCGTTTCCGGGGGTTTCGGCCATGGCAGTAAATCCTGAAACCAGGACAAAAAGCAGCAGCAGGAAAGCTGCTGCTGCCTTTTTAATACTTACATGCCTGTATTTACCCATGATGTAACGTATTTCCATGCTATTTTGTCACCTTTTTGTACAACATAATCCCCTGCCGGAACATCAGGATACTTTCCGTTGACTGAATACATCCATCCGCTCTGTGAACCGGCATCGAATTCGGCAAGGCCGTTAACTGCACTTACGTAGCTTCCGCTTCCCTCAATGTCCCAGCCTTTTTCATCGCAAAGCTCGGAAAGAAGGTCAAAGGCCGTAGAGCCCTCGTAATCAGCGAGGCTAAACTTCTTTGAACCAGAGAAGGAAACTTTTTTACCTTCAGTTGTCGTTACGCTTGCGGACAGGGATATGCTGAATGAACCTTTTACTTCTGTTTCTTCACGTGAGCTGCCGTAATCAACTGTTTTTGCGGAAATGGCCTCAGCTGACGCTTTTTCTTCCTGAACAACGCCGTCAACGGTCCATGCTCCGTTTTCATTTACCGTGTATCCGTCAGGTGTGACACCATTTAAGAAGCATGCGCCAAGCGATCCATCTGATACAGGATTAAGGTAATACCACCTGTACATTCCGTCATTATCAATGATACGCTGCCAGCCTGTAAGCATGCATCCATTCCTGTCAAAGTAGAACCATGCATCCTGTGCTCCCAAAGGCGCATAAGGATTACGGATATATCCCCATGTTGAACGGAATAATGCATTTGTCTTAAACATCCATCTTCCGTCGGTAAGCTGTGTCCATGTTCCGTCAGTTACAGGTGCTCCAACTGATCCGGTGTTAGATGGTTTTGCAACGGTTGTTCCTGAACTGCTGCCACCGCTGCTGCTTCCACCACCGGACTCGCTGCCTGATTTTGTAACCGTAAGAACGGCATACGGGCTTACGATGTATGCGTCGGCTGTGCCGAAGGTTGCGGTAAGGTCGTATGTTCCTGCTGCAAGTCCTGATAGCTTAACCGTTCCGTCCTCTGCACAGGTGAATGTCTTTACGTTGCTTCCGTTCTTTGCCTGTACGGTTGCGGGGATTCCGGTAAATACAGTGTTCCAGCTGTCATCGTAGCCGGCCTTCTTTACCGTAACCGTTGCGGGCGCAGAAGTTGTGGCCGTGTACGTAGCCTTGTCAAACACAGCATAGGAAGCAACAGTGTAATCGTAATGGAAAAGGAATACCTCAGTATCATCTGCCGTAACCGGATCAAGCGGTGACCATGCCATCGTCTCGCGGTTTACATAATATCCGAAGTTATAGTCCTCGTATCCGTAAAGTTTTGTGAGTGAGAGGCCGTAGCCTGTGTCTGCTGCCGCAAGCTTATCGTTGATGTAGGTCTTGTTTGCCTCAAGGTCTGAAAGCGTCGGGTCCTTTCCGAGCTTTTCCGCACACACTGCCTCCGTGAAGACGTCAAGGAGCGTTACGTCAGCAGATGCGGTTGTTATGCCGGAAAGCACAAGTGATGCGCCTGACTCGACTGTAAGCTTAGTCCTCTTCAGGATGTCCTCTGTTACTGTCTCGCTCTTTGCGTCAGCTATACGTGCATAAACTGTCTTTGAAGCTGCCGCTGATACTGTAAGGACTGCATACGGGCTTACGATGTATGCGTCGGCTGTGCCGAAGGTTGCGGTAAGGTCGTATGTTCCTGCTGCAAGTCCTGATAGCTTAACCGTTCCGTCCTCTGCACAGGTGAATGTCTTTACGTTGCTTCCGTTCTTTGCCTGTACGGTTGCGGGGATTCCGGTAAATACAGTGTTCCAGCTGTCATCGTAGCCGGCCTTCTTTACCGTAACCGTTGCGGGCGCAGAAGTTGTGGCCGTGTACGTAGCCTTGTCAAACACAGCATAGGAAGCAACAGTGTAATCGTAATGGAAAAGGAATACCTCAGTATCATCTGCCGTAACCGGATCAAGCGGTGACCATGCCATCGTCTCGCGGTTTACATAATATCCGAAGTTATAGTCCTCGTATCCGTAAAGTTTTGTGAGTGAGAGGCCGTAGCCTGTGTCTGCTGCCGCAAGCTTATCGTTGATGTAGGTCTTGTTTGCCTCAAGGTCTGAAAGCGTCGGGTCCTTTCCGAGCTTTTCCGCACACACTGCCTCCGTGAAGACGTCAAGGAGCGTTACGTCAGCAGATGCGGTTGTTATGCCGGAAAGCACAAGTGATGCGCCTGACTCGACTGTAAGCTTAGTCCTCTTCAGGATGTCCTCTGTTACTGTCTCGCTCTTTGCGTCAGCTATACGCACGCAGACCTTCTTTGATGAACGGCCCGGTGCAGGCGTATAGTCATTTTTGTAAGCCTTATAGACCGGCTCATTATAGAATTCTCCAAGCGGTACTGTAGCCTGGACTGTGGCGAAATCATTTGCCGTTCCGCCATAAAGGAAGCTCTTTTCAGAAGCGCTGTACATTGCAGGATCATTTACCATGCCGGAAAGCTTCTCTTCCGTAAGCTGCCCGAGATATGAAAGGCAGTCAAGGTAGCATCCAAGCGTATTTGCATTCATGTCCGCGGTATGTTCCGCCATGTACGAAAGTGCCTCATCCTCATTGGGATATGTAACACCTGCCACGTGGCACCCGGTAATTGCCCAGGCCGTGGTATCCATGTCGATACCCCATGAGTCTGATATGATACCGTCCGCATTCTGCTTTTCCGCATAATATGTCCCGGCCTTTTCTCCTGCCTCCTCGCCCACTATGCTGAGCGCATACATAGCAAACGGCTGCTCATATACACTTCCTCCGTAGGCTCCGGTTTCAGAATTGTACTTTGATTTAAGAAGTTCAATTACATTTTTTGTCACGGTGCCTTCAGAATTCTTTTCCCCATAAAGGGTGGGATCCTTTCCATCATTCACCATGGCAATGATAAATTTTGCAAGTACCTGGGAGGTTAAACCGGAATAGTTTACGTCCTCAAACTTCGTCCCTGTGTTTCCGGGGATCCCGAGTGCCTTCATCGCAAGCATGTTCCAGAATGAAGTGATATCCGTCGTGCTTCCGTTAGCGCAGCCGGCCGCAGTAAAGCGTGTCTTCATGTCATTATAGACATCCGAAACGGCCACCACCGTGACGGTTCCAAGCATCGATGAGGAATCACCTTCTTCCATCTCACGTTCTTCTGAAAGATCTGTTTCGGCAACCTCAAGTACTTCTGTTACTTCGTCAGTCCCTGATACATCAGCCTCTTCCATCGAAAAAGCTGAAAACTCTTCAAAAAAAACAGCCTCATCCGCAAAAGAGCTTACTGTCATGGACAGGATAAGCATTACGGATAAAGCCATACCAAGGAATGATCTTATTGTCTTTTTCATCTCTTCACCTCACCGAAAGATATTCGTTCCCGGTAAAGTAACAGAGCATTTTTTGAAATCAAAAAGGCGCAGGCCGTTCTGCGTCTTTCGGTAATAAAAAGCCGTCTCGCCTCACCGACAGAACGTTAATTGCCCTTCAGGCAGTTTTCTGGCTTGGCCTCATATGAGACTTTACAGTAGAGTGAGCTGCCACGGTCTTTCACCGTATTGCCATTTGATCACTTTCGTGAACCTGAACAAGCTATAAGTAGTCTAAAAGATTATTTGTTTATTGTCAAGAAAAAGAGATTTCAGTGAATGTAAAAAGGTCCAAAAAAAGGTACACGAAAGGGTGGCATCATTCCGCTATTGTTGTCCGCACATACGTTGCCGTAAAGCTCCTGAATTCTGGTCAGGCGTAAACGACATGCCCGCCCACTCTGTGTCAAAGACCGTCTTCGGAGGTGCGGGCTCTCCGCCATCCGGTGGCTTCTCCCGTCTATCA
>JAKSPD010000049.1 GCA_024405115.1 Lachnospiraceae bacterium
ACTGCATCGCACTTGTTCATGAATACTACGATGTAGGGAACGCCAACCTGACGGGCAAGAAGGATGTGCTCACGTGTCTGAGCCATAACTCCATCAGTAGCAGCAACTACGAGGATAGCGCCGTCCATCTGTGCAGCACCGGTGATCATGTTCTTTACATAGTCAGCGTGGCCGGGGCAGTCAACGTGTGCGTAGTGTCTCTTCTTTGTCTCATACTCTACGTGTGCAGAGTTGATGGTGATTCCTCTTTCTCTCTCTTCGGGAGCCTTATCGATCATATCGAATGCAACGGCTGCGCCGAGTCCCTGTCTAACTGCAAGAGTCTTTGTGATTGCAGCTGTAAGAGTTGTTTTACCATGGTCAACGTGACCGATGGTGCCGATGTTAGCATGGGGTTTGGTTCTTTCGAATTTAGCCTTTGCCATTGTAATTTCCTCCTTAGAAAAAATACGTTAGTTGGGTGTTAAAATAATCAATCTTGTTTATTATATGATAGCTTAAAACTTTTTTCAAGCTTATCTGCGGTCTTTAAGGACCTTTTCCTGCACATTCTTCGGAACAGGCTCATAATGATCAAAGAACATTGAGTAGTTTCCGCGTCCCTGTGTCTTAGAACGGAGGTCTGTTGAATATCCAAACATCTCCGCAAGCGGTACCATTGACCTTACGATCTTACCGCCGCCCACATCATCCATTCCTTCGATGCGCCCACGCCTGGAGTTCACGTCTCCGATTACATCGCCTAAGTACTCCTCAGGCATTGTGATCTCAACCTTCATGATGGGCTCAAGTAATGCTGCCTGGCCTTTCTGCATTGCATCTTTAAGTGCAAGTGAACCTGAAATGTGGAATGCCATTTCTGAAGAGTCTACCTCGTGGTAGCTTCCGTCGTAGCAGTCAGCCCTGATACCAAGGATGGGGAATCCACCCAAGGGACCGGCCTTCATTGCTTCCTGGATACCTTCATCAATAGCAGGGATGTATTCCTTCGGGATAGAGCCACCAACTGTAGAGTTGATAAACTCGTAAGTGGTCTCGCCGTTGGCATCCATGGGTGAGAAACGGACTTTACAGTGTCCGTACTGTCCCTTACCGCCGGACTGCTTAACATACTTACTCTCTACGTCAACATCCTTAGTAAGTGTCTCCTTGTAAGCAACCTGGGGAGCACCCACGTTAGCTTCCACGTTGAATTCACGAAGAAGTCTGTCAACGATGATTTCAAGATGGAGCTCTCCCATACCTGAAATGATGGTCTGTCCGGTTTCCGCATTTGTTTTGGCACGGAATGTGGGATCTTCTTCTGCAAGCTTTGCAAGGGCCTCAGCCATCTTACCCTGTGAAGCCTTGGTCTTCGGCTCGATAGCGACGTCGATAACGGGCTCCGGGAATTCCATTGACTCGAGGATAACGGGGTTTGATTCAGTGCAGAGCGTATCGCCTGTACCTGTGAACTTAAATCCTACTGCAGCGGCGATATCGCCTGAGTAGCACTTTTCAAGTTCCGCCCTCTTGTTGGCATGCATCTGAAGGATACGGCCCACTCTCTCCTTTTTGCCCTTTGTGGCATTGAAGACATATGAGCCGGAATCAACTGTACCTGAGTATACTCTGAAATATGCGAGTTTACCCACGAACGGGTCAGTCATGATCTTGAAAGCCAGAGCTGAGAAAGGCTCCTCATCTGATGAATGTCTCACTACCGGATTTCCGTCAAGGTCTGTTCCCTCAATAGGCGGAATGTCCAGAGGTGAAGGCATGAAATCGATGATTGCGTCAAGAAGCTTCTGAACGCCCTTGTTACGGTAAGCTGAACCGCAGCATACAGGAATGGCGGTGCATTCACAGCAGCCCTTCCTTAAAGCCTTCTTAAGCTCTTCCTCTGCGGGCTCCTCACCCATGAGGAACTTCTCAGTAAGGTCATCATCAAGTTCGCATATCTTCTCAATGAGCTCCTCACGGTACATCTCTGCATCAGCTTCCATGTCCTCAGGGATATCGATAACTGAAACGTCGTCACCCTTTTCATCATTATAGATGTAAGCCTTCATCTCGAAGAGGTCGATGATACCCTTAAAGGTCTCTTCCTTTCCGATGGGAAGCTGTGTGATGATGGCGTTCTTTCCGAGACGGTTCCTGATCTGGTCAACCGCACCGTAGAAGTTTGCTCCGAGAATGTCCATCTTGTTGATGAAGGCCATTCTGGGTACGTTATAAGTATCAGCCTGTCTCCAGACATTTTCTGACTGGGGCTCAACGCCTCCCTTGGCACAGAAAACGCCCACTGCACCGTCAAGTACTCTTAAGGAACGCTCAACTTCAACCGTGAAGTCAACGTGGCCGGGAGTGTCAATGATGTTGATCCTGTGCTCTTTCTGAGTAGGATCAACCTTCATGAACTTATGCTTTGTCCAGTGGCATGTCGTAGCTGCTGATGTAATGGTTATACCACGCTCCTGCTCCTGTTCCATCCAGTCCATGGTAGCAGTACCTTCGTGTGTATTACCGATTTTGTAATTGACTCCCGTATAATAAAGGATACGCTCAGAAAGTGTCGTTTTACCGGCATCGATATGAGCCATGATTCCAATGTTACGGGTCCGTTCAAGCGGGTATTCTCTTCCCATTTATATAACTCCTGAGAATTAGTGAAATCAGAAGCGATAGTGAGCAAATGCCTTGTTGGCCTCTGCCATTCTGTGCATCTCTTCTTTTCTCTTTACTGATGCGCCTGTGTTGTTAGCTGCATCCATAAGCTCTGCTGCAAGTCTGTCCTTCTGGGTCTTCTCGCCTCTCTTACGTGAGAAGGTTGTGATCCAGCGGAGTGCAAGAGCCTGTCTTCTGTCGGGCTTAACCTCGATGGGTACCTGATATGTTGCACCACCGATACGCTTAGCCTTAACTTCGAGTACGGGCATGATGTTGTTCATAGCCTGCTCGAATACTTCGAGAGCTGCCTTGCCGGTCTTAGCTTCTACGGTTTCGAAGGCACCATACACGATTTTCTGTGCTGTTCCGCGCTTACCATCAAGCATGATCTGGTTGATGAGCTTGGTAACTACCTTACTGCCATAGATGGGATCCGCAAGTACGTCTCTTTTTTGAGTATGTCCTTTACGTGGCATTACTTCCCTCCTTAATTATTTAACATTAGATCATCGGTACTCTCAGAACTGAGACGTTCACTCTCGTATATCTTAATACGAAAAATCTATCTCATTCCGAACAAATACTTTTTGAAGAATTACTTCTTCTCCTTGGGTCTCTTTGCACCGTACTTTGAACGGGCCTGTCTGCGGTTAGCAACACCTGCTGTATCAAGGGTTCCTCTGATGATGTGGTAACGGGTACCGGGAAGGTCCTTAACACGGCCGCCACGGATAAGTACAACTGAGTGCTCCTGAAGGTTGTGTCCCTCACCCGGAATGTAGCTTGTAACTTCGATTCCGTTTGAAAGACGTACTCTGGCAATCTTACGAAGTGCAGAGTTAGGCTTCTTCGGTGTTGCAGTCTTTACAGCTGTGCAAACGCCACGCTTCTGGGGTGATGACTCGTTGATGGCCTTCTTCTGAAGTGAGTTATAACCTCTCTGAAGTGCGGGAGCTGTAGACTTCTTAACAGATGTCTGTCTTCCTTTTCTAACCAGCTGGTTAAATGTCGGCATAGATTTTTCTCCTTTCCATTAAATATGACGCATGCCAAAGCGTGCGCCATATAATAATACTCATAATGTTGTTAAAAGTCAACAAAAATTTTTACGATAAATCATGCAGATAAGCCCATTCTTCCGTCGTTTTGTCTAATCTGCGGTGCGATACATGAAGCGACACAACATGTGGTATGCCTTCACATGATTGCCCCTAAGGAGCCATAGTGCAACTAAAGTTTTTAAATCCTTAGCCCTTACTTCAAAAAGAAGTTTTTTAAAGTCCTCATCCAGAAGCAGCCTTTCTATGACGGCTGTTTTCTCCTCATCACTCATCGGACTCCGGTAATACATTATTCCCACAAAACTCAGGATATGGACAAGTATCCTGTGGTTCATCTCATTTAATGTCTTTTCTGAAAACTCCGTATTCTCACGAAGGGAATTGAAATCACGCAGGATCTTTAACGAGGAGGTCACGCCATATTTCCGGAACGTTGAGACAAGGCTTTCCCCCACGCCGTGCTGAACGTAGTTTAAGTATGCGCCTTTTATGATTCCTATGGAATCCACGTGCTTAAGATACCGGAACACAAAGTCTATGTCCTCATTTATCTGTAATTCCGGGTCATAAAATATCTCTTCCCTCCGTATGATGTCAAGGTCATACAGTTTATTGGAATGAGTCGTAAGAAGATGATTGTCATAAAGCCACGGCATCATCTCATCAAGGAACGCACTCTTTTCATCAATCACTTCATCTTCAGGACGGAAAAACTCACTTCTGTCATCATAAACAAGTTTGAGTCCGCACATGATAAGTTCACATGCACCGTCCCTTGTACGCATTTCCATCCACTTTAGGGCCTCGGGGTCAATATAGTCATCCGCATCCAGTGTCATGAGCCACTTACCGGTGGCAGCCTTTATACCGTCATTTCTGGCAGCGGAAACACCGCCGTTTTCCTTGGTTATTACAACAAGATCCGGATGGATGTTTTTAAGTTCCTCGAGCACCTCGCCAGTGTTATCGGGTGAACCGTCGTTTACAACTATTACCTCTATGTTTTCATAATCCTGGGCATAGACTGAATCCACAGCCCTTTTAACTGTGGTTTCCGAATTATATGCTGGTATTACGACACTTATCTTTTCCATATCATATCAGACGAAATACTGAGGCAAAAAATGTTTCAGCGAGCACGATTCCCTGAAGAATCCTGAAAGAAAACATCTGTGACTTCGTGGCATGCAGGTATTTATTCATGTAAAGACGTTCAGACTTCTGTCTTTCCTTCTGCCGCCCCACTGCAGAAAGTCCTGCTTTTTTTATGGTTTCTGAACCGGCATGTGAATATACAGCGTCAGTGAGCACGACATCCTTCCCGATCATGCTCATTTTCTGCCCGAGCACCTTCTCCTCACAAAAAAGGAAGAAGTCCTCGTCAAATCCTCCGGCCTTCAGAAAGTCTTCGTTTCTTACAAGTAACAGCGAACCGTGTACCGCACCCACTTTTTGTGGCAGATCATCAAAAAGGGATTCCGGATAAAGGACCGTTTTCTTATGCACACGCTTTAAGACGGGCCCTGCAAAATAAGCTTCTTCCTTATAAGACAGAAGAGGCCACGCACAGTCCGTAAGGGGTTTTCCTTCCATGACGGCTCCGGCCACAGCTACATTCTCATCTGAAAATACCGCCATCAGCTTATCTAAAACTTCTTCAGTAAACATCGTGTCAGGATTGGCAATCAGGGTACAGTCACATCCTGTTTCTTCTGAAAGTTTTACTCCGCTGTTATTTCCGTAGCCGTATCCTCCGTTACGAGGGTTAACCTTAAACAGGACTTTTGCAGAGCCTTCACCAATTCCCTTTACATACTCACTGAGTACAAGTTCACTTCCGTCATTTGATGCATTATCCACGATTATTACAGTATCCACATTTTTAAACACACGAACCCGCTCCGCAAGTTTGATTGCGGATGTGGCATCGTTATAGTTTAAAATGCACACTGCTGTCTTCATTTCTTCTTTTTGACCTTATAAAAAACACGTGAGGTAAATGTCCTGAATCCCGGAATCTTTTCTGAAAGCACGTTCACCGCATGATAAAAAGACATGTATCTTTCCTTTCCCTCAATGGGCTTCATATCCTTAAAAGGTGTCATTTCCAGATACTTATAAAACTCATCCCTGTACGGATTTCTGTTTCCCTTATACCATGGTCTTTCGTCACCTGCAAAATGAACTATGAATGGATTACGCTGTGCTTCATTATAACCAGCCTTATCCTGCAGTTTTCCATACCACGGTGCACGTTTCACTAAAGAGTCATAGCTCTGGTAATGATAGTTTGACATGAAGTTCCATTTCTGTGAAAGGAATTTTACCTTTCCCAAAAGTGCATTATTCAAAATGTCCTGATCCGCAAAATCAAACTTACCGTTGTTTTCACAATACCAGTTTAATGCCTTTCCAGTGAAATCTCCATTAATCCACGCATTCCTGTCGCAAAGGAACATTCCTGCATTAAAATAAGCCTTAAATTCCCCCTGGTCAACCTCCAGGCCTTCATATATCGTAGGCTCAGGACATGCACCTATCACGTATCCTGTGATATCTTCATCAAAAAGTCCTGATATATCCGTACGCACTATCATGTCAGCGTCCAGATATAAAAACCTGTCTATGTCAGAAGAAAGATATTCGGCTGCAAAAATCCTTGCGAGAACTGTCTTGGGAAAGCGGCCCGTTTCGGGTTTTGCATGAAGGTGCGCCTCAAGCCTTTCCTCAAAATCTCCCAGTTCATGGAAAAAGGCTTCACCGCCAAAACTTCCTGCAAAGTCTTTTAGTATTAATTCATTTTCTGTACTCACGCCATTTGAAAGTACATGAAAAACAGGCGGCGCCTCTTTTATGGCATTGCTGTAAACTGAAGCCATGAGAGCCGCTGCCTGCGGTACAAAGTTATTATCGATGTTTATACAGATATGCTGCATCAGACCCTGTCTTTATACATTTCCTTGAAATAGTTCTGATACTCTCCGGAAATAATCCTCTTCCACCAGTCTTCATTGTCAAGATACCACTTTATGGTCTGACGGATTCCTGTATCAAAGTTATATGTGGGCTTCCATCCGAGTTCGGTCTCAATCTTTGTGGGATCGATGGCATAACGTCTGTCGTGTCCGGGACGGTCCTTTACATACTTGATAAGGCTCTCGTCTGCCCCAACAGCCTCAAGGATGGTCTTTACTACCTGAAGGTTGGTTCTCTCGTTATGTCCGCCGATGTTATAGACCTCACCGACCCGCCCATACCTTACGATAAGGTCAATTGCCTTGCAGTGGTCCTCTACATGAAGCCAGTCACGGACATTTGCACCGTCACCATATACGGGAAGTGCCTCTCCCGCAGTTGCCCTTGAAATCATTAAAGGAATGAGTTTCTCAGGAAACTGGTTCTGTCCGTAATTGTTTGAGCATCTTGAAATGGTAACAGGTATGTTGAATGTCCTGTGGTATGCCATCACGAAAAGATCTGCCGAAGCCTTTGCTGCTGAATAGGGGCTTGAGGCATGAATGGGAGTTGTCTCAGTAAAGAAAAGGTCAGGACGGTCAAGCGGAAGGTCGCCATAAACCTCATCAGTGGAAACCTGATGGTAACGCCTGATTCCGTACTGCTTGCAGGCATCAAGTAATGTGGTTGTTCCTATTACGTTCGTACGTACGAATTCATCCGGGAATTCCACTGAACGGTCCACATGTGTCTCAGCTGCAAAGTTTATGATAACGTCAAACTTTTCTTCCTCAAAAAGCTTAAAAATAAACTCCCTGTCAGCAATGTCACCCTTGACAAACTTATAGTTAGGCTCATTTTCAACTTCCTTGCAGTTTTCAAGGTTTCCGGCATATGTAAGCTTGTCGAGGTTTACAATGTAATCCTCGGGATAGTTTTTAACAAGGTAATTCACCATTACGCTGCCGATAAATCCGGCACCGCCGGTAACACAAATCTTCATGCATGTTCTCCTTTCAGTCGGAATCCTGTCTATTCGCAATCCACTTCGCTTCTTGCTGACATCCATTATCCGACCTGTTAAATCATTTGTCTATGTATTTTCCGTCGAGCACGTCCTTTAGGTACTGTCCGTACTGGTTCTTCTTGAGTCCTTCGTAAAGCTTTTCAAGTTCTTCCTTACTGATCCAGCCGTTAAGGTATGCAATTTCCTCAAGGCATGCTATCTTTCTGTGCTGATGTGTCTCAACAGTCTTAACAAAGTTTGTTGCATCCGCAAGTGACTCGTGTGTTCCGGTATCAAGCCATGTGAATCCCTGACCCAGAAGCTCAACGTTAAGGGCACCATTCTCAAGATATATCCTGTTAAGATCAGTTATCTCAAGTTCTCCGCGAGCTGATGGTTTAAGTCCCTTTGCATACTCAACAACCCTGTTATCATAGAAATAAAGACCTGTAACACAGTAGTTTGACTTTGGCTTGGCAGGTTTTTCCTCGATTGAGACAGCTCTTCCTTCCTTGTCAAACTCTACGATTCCAAATCTTTCGGGATCATCCACGTAATAACCAAATACCGTGGCACCGCGTCCCTGTGTGGCGTTTGCAACTGCCTGGTTAAGTCTCTTTTTAAGGCCGTTACCTGAGAAAATATTGTCTCCAAGCACCATTGCGACCGTATCATTTCCGATAAAATCAGCTCCGATGATAAATGCCTGTGCAAGCCCGTCAGGACTTGGCTGAACAGCGTAGGTAAGCTTTACGCCAAACTGACTTCCATCTCCTAAAAGCTCCTTGAACCTGGGAGTATCCTGCGGTGTTGAAATAACAAGTATGTCCCTTATGCCGGCCTGCATGAGAACGGACATGGGGTAATATATCATGGGCTTGTCATAAATGGGCAGAAGCTGTTTTGAAGTTACCTTTGTAAGAGGGTAAAGTCTCGTTCCCGAGCCGCCTGCAAGTATGATTCCTTTCATGTGATCTCCTGTTTTTTAAGTGCGTACACTCTCTCTAATACGTATTTTATCACTTTTTATGCAATAAAAAAAGTAAAGAAATTCTTAGCGGGATTTCTGCGTCCATTTAGGCTTCGCGCCCTTCTTCTTTCTTACTGAAAACCCGAACGTTCCAATGGTCTTTCCAAGTTCAACATAGGCCCCGTGAAGATATGCCATTAGTCCAGCCTTATTTAAGTTGAACCGTCCTGTTTCATCAAAATACCTGTCATCAGTATCAACAGCCAGTATTTCCGCCATGAACATGTCATGTGATCCAAGACTCCGTATTTCTGTCACTTTACATTCAATGCACACCGGGCTCTCTTTTACCAAAGGACATTTAACTTTTGAAGCATCTTCCTTCGTGAAACCTGAAAGTTCCCATTTATCCACATCACGCCCGCTTTTAACACCGCAAAGGTCTGTTCCGCGTGCCATTTCTTTTGTCGTAAGGTTAATTACAAATTCACCTGATTCCTTTATCATATGGTGTGAAAAGCGCTCAGGCCTTATGCTCACATACGTCATGGGAGGTTCCGAATTAATGATTCCTGTCCATGCAGCTGTAATAAGATTTGTATTTCCTTCATTATCCGCACAGCTTATCAGGGCTGCCGGTATGGGTGCCATCATGCACCCGGGTTTCATGACTGTCCTGCTCATTTTTGCACTTCCTTTCATGT
>JAKSPD010000005.1 GCA_024405115.1 Lachnospiraceae bacterium
AAGACTCCATCTATCGCATCCTTAAGAGCTTTGATAAAATATATAGTGAGTTCACAGATGCAGAGAAGAAGCGTTTCCTTGGCTCTTTTGTAGAACATGTTGAGATCTATGAAGAAGAACAGGAAAATGGGCGATTCCTGAAAAACATAAAGTTCCATTTTCCAATTTATTACAATGGCACGGAGACACAAGAGGTGGATCTTTCTGATTCGAGTTGGGACTATCAAAGAAGCCTTGAGACGGTAGTATTGATGTCAAGGGTAAAGGAATAATGGATGAAAAGTGCCTGTTTTCTGGACTTTTTCGCATTATCGCTGACATTCAAATCGCTCACCCGGAGTGCCGGAACTGTGCGAGAGAACATATCTATGTAAATAAATGCGGTTTCCGGATTGATGAATTTTGGTGTGATTACTTCAAGCCTACAGAGACTGTTCCTGACGAGGCCCCGAATGAAGGTCCGGATGAAATGTTTCATTTCGTTAAGATTATGAAATGATGCAGCGATAACTTTGAATTCAACATAAACAGCGGGGAGGAATGCGTCCGGGCAGTCTGTGACTTGATTTCCGGTGTCATATTATCTGCATTCTCTTCACGCATCCAGCCACCGGGCAATCATTAGTCATATTAGTCACATTTTCAGAAATATTTACTTAGATATGATATAATAAATATCGGGTGAAATATGGAACAGACGATCACAGCAAAAATCAAAATCGATGTCTCAGAGGAACAGAAGGATATCCTCCTTCAGACGATGCGCGCCTATCAGTCTGCCTGTAATCTTGTTTCTTCTTATGTCTGTAAATCCCACGATCTTCGTAAATACTCCGTCCAGAAAAACACCTATGACAAAGTACGCGCCGTCTGCGGCCTGAAGTCCCAGATGGCATGCTCCGTTGCGTGGAATGTCGTTGCCCGGTATAAGACCATCCTCGAAAATGAGGGAAAATGGATCCGCCCGGACTTCCGGAAGCCGCAGCTCGACCTCGTATGGAACAGGGACTATTCCCTGAACGGGGAACGTTTCTCCGTGAATACGCTCACCGGAAGGCTGAAACTCACTTTCCACAAGGATGGCATGGAAAAGTACTTTGACAGCACTGTGTACCGTTTCGGGACGGCAAAGCTTGTCTGTAAGCATGGAAAGTTCTATCTTCATATCCCTGTCAGCTATGAGATTCCTGAAACGGGCCTCGGCGAAGTCGGCAATGTCGTGGGTATTGACCGCGGCATCAACTTTGTTGCCGCCACATACGATTCCCGCCATAAAAGCGGCTTTGTGAGCGGAAAGGCAATCAAGCAGAAGCGGTCACACTATAAGAAGCTCCGTCAGGAGCTTCAGAGGAAACACACGCCTTCCTCCAGAAGAAGGATCAAGGCGATGGGCAATCGAGAAAACCGTTGGATGCAGGATGTAAACCACTGCGTCAGTAAGGCACTCGTGAAGGAAAACCCGCAAAAGACCCTCTTTGTCCTGGAAGATCTTACAAATGTCCGTACGGCTACGGAACGGGTAAAGACGAAGGACAGGTATGTTTCTGTCTCCTGGTCGTTCTATGATCTCGAACAGAAACTCCGTTATAAGGCCGCAGCGAAAGGTCAGAAAGTGATCAGCGTGGATCCGCGCTATACCTCTCAGACCTGTCCGATGTGCGGACATACGGAATTGGAAAACCGGAACAAGAAGATCCATCTTTTCAGCTGCAGGAACTGCGGCTACCGCTCCAACGATGACCGGATCGGAGCAATGAATCTGCATCGCATGGGAATTGAGTATCTGATAAAAGAAACTCACAAAGTACCGGATACAGAGGAAATCTGCGAAAAGCAGTCGGTATAGAGTACATCTTTATGCCGAGGGGCGCGTGTCAGCCGTCCCGTGATGTGACCTCAGCACAGCAGCATCGTGTTATAAAGGCAGGAGCCGGAAGGCGTTCGTACTGCCGGAGAGTCACAAGCTCCGCCCTCTATAGGGCGGGGTAGTTGACATCCGAGGTTCAGCTGGGGGAAATACGAAGAGGACTTTAGGGGGAGGCTGATGATGCCCCTTACGGCAGCAGTCCACCACGGACTTGTGGACGGCATTCATTTAGGAAAGTTCTACAAAAATGTTGAGGGTAATATCAGGGCACTGACAGAGGGACAGCTTGATTTCAGTCAGGACTTATAAGACCTGGAAAGAATTAAAATGGAAAAGATAAAGAACGTATTCAAAGAGGATTCGCAGTATAAGGTATTTCTTTTATCGCTGCTGGCAATGGGACTTTCCACAGGCCTTTCCGTAAATCATATGATCACCATACTTATTGCACTATTCGGAGGATGGATATGGCAGACTGTGGGAATGGAAACACTGTTTATCATATCTGCCGTGCTCGGACTCTGCAACAGTGCCTATGCCGCTGCGATAAAAGTTGAAAAGAAGGCAGTCTGACACATAATTAACATATTTTGACTGAAATATGATGTTATGATAAAATAACTATTTAAGTAATCATTCAGTAATCCATGAAAAGGCGGGTAAAAATGGAAAAATTCAAAGCATTTTTAAAGAGAAAAGATATTGAAATTTCCGTAAAAAGATACTTCATCGATGCTCTCGGTGCCATGGCTCAGGGTCTGTTCTGTTCACTTCTGATAGGAACGATAATAAGCACGATAGGACAGAGACTTAACATTTCCTGGCTAATAGAACCCGTTGCAAAAATCAGCGGGGTTGAATACAGTGTGGGTTCCCTTGCATCAGCAATGAGCGGACCTGCAATGGCATGCGCAATCGGTTATGCACTGCATTGCCCGCCAATGGTGCTGTTTTCACTTATAACCGTCGGCTTTTCAGCTAACGCGCTTGGCGGAGCCGGTGGACCTCTGGCGGTTTTGTTCGTGGCAATCATTGCCTCAGAGATAGGAAAGGCCGTTTCAAAGGAAACAAAGGTGGACATACTTGTTACGCCAATCGTCACAATCGGTGTCGGTGTGGCCCTTTCGGCATGGTGGGCCCCCGGACTCGGAAGTGCGGCCATGAAGGTAGGCAACCTTATCATGTGGGCAACTGAACTTCGTCCGTTCCTTATGGGTATACTTGTTTCCGTGATAGTGGGAGTGGCACTTACACTTCCCATTTCCTCAGCTGCCATATGTGCCGCACTTGGACTTACAGGATTGGCAGGCGGCGCTGCAGTTGCGGGCTGCTGTGCACAGATGATAGGATTTGCAGTTATCTCCTTTAAGGAAAACAGGTGGGGCGGACTTGTTTCACAGGGACTTGGAACTTCGATGCTCCAGATGGGAAACATTGTAAAGAACCCGAAGATATGGATTGCTCCCACGCTTGCTTCCGCAATTACAGGGCCTATGGCTACCTGCCTCTTTAAGCTTCAGATGAACGGTGCCCCGGTTTCTTCAGGAATGGGAACCTGTGGCATGGTCGGGCCCATCGGTGTTTACACCGGATGGCTTAACGATGTTGCTGCAGGCACAAAGGCGGCAATTACAACTTCGGACTGGATGGGACTTTTACTCATCGCCATAGTACTTCCTGCAGTCATAGCTCCCATTGTCAATATCCCCTTAAAGAAGATGGGATGGGTGAAAGACGGAGACATGAAGATCTGATATAAAGGATAGTGTGACATGGAGATCATTAAAGACATTATTTACAACGAAGAAGTGCCAGGTATGTGCAGGCTTGATGTTTATAAGCCTGATGAAGTAAAGAATGCTTATCTTTACATTCATGGCGGTGGAAATACACATGGGGACAAGTGCACGGAACGTACTGAACCGCTTTTTAAGGACCTCTGTGAAAATGGGACATTTGTCATCTCCGTGAATTACAGGTTCATGAAGGTGACGGATCATGACATAGCCCCGAGAAAGGGGGATGACCCGGCCCCCGGAGAAAACGACATTGATTATCCGGTATTTATTGAAGATTGTGCAAAGGCAGTAAACTGGGCTTTCACCAGCGGAAAAAAGTACGGTGACTTTAAAAAGCTTTATATCGGAGGTTCATCGGCCGGGGGATACATCACAATGATGCTGCATCTTAATCCTTCATATCTTAGGGCGTATGGTCTGGATTCACAAAAAGACATTGCAGGATATATCTATGACGCGGGACAGCCCACCACGCACTTCCATATGCTTGAACTGGAGGGTGAGTATCCCCACAGGGTGCTTATAGATGAAAGGGCACCGATGTGGTACCTTAAAAAGCCTTTTGAGGATACGGAATACTTGCCGGAAGTCAAGTTTTTCGTGGCGGAAGATGACATGTTAAACAGGGTAAAACAGAATGAACTGATGAAGGAAATCATGCTGAATTTTGGTTATCCGAAGGAAAAGATAACGTTCCATCAGATGATGGGATACAGGCACTGCAAATACCTTAATGATCCGGAGTACATCAGGCTTACAAGAGAATTTGTGGGTTGAGAAAAAGGGTTAGTGTTTTACATAGTTCATTGCTTGCCTGGGAAATTATTGAGAAAATCTTCAGGCAGCATGGGCTTTGCATAATAATAACCCTGAATATACTCAACTTTCAGGCTCTTAACAAATTCTGCCTGCTCTGCTGTTTCTACGCCCTCAGCCACAACCTCATATCCGAGGTCGTGTATGAGGTTCACAGCCAGCCTTGTGAGTTCACGGGACTGTGGTGAATCAGAAGCTACCAGCTGCCGATCGATTTTCACCATGTCAAGTGAGAGCGATGAAAGACGGCGAAGGTTTGAGTATCCCGTACCGAAGTCATCCATGCATAGCCTGAAACCTGCATCATGGAGCTTTTTGATGTTTTTAGCGTAAATCTCCTGGTTTGAAGATACAGCTGTTTCCGTAAGCTCGACACAAATATGGTTATGAGGAATACCAAAGCTGTCCGCTGTCTTTATGAGGTAATCAGGAAATGATTCACGGGCTGCATGGGTGGCGGAAACATTAAGACCGATGCGGTGAAGGCCACGCTCCGTAAAGTCCGGTATTGAAGCAATCTTGCATATCTCCTTCATTACGAAGTGTTCAAGCTGGTAGATACTTCCGGTATTTTCAGCCACGGGTATGAATTCCTTTGGAGGGATTGCATTTCCTTCCTCGTCAGTTAAACGTAAAAGAGCCTCTCCGGAGACGAGCCTTCCTTCCGGAACATAATAGATGGGCTGAAGCACGATGTGGAGTCCGTTGTTTCTTAGGGCATACTCTATCTTATTCTCTGTTTCGTGTTTGCCTGCATACATTCGCTTGTCCAGAAGCCATAGGAAGTCTTCGGCGCTCATGTCATCATCAGGAGCACATATGACACTTCCCGTACTGTATGAAATGCGTCTGTTTTCAGGCAATCTTCCGGCTAACTGATTCTCATCTTTTCTGAGTTCCAACAATAGTTTTTTTGCATCTTCCTTTGTGGGTGCCTTCCATATGAGCATGAACTCATCACCGCCATATCTGATCGGATAAAGATTATAGCGCTTTGCGATATCCTCGATTATTTCTGCAATGTGCATGATGGCTTCGTCGCCTGCCTGGTGTCCGTAGGTGTCGTTAATTGCCTTGAGGCTGTCTATGTCAAGCATTATTCCGCAGATACAGTTATTTCGGTATGAACTGAACCATCTATTTAGCTTGTCATCAAGCATGAGACGGTTGCCGATGCCGGTCATGGGGTCACGCAGGGCATCATTAAGATTATCGACCTTTGAAATCAGGAAAGCTGATAAGGCATAAAGGCTCATCACATCCATGTTCCTGAAAATAAGCTGGAATATTTCAGCAAATAGCGGAGCTATGGGATAACAGATAAGCAGTATGAAGTTCTTGGGTTTGAGACGTTTACGGTTTCTGACAAGGGAGAAATACGTAATAATAACGTTAGTGTAGTTAGCTATGGTTATTATGTACATGTGAAGTTTGTAAACAATGAACTCTCCGCCTTTACCGATCCTGAAGAGTATGGGGATAAAGAAGTTTACTGCTATTATGAGCGATATGATGCATATCGAAAACTCGAAAACATATTTGTACCACTTGTGCTGGTATCCCTCATCCCATATGAGTTTTCCGACATAACGGTTCCAGAGGAATACAAGTATACCGTTTTCAAGGAAGTACAGGCTTTTCGCAATAAAGGCAACAGTAACGAGGGTTTCGTTATCCGAAGAATCGCACAGGCGGAATATCGTGTCAAATGCCAGGAAGAGGGTTATGTTGATGACCATTGTCTTGATGGCCTTCTTTTCCTTATTGTACTTTGACTTGGGTATTCTTTCGGCACTGAGTACGATCATTACCATTATTGCCAGTATGTTCGCGTCGAGACCCGGGGTATAAGCCATGTTGATTCCTCCTTTCATTGCATTTTTATTCAGTATAGGGTAATTTTATTTCTTTTACAACTAAATTTCTGTTGACAATTAAAAAAAACTGTGATTATAATGAGCCTGTACAGGTTTGTACGATAATAGCAAAATCGGTGAAAACCGATGACGCAAAGCCATAGGGCCCCTGGCCAAAAGCCGAGGCAGCCGGTTGCCGAATACAGATTGCATCAAAAAGGTGTGAGCTTTTTTGTTGTACTATTAGAGGTATGTTATATACCCCCGATTCGGTAACCGGATCGGGGGTTTTTCAGTTACTTTGGAGGATTCATGGGATACGTCCTTAACATCTTTACCGGTGTGTGTCTGGGAACTGCCTGCTGTGCACTCAGCGGACTTATTGAAAGGCATTTATCAAAAAAAAGAGGTCTCAGTACAGAAAGTACAAAGATAATGAAAGTCATGACATATGTCTTTTCCGTTATCTGTGGTATATGCATAATGCTTTTCATGCCTTCCACTTTGATGGCAGTATATGCCTTCATTCTTCTGGTACTTGCAGAGGTCTCCGGTGTAATGGACATAAGGCACAGGATCATCCCAAACGAAACAGTCATTGCACTAATGGCGGTTAAGGCGGTATTTATCGTCCTTTCACTTCTGGGGCTTAAAGACGCTCCCAAGGTGGACATCCTTTCATCCCTCATCGGGTTTGCAGCCTGCTTTATAATTTTTCTCCTGCCGTCGTTTTTTGGGAAAAACGTAGGATCAGGCGACATAAAGCTTGCGGCGGCTATCGGCTTCTGCCTCGGGTTTAAGGGAGCATTTACGGCAGTTGCGCTGATGGGAGGGCTTGTACTTATATATATGTTCCTCAGGCCGCGTGTGCCGGTCATGGCAATGATTAAAAAGACGATTCCCATGGGGCCGTTCCTTTCGGCAGGCATGGTGGCCGTATGTATCCTGACAGGATACGGACTTATCTGATGATTTACCGCATGACGGTTTATCATAAATAAAATTTCTATAGGAGGAAAGCAAAAATGTTAAAGAAGTTCTGGAATGACGAGAGTGGACAGGGAATGGTAGAGTACGTTCTTATCATTGCTCTTGTAGCCGTAGCAGCAGTATTAGCATTTACTGGTCTTAAGGACGGAATCGAAGATAAGCTTGAGAGTGTAAATGATCAGCTGGAAAGTGCAGGTAACTAATTCTTACGTAATTTCAAAGTAAAGCAAATCTATCAGACCGAGATCTGATGCGAAAAGGCAAAGCCGGTGAAAGCCGGTGACGCAAAGCCATAGGGCCCCTGAAATTTTCGAGGCAGCCGGTTGCCGAACAGGATGGATCGGAATGTTTAAATATATACCCGATCTGCCTATCCTCGTATCAGGCAGTTAACGGGACGGAATATGTCCATTCCGTCCCGTTTTCAAATTTAAGGGAAATCATGAAAAGGAAAAAAAGGATATTCAGTCATATGATCAAAAGCGAAAAAGGTCAGGCAATCGTTGAAACGGCACTGGTCTTACCTATCCTCCTGCTTTTATTGGGGGCAATACTTGACTTTGGCTGGATATTTGCAAATACATACAGGGCTGAACATGCGGCAGGTGTGGGTGCAAGATATGCTGCCATTTATGCGGCAGACATGAGCGGCCAGGAGCTTAAGGACGCGGTCAGGGAAAAGGTTCTTGAGAACGTCTGGACGGATGAGGAAAATACGACTACGAATGTGTGGCTGATTTATGATTCAGTCACCGTAAGGGTGGAGAGCAGAATAAAGACCCTGACGTTCGTCGCCAATACGATTTTTGGTGACTATTATACGGCAAAATGTTCAGTCACGGCATCATTTTAAACTGATATGAAGAAGATATACATAATAGCTGCAGTAGCGGCAATAATAAGCGGTGCACTTTTATACTTTTATCTGAATAAAAAGGAGGAAGCTTCAATTCCGGAGGGTCCTTCAATTGTAAAGGTCCTGACGGTATCTGAAGAAGTGCCTGCCTTTACGGAGCTTACACAGGATAACCTTATGTACGTTGAATTTCCGGAGGATTATGTTCCGAAAGATGCGGTATTAAAGGCTTCCGATGCAGTGGGGTCAGTTTCTGACGGTACACTTTATCCCGGGGAGATAATCCTTTCTTCCATGATAGGCACGGAAAAGGAAAAGGCACGAAGCATGTCATATGCAATTCCGGAAGGTATGCGCGCCATGACCGTTGAGGTAGACAATGTGGGCGGTGTCGCGGGATATATCGCAGCCGGTGATTTCATAGATCTGCTGCTTTACGTGAGTCCGCAGCCTGCTGAAGAAGAGGGCAAAGAGGACATACCGGCATATACATATATATGTGGTGACAACATTGAGGTCCTTGCCGTGGGTGATGTCACGTTTGAAGGTGGTGCGGTTTATACGTCACTTACGCTTTCACTTACACCTGAACAGTGTCGTGAGGTATACGCTGCCCAGTCAATGTGTAACTATGACGGAAGCGGAAGCGGATTAAACGCCCTTCTGCGCCGCCATGGGGATGAAGAGGGGCTGGAGCACACCACGGTAAAGACAGCCATTGAATACAAAGGGGGAAAATGATGAGGCAGATTCGTATTCTGGCCATAGCTGACATGGATAATGCGGCACGCCTTGAAACTATCCTGGACCATGAAAATGTAAACAGGATGGCCCTTTTAGCTCCTGAAAAAATGAACCTTGAAAGAGCTGCCTCGCTTCCCGTTGACGCGGCGGTCCTTTGTACCACAACACTTAATGAACAGGAATGCCAGTTTCTGGAGCAGCTGTTTCTAATAAGGGCTGATCTTGCAATGATAGTCCTCTGTCCTACACTTGATACCCGTATCATGGAACGGGCCATGAAGTGCGGTGTCGTAAGGGTCATTAATTATAATACTAAGCCTGAAGACATATGCGCGCTTATGGAACAGGAGATAAACCGGTTAAGAAACAGGCAGAGCAATGTCCGTGTCAAAGATTATGATTCCAGGGTCGTTGCGGTAATGAGTGCCAAGGGCGGTACGGGAAAAACCACAATAGCCGTAAACCTGGCAATAGCTTTACAGAAGGCGGGGAAAAAGGTTGCCCTGCTTGATTTAAGCCTGGAGTTTGGTGATGTGGGTATATTCCTTAATCTTCCAAAGTGTGAGGGAATTTCAGACCTGGCCGGAGAGGATAAGATAAAGGCTTCCACAGCCTCTAACTATCTTTTCAGACATGCAAGCGGTGTAATGGTATTATGCGCGCCGGCATCTCCTGAGTATGCGGAACTTGTACATCCTGAACAGATTGAAAGGATCGTGACGGTACTCCGCGCGGAATACGACTACCTTATTTTTGACCTTCCGGCGGCACTGAATAATGACTGTTCACTGGCTGCGATGGAACAGGCTGATGACATATTTGTAATAACGACACCGGAGATTCCGGCGCTTAAGAATACAAAGATATGTCTTGAGGTACTTAAGACACTTGACTACAGTCAGAAGGTTAAGCTTATCCTTAACCGTGACGGTGAATCATATATATCTCTTAAGGATGTTGAAAATGCCCTTTCATTAAAGCCGGTTCTGACTATTCCGAGTGATACAAAATCATGTGTGTCGGCAATCAACCGAGGCATTCCGCTTGTTACGGCCAGTCCTCATTCAAAGGCAAGCCGCGCAATCATTAATTTTGCAACTAAGGAGATCTGATAGATTTAAAGAGGCAGTCTCATGGGATTGATGGATAAGATTAACCGAACAGGAAGCCCGGCACCGTCTGAACCTATAACGGAACATACATTTCATACAGAAAGTGAAGAAGGAATCTCCTTTGACGCTCAGGAGGGGGGACAGGAATCCGGAAGTTCGGAAGAATTCTCTGAACTTCGTGACAGGGTACATACATATGTGGCCGCACAGCTTGCAAAGCAGGATTCACAGAAATCAGACGAAGAGATAGCTGAACTTATCGATGAATCCATTTCGGAACTGGCCGGGGAACTTCCGCGTAAGGACAGGGCAAGGGTTGCGACGGAAATCATGAATGAGATTACCGGATTCGGCCCCCTGGAAATGCTTTTGAATGACCAGAGCATAAGCGAGATAATGGTCAACGGTCCGAAACAGATATACGTGGAGCGCGCGGGAAAGCTTGAAAAAACCGGAGTGGTCTTCCAAAACGATGAGCATGTAAGAAGGATAATAGACAGGATAGTCTCCCCGCTTGGAAGACATATAGATGACTCGACTCCCATGGTAGATGCACGTCTTCCTGACGGGTCACGTGTGAACGCCATAATACCTCCACTTTCACTCTGTGGTCCGTGTATCACAATACGAAAGTTTTCCAGCACTCCTCTTACCATTAAAAACCTTATCAGTTTTAATTCACTTTCACAGAACATGGCAAGGTTTCTGGAGGCGGCTGTTAAGGGAAAGCTGAACATACTCGTTTCCGGAGGCACCGGATCCGGAAAGACAACATTACTTAATGTCCTTTCAGCTTTCATCCCTTCCAATGAAAGAATCGTTACCATCGAGGATGCAGCGGAATTAAAGCTTTTACAGGATCATGTCGTATCACTTGAAAGCCGTGCCGCAAACCTCGAGGGAACCGGGATGATCACAATACGTGATCTTGTACGTAATGCCCTCCGAATGCGTCCTGACAGAATAATAGTAGGTGAGGTCCGTGGCGGTGAAACGCTTGACATGCTTCAGGCCATGAACACCGGTCATAACGGATCCATTACGACAGCCCATGCAAATACCCCCCGTGATGCCCTTCTGAGAATGGAAACAATGGTAATGATGGCAGGAATGGAATTCCCGGTAAGCGCCATAAGGCATCAGGTAGCCGGAGCACTTGACCTGATAGTGCAGCAGGCAAGGCTTCGTGACGGTACAAGAAAGATTACGAGCATAAGTGAGATAAGCGGAATGGAAGGAGATGTCATTACTCTCCAGGAAATATTCCGTTTCCAGACTGATTATTATAATGAATCCGGAAAAGCGGTGGGGCGTTTCATTTCAACAGGAACGAGACCAAAGTGTGCGGATAAGATGATAGATAACGGTATTGCAGTTGACGAAAAGTGGTTCTATTAGGAGGCTTGCGGGTGCTGGAAATCGGACTAATAATAAGTATATCGCTCTTTGTTTTCAGCTTTGTGACGCTTTTACTTTATCTGCTTTTCAGGGAAAGGGTAGAGATAAAGGAACAGCTTCATGCCTTAAGCATGATGACAGAGCAGGAACCGGAAAAGAACGTCAGCCACGACTCAATAAAGCGAAGGGGAAAGAGGGAAAAGAAGACCCGTTCCGCGGCTTTACGAAAGCTCATGATCACGCTTGAAAATGAACTTTATGATATTGGAGTCGACATTCAGGTTGAGAATTTTTTGATTATCTGGATCTTTTCAGCAATAATCCTGCCGTTACTGATGCTGTTACTGAACTTTAATTCAATGATTGCAATAGGAACGGCCATTGTTATTTCTGTTGCTCCCATCATTTTCATAAGGCTCCGGCGTTCAAAGCGGAGAAAAGAACTAGAGTCCCAGCTTATTGATGCAATAACAATCATGTGCAATGCGATGAAGGCGGGACATTCATTTCAGACGGCCATGAACGCAATAGCCACTGAAATGAAGGGACCGATTGCAGATGAATTCGGGCGTGTTTTCAGGGAGACCATACACGGAATGTCAATTGAAGAAAGCTTAAAGAGAATGGTTGAACGTGTAGGAAGTCCTGAACTGGAAATGTTAAGTACAGCAGTGGCCATCCAGAGGGAGACCGGCGGTAACATGAGCGAGATTTTAACTAACATAGCCGGCACCATCCAGAGCCGTGTGATAATGAGAAAAGAAGTAAAAACCAGAACCTCTTCAGGCCGTGTTTCCGGATATATAGTGGGTTCATTACCGGTTTTTTTGATTATCGTACTTTCTGTAATGAATCCTGATTACTGTAAACCACTGTTTAATACCGATACCGGAAGGATGCTGCTTGCAGCAGGTGCCGTAATGGAATTAATCGGCTTTATAGTCATTCAAAAGATAATTACAGTTAAGTACTGATAGGAATTAAGTATGAAGCTTTGTGTGGCAGCGTTTTCGCTGGCGGTTTTCTTACTTATTACCGCGTTATTCTCCCGCCTTGGGGAGGAAATGGATAATAAGAAAAAGAGACTTGATGACGTAAAAAATGCCATGACGGGTGAGGCTAAGCCGGTACCTCATGTCAGACAGAAAATCAGGAAATTCAAGTTCTCATTTAAGAATAAAAACCGAATCAAAAAAAACGAAAAAAAGAAAAACGGAAGCAATAAAAACGCCGCGGAGGTTGAAAGGCAGCTTGAGATGGCCGGGTTCTACATTACAGCTGACCAGTTTTCCGCAGTAAAGCTTATTTTGGCGGCTTTGCTTCTGGCACTTGTTTACTTCATATGTCCAAAGTTTGGTCTTGATTCAAACACGATGCTTTTATGCTATGCCGCGGCACCCCTGGCAGGGCTTATACTTCCAAGAAAGATAATTGAATCAAAGATAAACAAAAAGAAAACAGAATACTTAAACGAGCTTCCTGATCTGATGGATCTTTTATGTGTAAGTGTTGAGGCCGGGCTTGGATTTGATGCCGCACTTTCAAGATTATATGAAAAGAATAAGACTCCGTTAATGGAGGAGTTCATGATGGCGCAACGCGATATCCGCCACGGGATATCGAAAAAAACAGCTTATAACAACCTGGCTGAAAGGTGCGACATAAAGGAACTTACGGCGTTTATCAGTGCACTTCTTCAGGCTGAGGAAATGGGTGTTTCAATTAAGACTGTATTAAAGACCCAGGCCGAGCTTTTAAGGGATGACAGAAAACAGAAAGCCGAGGAAAAGGCAATGAAGGCGCCTGTAACAATGCTTATGCCCATGGTCATATTTATTTTCCCGGTCATTTTCATCGTGCTTTTAGGGCCTGCGGCCATGAACCTTATAGATATGTTGTGATTTTGGAGGATGGTAGTGAAAAAAGCGACTTTATATGTGAATGGTATCATGCGTGCCGATGTATGCGCAGCAGACAGTTTTTTCTTACGTCTCCGCGGGCTTATCGGAAGGGACATAGACAAAACAGTCGGATTACTGCTGCAGCCGTGTGCTGAGATACACACGATGTTCATGAGCGCGGCCATTGACGTGATTTATCTGGATAAGGATAACACGGTTCTGCGACTTGATAAGGCTGTTGAGCCGTGGCACTTTTGTAAAAGGCAGACGAAGGCTTACTCGGTTTTGGAACTTTCAGCAGGCAGGGCTGAAGAGTTTGGAATAGATAAAGGATGCGAATTGTCTTTCAGGTGACACCAAAAAGGAGGTAACCAATGGAAAAGAAAATGGATTCACTTTCAGGAATAGAACAGCTCCGAAATGACATTGAGGTTGAGCACCGCTTCAAGACTTCCCTTCAGGGATATGACAAGAGGGAGGTCAATGAGTATTTTGAAAAGCTTCAGAAGTACTTTGTTGAAACACAGGATAACCTCAATAAGGAAATCAGTCAGCTCAAGCTGGAAAATGGTCTTTTAAACCACAGGATAGGGGAACTTCAGGATGAGCTTAACGTTGCCAGGGAGACAAAGGCGGCAAGGGAAGCCGCTGAGGAGAAGGCACTTAAGGTCCAGGAAAAGGCCAAGATAAAACTTGTGGAAACAGGAAATGATGCCGAAAAGAGTGTGCGTGAGTCAATAATTGAAAGCCTCAGGGCGACCAATGACCGCCTTATGAAGGAAAACCGCTATAAGCAGATGGAAATAACAAACCTTCAGGAACAGTTTAACTCACTTAAAAGCGCACTGGGCAACGGGTCCATTGAACTGTTCGCACTTAATGACCGTCTTGGGGAACTGCTTTCCGGCAAGATGAAGGAGTGTATGGACCTGATCGGTGTATGGCAGACTGAGATACATGGAACGGTTGAGGCAATCTCTGCACACTCCGACAGCGAGGAAGATGATAAGATCCTGTCCATTTCGGGACAGAACTGACCTGCCCTGTCCGTACAGGAGGTGCCTTATGATACGATTATTAAAAAAGTTTTTTAAAGATGAAAACGGCCAGTCCACCGTCATACTGGCCATAATGCTTGCAGCCATCATGGGCGGGGCAGCGCTTGCGATAGATATGGGCAATATGTACCTGACGAAAATGGAACTGCAGAATGCGGCAGATAATGCCGCCCTAGCCGGTGCGCTTTCACTCCCCAACACATATGCAGGAACGGCAGATGCTTACAGATATGCTTATTATAACGGTGTTGACCACTGGCATACGGACGTTGAAACTCCTTATGAAGGAGATGACCTGAAGATAGAAGTTACCTGCAGAAAAAAAGTCAGCATGGCATTTGCAAAAGTTCTCGGGATAAATGACACCGAAATAAAGGCCTCGTCAGTAGCTATTCAGGAACCTCCCATATGGTGCGGTGAGGCATATCCGTTTGTGAATCTTGACGATGACTACCTGGTCGATTCCCATATCGTCGTATGGGAAAAAACGGGGAACGGGGATTTCGAAAGCCTGTGGAAGACGGAATACACAGCCATAAATCTGGGTGCGGGAGATGATCATTCCCAGGGCTATTTTTCGGTTGACTATTCCGACGGACTCACCGTAACAAAGGGCGTTGTGGCTACCATAAAGCAGGAGATCGGATATATATACGATCAGCACAGGCCCGGTTATGTTTTCAGCCTGTCGTCCGATGTGATAAGAAGCGGAAAATACGATGATATTAAGAATAAGGATGTGATCGCCCTGGAGGATCTTGTGCTGCTGCAGGTGACGTTTGACAGATACAACTCGTCCGATAAGAACCTGTATCTTACGGTTACAGGTGTATATGACTTCAATAACGGCGAGTTTCCCACGGAATACATAAACGATACTTCGACGCTGTCATCCCGCATAGCCGGGTGACACTTTCAGATGTCCTTCCTCAAAACCGGTCAGCGGCGCTTTTACAGTCCGTTGGCCGGTTTTTTATATTCATGCACAGAAAAAACTATCCTTTTACGGGGAATGTGTGGTAATATATTCAGGATATATATTAAATGATAAGGAGTTGATTACTGTTATGATTACACCGCTTCAGAAGGCAAGATATGAGTATGCCCCCAAGCTTCCGGGAATGCTCAGACATGGTATCGCAGACATCTGCGTGGAAGAAGGAGACTATACGGAGAGTGTTGCTGACCAGGAGAAAATCAAGGCACTCTTCCCGCTTACATATGGAAAAAAGGAAATCACCTTCAAGAAGGGAACAAATACTGCTGATGCAAAGAAGCAGGTAGTTGGAGTCATCCTTTCAGGCGGACAGGCACCTGGCGGACATAACGTGGTATGTGGCCTTTATGATGCACTTAAGGCTGCCAACGGTGAGAATGTACTTTATGGATTCAAGAACGGCCCGAGCGGACTTTTAAATGATGATTTCATTGAGTTTGATGACGAGTATATCAATCAGTTCAGAAATACAGGCGGATTTGACATCATCGGTTCAGGACGTACAAAGCTTGAGACAAAAGAACAGTTTGCGGTAGCGGCAGAGGTTTGTAAGAAACACGGCATCACAGCCATCGTTATCATCGGCGGTGACGACTCAAATACCAACGCTGCAGTTCTGGCAGAGTACTTTGCACAGAATAATTCAGGTGTTCAGGTTATCGGATGCCCGAAGACAATCGACGGCGATCTTAAGAATGAGGACATCGAATGCTCATTCGGATTTGACACGGCCACAAAGACATATTCAGAACTTATCGGAAACATTGAAAGGGATGCCAATTCAGCAAAGAAGTACTGGCACTTCATTAAGGTAATGGGACGTTCTGCCTCACACGTGGCACTTGAGTGCGCACTTGAGACACAGCCCAACTACTGCCTCATTTCAGAGGAAGTTGCTGAAAAGAAGATGAGCTTCTCACAGATTGCGGACTCAATCGCTGATTCTGTTGCAGCACGTGCTGCAAATGGAATGAACTTCGGCGTGGCAATCATTCCCGAGGGCGTTGTTGAATTCGTTCCCGAGTTTGCAGTCCTGATTCATGAAATCAATGAGCTTCTTGCAGGCACAAAGGCTGAGGCTTTCAACGCACTTCCCACATGGGCTGAAAAGTATGCTTTCATTGAAAACGGACTTACAAAGGAGTCAATGGAAGTATTTGCAATCCTTCCCCAGAGCATTCAGCAGCAGCTTTTCCTTGAGAGAGATCCCCATGGCAACGTACAGGTATCTCTTATTGAATCAGAAAAGCTCTTCTCAGCGATGGTAAAGGACAAGCTTGAAGCAAGAAGAAAAGAAGGAAAGTATAACGGAAAGTTCAATGCACTTCATCACTTCCTCGGATATGAGGGAAGATGCGCATTCCCGTCAAACTTCGATGCTGACTACTGCTATTCACTTGGATACAATGCATTCATGCTCATCCAGTACGGCTATACAGGATACCTTTCAAAGGTTTCAAATCTTTCAAAGCCCGCAGAGGAGTGGGTGGCAGGCGGAATGCCCATCACAAAGATGATGAACATGGAAAGAAGACACGGTGAGGATAAGCCCGTTATAAAGAAGGCCCTTGTTGATCTTAACGGAAAGCCTTTCAGATACTTTGAGGAAAGAAGGGCACAGTGGGCAGTTGAGACCTGTTATACATATCCCGGTGCCATTCAGTACTATGGCCCCACAGAAGTCTGTGACCTTACAACAAAGACCCTTAAGCTTGAGAAAGAATAAGTTTTCAGCAGGTCTGCCATGCGGCAGGCCTGTTTTGACATTTGAGAGAGAAAAGTGGGGGAACTATGAAAAAGGAAACGAAAGTAACAATACTTCATTCAAATGACATACATGGTGCGTTTCTTCCGGAAGAAAAGGACATGGTCCAGACAGGAGGTCTGGCCTATATGTCCGGTTATGTGAACAGTGTCAGGAAAAAAGAAAAGAATACAATTTTCGCCATAGCCGGAGACATGTTTAAAGGTTCCATAATTGACAGTGAGTTTAAAGGTCTTTCTACCATTGAACTCATGAACCTGTTAAATCCTGACGTAGTGACACTCGGAAACCATGAGGTGGATTACGGCCTTGCGCATCTTCTTTTCGTGGAAAAATGTGCCAGGTTTCCAATCATCAATGCCAATCTTTTTATAAAGACAAATCATGTACGCCTTTTTGAGCCGTACGAGGTCATTGACTGTGACGGGATTAAAATCATGTTCATCGGAATCATTACTGATGAAGTTTTAGCTTCCACAAAGAGTGAGGGAATAATCGGTTCCTTTGTTGATGTCAATGAGGCGGCCCATGAGATAGGCGTCATCTGTGATACGTATAAGACAACTGATGTTGACTACACCATCCTTCTTACGCACATTGGTTTTGAAAATGATAAGGAGCTTGCAAAACTTCTCCGTCCTGAATGGGGCGTGGACTTGATAATCGGAGGCCATACACATACGCTGCTTAATAATCCCGTGTATGAAAACGGTATTCCCATTGTTCAGGCAGGTAGCGGTACAGGACAGATCGGACGCATCGACCTTACCTTTGACTGTACTGATAAACCGGAATTAAAGGCGTTTAATTATCATATGGTTCCCATCACAGCGGATACCTGTCAGGAGAACAGACGCCTTTCAAGGGCACTCAGTGATTACAAGTCACATACTGATGAAAAGTATTCAAGGGTGGTGACGACATTTGAAAGGGAACTTACACATCCTGACCGTTATCAGGAAACCGAACTTGGAAATCTGTTTGCAGACGTGATGCAGGACGGTTCAAGTTTTGACATCATGGTGCTTGGATCAGGAAGTTTAAGACTTCCAAAGCTCGGCCCCATTGTACATCTTCAGGATTTAAAGGAATTTTTCCCGTATGACGATGAACTATATATGGTAAAGGTGACCGGAGAACAGTTCCGGCACATGGTTTCCCACATTTTCAGGGAGGAAGCCTTCCAGGAGGGTGCACACACGGAGTTCTACCAGTTCTCGAAAGGATGCCATTTCGTTTGGTCAAGAAGCCGACAGGAGTTTCTGGAATTCTCATTTATGGGACGGGAGATAGAGGATGACGATGAGCTGAAGCTGGGCATCCAGAACTTCCACTATAATAACTTCTCTGACTTCTTTGATGTTCCCATAGAGGAGGTATCAAAGAACATGCGCCCCAGAATGATTGGTACATCCTGCTGCGGAATTTATGAGGAACTTCTTGCAAACTCATCAGGACTTGATGCACATGTTGAGGGAAGGATTACCATTCTCGAATGAAAGAACTGATCACAGTTGAAAAATTAAATGATTATGAGCCGCAAAATGTACATGCGGCTCTTTCTTCGCTGCTTGAACCTTTTGACGGACTTTCTTTTATTAAGCCCGGCATGAAGGTTGCAGTAAAAATGAACCTTGTGACCGGCGCGTCTCCTGAAAAGGCCGTGACCACACATCCTGAAGTACTTAAGGCTCTGTCCGTAATGATAAGGGAGCGCGGAGGCATTCCTGTAATAGGTGACAGCCCCGGCGGACCTTTTAACGAAGGTGCACTGAAACACAGTTACAGGCTTTCCGGGCTTACAGGCGGTGAACTGACACTTAATTATGATACAGGCATAAAAAAGGCATCATTTCCGGATGCCAGGGTCCTGAAAAGCATTTCGTATACTTCATGGCTTACGGAGTGTGACGCCATAATCGGGGTGTGCAAGCTTAAAACTCACGGCATGATGAAGATGTCAGCCAATGTCAAGAACTTCTTCGGGGCAATTCCGGGAACGGAAAAAATAGAGTACCATTACCGTTTTCCTGATCATCAGGCGTTCGCTGACATGCTTATCGACATCAATGAGTTCCTTAAGCCTTCTCTTTACATTACTGACGCGGTAATTGGAATGGAAGGAAACGGACCGACATTCGGAACGCCGAGGGAAATAGGCGTTCTGCTTGCATCTAAAGACCCGTATGGCCTGGATGCCGCATGTGCCACGGTAATGGGCATTGATCCCCTTTCAGTTCCTACAGTGAAGGCGGCATTTGAAAGAAACTTATGGTCTCCTGATTCTGAAAATGATTTTTCTTCATATACCGTTCCGGACTTTGAATTAAATGACAGGGTGAAGGAAATTGATTTTCACGGAAGATTCATGCCGAAGTTCATGGTTCCTGTGGCCAAAAAAATCCTGCAGTCAAGGCCCGGGTGCGAGACAAAAATCTGTATAGGATGTGGAAAGTGTGCAGATGTATGCCCCGCAAAAGCAATCCTGATAAAGGATAAAAAGCCGTTCATTGACAGGAATGTGTGTATCAGATGTTTCTGCTGCCAGGAATTCTGCCCGGTCGGTGCCATGAGGGTGAAGCGGCCTTTTGTGGCAAAAACCCTGGCCGGGCTGTGAAAAATGTGACTTTTATGGACTAAATGCATTGTTGGGGTTATAATAAACTTTAATTTTGGAGGTAAAATATGTTTGACGCAAAAAAAGTAAAAGAAGAATGTGTTCTCTGGATAAGGGACTTTTTTGAGAATAACGGCCCCGGCTGCAATGCAGTGCTTGGAATTTCCGGAGGAAAGGACAGTTCCGTTGTTGCCGCACTCTGTGTTGAGGCACTGGGAAAGGACCGTGTCATAGGCGTGCTGATGCCAAACGGTGAGCAGGCTGACATTGACATGGCAAAGCTCCTTGTTAATCATCTCGGAATAAGACATTACATAATAAACATTAAGGATGCAGTGGACGGACTTACAAAAGCGGTTCCTTTCGAGCTTTCGGCACAGTCAGTGCAGAACCTTCCGCCGCGTATCCGCATGGCCACCGTGTATGCCGTTTCACAGAGTAATAATGGCAGGGTTGCAAACACATGCAATCTTTCAGAGGACTGGGTCGGATATTCAACCAGGTATGGTGATTCAGTAGGAGATTTCAGCCCGTGCAGCCATCTGACTGTTCAGGAGGTAAAAGCTGTGGGCAGGGAACTCGGTCTTCCTGACGTCCTGGTTGACAAGGTTCCGATTGACGGACTTTGTGGTAAGACAGATGAGGATAACCTCGGGTTTACATATGCCGTCCTTGACAGGTACATCCGGACCGGAGAAATAGATGATGAGGAAACGAAAAAACTTATCGACAGAAAGCATAAGGCAAACCTGTTCAAACTCCAGCTGATGCCTCAGTTTGACCCGCAGATACCTGTAAAGGCGGAATGACAATGAAGAAAAAGAAACCGTATGGTCTTGGGATACTTGTAGGGCGTTTCCAGACTTTGCATTCCGGTCACGAGATGATCATCGATAAGGCATGTGAGCTCTGTGACGAAGTGGGAATCTTTGTCGGATCATCCCAGGAGTCAGGTACTAATAAGAACCCGTTTTCCTATGAACTAAGAAGGGACATACTGGAAACGGTGTTTGGGAACAGGGTTAAAGTGTTCCCCCTTCCTGATCTGGGAATCGGCAACGTTCCGGCGTGGGGTGACTACGTCCTGGAAAACGTGAAGAAACGGTTTGGAAAATACCCGGACATCCTTATTTCAGGTAAGGAAAGCAGGAGAATAGACTGGTTTGACAATGCTAAGGAACTGGCAATATCGGAACTGTATGTTCCAAAATCCATAGATATTTCAGCCTCGGGAATGAGGGAGATGTTTTTGAAGGATGACAGGGAAAAATGGAAGGGCTATGTAAATCCTGCCATACATGAACGCTATGATGAGCTTAGGGAGATTGTCTTAAGCTCGCATGACAATTTAGATACAGACAGCATTTAAGAAACGGAGCAGACCTATGAAACTTGAACCCATCGTAATATCACTTCTTGACACTGATCTTTATAAATTCAATATGGATCAGGTCATCTTCCATACTCATACCAACCTTTCAGGTGAGTATTTTTTCAAGTGCAGGAATGAAGGCATCATTTTCACAAAGGAAATGTTTGAGGAAATCAATGCGCAGATTGATCACCTGTGTTCACTGAGGTTTCAGGCGGATGAACTTCAGTATCTCCGCTCCATACGTTTCATAAAGGATGACTATGTGGAGTTCCTTAAGCTCTGGCATCCGCTTCGTGAGTATGTTACAACATCCCTTTCAGACGAAGGAGTTCTTTCCGTTGTTGTAAAGGGTCCACTTTTCTCAGCAATGCAGTTTGAGATATATCTTCTGGAAATCATCAATGAGGTATACTTCAGGATGGCTTATGACTATGAGGAGCTCAGACAGTCCGCGTGGGAAAAGCTGAACGCAAAGATAAATGCATTCAACGACGGAACATATACCTTCAAGTTCGCTGAGTTCGGTGCAAGGCGCCGCCTCTCAAGGGAGTGGGAGGACATTGTAATCAAGCGTTTCTGCACGGAAACCAAAAACTGTGTTGGTACTTCAAACGTATACTTTGCTAAGAAGTATAACGTTACTCCCATCGGAACGTATGCGCATGAGTTTGTACAGATGTATCAGGGAATTGATTCCATCCCGCTTGCATACACGAACCACTGTGCAATGAAGGACTGGTACAGGGAGTATGACGGCGATAACGGAACGGCTCTCACCGATACGATAACGACTGACCTGTTCCTTCTTGACTTTAACAGGTCATTCGTGAACAACTATTCAGGTGTGCGCCACGACAGCGGTGATCCCTTTGTATGGGGCGAGAAGATCATTAAGCATTATGAGAGCTTTGGGGTTGATCCCAGGACGAAACAGCTCCTGTTCTCTGACAGCCTCAATTTTGACAAGGCCCAGAAAATCTATGATTACTTTAAGGACAGGGTAAAGGTCGCATTCGGCATCGGAACGTTTGTAGCCAACGACACCAAGGTCGAGCCTCTCAACATCGTCATTAAGCTTCAGTATGTAAACGGACGTCCTGTGGCAAAGCTTTCTGATGTTCACGGAAAGGAAATGAGTCAGGACGAGGAGTACACAAAGTATCTCAGAAGTTCAGTTGAATTCAGGCTGGAAAGGGCAAAATGCGGGAACTGACGGGAGATGAAAAACTGATCCTGATGCGCAGTCCGCTTTTTAAGGGGATGACAGAGGAGAGACTCTGCCATGCCCTTTCCTTTTATAAAGCGAAAATCAGGCATTATGAAAAGGGAGAGTTCATTAAAAGGACCACTGACAGCATGAATTTTTTCGGGTTCGTGCTTTCAGGTGTTGTACAGGTGTATATGGACGAACTTGACGGGAGCCATATGGTGATGGCAACTGTTGAAACGGGCAGATCCTTTGGCGAATCGCTCTGTTTCCTGAGAAAAGAGTCACCCATCTATATCTGCGCCGCCGTGCCGTCCGAAATACTGTGCCTTGACTGTGTGAATCTCAGTAATGCCCGTGGAGAGGAGGAGTGCGATATCTTACTGCGCTTTACTTCCATGCTTGCACAAAGGACCCTCATGATGAATGAAAGGATACAGATCCTTTCAAAACTTTCAATAAGGGAAAAGCTCAAAACAATGTTTTCGGAATACCCGGGTGCGTCATCGGGAAAGACATTTGAGATTCCGCTGAGCCGTGAGGACATGGCGGCTTATCTTGGAACAGACAGAAGTGCCCTTTCAAGGGAGCTTTCAAAAATGAAAAAAGAAGGAATCATTGATTATTACAAAAATTCCTTCAGGATAATCGGATGATGCCGGCCCCGAGAAGTTCAGCCTCGGCTTCATCGTGAGTGACTATTATCATTGTACCTGCGGTCTCCCTGATGAGGGAGGCTGTTTTTTTTCTTGTTTCGGTGTCAAGGCCTTTCATCGGCTCATCCATTATGAGGAGATCGTGTTCAGAAAGGAGCGCACGGGCTATTGCCACCCTCCGTTTCATTCCTCCGGAAAGTTCCTTAACCTTGGTATTGGCGCTTTCTTTCATCATTAATCCGGAAAGACAGGAGAGTATTTCATTTTCGGGCCTTCCTGTGGCCATTTTTATATTTGTGATGACCTTGAAGTCCTCGCAGAGGCGGTCCTCCTGAAAAACTGCCGAAACCTTTTTGGGAATGCCGGTCACAGTGCCGGAGTCCTGTTTTTCGATACCGAGAAGTATGTTCAGGAGTGTCGTTTTTCCACAGCCGCTCTTTCCCATGATACATGTGATTTTTTCATAAGGAAATGACAGCGAGAGGTCATCAAGAACCTTTTTTTCGCCAAAGCTTTTTGACAGATGTGACACTAATATTGAATTTTGTTCGTTTACAACAGAAATATTATTCATAAATCAAATATTTTCTATTCTATTATAAAAATGTTCCAATAATTTAATATACAGTTTCTCAAAGAGGAAACTGAGTGCAACTATGATGACCGTCCACGCAAAGAGGTCTACGGTGTTCAGATATGCCTTTGCCTCGTAAAGCTTTTCACCGATGGATCCGGCCGGGATACCTATGACTTCTGCCGCTATGCCTGACTTCCAGGCTATTCCCAGGGCCGTACGGCTTGCTGAAAAAATGTGCGGCTTTATTGACGGAAGCCAGATGAAGAAGAATCTCTTTCCAAAGGGAAGACGGAAGACATCAGCCATTTCCTGCATCTTTTTATCAATGCTCTTTATTCCTGCCAGACAGTTGTTATATATGATTGGAAGAACCATCAGGAATGATATGAAAACAGAAAGCTGTGACGATGAGAGCCATATAAGGGCGATAATTATGAATGATGCCACGGGAACTGATTTCACGGTAGCCATAAGTGGTGACAGCAGTGTCTCAACCATGGGAAACCTGCCGGCACACACTGCCAGAAGGGAACCGAGAATGAAAGCTATGAGAAATCCGCCCGCAATACGGATGAAGGAAAAGGCAGCCGCCCTTAAAAATCCTGCTTCCCTCCAGATGGTGAAAAGCCTCATTAATACTGACAAAGGAGATGCCAGAAGAATCTTCTTATCAAGGAGCATTGCTGCTCCCTGCCAGATGCACAGGAGCAGCAGTACTGCAGTCAGTTTTTTAAATTTAGGAGAGAGTTCTTTCATTTAGCAGTGTAGTAAAAGTCATCGCCCGGAAGCTTTCCGCCCACAGCCTTGGGATTCTGGGTGAAGAGGGTTCCAAGGTACCCTGAAAGGGGAGCCTTCATTTCCTCTCCGGAGATAAATGTTATGTTGCAGTAAGGTATTGCCTTTTCAGCGATTGCGGACTTTACGATGTCATATTTTTCGCAGAGTGCCGCGGCGCCTTTTGTATCTGAAAGGACATATTCCACGGAGCCTTTGTATTCCGAAAGGAATTTCCTGACTGCTTCAGGGTGCTCGTTCACAAAGCTCTTTCTGGCAACAAGGACCCCGGTTATCAGCTGGCTTCCGTTATTAAGGTCATTCCAGGCTTTTGTAAGATCGATTGCAACGGTAAGCCCCTCGACTTTTGTCTGTGCAACCGTCACGTAAGGCTGGGGCAGCATGGCAACCCCGGTGTCCTGTGAAGAAAGAATCGACACGACTTCCGTGGGCTCTGATTTGAACTCAAGCGTAACATCCTTATCGGGATCTATTCCGTTTTCTGAAAGGATGAATCTCAGGGCATATTCGGGAGTTGATCCCTTGCCGGTAGCGTAAACCGTCTGTCCCTTTAAGTCAGAGACATTTTTTATGTCCATTCCTTTATCAACTATGTATATCACACCCAGTGTGTTGATGGCAAGGAGAATTACCTCTCCGTCCGTGTTGTTGTAAAGTACCGATGCAAGGTTTGCAGGTACGGCTGCCATGTCAAGTTCACCTTTTACAAGTTTCGGGGTAACTTCGTCAGCTGAACCGTGAAGGGAAAACTCATATTTCCCGTTTCCGCCTTCGTCCATTACCTTTACGAGACCTATGGATGTGGGGCCCTTTAATCCTGCAATGCGGATGTTCACGTCATCCTCCGCCTTTTTGGCACATCCCATGGCTGATATCATTAATGAAACTGCGAGTAATATGGAAAAGATTTTTTTAATCATTTTTCTGACCTCCTTTTTATTCTGACGGAAGTATATAACCTTTCTTTACTATTGTATGTTGCAATTGCAACCAAATTTGAATATGGAAAAACAGGCTCTTTTAGGTTATAATCATAGTGAGGTTTTTTACGCAGGAGGCTAAATAATGCTTTACAGTTCAATTGATGAAGCAATTGGGGGAACTCCCCTTTTAGAATTAACGAATACTGAAACAGAAAAAAGTCTGGAGGCACATGTCTTTGCAAAGCTGGAATTCATGAATCCGACAGGAAGTGCAAAAGACAGGGCAGCCAGGGAAATAATTGAAGATGCTGAAAGAAGGGGACTTCTTAAACCGGGCGGTGTCATAGTTGAGGCGACAAGCGGAAATACAGGTATAGGACTTGCCTCTGTGGCTGCCGCAAGGGGATATAAGGCCATCATCATAATGCCTGATACAATGAGTAAGGAAAGGATAACCCTGATGAAGGCGTATGGTGCCGAGGTGGTTCTTTCTGACGGCAGGAAGGGAATGGCAGGCTCACTGGAGAAACTGGCCCGGGTAAAGGAAGAATATCCCGGCTGTTTTGAGGCCGGCCAGTTTGAAAATCCGGCTAATGCAATGGCACACTACAGGACTACAGGACCTGAGATATGGAAGGATCTTTTCGGGACAGTTGATGTTTTCATAGCGGGTGTCGGAACCGGCGGAACCATAACCGGAACAGGGCGGTATTTAAAGGAAAAGAATCCGGATGTAAGGATAATTGCAGTAGAGCCGGCAAAGTCGCCGCTTCTTTCAAAGGGAACCGCGGGACCGCACGGACTTCAGGGAATAGGTGCAAACTTTGTACCAAAGGTTCTTGACCGCAGCATAATTGATGAAATCATCACCATAACTGAGGAGGAGGCTTTTGAGGGAGCCAGATTCCTTGGGAGGACAGAGGGAATCATGACCGGAATCACCTCGGGAGCGGCTTTTGCTGCCGCAGTCAGGGTGGGCGGCAGTCCTGAATACAGAAACAGGAACATAGTTGTGATGCTCCCCGATTCGGGAGACCGCTACCTTTCTTCAGATCTTTACTGATTTTGGATGGAATGACATGAAAAACAGGATAATTGAAACGGCTGCAGACAGGCTTTTTGAACTGACTGAAGCAGCTACTGAAAATTTTAACGTGAATTATGAAGGGTATCAGGGAAACATCGAAAAAGCGCTTCTTTATTTCCTTGATGCCATGTTCCCGAGCTATGCCAGGTACCCGGAACAGCCGGAATGGAATGAAAATGTCAGGACACATTACCTGAACGAAGGCTGTACGCTTCTGTCAAGGGCACTTCTAAAGGAAATGCCTGAGAAGGAAGCTGATGAAAAGTGCCTCATGCTGGTTGACAGGCTTCCGAAGGTTTATGAACTATTACTGACGGACGTTCTGGCAGGTTACGAGGGCGACCCGGCCGCCAAGGCTGTTGATGAGATAATACTTGCATATCCCGCCTTCTTTGCAATAGGCACACACAGGATAGCACATGAACTTTATCTTATGGGGCTTCCTGTCGTTGCACGTCTCATGAGTGAGTATGCGCACCGTAAGACGGGAATTGACATACATCCCGGAGCAACAATTGGAAAGCATTTCTTCATTGACCACGGAACAGGTGTCGTAATCGGTGAGACGACCGTCATCGGTGAAAACGTGAAACTCTACCAGCACGTCACCCTCGGCGCAAAGAGCTTCCCGGTAAATGATGACGGAACGCTTGTAAAGGGCATAAAGAGACATCCTAATATCGGTAACAATGTAGTCATATACGCAGGAGCCACCATACTGGGCGGAGACGTGTATATCGGTGATAACTGCGTGATCGGCGGTAACGTATGGCTTACACATTCTGTTGAGTCCGGAAAGACCGTTTACCAGGGAGGGGAAATAAAATGATCAAGGTGACCTGCTGTGATAAAGAAGTCGTATTAAGGGACGGTTCTTCATATCTTGATGCTGCCACAGCCTTTTCAGGCAGTTATGACAGTGACGTTTATCTTGCATACAATGTTACGGACAGCACTGTTTATGAACTTTTTAACGAGGTTCCTGACGGGGCTGAGGTAAAGTTTCTTACCTATGCCGATGAGGAGGGCTCCGGAGCCTATAAGAGGACGGCCTGCCTCATGCTTTTCAAGGCGGTATATGAGGAGCTCGGAAACATTGAAAACCTAAATGTCGAATTTTCATATAACGGGAATTACTTCATAAGACTTAAGGGAAAGAGGATATCTGACAAATTCTGCCAGAAGCTTAAGTCGAAAATGGAAACCTACAAGGCACTTGACATTCCTGTTGAAAAGCACTTTGTCAATGTCTGTGACGCGGTGAGGTTCCTTAGTGAAAGCGGGTTTAAAAAGGCAGCTCACGGACTTGATTACAGGATAAGTTCAAAGATCAACTATTATTCCCTGGCAGGTTTTCATGAATATTTCATGGGGCAGCTGTGTGTGAGCGCGGGATGTATCAGGAACTTTGACCTAATACCGTTTGAGGGCGGTGCACTTCTGCAGTTCCCCCAAAAAGATGATTTTTCATCCCTCTGTGAGATAAAGCCGGCAGGACCGCTTTTCAAGGTACAGTCAAGCGGACAGACATGGGCGGAGGATATCGGAATTGAAAGCCTTATGGACCTCAATGACGCGATATGCCTTGGAAAGGCTGATAACCTCATACTTATGCAGGAAGCCATCTTTGAAAAACGTATCGGAGATGTGGCACTTGCGATAGCTGAAAAAAAGATCAAATTCGTCTTCCTTGCAGGACCCTCAAGTTCGGGAAAGACGACTACCGCATACAGGCTTGCAATACAGCTCCGCGCATACGGCCTTGACCCGCAGATCATCTCCGCGGACAACTATTTCTTCGGAGGCGACGAAAGGCCGCGTCTTCCGAACGGCAAGTTTGACTTTGAATCCATAAGGGCCGTTGACACTGAACTTTTCAACAGTGACATGACGAAGCTTCTGAATGGTGAGACCGTGGAAATGCCCACATATAACTTTGCAAAACAGCAGAGGGAGTATACAGGCAGAAAGATGTCACTTTCCGAGAAAAAGGTTCTTATAGTAGAAGGAATTCACTGCCTCAATCCCCTGTTTTCAGAAAAGATCCCGGAGGAAAACAAGTTCAGAATCTATGTTTCCGCACTTACTCCCCTTTCGGTAGATGCGCTTAATCCCATACCCACATCTGAGTGCAGGCTTTTAAGGCGTATAATCCGTGATAACAGGACGCGCGGCTATACGGCGGAGCAGACTATTTCGCAGTGGGGAGAAGTCAGGAAGGGAGAGGAAGAAAACATTTTCCCATATCAGGATAATGCGGACGTGGTCATTAACTCCGCACTGATTTATGAGCTTTCAGTACTGAAGGGTTATGTGGAGCCCCTGCTTTTCGGTATAGGGAGGGGAGAACCCGAGTATACCGAGGCGAGAAGGCTTCTTAAGTTCTTAAGTTTCGTTCTCACGCTTCCGGCAGACATTGTGCCCAGAAATTCCGTAATCAGGGAGTTTATCGGAGGCTCATGCATTAATGAGAAATGACGGCATAAAAAACATTGTAACCGGGGGCGTGACAGCCGGGCTTTATGTCCTTCTTACACTTGTAAGTTTTGCATTCGGACTGGCAAGCGGGGCAGTTCAGTTAAGACTTTCAGAGGCCCTGTGCATACTGCCGGCATTCACTCCGGCCGCAATCCCGGGACTCTTTGCAGGATGCATCCTTGCAAACATAATTACCGGCTGTGCGTTGCCTGACATAGTGTTCGGATCGCTTGCGACACTTCTTGGAGCCATCGGGACAAGGGCTTTAAGGAAGTATGTCCTTAAGGACGCACGCAATTTCTCCGGGACGCTGCTCTCGCTCCTTCCGCCCATACTTTTAAACACGTTAACCGTCACGGCCCTTCAGGTATTTGTGTACGGAATAAAGGCGGGCCGGATACTCATTGCACTTTCAGTGTTTGCAGGAGAGTTTGTTTCATGCGGCGTTTTCGGCTGGGTGCTTAAAAGGTATATAGTCAGCAATAAGCAGAAACTGGGTTTCTGATTGAAAGGAAAACTGATGCAGGAAAAAGAGAAAAAATCAAGAAAAAAAAGATTTCCATGGAAAACTGTCATTATAACGGTACTGGTGACCGGCATACTGGCGGGAATAGTATCATATCTGATAGCATATAATGCGGTAAAGAAACAGTTTGAATACAGCAGGCAGCCCATAGTAATCGAGGAAAGCGAAGCCATGAAGACCCTGAAGGACAACCTTGCTTCAGGAACGGGAGTCACGACAGCCTTAAGGCAGAGCTTTAAAAACTACCTGATCGTATATTCAGGAAACAGCTATACGTTCTATCCCCTTAATTATGACTTGAAGATGCACAACCGGAAAAAGGAGAATGTGAAGGTGCTTCCTTCCGGTGAGTGGCAGTATGTGGAAAAAGGAAAGGTGGTGTCCCATAAGGGAATCGACGTTTCCTCACATCAGGGCACAATCGACTGGGCAAAGGTAAAGGAAGACAACGTGGAGTTTGCCATCATACGTGCCGTGTACCGCGGATACGAAAGCGGAAAGCTGGTCGTTGACACATGCTTTAACGATAACGCCAAAGGCGCAGGGGAGCATGGCATAGAGACAGGGGCTTATCTTTTCTCGCAGGCTCTTAATGAGGCAGAGCTTGACGAGGAGATTGACCTGCTTTTAGAAACGGTAAAGCCGTATGACATGAAGGGCCCGATAGTGCTGGACATTGAGCTTACTGAGGGAGGAACCGGCAGGGCTGACAGTCTTTCGGCAGCAGAGAGAACGGCGCTTGCCAGACATTTCACTGAAAAGGTAAGGGCAGCGGGATACCGTCCGATGCTTTATTATAATTTTGAGACAGCGCTCATGCTCATTAATACTGAAGAGCTTGAGGATTCAGACAAGTGGTATGCAAGCTATACAAGCGACTTCTATTATCCCTATTATTATTCATACTGGCAGTACACCAGCAGCGGAAAGGTAAAGGGAATCGAGGGTGATGTCGACATGGACATCTGCTTTGAAGAATTGTAAAAGGGGTTAAATCATATGAAAAAGAAGTATTCATTCGCTGATCAGTTTTATGACCGTTTCTGCAGGGAGTATACGCTCCGTTACCGTGATACCGGATCCTTTTCAGGCTTTAAGAAGGGTGCTGATTCTTACAGGATCACTTCCTACAGGATAGACAACGTGGGCTATTGCTGCATCATCCGCGTTAGCGGCTCTTTTGGAAAAAACACCGAGGCAGGCATCTTCCTGCCTTTACATAAGGACGCGCCTCTTTTGATGTTTGACAGGGTGAAAAAGCTTTCCTCAGATTCGCTGAGCATTAATCTTTTTGACACAGGGCTTGAAAAGCAGGGATACAGGCAGTTCGTGACTCTTTCCGAGGGAGTTGAGAAGATACCGGATTCTGATTATGAGGGAGGATGGTACAACGGCATTCTTCTTAAGGGTTCAGTTGCCAAAAACATAAAGGGAAAAGAGGATGAGGGCACCGAGATGCTGGAATCTTACCTTGATACTTACATTAAGTGCATTACCTACAGCGAGAACTGCAGTGTTTCGGAAAAGGCTGTAAAGATTTCGGAAATCTCCGACGGATTCCTTAATAAAGGCGGGGCGGCAGCAGAAAAGATGATAAAGGTACTGGGTGCTGATACCGCGGAAAAGCTTTTCAAAAAGATCCTTTTCCCGGAGGAATAAAAGTTAATGGCAAAAGGTCCGCAGAAACTGAAGATTTTATACCTTGCGAAGGTGCTTCTTGAGGAGACCGACGAGGAACACGCCCTTATGATGAATGAAATCATCAGCAGGCTTTCTGATTACGGCATTGAAGCAGAGCGAAAGGGACTTTATACGGACATCGAGGACCTTCGGGCCTTCGGACTGGACATTATCGGTGAAAAGCGCGGCAGGTATTTCTCCTATTATATCGGAAGCAGAAAGTTTGAACTTCCTGAACTGAAACTTCTCGTTGATTCGGTACTGGCCTCAAAGTTTATTTCGGAAAAGAAGTCCAAGGAGCTGGTCAAAAAGCTCGAAGGTCTTACCTCAAGGGAAGAGGCAAAGGAACTGAACCGTGAGATAGTCATTTCCGGAAGGGTGAAGACTGTCAATGAAGGCGTGCTTTATACTGTAGACAGTATACATCAGGCTATCGCCGACGACAGGAAGATAAAGTTCCGCTATTTCCAGTGGAACCGGAAAAAGGAAAGGGAACTCAGGCACGGAGGTGCATTCTACACGGTAAGCCCGTGGGCACTTTTATGGGATGACGAGTACTACTATCTGGTGGCGTTTGACGGGATGATTAAGCATTACCGGGTAGACAAGATACTGGAGCTTAGTGTCACTGATGAAAATCGCGAGGGCAGGGAAAGCTTCGAAAAGATTGACATGGGCTCATACGCCAAAATGACATTTTCCATGTTCAAGGGCGAAGAGGAGAACGTAACGATAGAGGCGGAAAACCGCTTTGCCGGAATGCTCATAGACAGGTTCGGACACGACATATTCATCATGCCTGTCGATGAGGATCACTTCAGGGTCCGTGTTACCGTGGCGGTCAGTGAACAGTTCATTTCCTGGGTGTTTTCGCTGGGTGACGGAATAAGGATAACAGGTCCTGATAATGTAACAAAACGCATACATGAAACAGTTGAAAGGCTTTCGAGGCAGTATCCATGAAGGTTAAGAAAATTTCAAATGCGGCAAAAGCCGCAAGGTTCTGTTTAAATCATAAAAGGATAAGTGGAATTCTTATCGGGGCCGGAGCTTTTGTGACTGACCAGCTTTTTAAGTCAAGTATCGAGATGCAGCCGGAAGAGGTTTTTCCGCACGATGTTATCGGGGAAGACGTCGAATTTGAAAAAAAGTATAATGACGGCCTTGTAATGGGTGCCATGAGGGACAACAGGAAAATTGTCAATATGGCCCCTGCAGCGGCAGCGGCCACGTCAATTCTCTATACCGCCACAAGGGACAGTGATGACACTGCGGGAATCATCGGCGGAAGCCTTGTCGTGGGCGGTGCACTGTCAAACATCTATGACCGTAAGAGACTGGGGCATGTGGTTGATTACATCCATGTAAAAAAAGGCCCGCTCAGCCGAATCGTGTTCAACCTTGCGGACCTTTTCATTGCCTTAGGGGCAGTTATTTCGCTTTTCGGGATCAAACCCAGAGGGAAGTGATCAGGTCAGTATACTCGGTGGGATTATCAAGCGGGAAACCTGCTATCAGAAGGGCCTGTGAATAGAAAATCTCAGCGTACTTAGCGGCTTTCTCGGGTTCTGCAATTCTTGCCGCGTCAAAAGCCTTGAATGCGGGATGCTCCGTGTTGATTTCAAGAATCCTCTTTGCCTTCATTCCCATCTCGGGCTGCACTGCCTTAAAGTATCTTTCCATCTCAAATGTCAGGCCGTCCTCACCGCTTGAAAGACATACGGGATGAGTCTTTAAACGTTTTGAAGCCTTGACTTCATCTACCTTGCCGGCAAGTGTCTCCTTAAGGTATTTGATGCTGTCACTGTATACAACTTCCGCATCCGGCTTTTCCTCGCCTTCTTTTTCCTTTGTAAGCTCCGGATCATCGTTTAATGCGGAACGGAAATCCTTTTCCCTGTAATTTCTGAACATGTCAGCCACAAACTCATCCACCTTATCGGTGAAACAGAGAATATCCATGTCGTTTTCCTTAATGATTTCAGTCTGCGGCATTGAGTCAATGGATTCAACGGTCTCGCCTGCGGCATAGTAGATGTATTTCTGGTTTTCCTTCATGGCATCCACATACTCTGAAAGCGTGATGAGCTTCTTTTCCTTTGAAGAGTAGAAGAGGAGGAGGTCCTGAAGCTTTTCCTTTTCCATCCCGTAATTATTGATGGAACATGCCTTGATCTGTCTTCCGAAGTTCTTCCAGAATTTCTCATATTCCTCACGTTCATTCTTGAGCATGTTTTCAAGTTCAGTCTTTATCTTCTTTTCAAGTTTGTCCCTTATGAGCTTTAACTGTCTGTCATGCTGTAAAAGTTCACGGGATATGTTGAGTGAGAGATCAGGCGAATCAACGACACCACGTACGAAATTGAAACATTCCGGAAGCAGGTCCTTACATTTGTCCATTATCATCACACCGGCTGAATAAAGCTGGAGACCGGGCTCGAAATCCTCAGTGAAATAGTTGGCGGGCATCTTTCCGGGAATGAAAAGAAGCGCCTTATATGTCACGTTTCCTTCAACTGAAAGGGCAATCGTCTTCTGCGGCTTCTCCATGTCATGGAACGTGCGTGTATAGAAATCACTGTATTCTTCTTCCTTTACGTCGCTCTTTCTTCTCTGCCAGATGGGCACCATTGAGTTGAGGGTCTCAAGTTCACTGACTGTCTCATACTCGGGATTCTCATCGGAGGAACCTTCCTTTTTTCTTGAGTGCGGCATTTCCATCTTAACAGGGAAACGGATGTAATCGGAGTATTTCTTTACAAGGTTCTTTAACGTATAGTTATCCAGATACTGTGAGTATTCACCCGGCTCGTCACCGTCCTCACGGATGTGCATGATGACATCGGTACCGACAGATTCTTTTTCACATTCGTTTACGGTGTAACCTTCAATACCTTCGGATTCCCATCTGTATGCCTTTTCTTCACCATACTTTTTCGTGAGCACGGTGATTTTATCGGCTACCATGAAAGCGGAATAAAAGCCTACGCCAAACTGGCCGATGAGTTCTTCCGGTCCGTTCTTTCCTGTCTTTTTCTTTCGGTCATTACCGTCGCTGACCTCGTCACGGAATTTACCCGTGCCGGAGCTTGCAATGACTCCGAGATTTTCCTCGAGCTCTTTTTCGTTCATACCGATTCCGTTATCACTTACTGTAACGGTACGGGCGTCCTTATCAACGGAAATCTTTATGCAGGCATCTTTTTTCTTCATTTTTACATTTTCATCAGTAAGTGAAATGAAGAGAAGCTTGTCGATGGCATCGGAAGCATTGGAAATTATCTCACGGAGAAATATCTCCCTGTGGGTATAGATGGAGTTGATCATCAGATCAAGAAGTCTTTTGGATTCTGCCTTAAACTGTTTCATTATAAATCACCTTCTTTTCAAAAGTTCTTTTGACATTATACCACGATTATTAGCAATCGCAAGTACTGAGTGCTAATTTTTACGAATTATTAATTACACCACAGTATTTGGAAGTATTATGTAAGGTTTTTGTAAAACGTATTGTGCGCCAATGTATTATTATGTAAGCGAAGAAACTGTCTTCATGGATGGTGATGATATGGAAAAGCTTAAGGAAATATGTAAAAAGATAAATGTTTACGCCGTGGCCCTTGCGTTAATGGCCATAGCTTTAATTATAGCGGCTGTTGTTTCTGTAATGTCAGGATTCGGTTTCACTGAGGCAAATGCTGAAACGAGCATACCACAGGAGACACTTCCTGAGGCAGTGGTGGAAACGGAAGCGGCCAGCGAACCTGATACGGCCGTGCCCACAGGACCTATAGAGCCGGGTGTCACAACGGCCATTGATAACGGCGGACCTGAATATCCCGAGGGCATAACAGGAATAGGAAGGGCAATAACGGCAGTCAATTCAAGAACGGCGCCTGATTCCGAGGCACCTGTCTACAGAATAATCGCACAGGGAGAAGCCGTGGCGATAACCGGCTATTCAGGCCAGTTTGCTGAAGTGGGAATGGATGGCGGAAGATACTATGTATTAAGCAAGTACCTTGTGCCGGACAAATATGAGAACATGCAGACAGATAAATTCGGATGTTCCCTGGATGTTCTGTTTGACGGCATCGGGTGGACCGGAGACAGAAGTGATTTAAGGCCGGTCGCATTTGTGAAACATCATCCTACTGCATTCAGGCTGTCACTTTATAATGTTCCTTCGGACCTGACGGGTTCTGTCGAGTATAAAGCCTATATGAGAAATGAGGGATGGACGACTGTCCTTTCTGACGGTGCCGTATGCGGAAATGAATCAGCTGACAGTTTTATTGAGGCGGTCTGTGTTTCACTTACAGGCAGGGCGGCAGAGACCTATGACATCTATGTGAAGGTCCTTTCCGGCGGTACCTGGGGCAGCTGGTTCAAAAACGGAGACATCTGCGGTACACCTGGCGGTCAGGCGGCCATTGACGGTATCTGTGTTTCGGTACGTGAAAAGGATGCCGGTGCACCACCGTTTAATATTCATGACGTTGATCCCGAAAAGCCGATGGTGGCCCTTACATATGACGACGGGCCTTCTGCCGAATCAACCAATATAATCCTTGACGCATTATCCGAGGTCGGGGGAAGGGCCACCTTCTTCCTCATCGGAAGCCAGATATATGGTGAAAACAATAATTGTGTAAACCGTGAGGTACAGATGGGATGTGAGGTCGGTACACATACGTATGACCATGAGAACCTTACCCATATTTCAGATGCCGATGTGCGCCATACCGCGCTTAAGTGCAAGTACCTGATACAGTTTACGAGCGGAATCGAGGCTGACATCCTTCGTGCACCTGGCGGGAACTGCAATGATGCAACTCTTGCTTCATTAAGAAGAGTCAATCTTCCGAACATCATGTGGTCAGTCGACCCACAGGACTGGAAGAACAGGGATGCTGACTATGTGCACGATACCATAATGGGATGTGTAGGCGACGGCGACATCGTCCTCATGCATGACATTCATATGACTACTGCCGAGGCATCAAAGAGACTCATTCCGGAACTGACTGAAGCAGGATACCAGCTTGTGACAGTTTCTGAACTGGCAGCTTACCATGGCGGCATGACTTCCGGCGGACAGTATTCACGTTTCAGGAGCAGATAAATTGACTAAAATGCATATATGGTGGTAAAATCATCTTATCTATGCATATTGTAATAAGGAAAAGAACATATGTTAAGGTACTGGCAGGTTTCCTGGCAGTATTTGTGTTATGTTCATCGTTTTCCTTCAGGGCTTCTGCCTATGAGGACTGGCCGACTGAGTGCTACGTCCTTTCTGAAGGTGCATGTCTCATTGACGCGGATTCGGGAATCGTGTTATTTGACCGGAATGCACATGAAAAGTATTATCCCGCATCCATAACAAAGGTACTTACGGCGCTCATTGTCATCGAAAACTGTGAAAACCTTTCGGAAACGGTCGTGTTCTCTTATGATGCGGTACACATCGCGGAGCAGAACTCGACGATAATCGGTGCATCGGAAGATGACAGACTATCAGTCCTTGACTGCCTATACTGCCTTTTGTTCCAGTCAGCAAATGAGGTTGCAAATGCCCTTGCGGAGCACGTGGGGGCAAAACACCCTGATCTCAAGGAAAAGGGAATGACTGACCTTCAGGTGTTTGTGAAACTTATGAACCGGAAGGCGGAGGAACTGGGCTGCCTTGGTTCACATTTCAACAATCCTTCAGGACTTACGGACTCGGACCATTATACGACTCCGTATGACATGTGTCTTATAATGCAGGCGGCCATTAAAAATGACACTTTCCGTGACATTGAAAGCCACACATACTGGAAGCATGCACCGATAAGGCGTTATCCGGATGCTGATGATCCATGGAACACGGTTTACATGAAGCATCTTATGCTCAGGAAGAATTCAACACAGTATTACAAGGGCTGCATCGCAGGAAAGACCGGATACACCGTGACCGCAGGCAACACCCTTGTGACGGCATGCAGGCGTGACGGAATGACCCTGTGCTGCTGTGTTATGAATGCGCATGCAAACCATTATAACGATACGACGAGACTGTTTGACTTCGGTTTTGATAATTTTAAGTCGGTAAAGGTTTCAGATTACGAAAATACCAACGAGCTTATCCAGAATGATTATAAGCTTAACGGAATCCCTGTAATTGATTCTGTCACACTCGGAATAAGCGACGACACAAGAATCACCATACCAAAAGCAGGTGACTACTCTGAAGTTGTTTCTGAGTTTTCGGATGGTGAAATGAGGTGGTACTACGGTAAGATTTTCACCGGCTCAGCAAAGCTTTCAGTAATGCCACTCGGAGGGATGAAAGAGGTAAATGAAGCTTCGGAAGACCCGATGTATTACAGGATAGCCGGTATTGAACCGCCTACGGAGGAAACCACTGAAACGGAAACCGTGGAGGAATCCATGGAGGACACAGTGGAGGAAGTTACCGGAACTGAAACGGCTGCTTCAGAAACCCCGGAGGAATCGAAGGAAAACAATGATACAGTAAAACCCGTAAAAGAAAAAAAGGGGAATCCTGTTGGCAGGATCGTGACCATAGTCTGTTCAATCCTTCTTCTTCTGGCAGTACTGCTGCTGCTTCGGATAATGGCCGAAAAGGCTGAACAGAAGAGACGCCGTGAGCGGAGGCTTGAACGCATGCGCAAAACAGAGGACCTTACAGGATCCCAGAGGATAGACATGGACCTTGAAGTCCAGAGAAAATTAAAGAAAACCCACAGGAAGAAGTAATGACAGGAAAAACATCAGTAAAATATACATGCCTTATATTAACAGCCGCACTTACACTTACGTCATGCGGCGGTAAAAGTACTGAAACAGAACCGGAGACTGAACCGGTTTCAATCATTGAGATAGGAACTGAGGCAGAGGAGACCGTAAACACTGATATCCTTCAGATGGGCCTTGATGCATCAGTGCTCCCCACTTTTGGAAATGTCACAACGGCTGCAGATAATGCAGTTCTTGCTCCGGCATACCTTCAGGTGGGCGATCAGAGCCCTGTTGTTGCCAGGATACAGGAACAGCTGATGTATTTCGGATACATGGACAATGATGAACCTACGACGTATTTTGGGGCGGCAACTGCAGAAGCAGTCAAGAAATTTCAGAGACAGAAGGGATTCCCGCAGGACGGAATAGTAGGAAAGCAGACATGGGATGCACTTTTTTCGTCAGATACCCCCTATTATAAAGTTAAGAATGGTGACGACGGAGATGACATCAGTCAGATACAGCTGAGACTTTATCAGCTCGGTTATCTGACGGAAAATGCCCTGACCGGTTATTTTGGGGATACGACTGAGGCCGCTGTCAAAAAGATGCAGGAACGAAACGGTATCTCCATAGATGGCGCAGTCGGAAAGGAATCAATAAATCTTCTATATTCCGATGAAATCAAGGCGAACCTTATAGGAATCGGTGATTCTTCAGATATCGTCCTTAAGTACCAGCGCAGACTCATAGACCTAGGGTATTTAAGGGATAAGGCTGACGGAACCTTTGGATCCGGAACGCAGAAGGCGGTAATGGAGTTCCAGTCAAGAAATGACCAGATAGTAGACGGATATCTTGGACCTGATACAAGGATAGCACTTGATTCCCCGGATGCTAAGCCGTTCGGATTAAGACTCGGCGACCGTTCTGATTCAGTAACTTTAGCACAGAAAAGACTTGCCCATTATGACTATCTTCCTTCCCAGTATGTGACAGGCTATTACGGGGATCTTACCAGGAATGCGGTAATCAAATTCCAGGAATGCAACGGCCTTACTGCCGACGGAACCGTTGGAAGGGCAACCATGACCAAACTTGAGTCCGACAATGCAGTTAAAAAGCCTGCAAATGTCGTCGTGGCAAGCAGCGGTACGCCTGCGACAACCGCGGCACAGACACAGGCGCAGACACAGGCAGCAGGCGGCAGCAATAATACAGGAAGCAGCAATACAGGCGCAGCATCGGCGCCAGCCACATCCCAGGTCGCTTCCTATGACACATCAGGCCCTGCCGGAAACCTTATCAGTATTGCGGCCTCAAAGCTTGGATGTTCATATGTATGGGGATCAAAGGGACCCAACTCTTTCGACTGTTCAGGATTTGTTTACTGGTGTCTGAACCAGGCGGGGGTGAGCCAGTCATACCTTACGTCTTCAGGATGGAGAAATCCCGGAAGATATGAAATGGTATCAAGTTTTGACAACATAAGGGCCGGCGACATAGTGGTCGTATCAGGCCATGTAGGAATTGCTTCTGGAAACGGAACGGTAATCGACGCGTCTTCATCAAACGGACGTGTCGTGCACAGGTCACTTTCAAGCTGGTGGAGAAACAATTTCATAGTAGCATGGAGAATATTTGGCTAATGTTAACTGTTCAGGACTGACGTGTCACTTTAGCTGTTCTGAATGATATAAAGAGAGGAGCATGATATGCAGCAGACAATACTTGTATGTGATGATGACAGGGAAATCGTTGAGTCAGTATGTATTTATCTTGAGGGTGAGGGCTTTGCCACACTTAAGGCATATGACGGAACGGAAGCGCTCGAGATACTTAATAAACAGCATGCAGATCTTTGTGTGCTTGATGTTATGATGCCTGTCCTTGACGGAATCAGGACAACATTAAAGATACGTGAGAAGTTCAATATCCCGATCATCATTCTTTCTGCAAAATCAGAAGATACCGATAAGATACTCGGACTTAACATAGGTGCTGACGACTATATAGCAAAGCCTTTCAGCCCGCTTGAACTTGTAGCCAGGGTAAAGAGCCAGCTCAGAAGGTACAATCAGCTCGGTAACATTGGCGGAACACAGGAACAGGCCGTTTATAAATGCGGCGGGCTCACAATCAATGATGACAATAAGGAAGTGTTTGTCGACGGGGAACCCATTAAACTTACGCCCATTGAGTACAACATCCTTCTTCTGCTTGTAAAGAATGCAGGAAAGGTATATTCAATCAATGAAATATACGAGCAGATATGGAATGAAGAGGCAATCGGCGCTGATAATACGGTGGCCGTTCATATCCGTCACATCCGTGAAAAGATAGAGATAAATCCCAGGGAACCCAGATATCTTAAGGTAGTATGGGGAGTGGGTTATAAGGTGGAGAAACAGTGAAAAAAACCATCATCCTGATAATACATGTACTGTCGATACTTGCCTTTGTGGCAGGTTTCAGTGCCATTTACATCAACAATACGGGCAGTTCGGGCATCACCTGGGTGAGTGCAGGTGATTACAGCGAATCGCCCCAGTTTGCCGATGCCGTGAATTCAGATATTGAAAAACTGAAGAAACTGGCATTGTATTCTGATGTCTTTGGTGACATTGACGAGATAGAGGATGGCGACGGACTTGGGATAGTCACTGCAAATACACCCGAGGGCCCGATGGAATACAATGTTACTGACCTCATAGGGTATGCCGAATCCTTCGGATGGAGCATAGATTTTGAGACCGGAAACACCAGAACCACAAACGCAAAATCTGATGCTGAGAACTTTGACATAAGGGTGCTTGAGAAAAAGTACGATCCGGGGTATCTGGAGAACCTTGAACCGGGACCCTCACAGGGAGTGATGAGCATAAAGGAACTGAGCATAGATGCCGTTAAGACTCTTTCAAGCTATATCATCCTTCACAGGGAACTGGAGGATACGGCATCCAACTTCTCATATATACTCTACTATCCTGGCGTGAATGAAGAGTGCGTCATCATAACAAACACTGACTTAAGAAGTGATTCTGTACTCGGGCTTCCTGAATATGTCCACGCAGTTGGAAGTTCCGAAACAGTGGACACCAGCATCAGCCCCGTTCCCACAGCGGCAGTATATACGCCCTTTGATAAGTCAGATACCGAATCGGCGGAGTTCTATGAGCTGACGGTGGGTATTGACACTTCATATCCCTATTCCGACAGATATTCAAGGGCGGCGGCGGAATTCAAAAAACAGGCAAATATGGCGTATACTTGGATTGCAGTGGCAGTTCTGGGTTTTGTACTTGCCGTAATAACGCTCATATTCATCCTGCGGGATGAGGCTGCCGAAGAGAGTGCAAAACATATTTTTGACAGGTTGCCTGTCGAGGCATTCATATGCATAATGGCGGCACTGTCAGTCCTTTTCTATTATCTGTTTAAGCTTACGCTTTGCAGGGTCATGGAGGCAATGGCACCGTTTTCACAGCAGCAGTACTGGCGGACCGTTGCAAAAACCCTGATTGTTTACGGTCTTTCAGTCCTCATACTCGGGTCCTGTCTCAGAAGGTACCGTACGGGGACTCTTTATAAGACGTCGCTGTTCAACAGGCTTGAACTTGCCATTGAGGATTATCTTGTCAATTCCGGAACAGCAGGCACCCTTCTTGTCAAATTCGTGGCTTTTGCCGGAATAAACATTTTTCTGGCTGTTGAGGCATATAGAAGGTATTCACAGCGAATGGTCAATTCAAGAAACATACTTGTTTCAAGCCTGTGTATCACCGTCATTATTATTCTTGACATTTTCTGTTACGGAAGACTTTTCAAGGTTGCAAGGCAGAGGGAAAAGATTGACGGTGCCCTTAAGAGTATCTCCGAGGGTGGAACGAATGTGGACCTTAGTGAAGATGAGTTCACGGGTCAGGAACTTGAGACGGCAAGGAGCATCAACAACATTTCAGTGGGCTTAATGAGCGCCGTGAGCGATCAGGTTAAATCAGAAAGGCTCAAGGCTGACCTCATTACCAATGTTTCGCATGACATAAAGACTCCGCTTACTTCCATAATTAATTACGTGGGCCTTCTGAAGCGCGAGAATATCAATAATGAAAAGGCTAACGAATATATAGACATTCTTGAACGGAAGTCCGAGAGGCTTAAGAACCTTACCGAAGATCTTGTTGAAGCAAGTAAGGCAAGTTCCGGAAACATAAGGATTGATTTTACAAAGCTTGACATAGTCGAGCTTTCAGAGCAGGCAGCAGCGGAATTTGAAGACAAGTTCTCAGCCAGAGGCCTGGAGTTCTGTCTCACAAAGCCTGAGACACCCGTATTCGTAAATGCTGACGGGCGACATCTCTGGAGAGTCTTTGAAAATCTCTTCAACAATGCAAGCAAGTACTCTCTCGAGGGTACACGCGTTTACGGTGACGTGGGATGTTCAGGAGAAAATGCCTTCTTCACGATTAAGAACATTTCAGCAATGAAGCTTAACATTAGCCCTGAAGAACTTACGGAAAGATTTGTCAGGGGAGACATTTCCCGAACCACGGAAGGATCCGGACTGGGGCTGTCCATTGCCAAAAGCCTTGCAAGCCTTATGGGCGGGGAACTTAAAATAGAAATAGACGGGGATCTTTATAAGGCAACTGTACTGCTTCCCGTATATAAGGAACCGGAAGATGAGAATCAGACATATTAAAAATGCGGAAGAAATCGTTGACAGCCATCCTCTTGTGATAACGGAACCGTCTTCATTTAAAGGCTGCTGGAGTAAGAAAGTTTTTGGAAATGATAATCCCCTGTATCTTGAAATTGGTACGGGAATGGGAACATTCATCAGGGAAAGCGCCGTTGCCAATCCTGAGGTGAACTATGTGGGACTCGAAATGAATTCCACCGTGCTTCTGAAGTCAATAAGACGCTATGAGGGAAAGGTCCGTGAAGAGGAAGGACTAAGCCCTGAAGATGATGCTCCTATCCTGAGGAACTTGAGATTCATTCGCTGTGACGCCCGGCTTATCTGCGATTTCTTTGAAAAAGGCGAGGTGGACAGAATATACCTTAATTTTTCCGATCCGTGGCCAAAGGACAAGAATGCAAATAAACGCCTCACTTCCCCGATGTTCCTGAGACGTTATAAGGAAATATTAAAAGAAGGCGCGAGGGTGGAATTTAAAACTGACAACCGCGGCCTGTTTGATTATTCCGTCGAGACGGCCAGGGAAGAAGGGTGGAAGTTCAGCGTCCTTACCTATGACCTTCATGGTGATTCTGTCCTTTCAGAAGGAAACATTATGACTGAGTATGAATCAAAGTTTTCAGCAAAGGGAAATCTGATAAATAAAATGGTAATAATGGCAGATTAACTTTACTTTTTCAAATCATAGTGCTAAACTGTAGCCTAAATTTATTTTCTGAAGGGAGATACGTATCATGAAAAATCTTTCATTGGCTGTAGTGGGAGCAACCGGTGCCGTAGGCGAGCAGCTCCTTAAATGTATTGACGAAAGAAAGATCCCTTTTACAGAGCTTAAACTTCTTGCTTCGTCAAGAAGTGCCGGAAAGATAATCAATTTCCAGGGCAGGGACTACACTGTTGAAGAAACTACCATTGATTCCTTTAAGGGCGTTGACGCGGCACTTTTTGCGGGCGGACCGGCAAGTGTCGCTTTCGGACGTGCTGCCGCAGAGCAGGGAACAGTCGTTATAGATAATTCCTCAACATTCCGGTATGAACCGGATGTTCCGCTTGTTGTTCCTGAGGTAAACGCGTATGCCCTTGACGGACATCATAACCTTATTGCAAATCCGAACTGTTCTACCATTCTTCTTGTGACGGCACTTTATCCGCTTCACAAGTTCAGTAAGGTTAAGAGGGTCATTGTTTCCTCCTATCAGGCCTGTTCAGGTGCCGGAAAAGAAGGAATGGAGGAACTTATTAATCAGTCACGTGACGTGCTGGACGGAAAGCCTGCAGAACCGAAGGCCTTTAAGTATCAGATTGCATTCAACTGCATTCCGCAGATAGATAAATGGATGGAGTTTGATTATACAAAGGAAGAAATGAAGTTTGTATGGGAGACCCATAAGATCATGGGAGATGAAACCATCGGCGTTACACCCGTGGCAGCAGTAAGGGTTCCCGTTATCCGCAGCCACTGTGAAGCTGTATATGTGGAGACTGAGGAACCGATAAGTGTGGAAAAAGCCAGGGAGCTTTACAAGGAATGCCCATGGGTGGTGCTTCAGGATGATCCTGCAAACTTCCTGTATCCAATGCCCGTAACATCAACCGACACTGACTTCACATATGTCGGAAGAATCCGTCCGGACCTTGTCAATGACCATGCACTCAATATGTGGATATCATTTGACCAGATACGAAAGGGTGCGGCAACGAACGCGGTACAGATACTCGAGGAACTTATTAGAAGAGACCTCCTGTAAGAAATCAGCTTTTATGGCAGGAGGAAACCTCCTGCCTTTTTATTTATGATTGATAATGACTGGCTTCCGGTCCTTAAACCGGAATTTTCAAAACCGTATTACAGGGAACTTTATAAAAAAGTCAATGAGGAATACCGGACCGCGACCGTATATCCAGGCGGGGCGGAGCTTTTCAGCGCGTTCAGCCTGACACCGCTTTCCAAAGTCAAGGTCGTGATAATCGGACAGGACCCGTATCATGAGCCGGGTCAGGCACACGGCCTGTGCTTTTCCGTAAAGCCCGGCGTCGACATCCCTCCGTCACTTTATAACATTTACAAGGAACTTAATGCTGAGTATGGCTATGAGATACCTGATAACGGATATCTTGTGCCATGGGCGGAACAGGGCGTGCTGCTTCTGAATACTGTGCTCACAGTGCGTGCTCACACGGCTTTTTCGCACCGCGGGATTGGATGGGAACAGTTTACTGATGCAGCCATCCGTGCTGTAAATGAGATTGACCGCCCCGTTGTGTTCATGCTGTGGGGGAGGCCTGCAGGTGAAAAGGCAGCCATGCTCAACAATCCGAAACATCTTGTACTAAAGTGTGCTCATCCCAGCCCACTATCTGCGAGCCGAGGCTTTTTCGGGTGCGGTCACTTCCGGATGTGCAATGAATTTCTTATAAATAACGGTCTATCGCCCATCAACTGGCGGATACCGAATTTGGGAGCAGTAAATGAGTTTTATCGAAATACTTAAAGTCATACTTTTCGGAATTGTTGAAGGATATACGGAATTCCTTCCCATTTCTTCGACGGGGCACCTTATCCTCGTTGAAAATCTTGTCCATCTGGACCAGCCTGAGGATTTCTTTGAGGTCTTCAAGGTAGTGATTCAGCTTGGAGCCATCCTTTCAGTCGTGGTCCTTTACTGGAGAAAGCTCTGGCCTTTTGCAAAAGGCAGGACAGATAAGGAGAAACGGGACACACTGAACCTGTGGATGAAGATTATCGTGGCAGTCATTCCTGCAGCCATAGCGGGATTTCTTTTCGATGATTTCCTTGAGGAACATCTTTCCACACCTGTGGTTATCGGGATAACCCTCATTGCTTACGGTATTGCATTCATTGCCCTCGAAAAAATTCAGAGAAAAAAGACTTTCAGCATAAAGAATACCAGACAGATATCCATGAGGACTGCTTTATGCATCGGCCTTTTCCAGTGTCTGAGCCTGATTCCCGGAACGAGCCGTTCAGGTGCCACGATACTGGGAGCCATGCTTTTGGGGGTAAACCGTGCGGCAAGTGCTGAATTTTCCTTTTTCCTGGGTATTCCGGTAATGGTCGGGGCAAGCGGGCTTAAACTTATTAAGCACGGTTTCTCATTCACCGGTTCCCAGTGGGTGATACTTATCCTCGGGACAGTCATTTCATTTATGGTTGCCATTTATGCCATCCGTTATCTTATGGATTATGTCAGGAGACATTCATTCTCAGTATTCGGATGGTACAGGATTGTGCTTGGTATTGTGGTACTGTTATATTTTGGGCTGATAGCATGAGCAGAATAGTAGTTGGTTTAAGCGGTGGCGTAGACAGCGCCGTGGCCGCATGGCTTCTGAAGAAGGAAGGCCATGAGGTGATCGGATGCCGGATGCGGACCTTTGATACGGAAGAATCAGTAATTGAAGAAGAATCGGCGAAAGCCGTGGCGGAACACCTTCAGATTCCGCTTATCATTAAGGATTACAGGGAAGAGTTTAAAAAATGTGTCATCGACTATTTTGCCGAAGAGTACGCCGCTGGAAGAACGCCCAATCCCTGCCTTATATGCAACAGGAAGGTGAAGTGGCAGTCCCTTTTAACCTGTATGAACGATGAAGGTGCGGAGTACGTGGCTACAGGGCATTATGCCGCCGTGGAATATGAAGGAAGATGGTGTGTAAGGCGTGTCGGAAACGCAAAGGACCAGAGTTATGCGCTTTTCAACCTGACCCAGGAAGAACTTTCGCATACGGTATTCCCGCTTTCAAAGTTCACAAAGGACGAAATCAGGCTGATGGCTGAAGAGGCAGGACTTTCAAATTCGAAAAAGCCTGATTCCATGGAAATCTGTTTTATCCCGGAAAATGATTATGCGGGATTCTTACGTGACAGATTCAATATTGCAGACTGTCCCGGCAACTATGTTGACGTAAACGGAAACGTGCTGGGACGTCATGAGGGAATAATCCATTATACCGTGGGTCAGAGAAAAGGACTCGGAATAGCATTGGGAAAGCGTATTTTCGTAAAGGAGATAAGGCCTCTTACAAATGAGGTGGTCCTTGCGGATGATGAAGATGTTTTTACCGGAAGCCTGAGGCTGAGGGATGTCAATTTTCAGCTCGCGCCTGAAGAAAAAGAGGAGATAACAGCCCGGCTCATTAAGGTACGTTACGCTGACCACGGAATGCCCGGACGGATGTACCGTGACGAAAAAAACGGCGGGTACATCGTGGAATTTGAAAAACCCGTACGTGCTGCGGCGCCGGGACAGGCAGCAGTACTTTATGATGAAGAAGACCGCATTCTTTGCGGCGGTTTTATTGAATGAATAAACAGGGAAAGATTTTAACATCAGCAGTTATATTATCATTGTGCTTTGTCTTCGTGTCTTTTGCAGCAGTAAGGACGGGTGGCGCCAGGGCCGCAAAAGAGGAACAGGCTGAAATAGGCCTGTCCGGCTCATGGGAGTACGCGGGTTTTTCCAAGATAAACAGCGGGAAAGCAGTCCTTTACAGGGCGGCATCAAACCGTAAGGGAAAAGTTGTGGCGGTAAATGCCGGACACGGAACGAAGGGCGGCTCTTCCCAGAAGACATACAGCCATCCTGACATGACGGGTAAAGTGACAGGAGGAACGAATGCGGCCGGTGCCGTCATGTCAACCTGCGTCTCTTCCGGAATGACGTTTAATGATGGAACTCCGGAGGCACAGGTCACACTGCGTATGGCCCGGATTTTAAAAGAAAGACTGCTTTCTGAAGGGTACGACGTCCTCATGATAAGGGATGGATCTGATGTGCAGCTTGATAACGTGGCCCGTACGGTCATTGCAAACAACAATGCAGACATACATGTGGCACTTCACTGGGACGGAGACGGGCTTAAGTCAATTAAGGGGGCCTTTTATATGTCGGTTCCCGACGGGATGAAATATATGGAACCCGTTGCATCACACTGGGAGGAACATGAACGGCTTGGAGATTCACTTATTGCCGGTCTATGTGAGAAAATGCCGGGTATTAAGATATGGAGCTCCTCGGGTTACGGGTGTCTTGACCAGGATCTTACACAGACCAGTTATTCAACCATACCGTCTGTTGACATAGAACTTGGAAATCAGTGCTCTAAGCATGATGACGGTATACTTTCACAGGAAGCGGAAGGACTTCTGGCAGGCATCAATGCATTTTTCGGGTTCTGAAATACTTTAGTGAAAATGTATAAAACATATGGGAAAGAGTCTTTCTGTTTTGTCTTTATTTCCGTATTGTCTAATGAACCGTCTTTTGCTATCATTTACTACGATGAGCGAAAGGGGGCAAATGATGATAAAAGTTGTTCTTTCAACTGAAAACCGCATTAAAAAAAGCAAGCCGGTACCAGTATCATCATCTGTTATTTTATTCTCATCGTTAAATAATTTTTTCACATTTAAGTAATCACTTTGGTGATTACTTTTTTTTAGGGGAAAGGAGCTTAAAAATGAAAACAAATGAACCCATCAGAGACGCAAAGGCCCTTGGAACAGGAAAGGTTCTTGTACTTGGCCTTCAGCACTTATTTGCAATGTTCGGTGCGACAGTGCTTGTGCCCATCCTTACAGGCCTTTCAGTATCAGCAACACTGCTTTTCGCAGGTCTTGCAACACTGTTCATGCACTTTGTAACCGGAAAGAAGGTTCCGGTATTCCTTGGATCGTCTTTTGCCTTCCTTGGCGGTTATTCAGCAGTAAAGGCTGCTGCTCTTGCTGAGTACGGTCTTGAGACAGAAGCGGCACTTCCCTACGCATGTGCCGGTGTTGCATGTGCAGGACTTCTTTATCTTATTCTTTCCGCCATCTGTAAGGCAGTAGGCTCAAAGAACGTAATGAAGTTTTTCCCGCCCGTTGTTACAGGCCCGATCATCATTGCAATCGGAATGATCCTCGCTCCTTCAGCTATCAACAACTGCCAGACTGACTGGCTTGTAGCCCTTATTGCAATCGTCGTTGTAATTGTCTGCAACATCTGGGGCAAGGGCATGATCAAGATCGTTCCCATCCTTCTGGGCGTAGTTGCATCTTACCTTTTTGCAGCACTTACAGGAAAGGTTGACTTCACGCTTGTAGCACAGGCAAAGTGGATCGGACTTCCCGTACAGATGAAGGATACGGTATTCTCACTCTTCGGTAACTGCAATTCAGGTCTTCTCATTTCTGCCATAATCACCATCGTTCCCATCGCTTTTGCAACAATGATGGAGCATGTGGGTGACATCTCAGCCATCGGCGCAACAATCGGAAAGGACCTCATTGAGGATCCCGGCCTTCACAGAACACTTATCGGTGACGGTATCGGAACCACGATTGCAGCCCTCTTCGGTGCACCCGCTAATACAACCTATGGAGAGAACACAGGCGTTCTTGCACTTACAAAGGTTTATGATCCCATGGTAATCAGACTTGCAGCAGTATTCGCAATCATCCTTTCATTCTGCCCCAAGTTTGCTGCACTTATCACATGCATGCCCGCAGCTACCTGCGGTGGTGTTTCCATCATCCTTTACGGAATGATTTCTGCAATCGGTATCAGAAACATGGTTGAGAACCACACTGACTTCCAGGAGTCAAGAAACATCATCATCGCCGCTGCCATCATCGGTCTTGCACTCGGAGTTGAATTCAGCGGATATCTTGGTTCAACAATCTCTCCTGAAGTAGGTAACCTTCTTCACGGCGGAATCGGATTCACAGTTGGTACAGCAAAGATTACCCTTTCAGGTCTTGCAGTTGCATCTATCGTGGGTATCGTACTTAACGCAATCCTTCCCGGAGGACGTACAGAGTACACACCAAACGACATCAACTCAGGTTCACTTGGAAAGTATTAATAAGTTCTTTTCCCATAACGGCTGCCACGTTAAATGTGGCAGCTTTTTTGTTGGATGATTTGGTGAATTTGTGAAAACTTTGTGAAAATTAGCACTCGCCTATTGCGGCTGCTAACAAAGTGTGTTATACTCCGCTTGTAAGATAAAAAAAAGAAGCGAAAGCTTCATGAATCATAAGGAGGAAATTAACATGTATAGACCAGCTATTTACAGAAACGGACTTTTTGATGACTTTTTTGATTTTTCATTCCCGGAGACAAGATCTTTCAAGAGCGAAAAGACTTTTGACATAATGAAGACTGACATTAAGGAAAACGAGTCAGGTTATGAAGCAATGATCGATATTCCCGGTTATGGAAAGGATGAGATTCAGATAACCCTTGAAAAGGGAAACCTCACCGTAAGTGCCTCAAAGAACAATGAGACAGAGGAAAAGGATGAGAAGTCGGGATACATCCGCAGGGAGCGTTTCTCAGGAAGCATGCAGAGAACATTCTATGTAGGTGAGAACCTCACGGAAAAAGACATTCATGCATCATTTGAAAACGGTGTGCTTAAGCTTTCAATTCCCAAGATCACGGCTAAGCCTGAGGAAACCAAGAAACTCATTTCCATTGATTAAACCAAAGAAGGCACTCCCGGTTACCCCCCTAACGGGGGTGCTTTTTTTATAGGAATGTGTTATACTCTTTTCGTTAAAGGAGCAAAAACACGTGGACATTATTGACATACTTGAAGAACTGAGAAAAAAGGCCATCGCCGATCAAAACATTAAGGAAAAGTTATTTGCAACCAGGGACGCTGAAAGCCCGTTAAGAAGTTTTTGCGCTGTTTGCAGGGAGCTGGGATATGACATTACGCCGATGGACATTGTGGATGCAGGGGAGTTTTTCCATGCTTCCATGAAACGCTCAACTAACGGGGGAGGCGAGAATTCCCCAATGCTGGATTATCAGGATGATTTTTATGAAATGTTCCTGGAATCCATAGACATTTGAAGAAAGGAACCTGATGTACGGATATTATTTTGATTCCACATATTTGCTGATACTGCTCGGACTTGTGATCACGCTCATTGCCCAGGCTAAGATGAAATCCACCTATGCACGGTACAGCCAGGTGGATTCCTTAAGAGGCCTGACAGGAGCCGAGGCAGCCAGAAAAATACTTCTCATTAACGGAGTGTATGATGTCGTGGTTCAGCCTGTTTCCGGCACTCTTACGGATCACTATGACCCTTCAAAAAAGGTGGTAAACCTTTCTGAGGCCGTATATGGAAAGACATCACTTGCAGCTATCGGGGTGGCAGCTCATGAATGCGGGCATGCACTTCAGGACAGTGAGGAATACATTCCATTAAAGGCAAGGACGGCACTTGTTCCTGCAGCAAACTTCGGTTCAGGAGTTTCATGGTATCTTATTCTGGCCGGGGTACTTCTTGGAGGAAATTTAAGCATTCTGACTGAAATCGGAATCGTTCTTTTTGCCGTTGCCGTTGGCTTCCAGCTTGTGACACTTCCGGTGGAATTCAACGCTTCTTCCCGCGCACTGACACAGCTTACTGACTCCGGGATGATTGATTCCGAGGAAAGAAAACAGGTAAAGTCCGTGCTTACGGCTGCGGCGCTCACATATGTTGCAGCTGCAGCATCAGGCATTCTTCAGCTTTTACGTCTTATTATTCTGTTCGGTGGTAACGGTCGGAGAAGAAGATGATCAGATAATGTAATTAGCCTTCAGGATTGTTTCTTTCCAGAATTCCTGGCCTTCGGGCGAAAGGGTACTTAAGGCTTCAGCCACTCCGGGAACAAGATTGGAGTCTTCGCCGGTTTTCCCAAAGAGTATGTAATCGGCTGAAAAGCCTGTTATCTGGCACAGCATGGCAAAGTTTTCCAGAGAAAAACCGTTAGTGCCGCGTTCGATCTGAGATATGAATTTAGAACCGACACCAAGCATTTCAGCGAGCTTCTCCTGCGAGAGGTTCGCTGAATTTCTTGCTGCCTGAATTCTTTTTCCAATTGCGACTCTGTCCAGTTTCTTCAGTTCCATCGTGAAGTCCCCACTTAATGTATAACTTAGAGTTACATTTTAACTGTTACTGTGTGTTTACAGAACAACCTGTATGTTATACAATGACTGCAACAATAAGTTACAGTGGAGGACCGCAAATTGGAACTTGAGGCACTGGGAATGTCTAAAAGAGCCATAAAAGCCCTTGTTAATGCAAAATTTAATAAAAGTGAAGATATTGCTTTATATATAAAGGAAAATTCCGGTTGGTGCATGTGCGAGAGCAACGAAAAGGGATGCCTGAGAGGGATAGGAAGAAAGACCGGAAAGGAGATTCTTGACTGTTTATATACAAAAGGTGTAATTACGGAGGCTGAACATAAAAAACAGCTTTTGAACATTTCCCTTTCCTCATATGAGGAAAATGGAAAACATAAACGAATCCATCCACGGGAACGTGACCAAATTCTTTCTCATTCTTAAGGTTTGCTTACTTTGGTATACAAGTAAGCTTTTTTTATGTTATAAGGTATCTGTAAATCTGTCTTTTTGAATGAGAGAGGATATCATGAAAATTAAAAGAATAATTACTGCCTTCATGCTTTTGCTGGCGCTTACAGTGTCAGCGGCTTTCACGAGCTTTGCGGCGGGACCGGGCGTGACTGTTGTACCTGACGGTTGGGATCTTTGCATAACAAGGTTTGGTTCACTTACGTATAAGGCCCATCTGAAAGAAGCAGATAAAAAGCTGGAACCACAGAAGTACATTATTGAGATATACTCAATGCGTGACGGTGTAAACTGGAAACAGTACGGAAGTCAGAGAAAAACTTCAGAAACCAGCCTTGATATAAGCTATTCCCATGCTGCGCTTTACCGGTTCAGGGTAAAGATACAGTTTGTGGGCGGATTTGAGACTGAATGGTCTGACTTCAGTGATTCCTGTACCGTTACGGCTGAAGATACCGGCAGCGGTTCATCGGGTGGCCCTGGGACTCAGGGTGGGACTCTCCCCATAGGCCCTGGCGTGTCCGGAAACACAGTACCCGTAGGCCCCGGAACAACTCCGAGCGGTTCACCTGCCGGTCCGGGAATTACGAACGGTAAAACCGGATGGTATCAGTATGGCGGAAAGTGGTACTATGCTTATGCAAACAACACTTACGCACATGATAACTGGGAACATATAGACGGGAAATGGTATTATTTCAATACTGACGGATCCATGAAGACAGACTGGCTCTACCGTAATGGAAACTGGTATTATCTTCTTCCCTCGGGGCAGATGGCGACCGGATTCAATAACATTAACGAGGTATGGTATTATTTTAACCAGAGCGGAATCATGCTTACCGGTTATCAGGTGATTGACGGATATACTTATTACTTTGACGTTTCGGGAGCGAATATCAGAAATACATATGCCCCGGACGGCAATTTTTATGATAATTTTGGAAGGCTTACGACACCTGTTAGAAACTGAATTTAATAAATTAGAACCAAAAAGAAGCTGCCGCAGAATCTTGCGGCAGCTTCTTTTATCAGTACTGTTATCTGTTATTCATTATCTTTCCTTCATGGGTCTTCTGTGCTGTTACCTTTTTGGCCGGTTTCTTTCCCTTCCGGATGAGGAGTTCCTCAGCTGCGATTCCTGGAGTTGTCATGCCCATGGGCTCAAGAATCATGTCAAGTTCATTCTTTGTAAGCAGTTCATCCTTGATGATCATGTCACGAACCGAGGCATTCTTTCTGATGGCCTTCTTGGCTACTGAGGCGGCCTTCTTATAACCAACGTGCGGGCATATGGCGGTCACGATTCCGACTGAGTTATCTACAAGATCCTTGCAGCGTTTTTCGTTAGCGGTGATTCCCTCTACGCAGTTAACGGTGAATGTATGAACTGCATGGTCAAGTGTTTCTATTGACTGGAAGAGACAGTAGTAAATGATGGGCTCAAAGGCGTTAAGCTCGAGCTGACCTCCCTCGGCTGCCATTGCAACCGTAACGTCATTTCCGATGATGTTGAAACATACCTGATTCAGTACTTCGGGTATAACGGGGTTTACCTTGCCTGGCATGATTGACGAACCGTTCTGCTTGGCCGGAAGGTTGATTTCCTCAAAGCCGCATCTCGGACCGGAAGACATGAGCCTTAAATCATTGCAGATTTTTGAAAGTGCTACCGCAAGGGCTTTAAAAGCTGCTGAAACAGCTGCAAATGAATCGAGGTTCTGTGTACCGTCGATAAGGTCGGTTGCCTGTACAAGATCATAACCTGAAATCCTGGCAATGGCGGGAACGATTTCCTTATAGTAGGTGGCATCGGCGTTTAAGCCGGTTCCAACAGCGGTACCGCCCATGTTGAGTTCCTTCATCTCACTCATTACACTGTTGATGCGGTCAATTCCGCGCTTAACTGCAACAGCATATGCTGAAAATTCCTGCCCCAGACGGATTGGAACGGCATCCTGCATCTGCGTACGTCCCATCTTGATGGTTCCGTCATATTCCTCAGCCTTTTCATTAAATGCCTCAACAAGCCTTAAAAGCGTCTTTTCACAGCTCTTCCATAACTTGAGTATGGTCATTTTTCCTGCAGAGGGAATTACATCATTTGTGGACTGGCCATAGTTTACATGATCATTAGGATGAATTATGGTGTAATCACCTTTTTCACCGCCTAATAATTCAATGGCACGGTTTGCAATTACCTCGTTCGCATTCATGTTCATGCTTGTTCCGGCACTGCCCTGAATGGGGTCTACAATGAACTGGTCATGAAGCTTTCCCTTAATTATTTCGTCACATGCCTTTTTGATTGCATTAGCTTTTTTTGTATCCAGAAGTCCGACACTGTTGTTGACTTCCGCACATGCCTTTTTGATTTCTGCAAGGGATATGATGAACTGTTTATTAAGTGTTTCACCTGTGATTGGGAAGTTTTCTGCAGCCCTTAATGACTGTACGCCGTAATATGCGTTTGCATTTACTTTTTTTGATCCGATTGAATCTTCTTCGTTTCTGTACTGCATTCTTGCCATGTTCTTACTCCTCATGTAAAAACCGGCTTTCGCCGATTAATCTTGATTTAATTTTAAACATCATATATACTTAATTCAAATACTAAATAAATGTATTGATATATAACTTTTGAATTATAGAGGCCGGCATTATGGGACTGTTTGAAAACATGGATTACGTATTTGAAGTTTATAATGAAGGAAGCTTTTCAAAGGCTGCAAAAAACCTTTATATAAGCCAGCCGTCATTAAGTGCGTCTGTTAAAAGGATAGAAGACAGGCTGGGATATCCGATATTTGACAGGAGCACGAAGCCGCTGAGGCTTACAGAGTTCGGAAAAAAATATATTGAGAGCATGCTGGCCGTTAAAAAAATTGAAAAAGATTTTGCCGATTATATAAATGACTATGGAGGACTTAAAACAGGAGCGCTTAAGTTCGGAGGAACGAACCTGGTGTCATCTCTTGTGGCTCCAAAACTCATCAGCACATTCAGGGCACTTTACCCGCAGATAGAAGTGGAGCTTATTGAGGGAATCACAGAAGACCTTGAGGAAATGCTGGATGAAGGAAGTCTTGACATGGTAATGGATTACAGCATGCCGTATGCAGACTGCTTTGATTATATTAAACTTGCAAATGAATATCTAGTGCTGACGGTACCGAAGGGTTTTAAGATAAATGAAAAACTGAAGGAATATACCATTGACATTGATGACATACGAAACGGGAAAATACTGGAGGGCAACATGACCCCGGTGCCTCTTTCATATTTCAAAGATATTCCTTTTGTTCTTTTAAAAAAGAAGAATGATACGTATAAACGTGCCATAAGCATGTGTTCGGATGCGGGATTTGAACCAAGAAAGATTTTTGAGTCAGCACAGCAGATGACCGCATACCATGTGTGCTCTTCCGGAATGGGAGCGGCTTTCGTAAGTTCAATGCTCCTTTCAAGAGTTCCTGAAAACCCTAACCTGGTTTACTATAAACTGGATTCGGATCTGTCCAGAAGGGAACTCTGTCTTCTCTGGAAAAAGGAAAGATACCTGACGAGAACTATGGAAGAGTTTAAAAACCTTGCAGTCAGAGAATCGAAAAACTGGTAAAAAAACTGCCGCACTTTTAAAGTGCGGCAGTCTTAATCTGAATGTTTAGTTTGAAGCCTTTTCGATAAACTTCTTGCTGACGATTACATCCTTGCTGTCATATCTGAACTGGGCGAAATCGTCATATTTCTCATCCCCGGTATTGTTCTTGAAATCAGTTACTTCTCCAATTACGGTTCCGTTACCAAGCTGTGTGTAAACCTGAGAAGGATTGTCTGCCAGTCTGATGTTGACTCCTTCACCCTTTATCTGATACTTGGCGGGTGCAGCTGTTGTTGGAGCCTCCGTGGTTGGTGCAGGGGTTGTTGTTTCCTCTGTTTCCTTTTCGGTTTCCTTTGTTGCTGCCTCTGTTTCAACAGCTGTTGACGTCTCCGGAACGGTTACCGGATCCTTCTTCGGGAAGAGGCTCTTGATGAGGATGATCAGAAGAACAACTATAAGCACCGGAATAAGGATTTTCAGTACGGAATAGAGATCAAATCCGGAAGTCTTTTTCTTCTTGTTCTTGCTGTTTCCACCCGATTTTGTATTTCCTGTAGGTCTCCTGCGGTTTGCGGCATAACTCATATCGATATCCTCCGATCCGTCCTGAGTGTTTTCCTTATTTCTGTGGTTTGATCTGATGTAAACCTCGCCTTCAGAAATCTCAGCTCCATTATTACCGGCATTGATCATCACCGGAGTTCTGTCATTATCAGCAACGTTACCCCGGTCTGCAAAGACTTGAAGCTCTTCCTTGAGCATGAAATATGCATCTTTTGCATCCTGGGGATCATTGTCTCCTTCATGCACCGCTTTGTTACCGAGCACCCTTATACCGTGAAGGTTTTCACGCGATTTGTCATTGATGACCCCTTTTTTCCAAAGTTCATCAATGGTGTCTGCCAAAGTGGTATATTCTGTTTCAGTTTCATCTGCGTAATTGTGTACGAGTTCCTCTTCATAAACTCTTGAACGAACAATTCCCCAGTTATATTCACGCCTGCTGATAAGGTCGGCAAGCTCTAAAAGACCCTGTCCATTGGTGTTAGCCATATCTTCCTCCAAAATCTGTTTCGGAATAACTGAACTTACAGTTCAGTAATTTTATTGTACTATTAGTCATCGGATTTTGCAATGAACAAAAATATGAAATATAGACAAAAAATAGTAAAAAAAAAGTCCCGACCCATCAGCTTACGCCGACAAACCAGAACCCCCAAATGCACCCTGAGGGACTCGAACCCTCGACACCCTGATTAAGAGTCAGGTGCTCTACCAACTGAGCTAAGGGTGCTTAACAAGCACGCTCATTATAATAAAACAAACATTTTCAAATGTCAACAACAAAATTAAAAAAAAAAAATTCAAAATAGCAGTTGACATTTACACAAGTAGCGGTTTATTATATTGATACCATCTTTAGATTTACCTGCAGTGGCGGGGTCAATCGTTTATTGAATCATTGGGCATTTCAGCCCGGCTTCAAAGTGATAAAAGGAGATATTATGATTTTCGCAGATCTGCTGCGAAGGCTTTTTTTGCTGACTTTACTTTTATGCTCAGCATGGTCTGATATGTCAGAAGGGAAGATTCAGAACCGTCTGGTTTTATTCGGGTTTGCGTTCTGCGGGGTATTTAACTGCTTTTTCCCCCCGAATGTTTCTGTTTCTTCAGTAATGGGGGTTTTATCAGTTATACTCGTGCTCCTTCTGTTGCGGAGATTTCACCTGATAGGAGGCGGCGACATTAAGCTTATAATGCTGGTCTTATGGATACTTCCTGAAAAAGCGGCACTTTACGTTACGGTATTTACATTTCCAGCGGCACTTTTAATGTGGACCCTTAAATGCTTTATGAAGGAGGGAAAAGGTATTCCACTGGCAGTGTGCCTGTTTGTTTCGGCGGTTCTGGTATTTACAGGAGGGTTAATAAAATGAAACAGGTAATGGCAGTCATCTCGTCAGAGCGCCTTTTTTCGAAACGGTTCTGTGATTATGTCAATAAGTCCGGGCACATCATTTACACCGCGGTTCCTTTTGACAGTATTGAAGGGCTTGAGGCTTTTAAAAAGGAACACAGCGTTCCCATTCTTCTATGTGATGAGGGCATGCTTTCTGAAGAGGCAGAGGCAGGAGTGCTTTACGATGTACGGACCGTGCCGCTAAGTGATTATGAAACCGGGGAAAGCGGGAGAAAATCGGTTTTTAAATATCAGAGCGCGGAGGAAATTGTCAGGGAAATCATGGAAGTACTTGGGGACGTAAGGTTTTCCGCAGGAATAAGGATCAGTGGCAGGCCGGTATCGGTAAGGGCCATATATTCGCCTGTTTCCGATGAACACAAGACTTTTCTTGCATTGGCGGCAGCCATCTGCTTTTCAAAAAACCAGAGGACACTTTATGTGAATTTTGAGGAGACATCCGGTCTAATGGATATGCTGGAATCTGAAAACTGCCGTGGGTTATCAGAGGCGTTTTATTATCTGAAACAGGGAGAACTTACTCCGGAAAGGATAGCCTCACTTATACATGTTTCCGGCCCTTTGCAGTTTATACCTCCTGTCCATACTGCAGACGATCTTTCAATGATCTGCGGAGAGGACTGCGTGAACCTGATAAGGACCCTGCTGTCCGGATCATCATATGATATGGTCGTGGCAGACCTCCCGCCGCATCTGTCCCTTTCTTCTGACATACTCGATATAAGCGAGTTCATATACGTGCCGTACAGCAGTGAAAGACCTGAAGTAAGATATGCGGCCTTTTTGGAAAATCTCAGGCGTTCAGAAAAGGAGGCGGTTATTGGAAAAATAAAAAAGATCAGCATTCCTGATGAATGTTACCCGGATAAAAGCAGTTTCGGACACGGTTTTGCAACGACTCTTTTATATGGCGGATTAGGGGATTATCTGGCCGGGGTTTTTAATGATGAAGACGGTTGATTCTGAATACTTATTCTTGCGGCGGGAGGTTCTCGGAAGGCTTGAACCAGGGGCAGAAATGACTGCTGATGACATTTACGCAGTTATTGACTCAGTAATGGAAAAAAGGGCAAAGGAACACTACATGACCCTTTCTGAAAAGCTTCATTTAAGGGAACAGCTGTTCAATTCATTTCGCAAACTGGACATTCTTCAGGAACTTTTAGACGATCCGGAAATAACTGAAATAATGATCAATGGACCTGATGACGTTTTTATTGAAAAGAAAGGAAGAATTGAAAGATGGGGCGGAAGATTTGAAAGCGGGGAAAAACTGGAAAACATAATCCAGCAGATAGTAAGCCGTATCAACAGACGTGTGAATACATCGTCCCCCATAGTGGATGCAAGACTCCCCGACGGTTCAAGGGTCCATGTCGTATTACCCCCAATAGCCCTGAACGGACCGGTTATGACTATCAGAAAATTCCCTGAACCGATAACGATGGAAAAGCTGATTGCCTTTGGAAGCATCAGCCGTGAAGCCGCCAATTTCCTGTCCGTTCTGATAAAGGCAAAATATAACATATTTGTTTCAGGAGGAACCAGTTCGGGAAAAACCACGCTCCTGAACGCACTGTCTAATTATATCCCTTCTGATGAGAGAATCATAACGATTGAGGATTCGGCGGAGCTCCAGATTACGCACATCCCAAACATAGTCAGGATGGAAACCAGGGACGCAAATACAGAAGGGAAGGGGAAGATAGATATGAGCATGCTCATAAAGGCATCATTAAGAATGCGTCCGGACCGCATAATAGTCGGCGAGGTCAGGGATAAATCAGCCGCGGACATGCTGGCGGCTTTTGACACAGGGCATGACGGATCACTTTCGACCGGCCATGCCAACAGTGCAAAAGACATGCTCACAAGGCTTGAAAGCATGGTGCTTATGGGTGTTGACATGCCTTTGGAGGCTGTAAGACAGCAGATAGCCTCGGCCGTGGACATTATGGTACACCTGGAACGAATGCCTGACAAAAGTCGCAAGGTTACAGAGATTTCTGAAGTATGCGGATGCACTGATAAAGGCATAATAATAAAGGAACTGTATAAATTTAACACTTTAAAAAACTGTCTTGAAAAAAGGGGAACGCTTGAAAACAGAAGAAAACTTCAAAAATCCGGACTACAGATCATATAGGCTGTTACCGGTTGACAGAATTAAATACGGATCCATTGGTGCACTGTCTGTCATAACCATATCAGTCCTTTTTTACAGAAGCATCATGATGGCTGCGATTCTGGCAGTGCCGGCTGCTTTTCTGCTTCCGGTTTTGATGAAAGAGGAACTGCGGAAAAAAAGAAAAGTCAGACTCTCTTCCCAGTTCCGTGAGGCCATCGGAATAGTTGGCGGTTATATTAGTGCGGGTTATTCAGTCGAAAACGCTTTTGGTGCGTCGGCAAGCCAGCTGGCCGGACTTTTTGGTAATGAAGCTGATATCACAAGAGAGTTTCTGATCATACGTAACGGTGTTTCAATAAACAGACCGATAGAAGAACTGCTTGATGATTTTGCAAAAAGAAGTGACACGGATGAAATAAAAAGCTTTGCGGAGGTTTTTTCCATAGCCTCCAGGACCGGAGGAAGCCTGACCGACATAACTGAAAGGGCAGTCAGTGTAATAAGGGAGAAAATGGAAGTATCGGAGGAAATCAGGAATATCACGGCATCAAAAAGGTTTGAACAGAAGATTATGCTCACGATACCCTTTTTTCTGATTTTATACCTTGATGTCACCAACCCCGGTTATCTTGATCCGATGTATGAGACAGTAGCGGGGAGGGTGATAATGACGGGATGCCTTCTTCTTATGTCCGCATCATGGTTTGTATCAGGGAAGATACTGGATATAAAGATATGAAGATAAGTAAAGAACAGATACTTTGCGTAGCGGCGGGCCTGCTGCTGTCAATAGCGTCATTCTCTCAGAAAAAAGAGTTCCTTATAGAAAAAGACGACGGGACATACGGTATAGAAAGGCCGGATTTTGGTCAGGATAAAAGGGATTATGAAATTTATTACGAGACTGGGGATGGAAAAGAAAAGATAAACGTTACCGTATCACCCAGGAAGTATACGGAAGAAGAGGCTGCAAAGCTCTTTGAAGCAATGCTGGATCCCGTGATTAAGGTCATGCTTTCCGGAAATCCCTCAATAACCGGCGTTACGGAAAATCTTTCATTTATTAAATTCCTTGATGGCTATCCCGGAATCAGTATTTCCTGGAAGTCAGATGATCCCATACATATCGGCATGGGAGGGGAGATACAAAACGATGATGTCACGGACCCTGTTGCAGCTACGGTAAAAGTGACTTTTTCTGCAGGAAGTTTTAATAAATCATACGAAATCCCAATTCTGATCTGTGCAAAGGAAGCAGGCCAATCCGTTGAAAAGGAAGAAGGAATTGAGGAACTGCTCGAAAAGGCTGACATAGAAACGGACTCTGAAAGGTTTTTCAACCTGCCATCCACGATGAAAGGAAGAAAGCTCAGGTACAGTGAACCCTTCGATGCATCACCGGTAGTGCTTTTTGTAATGGGAATACTTGCCGCATTCCTGCTAAAGCTTAAGCCGATTGAAGACGAGAGAAAAAGAAAGAAGGAGAGGGAAAATGAACTGCTGCTTGACTACAGCGATATTGTCTCAAAGCTGATCGTTTACATAGGAGCCGGACTTACCATAAGGAACGCATGGGAAAAACTGGCCATGGAACACGGAGAGGAAGGCAGGGCGGTTTACAGGGAGATTTCAGCGGCCGCAGCTGAACTGAAAAACGGGGAGAGTGAGAACAGGGTGTATCTGAGATTTGCAAAAAGGTGCGGTTTAAGGTGTTATACAAGACTTGCGTCACTACTGGACCAGAATTCAAGAACCGGCGATGAGGCACTGCTTAACGCTTTGGAACTTGAAATGGATGAAGCTTTTGAACAGAGGAAAAACACAGCCAGGCGGCTGGGAGAGGAGGCGGGTACGAAACTTATCCTTCCGCTCATGATGCTTCTGATAACGGTGCTGGTCATGGTGGCCACGCCTGCCTTGTTTACTTTGACATAAAGAAAGGAGAAATATGTACAGCTCATTTGAAACAGAGGATTTCTGGGATGACGAGAGTGGAATGGGCACTATAGAAATGGTACTGATAATTGTAGTGCTCATTGGACTGGTAGTTGTTTTCCGTTCCGGAATCACAACACTTCTTAACAACATTTTTGGAAAGATCAATTCCCTTTCAGGTGAAGTATATAATGCAACACCCGGTCAATAAACTGAAAGGAGAATTATCAGTTTTTTTTGCACTCGTCCTGGTGATAGTTGCGTCGCTTCTTCTTAACATTCTGGAAGCGGCGCGCACCCAGGGGGCACGCACTTACCTGACTTTGTCGGCTGATTCCGCAATAGACTCGCTTTTTTCACAGTATCATCGGAAACTGTGGGAGGATTACAGACTTCTTGGACTTGAAATGTATTCCCACAGGGAAATTACAGATGAGTATAACGGTTTTATCAGGCCGTATGTAACAGAGGGCAGAAACTGGTATGATCTCAGCCTGCCGGAAAATAATACTGAAATCCTTTCATATGAGCTTCTTACGGATTCTGACGGAGGAGTCCTTAGGAGAGAAATCCTTGACTATATGAAATACGGAATAGCTTTTTCTGTAATGGAACTGGCTGACATGCTGGAATTCAGGGATATCCTGAAAGACGGAACGGCGTGTTCGGAGGTTTCCACAGAATACTCATTATGCTCGGAGGAGGCTGTGGAAATCGAAAAAATACTGACAGGTATTTCAAGACACATATCAGAGCATAACAGTGAGTCCGATGCGGCCATGACCGCACTCATGGAATACCGCGGGGATGATTTCCTTTCTTCTTCACAAAGGCTTAACGCTCTTTTAACTGTAATAATTCAGGATGTTGAAAGGTTCAATGCTGCCGCGGATGAACTTTCAGAGGCGGTCAGCAGGGCAAATGATGATTTTGAAACCCGTTATTTATCAGGGGAACTGAGTACGGGCTCATATGAGACATTAAAAAGTGAGTTTTCCGAATATGCCAGGTATTCCGAAGAAAAGGGAGAAATACGTCTTAAAATCAATGAACTCAGTGAGCTGTCTGAATATAACCTGACAGTGCTCGCTGAAACAGAAGAAAAAACTGATGAGGCCATGGATTATCTTGCGGCTTTTGTTCCCGAAGAGGTGATAGTAGGTTATCTTCCCCCTGAGACTGAAGGTGGCGAACCCATTCCTATATATGATTATGATGAACCGGATGAAGGAGCTGCATATGCCCCGGCTGTCAGCAGTTTTTCCTCTTATAAGCGGATGGAGAGCCCGATAAATGCGGGAACTCCTGATTCTGAAAAGGAAGCACAGCTTAATTCCGTAAAGGCGCTTCTTTCAGAAAGCATGCTTTCACTTATACTGCCGGAGGAATATAAAACTCCCGGAGTGCCACTTGAACTGACGGATAAGCCGTCGGAGGTGTTTTCTGTACCTGAAACTGAAGTGACAGATGAAACAGTTCTCTCAGACAGGATCTTCATAACTGAATACATTCTTCAGTTGCTGAACTCGTACAGCGAAGAGGGCAGTACCGACCGTCATCTTGAGGCAGAATACATCATTTACGGTAAAGAAACCGACAGCGAAAACCTTACGGGAATCATAGGTGAAACAGTCGCAATCAGGACGGGATTAAATCTGATTTTTCTACTGAAAGATGCTGAAAAGAGGGAAATGGCCACACAGCTTTCGCTTGCCATAACAGGGCTGGCTTCTGCCACACCGTTAAGTACGGTGGTCTTTATCATGATACTTACCACGTGGGCCCTTGCACAGGCTGTTCTTGATGTTAAGGACATGCTTCACGGAAGCAGGGTGCCGGTAATGCATACGAAAGAGAGCTTTTATCTTTCACTTGAAGGTCTTCTTTCAAATTTTGCAGAAATATGCAGTGAGTCACATGACAGCTCAGGCGGCCTTAAATATGAAGACTATCTGAGGCTTTTACTTTTTGTTCATATGGATTCTGAACGTGAGTACAGGATTCTGGATGTAATACAGATGAACCTGAGGAAAACACAGCCGGATTTTCTTATTGAAAGGATTTATACAGGAATACAGCTGGAGACTGAGGCTGTTTCTTCCCACGTTTTTACGGGTGGAAACAGTGACAGATACAGAATAAAAGTAAAAACATATTACGCTTATTAAATAGATGCCCACATATATGGAAAGGAGGTGGAGTATGCCTTTTTTAAGCATCTTGAGAGGATCCCTGCATAACATCTTCGGGAAAAATTCATCCCGATTATACGCCAACCTTTATTATAAAGATACTGTTATCCGGACAGCACGGCCTCACAAACATATAAGCAGAATATTTGGGAATATCGATAATGCTGAAAAAAGGGCATACTCCACTTTCTTTAAATGCAGTATGTCAATAGAAGCGGCCCTGGCACTTCCGATTTTTGTATTTGCGGTGTGCATATTGATATACCCGCTTAAAATCATTGACGCGGAAATAAGATACCAGGTTGAACTGGAAAAGCTGACGGGAAATCTGTCATTCAGTGATTATCTTGAGAAAACGGCCTCGGGCCTGATAGGAGAGAACATTTCCGAATACTCTGACATGATTTCAGAAGTGATAACAGCTGCCGATGTGATAAGTGCCGCTGATACGGAAATACTGGGAATACCGATTCCTACAGAAATAACCCTTCCGTCTGAAGAAGGGGAAATGATAAGGATATCAGCCGGATCGTATGTTTCTTTCCCTTTTTCCGAGATGCTGAATGTAGATGGTTTTTTCGTTGGCTTTATTTCACAGCGAAGGGCATGGACAGGACGTACGGGTGGTGCGGGAAGTGCTTATGGGGAAACAGGGAGCAATGATGAGACTGATGCGCAGGAAGATGACATTCCGGTCTGGGTTGCAGAAAACTCCACCGTGAGCGGACGGTATCATCTTTCACCGGAATGCCACTACATTTCAAATACGGTTACAGCTGTTCCGGCTTCTTCAATATCATCACTAAGAAGTGCTGACGGCAAAAAATACAGGCCCTGTTCTTCATGCCATCCCGGCACGGATGGAACTGTTTTTATATTCAGGAGCGGGAATTCATACCATGCTACTGAAGACTGTAAGGCAATACAGTCATATGTAACTGAAATCACAAAAACCGAGGCTGAAGAAAGGGGGCTTTCGCCTTGTGCATACTGTCTTACCCATTACAGGTAGCTTTTTTATTTTCAATCATATTTGCTGTGGAAGATTTCATTAATCATGAAGTATCATCAATGGTCTTTCTGGCCTATTTCATTGTCGGGATAATCGTTTCAACGGTATCGGAAAGAAAAATCACTGATGTGATGTTAAGCTCTCTGCCGGGGATTATTTTCCTGATACTGTCATTTACGTTAAAGGGGCAGGTCGGGACCGGGGACGGACTGTATTTACTCCTGACCTCACTTTATCTGGGGATTTCTCAGATGGTTTTTATACTGGTGATTTCACTGATAATGTCAGGAATGGTCTCCCTGCTGCTGGTACTGACCGGAAAAGCAAAAACGCTTCCTTATCTTTCTTTTATTCCGCTTCCGCTTTTACTGCTGATTACAGGGAGGATTATATGATCAAAAGAATAAAGTGCAGTATTACGGTTGAGGCATCCCTTGTCATGGTAACGGTTCTGACAACAGTCGCGATGCTTCTTGTAACTTCAATGTCGCTCTATGATAAAGTGCTTTCACGGTGTGTACTTATAGAGACCATGGAACTGAAATCACATATGTCTGAGGAGGCGGATTACATTAATAACGGTTTAAGGCTTAAAAACTGCATGCTTTCATCCGACGGTAACGTAATGATAGAAGAGGAGGCTGTCACAAAGACGATGAAGGGAAATGTAAACGCCGGAGGATACTACTTTGAACAGACAAGAGTCTGTATAAGGCCTGAGAATCTGATGCGGGCCGTTACTTTAACAAAGATATTTGAGGCAGAATCAAAATGAAAATCTATACTGAAGATACACATGAAGCAAAATTTTTAGTGGTTGGGTGTTCAAACGGCGGTGACTCTTTTGAGGACAGAATGATATCCGGACTTGACATTTCAACATTATTAAAGCCGGTTTTCTTTACTGATGAGCTGGAAAGATATGACATATCGGGATATCAGTCTTTGGATGAAACCATGAAAAACCGCCGACTTAACCGGGATGAGATATTGGATATACTTATCTCAGTCGACACCTCAATCAGGTATCTTGAAGAAAGAATGCTGGGCGATGCAAATATTCTGCTGGATCCCATGTTTATTTATACTGAAGCAGGTCACGGTAATATACTGTTTCCGGTTACACGCGGCAGCAGTGATTTATTTTCGGAAAGGATGAGAAAGCTATCGGAGCTGTTATTCATTCAGGCAGATTTTGATGACCCTGAAACATTGAAATTCGCAGCCGGATTAATGAGGATATGTCTTTCAGACAGCTTCAGGATGCATGACATCATGTACTTTATTGAAAGGTCAAGAAAGGAAAAGATACGTTCCTTACCGGTTAAAACAGATTCCGACACTGAAACGGTCGGTACTGTAATCGTTCCGACGTTTGATGATGTGGCAAAACAGACGCTGTTTGAACAGGATGTTACAGAAAAAAACGGTAATGAAAATGCATTTGATGGTAAAAAAATAAGAACCATACTTCTTATCGGGGCAGTAGTGGTATCAGTGCTCGATATCATATGTATGGTTCTTGGAAACGGAAAGGCGGCCAGACTTCTGCCATTCCTGCTGATTATTTCCGCGGCTGCCGTGGGTTACAACGTTTATGCAGCCGTCAGCGGCAGAAAAAAGAATTAATTATGCAGGAATGGTAGCTTCAGACCCTTGATGTCAGGCACGATAAGACCTTCGAACAGGGTGTTCAGGAAATCCTTCAGTTCGCTGTCTTCCTTCATGAGTTTGCCCGCGGCAACCAGCACCTGAGGGTTGAAGGCTTTAAGGTCTGTCAGTGTTTCGGCGCCGCCTGAGGTCAGAAGATTAAAAAGCTCATTGATAAACTCAATTCTTTCTTCCTTATTCATGTTTTCAAGTGCCTTGTCCATTGCCTTTTCAAATTTTATGCTGGCCGGGCTCTGTCCTTTCGGATCGCGGACAAATTCAGTACCAAGCACTTCCCATACAAAAGGATCATGGGCAGCGGGACCGGAAACACTTGAAATGACGGTGATTATTTCGCCGGGTTCATTCATAAGAGTTCCAATTGTGGAATGCTGTGAACGCAGGGTAATAAGCCTGTCGGAAATTTCGTCGTAACCAGTAATGCTTTCTGGATTTCTGTTGAATCCGGGACCGTCGATGTTGTAAGCCCTGACTATTCTTTTTTTGATTTCATAAGGTGCGTTTATGGCTGCAAAGGCCGACAGGTTCCCTCCCTTTGACTGTCCGATAATTATGACTGGCGAAGCGTCATCACCCGCCATTTCAGCAAGATAGTTAAGCGCATCATTCTGTGCGGGAACACAGTCTGAAACGGCCAGCATGCAGTCTTCCCTCCAGCCGACTATCGTGTCATCTGTGGGTTTATATATTATGCAGCGTGTCCCGTCAGGGAGGATGGCTGTTATGGCACCAAACTGTTCCGTCTTTTCCTCGTTAATACTGATGACGTAACCGCAGAGCTTTACTTCCCCGAATCTATTACTGCTTCCCATAAGCTCAATCATTGGAATGGTGTTTTTGGGCTCAAGTATTCCCAGTTCATTTCCGCTTCGACCCGGTCTCTGGAAATACTTTGAAACTGCTGCAGAAAGCGTCACGGTTTCTTTTCCGGAAGATACTATACCTGAAAGATCAGGAACTACGAACATCGAGAACAACGCGGCATCGACTTCATTTATGGGTGAGTATTCAAATTTAACATCCCCTCTCCATTTGAGGTATTCAATAATATTATTCACGTCATGTTTCCTTTCCTTTTCAGCTAAATGGATGTAGAATGATTATACCATGTGAAGGGGGATTTTTAAATTGAAAGAAAAGAAAACCATTACAAATGTAATGAGACTTCTTGAGACAGCCGGAATCTCATACGGCACAAAGGAATATGAATATGATGAATCGGACCTTTCCGGTGTTCATGCGGCCAGGGTGCTGGGACTTGATCCTGACATGGTGTTCAAGACTCTGGTTCTGAAGGGCGATAAGACCGGATACTTTGTATGTGTCATACCCGTCGCGCTGGAAGTCGACCTCAAAAAGGCGGCAGCCGTCACGGGAAACAAAAAATGTGACCTTATCCCTGTGAAGGAACTTCTGCCGCTCACTGGATACATAAGGGGAGGCTGCTCACCCATAGGCATGAAAAAACAGTTTCCCACATATATTGATGAAACGGCAACACTCTGTGATGTCATTTCAGTAAGTGCCGGCCAGAGGGGTGTACAGGTACTCCTTTCGCCGGATGAGCTTCTTGAATATATTAAGGCCACATATGCAGACCTTATCTGATCATGTTTCTTAAAAATTTCTGTCCCGATTATTCCCATTTGGGGCAGTTTTTTATTGTGAAGTAATTATTATTAATATATAATAAACCGATATGTATCATTTTTTTGTTGACGAAAACAGCATACTTGGTGATGAAATTATCATTACAGGCAGCGACTATAACCACGCTGTCAATGTCCTGCGCCTGAAAAACGGTGAAAGGATAATGGTATCGGATGAGTCGGGTACCGATTATTACTGTACGGTAGGTGATCCTGACGGAAATGAATTAAGAGTGCACATAGAGGAAAAGAGCGAGGAAAATCATGAGCTGCCGGCGAGGGTTGTACTCTACCAGAGCCTTCCGAAGTCAGATAAAATGGAACTCATCATCCAGAAGGCGACCGAACTTGGAGTCACTGACATTGTCCCTGTTGAGAGCCGTAACTGTATAATGAAGCTTGAACCCAAAAAAGTTGCTTCGAAGATTGCAAGATGGCAGTCCATTGCAGAAGCTGCCGCAAAGCAGAGTAAGAGGAGCGTGATACCGGCTGTTCATGATCCGATGACTTTTGTCGAAGCGGTAAAAAGGGCGGAAGAGGAAAGCAGTGTCAGGATAATTCCATATGAGGATGAACGCGGAATGACAGGCATGTGTGAGGCGATAATAAGCTTTTTGCCGGGTTCGGACATTGCGGTTTTTGTGGGACCGGAAGGCGGTTACGACAAAATTGAGATAAGGCATGCAATGAACCACGGAATAAAGCCGGTTTCACTTGGCAAAAGGATACTCAGGGCGGAGACGGCTGCAATCAGCATCCTTTCACTTATAATGATAAGACTTGAAATAGCTTTGGAGAACGGATTAAAAGAAGAGTAGATGAAATTCTCCAAAAGGAACATAGATGATAAGGGAAATAAAAAACAGGAAAGAACCGTTCGTTGATGAATGGCTTATAGAAAAAAAGGATGGTTTAAGCCTGAAGCTTGGGACACCGGTGTCCCTCGGCAGGGCGCTTACCTTTGACAGGCCATGGGAGAGAGGTTCGGTCACGTATCTGTCACTGATTCAGGACGGGAATAAAGCTCTTTTATATTACCGTGGAAATCTTTCCAGGGAGCATCTTTCAACAGATTTTGACGACAGCCAGGTCACCTGTGTGGCAAAGACAGATGACGGCAATACATTTGAGAGGATTCCGGCAGGAATTTATGAACCCGGTCTTGAGAATAACAACATCATCCTTAAAGGGGAGGATTCACACAACTTTGCGCCTTTTTATGATGATAACCCGGAGTGTCCTTTTGAAGAGCGTTACAAGGCTGTTGCCGGAGAAGGGCATGATGAAGCCACAAGGGGCCTGCGGGAGTATTTTTCAAAGGACGGAATACACTGGAACCTTCTGTCAGGGACCCCTGTAATAACAAAGGGGCAGTTTGATTCACACAATGTGGCGTTTTATGATAAAGGTGCCGGGCTGTACAGGTGCTACTGCCGTTACTGGATAGAGGATGAAAGGCCTTCAGACGGATATCACGGGATCCGTGGCATCAATTCTGTTTCGTCAAAGGACTTTAAGGTATGGACTGATCCTGTAGAAAACAGATATGGATTCAAAGTGACGGAGCACTTTTACACAAATTCAATAGTTCCTTATCCGGGTGCTGAACACATCCTGGTCGCACTTCCAATGCGCTTTAATCCTGAAAGGGAAAAGAATCCGGGCTGGCCTGCAAAAGGGGTTTCCGACAGCGTATTCATGTCAAGCAGAAATGGCGAGGACTGGTCAAGGCCCTGCCGTGAGGCTTTCATCCGGGCCGGCATTGACCGTGACAACTGGGGAGACAGAAGCCAGATAATGACGAGAGGCCTTTATGTACATGAGGATGGTTCAGTTTCGATGTACATTGACCGTCATTACCGTCTTGACAGCAACTTCCTGGAGCATTATAAGATAAGACCTGACGGCTTTATGTCACTCCATGCCGGGTGGGATGATGGAAACATGATCACGTATCCGTTGACTTTCGGAAAAGGGGAACTGACCATCAATGCCTCTACAGGCGCATATGGTTATGTAAAGATAACGCTCCTTGACGAATCAGGAAACATAATGCCGGGATATGAAGGCCCTGAGTGGTATGGGGATTCTTATGGAGAAATATACGGATTTGAAAAGCCGTTAAGTGATATTGCCGGAAGGCCCGTAAGGTTAAGGGTTGAACTTAAGGACGCTGACCTTTACTCCATACAGGTAAGGCAGTAATGGTACTGATTGCATGGTTTTTATCTATTGTTTTGACTAGAGAAGGAGAAGAAAAATGGCTAACAAGATTGGAAATGCAGTAAAAAAGGCTCGTACTGACGCAGGACTCACACAGGAGCAGCTTGCAAAAAAGGTCAAGGACTGTTCTGCAGCCGATATCGGAAAGCTTGAGCGCGGCGAAAAGGAACTTACCCAGGACCAGCTTAAGCAGATTGCCAAGGCTACAGGCGTGACACAGAAGTCACTTCTGGAAGCTGCAGCAGGAAGCAGATACTCTGATTCTTCAAAGAAGGAGACAGCAAAGAAGGAGACAGCAAAGAAGAAGGAGACAACTGCCAAGAAGGAAACAACGGCTAAGAAAACAACAGCAAAGAAAACTGATGATACCATAAAGCTCACTGCTACTGAAAAAGAGATAATTGAGCTGTACAGAAAAGCAGATACGGATACAAAGAAAAAAGTAAAGTCGATCTTAAAGGGCGAGGAGTCATCCGTAAGTGACCTTCTTCAGGGCCTTCTTGGTTCGGCAGCAAAGGATCTTCTTAAAAAGTAATGAGGGAAATTTATTTTGACAACGCCGCCACTACCAGGGTGCGTCCCGAGGTGGCGGAACTTGTAAAAAAGGTAATGGAAGAGGATTACGGAAATCCTTCGTCCAAACATTTAAAGGGCATGCAGTCTGAACAGTATCTGAAGACTGCCAGGGAGCAGATCTCAAGGACCCTTAAATGTAAGCCACAGGAAATCATCTTCACCTCCGGTGGAACGGAATCCGACAACATGGCCCTTATCGGAACAGCCCTTTCAAGAAAAGGCCGCGGTAAGCATGTCATTTCGATGGGAATTGAGCACGCGGCTGTATATAAGCCACTTGATTTCCTAAGCTCCATGGGGTTTGAGGTAGAGATACTGCCTGTAGACAGGAATGGACGGGTGGATCCGGAAAGACTTAAAAATGCAGTGCGCCGGGATACAATACTTGTATCCCTTATGACGGTAAACAACGAGATAGGGACTATCGAGGACATTCCGGGACTTGCGGCGGCAGTTAAGGAAAAGAATCCTCAGTGTTATTTCCATACTGATTCGATTCAGGCTTACGGAAAGCTTAAACTAAGACCCAAACAGTGGCATGTAGACATGCTTTCGGTAAGTTCACACAAGTTCCATGGGCCTAAAGGCTGCGGTTTCATTTTTATAGATGAAAAAGCCAACGTCAATCCAATAATCCTTGGAGGCGGGCAGCAACACGACATGCGTTCCGGCACGGACAATGTTCCCGGTATAGCAGGAATGGGCCTGGCGGCAGAACTTTATTATAAAGAGTACGATGCGATTCATGAGAATGTCATGAATGTAAGGACGTGCCTTTATGACAGGCTTTCAAGGATGGAAGGCGTAACCATCAATTCGGGTGCAGTCAACCTTGATGCGGAAAATCTTTCGGACATGGGCTTCGTGCCCTACATCTTAAGTGTCTCATTTGAAAGGATAAGGGCGGAAGTTCTTCTGCACGCCCTTGAGGAAAAGGGAATATATGTTTCCTCGGGCTCGGCATGTTCGTCAAACCATCCCGGCATCTCAGGAACGCTTAAGTCAATCGGGGTAAGGCAGGAACTTTTGGATTCGACCATCAGGTTCAGTTTTGGAATGTACAACACGGTTGAGGAGGCTGACTACTGTGCGGACGCAGTAGAGGAACTCCTTCCGGTATTAAGGAAGTTTACACGTTATTAAAGTGAGGTTATAAATGAAGTATCAGAGTTTTCTGCTTAAGTATGCGGAAATAGGCACCAAGGGCAAGAACCGTTACATGTTTGAGGATGCCCTCATGCATCAGATAAGGGAGCACCTTAAAAAGGTGGACGGTGAGTTCGCGGTACAGAAGGAACAGGGAAGAATATATGTCAATGCCCTTTCCGAGTATGACTATGATGAGGTTGTGGAGGCACTCCGGAAGGTTTTCGGTGTGACTGCCATATGCCCCATGCTTCAGTTCCCGCTATGTCCTTATGACGAGCTCCGTGCGGAGATACTTAAGTTTGTAAAGTCAGAGCATCCTGAACAGGAGTTTGGTTTCAAGGTGCGCTGCCGCAGAGCGGACAAGTCCTATCCGAAGACTTCGGACGAGATCAATGCCGATGTGGGAGGGGACATCCTTGACGCGTATCCCGAATGCCATGTTGATGTCCATGATCCTGATTTCATGGTTTACATTGAAATCAGAAAGATGGTCAATGTCTATACCACTGTTATTGCGGGTGCAGGCGGAATGCCCATCGGTACAAATGGAAAGGCCATGCTTCTTCTTTCCGGCGGAATCGATTCACCGGTTGCAGGATACATGATTGCAAAGCGTGGAGTAATGCTTGAGGCTGTTTATTTCCATGCTCCGCCATATACCTCTGAGCGGGCAAAGCAGAAAGTAGTAGACCTTGCAAAGCAGGTGGCAACATACTCAGGTGCCATCAAGCTTCATGTCATCAACTTTACAGACATACAGCTTGCCATATATGAAAAGTGCCCGCACGATGAACTTACCATCATCATGCGCCGTTACATGATGCGTATTGCTGAAAGGCTCGCTAATGCCAATGACTGCATCGGACTTATCACAGGCGAGTCTATCGGACAGGTTGCCTCCCAGACACTCTTCAGTCTCCGTTCGACGGATGAGGTATGTGAACTTCCCGTATACCGTCCTGTAATCGGATTTGACAAGCAGGAGATCATCAATCTTTCCGAAAAGATAGGAACCTTTGAGACGAGCATACTGCCGTATGAGGACTGCTGCACTATTTTCGTGGCTAAACATCCCGTGACCAAGCCGAATGTACATGTCATCAGGAGTTCTGAGCGGAAGCTTGCCGAGGTGATTGATGAAATGGTTGAAAAGGCTGTCGCTGAGGATGAGATAATCTGGTGCTGATGGAAAAAGGTTTTCTTCCTGTAAATTTAAACGAAATCAGAGAGCGCGGCTGGGACCGCGCTGATTTTGTGTATGTTTCAGGAGATGCGTATGTCGATAATTCCTCATTCGGTACTGCAATAATCACGCGTGTTCTCACGGCGGCAGGATACCGTGTGGCCGTGATTGCCCAGCCTGACTGGAGGGATGGGAATTCCGTGGCCGCCTGTGGTGAACCGAAACTTGGTTTCCTTGTTTCCGCGGGAAACATGGATTCCATGGTAAACCATTACACGGTAAATAAAAAGCCGCGTTCAGAGGATGCATACTCACCAGGAGGGAAGAGCGGGAAGCGGCCTGACAGGGCGGTCATAGTTTACACAAACCTTATAAGGAAAAAATACGGGAAGATTCCTGTGGTGATAGGAGGGATTGAGGCATCATTAAGGCGTCTTTCCCATTATGATTACTGGTCTGACAGGGTGAAACGCTCCGTCCTTCTTGATTCAGGAGCAGACATTATCTCTTATGGAATGGGGGAACGCTCCATTGTTGAGATAGCTGACGCGCTGAAAAACGGAAATCCTGTGGAGGAAATCACCAAAATACGCGGTACGGTATATAAGACAAGAAGCATTAAAGGACTCGATACAATTGAACTCCCTGACTTTGACAGGGTCCTTACGGATAAAGGCGCTTATGCGGAAAGCTTCCGCATACAGTATGAAAACACGGATCCTTTTACGGCCCGGGCTTTATCAGAAAAGTATGGGGAAAACCGTTATATCGTACAGAATCCTCCGCAGAAACCGCTTTCGGTTTCGGAAATGGATGAGGTTTACGGCCTCCCGTACATGAATGCATGGCATCCCTCATACGATGATGCGGGCGGAGTACCTGCCTTAAGTGAAGTTAAGTTTTCAATAACATCAAACAGGGGATGTTTCGGAAGCTGTTCGTTCTGTGCGCTTCACTTCCATCAGGGAAGGATAGTACAGAAAAGAAGTTCTGAATCAATCATCGGCGAAGCCGTGAGGATGACTGGAGATCCTGAATTCAAGGGATATATCCATGATGTGGGCGGACCGACGGCTGACTTCAGGGACCCGGCCTGTGAAAAACAGCTGAAGTGCGGGACCTGTAAGGAAAGACAGTGCCTTTATCCGCATCCGTGCAGGAACCTGAATGCCGACCACACGGAATACACGGAACTCCTGAAAAAGCTCCGCCAGCTGCCAAAGGTAAAAAAGGTGTTTATCAGGAGCGGTATACGCTTTGATTACGTACTCCATGAAAAAAACGATGCATTCATGAGGGAACTCTGCAGATACCACATAAGCGGACAGCTGAGGGTCGCGCCTGAGCATGTTTCGGACCGTGTTTTAAGGCTTATGGGGAAGCCTGAGGCGAAGGTATACAGGGAATTCAGGGAGTACTTTGAGAAGGTAAATAAATCATGCGGAATGGAAAAGCAGTATCTTGTTCCGTATCTCATTTCCTCACATCCCGGCTCCGAACTTTCAGATGCCATAGCACTTGCGGAAGCAGTGCGAGACATGGGCTATATGCCTGAGCAGGTACAGGATTTTTACCCGACTCCGTCAACCATTTCAACTTGCATGTATTACACGGGACTTGACCCAAGGACCATGGAGCATGTATATACTGCCGTGGATCCACACGAAAAGGCAATGCAGAGGGCACTCATACAGTACCGTAAGCCTGAAAACTATAAGCTTGTCAAGGAGGCACTCCTTAAATGCGGAAGGAGTGACCTTATAGGATATGACAGAAGTAAATGTCTTATTCCTCCACGTCCGTTTAAGGAAAAGGAAATAAAAAAAGACCCCGCCCGGAAGGGACGCGGTCATGATGATAACCGGAAAGGTTCGTCTAAAGTTAAGAGATAAAGGGCTCCAATGCCTCCATCAGGGCTTCCTTCTCATTGTTGTTCTCGTGAATTTCAAGTGTAAGGGGCTTTGAAAGATCCAGAGAGAAAATACCCATGATTGATTTCGCATCGATAACGTAACGGCCGCTGATAAGGTCGAAATCCGATGTGAAGCGATTCACGGTATTAACAAACTCGCGGACTTTATCAATTGAATCAAGTTTAATATTAACCTTCATGTCATTTCCTCCAGTAAGTGATATAGAAATTTTATCGCAGGAAAGAGTTTAAGTCAATAACGATGGACAGAGTAGTTTTGAACGAAAAGAAGTACACATTTGCCATCCACACACTGGGCTGCAAGGTGAATACATATGAATCCGACGTGATTGCGGAGCGTATGAAGAAGGCCGGTTTCTCCGAGGTGGATTTTGAAGGGCCGGCAGACATATATATAATCAACACTTGTACCGTAACGAACATTGCTGACAGAAAATCAAGGCAGATGCTTCACCGTGCCAAAAAGTGGAATCCTGATGCGGTTTTAGTGGCAACAGGATGTTATGTTGACGCCGTCGAGCAGGGCAAAGGCCTGCCTGAAGACACGGTGGATGTCTGGGTAAACAATAAGCAGAAATCAGACATTGCCGGAATATGCCTTGAAAGACTTTCCCTCGGAAAGGAGGCTCACGCCGATTATTTCCTTACAGAACTTGACGGACACACAAGGGCTTTCGTGAAAATCGAGGACGGATGCAACATGTTCTGCACATACTGCATAATACCCTATGTGAGGGGGAAGGTTACCCCGCGTCCGGTAGAGGACACCCTTAAGGAAGTGGAAGGGCTCCGTGACAGGGGTGTTACTGAAATAGTGCTTACGGGAATACATCTCTCATCCATGGGTCCCGGACTTCCGGAAACCATTAAGGGAATAAACGCCATGGAAGGGATAAGGAGGATAAGGCTTGGGTCACTTGAACCGAGACTCATAACAAAGGAGTTTGTAAGCGAGCTTGCAAAGATCGAAAAGCTCTGCCATCACTTCCATCTGAGCCTTCAGTCAGGGTGTGATGAAATCCTCAGCGCAATGAAGCGAAGATATACCACGGCTGAATTTGAGGAGGGCTGCACGTTGCTCCGTGAGGCATTTCCTGATGTTGCAATAACTACAGACATTATCGTGGGCTTCCCGGGTGAAACTGAGGAAAACTTTAATGAATCACTTTCGTTTGCGGAAAAAATCGGATTCTATGAGGCACACGTTTTTAAGTACAGCCGCAGGAAGGGAACAGTTGCCGACACGCTCCCCTGCCAGCTCACTGAGGCTGTAAAGGGAGAGAGGAGCGCAAGGCTCATCTCGATGAGTGAGGAACTGAGCCATGCCTTCAGGGAGAGATTTGTCGGGAGGACCGTCAGCTTCCTTGCGGAAGAAAAGGTATGCATTTCTGGTGCATATTACGTGACGGGATACACAGGGGAGTATGTCCGCTGTATGATGAAGGCGGAGGAAGCCATGGAATGGAAGCCCGGGGACATAATCTCAGGATCTGCATACGAACTCTCATCTGACAAAAAAGAAGGGGAATTCTTACTTGTTAAGAAAACGTAATGAATAATATATGGACTAAAGGCTCTTTTTGGGATAAAATCTAGTATGCAAGGAGGAGTGATATGAACGGACAGAATACAACGAATACTCAGGTGATAGGGTTTTATAAAGAAACAGAGCGCCCCAACGTGAGTGACGTTCTGCATATGGTCTATGATGCCCTTGTTGAAAAAGGATATAACCCCATTTATCAGATCACGGGATACATCATGTCAGGAGACCCGACTTATATCACCAGCCACAGGAATGCACGAAGCCTCATAATGAAGGTGGAACGTGACGAAATCCTGGAGGAGCTTGTTGCAAACTATATTGACACAAAGATCAAAAAGTAATTTTTGTGTGTCCAATTCAGAAAGGTGTTTTTTACATGCCGGCAGTGTCGGCATGTATTAGTGTTGTATCGGAAAAAGTATGGGAAGAATCATAGGACTTGATTTCGGGTCAAAAACAGTGGGTGTGGCAGTATCCGATCCCATGAAGGTAATCGCGTCACCTCTTGAGACAATCGTCAGGGACCGGGAAAGCAAAATGCGCCCCACATACAGGCGGATACTGGAGATTGCCTCGCAGACGGAAGCGGAGATAATAGTGGTAGGTGACCCTGTCAACATGGACGGCAGCAGGGGAGAAAGGGCGGAAAAGAGCGCGGCCTTTGCTGAGGAATTAAGATACCGTCTCGAATGTGAGGGAATGGACATTCCTGTGGTAATGTGGGACGAACGTCTTACTACCATAAGTGCTGATGAAATACTTTCTGAAGCCGAAGTGGCAGTAAAAGACAGAAAAACTTACATAGATAAAATTGCGGCAGCCTTCATACTGGAGGACTGGATGAAGAACAACAGAAAGGAAGAAGAAAAAAATGGATGAAGAAATGAATGAATTAGACGACAAGATCATCGTGACCATGGATGATGGGAGCGAGGCTGAGTATACAATTATTGACAACACGATAATAGCCGGGGAGGGTTATGTCCTGGTAACGGATGCACCTGATGATGAGGATGGCATGTGTTACGTATGGAAAGATGTTTCCAGTCCGGATGATGAAGAGGCTGTATATGAGTCAATCCTGGATGAAAAAGAAGAGGAAGCCGTTTTAAAGGTATTCCAGAAGAAGCTTGCTGAGGATTTTGATATAGAATTCTAATGGGAAATAAAGCAAAAAAAACTGAAGAAAAAGTCAGGGTCATATTTCTTGGCGGACTTGAACAGATAGGAATGAACATCACTGCCTTCGAATACGGGGACAGTATTGTTGTCGTTGACTGCGGAATGGCTTTTCCGGATGAGGAGACACCGGGAGTTGACCTTGTAATTCCGGATGTGACATATCTTCTTGAAAGGGCTGATAAGGTAAAAGGTTTTTTCATTACACACGGACATGAGGACCATATAGGCGCACTGCCGTATGTTTTAAGGGAACTGAATGTGCCCGTATACGGAACAAAGCTGACCATTGCCCTTATCAGGAACAAGCTGGATGAAGCAGGCATCCTTGACAGTTCGACACTTAATACGGTTTCTTTCGGAGATACAATCAAAGCCGGAGATTTCAGCATTGAATACATAAAAACGAATCATTCCATTCAGGACGCCGCCGCACTTGCGATACATTCGCCGGCAGGGGTAATGATCCATACGGGGGACTTCAAGGTCGACTATACCCCTGTATTCGGGGATACCATAGATCTCCAGCGTCTTGCCGAACTTGGAAGAAATGGCGTCACGGCATTATTCTGCGATTCGACAAATGCAATCCGCTCCGGTTTCACGATGTCGGAAAGCACCGTGGGTCATACTTTTGATGCAATATTCGGGCAGAATCCGGACAAGAGGATAATCATCGCCACCTTTGCATCTAACGTTGACCGTGTTCAGCAGGTAATAACCACTGCTGAAAAATATGACAGGAAGGTGTGCATTGACGGACGTTCAATGGTCAATGTCATTGCCACGGCAGCAGAGCTCGGATACATTCAGATAGAGGAAAGGACACTCATAGATCTTTCACAGATCAAGAATTATCCTCCGGAAAAAACCGTCCTGATTGCGACGGGTTCACAGGGTGAATCAATGGCTGCGCTTTCAAGGATGGCAAACGGGCAGCATAAGAAGATAAACATTAACGCTAATGACGTGATCGTGCTTTCCTCGACCCCCATACCCGGAAATGAAAAAGCAGTTGCAAAGGTAATAAATGAACTTTGCCAGAAACAGGCAAAGGTGATTTATCAGGACACACATGTTTCCGGACATGCCTGTGTGGAAGAGATAAAACTCATATATTCACTTGTACAGCCCAAGTTCTCAATTCCCGTTCACGGTGAATACCGTCACCGTCTTGAACAGAGAAACATTGCGGAACTCGTCGGAATGAAGAATGAAAACATAGTGATAGCGGGAACAGGGGATGTTCTTGAAATCACAAGGAATGAATGTGTCATAGCGGACCATGTACAGGCGGGACCCGTAATGGTCGACGGACTCGGAGTCGGTGACGTGGGGAACGTTGTAATCAAGGACAGGCAGAATCTTGCATCTGACGGTGTGATGGTCGTGTCCGCCTGCATAGACAGGGAAACCGGAGAAGTGATCTCCGGACCCGACATCACCAGCCGCGGTTTCGTGTATGTGAGAGAAAACGAGTGTCTCCTTGAAGATATCAGGAACGTGGTAATTGATACGCTAAGGGAGTCGTGCGGTAAAAAGAAGACCAATCTTTCAACTGTAAAAAGCTGCGTGAGAGAGGATCTTTCAGACTACCTCTGGAGAAGACTTAAGCGTACACCGGTAATCATTCCGGCAATCATGGATATAGACAGATGAGGAACAGGGACGGTTCATCGGCGGCAGCCGTTATAGGAAGCATTGCGGGAAGGGTAATCGTTTCCGCCGTTATGGTGCTTGTGATATTTGTCGCGGTAAGGTATTCCTTTACTTTCGGAAAGGCTGTGTTTTATCAGGCTCCGGTCGAAAAGGCACCGGGGCGCGACATTGAAATCGAGGTCACTGAAGGCATGGGAAACAAGGCCGTGGCTGAGGCGCTTTATGATGCGAAAGCCATCAGAAACGACACCGCATTCTCTGTCATGGAGAGGGTATATAAGGCAAAGCTTTTTCCCGGCATATATACGGTAAACACTTCCTCAACATCAAAGGAGATACTTTTAAGTCTCATGGAGCAGTCCGCGGTCTTAAAGGAGGAGGCAGACAGCGTGACTGTTGATGAGGATGCAGGAATAGTGGATGCAGGAGGGGAAGCAGATCATGAGCAGGATAAGTGAGTACCTCCATTCGCTTGAGAAAGAAGAGGACAAGCTTCTTTCTGACATGAGGAAGTATGCTGAAGTTAACGATGTCCCCATCGTAAGGCGCGAAACGGAAAGCTTTCTAAGGACGCTGTGTGTCATGAAAAAGCCCGAGGAAGTCCTCGAGATAGGAACGGCCATAGCGTACAGCACCATAGTCCTTGCACGTGAAAGCGGTCACGTGACGACAATTGAGAATTACGAAAAGAGAATTCCCATTGCAAGGGAAAACATTGAAAAAAGCGGACTTTCGGATAAGATTGACCTTATCTGCGGTGATGCAGGAAGAATACTTCCGGAGCTTTCTGCTGATGGAAAGAAGTTTGACTTCATTTTTCTTGATGCGGCAAAAGGCCAGTACCTGATATGGCTTCCCGACATACTCCGGATCATGTCTAAAGGCGGGATACTGGTTTCTGACAATGTTCTTCAGGACGAGACCGTCATGGAATCAAGGTTTACGGTGGGACGCCGTGACCGTACCACCCACATGAGAATGAGGGAATTCTTATATGAAATAAAGCATTTGGAATATCTTGAGACATCGGTAATACCGATAGGTGACGGAGTCTCAGTTTCCGTGAGGAGGTAATTAAATGAAAAAGCCCGAGCTCCTGCTTCCGGCAGGAAATCTCGATACATTAAAAACAGCAGTGATATATGGTGCCGATGCCGTTTACATCGGCGGAGAGGCCTTTTCACTCAGGGCCAAGGCGGACAATTTCGGGCCTGAAACCATGAAGGAGGCAATAAGGTTTGCCCATGAACATGGTGCCAGGGTATTCATCACAGTTAATATCTTTGCCCATAACCGCGACATAAAGGCTGCCGAGGACTATCTTTACGTGCTCAAGGACATAAAGCCCGACGCACTGATCATTTCGGATCTGGGGCTCTTCATGAAGGCAAAGAGGATATGTCCCGAAATTGAAATCCATGTTTCAACCCAGATGAACAACACAAACTATGAAACCTTCAATGCCTGGTATGAGCTGGGTGCACAGAGGGTTGTTTGTGCAAGGGAACTTACCATGGAGGAAATCAGCACAATCAGAAGGAACATACCCGACGACCGCCAGATAGAGGCATTCGTTCATGGTGCCATGTGTATTTCTTATTCGGGAAGATGCCTTCTTTCAAGCTTTCTGACCGGACGTGATGCGAATCTGGGTGCCTGCACGCATCCATGCAGATGGGAATACACCCTGATGGAAGGCTCACGTCCAGGTGAGTACTTCCCCGTTGAGGAAAACAGCCGTGGAACATATATCTTTAACTCAAAGGACCTGTGCATGATAGAACATGTGCCGGAACTTCTGGAGGCGGGCATAGACTCATGGAAGATTGAGGGGCGCATGAAGACACAGTTATATGTGGCAACATGTGCACGTACATACAGACGGGCAATTGATGATTATTTTGAGGATCCGGCACTTTACGAAAGAAACCTTGATTCTTACAGGGAGGAAATCGGAAAGTGTACCTACAGGGAATTCTGCACCGGCTTTTACTTCGGACGTCCGGGAACAGAAGGACAGGTATACGGGGACAGTACATATGTAAAGGACTATACATTCTTTGGCAGTGTCGACAGTGTTGATGATGAAGGGTTTGCACATTTCATCCAGAAAAATAAGTTTTCTGTCGGTGATACAATTGAAATCCTTAAAAAAGACATGACTGATGTCAGGATAAAGGTGCTTGACATAAGGGATGAGGAGACGGGAGAAAAAATGGACAGCTGCCCGCACGCATCGCAGAGGCTTAAGGTGAAGTTTGACACGGTGCCTGAAGTGTACGACATACTCGGAGGGAAAAACTGAGCATCCTGTTTTTTGTAATGGCATTTGCCTCAATAGCATATTTTCTGGTGATACTTCTATACAGCGGCATCACCACGGATTTCTGCGGCATCTGGCCGGTCATTTCCGCGGTTTTTGCACTCATGGGATTCTTTGTGAGACATGAGAGAAAGCACAGGGACATGATGCCTAAAAGGCTTCCCATATTTATTTATACGACCTTCGCGATATGCATTACCATTTCCACAATGATAATGTTCCTTGTCCTTAAAAATTCCGGAAGCCGTGAGAATGTAAACTGTGACTACTGCATAGTGCTCGGTTCAAGGGTGTATGATGACGGAATTTCAACGACTTTAAAGAAAAGGCTTGATAAGGCCGCGGGATATGCGGAGGAAAATCCGGAGACCATACTTGTACTTACGGGAGGAATGGAATCCTCCGATCCTGTACCAGAGGCCCTGGCAATGTATAACTATCTTTCAATGAAAGGGATACCGGACAGCAGGATGATAATTGAGGCAAAGGCTCTCAGCACGTCTGAAAACATGGAGTTTTCCATTTTGGCCATAGAAAATGACCTGAAAAAAAGAATGATACCGCCACCGATAATGATAGGTGTTGTTACAAGTGACTATCATATGTACAGGACCTTAAAGGCGGCAGAAAACATATACAGCGACAAAATATACGGCATGCCGGCTGATTCTGATCATGTTCTGTTCCTGCACATGTGTGTAAGGGAGTGCTGTGCCGTATTCAGGGACTTCCTGATAGGAAAGATTTGACATAGGGGTTATGGATGTTCGAAGAGATTTACAGAAAAACTGAAGAAAAAGAATTACCGGAATGTGGTGGAAAAGGTGTCATATATGAGCACGTGAAAACAGGCGCAAAGGTTTTTACGCTCAAGACTGACGATCAGAACAAGGTGTTTTTGATCGGTTTCCGCACTACACCGAAAGATTCAACGGGAGTTGCCCACATAATGGAACACTCCGTGCTTTGCGGTTCAGAGAAATTTCCATTGAAGGACCCATTCGTTGAACTGGCAAAGGGTTCGCTGAATACCTTCCTCAATGCCATGACATACCCGGATAAGACTGTATATCCGGTAGCCTCATGCAATGAAAAAGATTTCATGAACCTTATGGATGTTTACCTTGATGCCGTATTTCATCCGAACATCTACCATGAAAAAAAGATATTCCTTCAGGAAGGATGGCACTACGAGCCTGATTCAGAGGGCAGTTTAAAGATAAACGGTGTCGTCTATAACGAGATGAAGGGTGCTTTTTCAAACCCTGATTCCGTACTGGAAAGGTATACGCTGAATGCCCTTTTCCCAGGTACCACATATGCATTTGAGTCCGGAGGAGACCCGGACAATATTCCGGATCTCACATATGAGGATTTCATAAGGTTCCATGAGACATATTACCATCCGTCAAATGCATACATTTATCTTTACGGTGACATGGACATGGAGGAAAAGCTCCTCTGGATAGATGAACACTATATTTCCGCTTATGAGAAAAAAGAAATGGACACAAGGGTGCTTCCCGGGCCTGACCTTTCGGGTTTTTCATATGTCGAGAAGGCTTACGCCGTTTCGGACGGGGAAGAGACGGAAGGACGGACATATATTTCAGAAAATTATCTGATGCCTCAGGTAACAGATTCACTTACCGACCTCTCATGGGAGGTACTTGAGTTTGTCCTGCTGTCAGCTCCGGGTGCACCGCTTCGTGAGGAACTGATGAAGAAAGGCATCGGTGAGGAAATTTACGGCGGTTACTGTGCAGGTATAAGGCAGCCGTATTTTTCCGTGACTGCAAAAAATTCGGAAAAAGAAAAGCTTTCCGTCTTCCATGAGGCCATTAAGGAAGTGGTTGAAAAGCTCTGCAGGGATGGTATCGATAACACTTCCCTTAACGCGGCACTTAATTATCTGGAATTCAAATACCGCGAGGAGGACTTCGGCCGTACTCCGGCAGGACTTTCCTATGGACTGAACTCACTGGAAAGCTGGCTTTATGACCTGCCACCTTATGTATTCCTTACATATCAGGAGGAGTTCAAGGAGCTTAGAAAGCTTGTGGGTACAGGTTATTATGAAAAGCTTCTTTCTGATGTCATCCTCAATAACAGTAAGGGAGCACAGGTAGTAATAGTACCCGAAAAGGGACTGACCGCCAGGAAGGAAGCTGAACTTAAGGAAAAACTTTCAGCATTTGAGGAGACACTTACCGAAGATGAGAAGGAGCTTATCAGAAAAGATGCTGAGGATCTTCTCATCTATCAGGATGAGGAAGATTCAGAGGAGGCAATGAAGTGCCTTCCTGTACTTTCAATTGATGACATTGATAAAAAGGCGGAAAAGGTCAGCGCAGTATTAAGGGACGGTGTGGTCTGGAGCGACATCCACACCCACGGCATCGCTTATATGCACCTCCTTTATGACATAACGGGGTTTACCGATGAGGAAGTCCAGGTGCTTTCCTTCCTTCTTTCACTTTTCGGGGAACTGGATACAAAGGAGCATACCTATAAGGAAATCTCTGACGAGATGCTTCTGAAGACCGGAGGCATAGATTTTGGTATCGGAACGTATCTCCTCAAAAAAGAAGCTGACGGCAGTTATCCCTCAATGCCGGCCGTCGTCTGTGAGATCAGGACGCTTAAGGAAAGCATTGGTGATGGAATCAGGATTGCACTGGAGATGCTGAATGAGACATCATTTGATGATTCTGACCGCATTTTCGAAAAGCTCCTTGAGGCCAAGTCAAGGATGCAGGCCAAGCTTGAAGGTGCGTCCCATCTGACGGCAGTCACAAGGTGCCAGTCCTACACGGAGTGTACTGACCGTTTTTCAGATCTTACAAGTGGTATTGCTTATCATGACTTTCTTTCAGGCCTTGTAAAATCAGCAAGGGAAGACGGTATGGGCAGTCTTATTGAAAAACTAAGGGCGGTTTCAGCCAAGGTAAAGGCATCACCTTATGATGCTGCGATTTCAGGAAATGATGAAATGCTTTCCGAGATGATAAAGTACCTTCCCGGCAACAGAAAGCCTGAAGGCTTCAAGTCCTCTTGCGAAGGTTTCAAGCCACTTTCCAGGCTCAATGAGGGTCTAAAGTCAGGTTCACAGGTTAACTATGTGGCACGCACCGGCAGATATGTTTCTGAAGGTGAGGAAACCTCTGGCGCAATGGATGTCTTAAGGATGGTCCTTAATTATGATTACCTCTGGATGAACCTCAGGGTAAAGGGCGGTGCATACGGATGCATGTCCGGATTTGCAAGGACAGGAAAGGGTTACCTTGTTTCATACCGCGACCCCAACCTTTCAGAGACTGATGACATTTATGAGGCACTTCCGGATTATCTTTCAAACCTTGAACTTTCAGATGATGACCTCCGTAAGTACATAATCGGGGCCATTGCAGGGGTTGACCAGCCGGTTACGGCATCGGTGAAAGCCGCAAGGGAGCTTGCAAGATACTATGCCGGAATCACGGATGAGGAACTGCAGAAAAACCGTGACGAGGTGATCGGATGTACCAGGGAGACCCTGAGGGAATTTGCACGGAATATAAGGATGATGCTTTCTGAAGGCAATATATGTGTAGTTGGAAATTCAGAACAGATAACCGCATCAAAAGATAAATTTGGTTCACTAAGGGAGCTCATTAAATGAAATCAGGATATGTAAGCCTAATCGGAAGACCGAACGTGGGAAAATCCACTTTGATGAATGCACTTATCGGGCAGAAGATTGCCATCACCAGCGACAGGCCGCAGACGACGAGAAAGAAAATCGAGACTGTTTATACAGAAGACCGCGGTCAGATCATTTTTGTGGACACACCCGGTATACATAAACCCAAAAACAAGCTGGGCGAGTACATGGATAAGATAGCGGAAAAGACCTTCGCTGATGTTGATGTAATATGCTGGCTTGTTGAACCGGTTACTTTTGTCGGAGCAGGTGAGGAGAGGATAGCAGCCCTTCTCAAAAGCGTGAACCATTTAAGACGTCCCGTCATCCTTGTAGTCAATAAGACTGACACTTTAAAGAACAAGGAAATGATCACCGAAGTCATTAAGACATACAAAGAACAGGCGGAATTCAATGACATCGTGTGTGTTTCCTCGACAGAGGGTACTAACCTTGACGAGCTTCTGGACGTAATATTCAAATATCTTCCGGAAGGTCCGCTCTATTATGATGAGGACACCGTCACCACCATTCCCATGAGGAGCATAGCGGAGGAACTTATACGTGAACAGACGCTCCGTTACATAAAAGAGGAGATTCCGCACGGAATAGCCGTAATGGTGAACCGGTTCGAGGAAAGAAACAACGGGCTTTTTGATGTTGAGGCTGACATAATATGCGAAAAAGATTCCCATAAGGGAATTATTATCGGCAAGGGCGGCGCTATGATCAAGAAGATAGGAATTGCCGCAAGGGCGGAAATCGAGGACCAGCTCGAGGCACAGGTCAACCTGAAGCTTTTTGTAAAAGTAAGGAAGAACTGGCGTGACAACGAGAACCTCATAAAGAACTACTGTTACGAAGATACAAACTTAATGTAAGAAAGATTTGAGCAAGGAAAAATTTTACACAATTGAAGATATAAAAGAACAGTACGGGCTTTCTGAAGAGCTTGTGAGAAGGTACTTCAGAAAGCCCCGACCGCGTCTTATCAATGTGAACGGAAGGCCTGTTGAAAAGCCCACATGGAACAGGGCACAGATAGTAAAAGGCCTTTCAAACCCTGAACTTCAGAGGGCGAAGGTCAGGGAGGACAAGGATAGAAAACGTGCGGAAAAGGCGCAGGTATACAGGGATTATCTTAATCAGTTTGACCTTGAAAATCTCCGTTCATACGCGGAAACTCTGAACCGCCGTTTTATTCTGCATATAGGGCCGACAAACAGCGGCAAGACCTATGATTCCATTCAGGCACTTATGAGGGCTGAGTCGGGACTTTATTTAGGCCCCTTAAGGCTTCTGGCCCTTGAAATGTTTGACTCTCTTAACTGGCAGAACTGTCCCACAAACCTTTTGACAGGCGAGGAATCCATCAGGATATACGGGGCCGAACATACCGCGTCCACGATAGAACTATGTGACTATTCGCGCAGATATGACGTGGCTGTCATCGATGAGGCCCAGATGATCACTGATGATTTCCGTGGTGATAAGTGGGCTAAGGCAATTTACTGTGTCAACGCCTATGAGGTCCATGTATGTCTGGCCCCTGAGGCGGAATACCTGATCTGTGACATACTTGACAGCTTTGATGCAGAATATGAGATAGTGCGCCATGAGAGACTGGCACCCCTTAAATTCAGGGGTATTTTCAGGAATTTAAAGGAAACGCAGCCGGGAGATGCACTCATAGTCTTTTCAAGAAAAGCCGTGCTGGCCGTGGCCGCAGAGCTTGAACAGCTTGGAATAATGGCAAGTGTAATATATGGGGCACTTCCGCCCGCCTCAAGAAGGGAAGAGGTGCGGCGCTTTGCGTCGGGAGAGACAACGGTAGTGGTTGCGACTGATGCCATAGGCATGGGAATTTCCCTCCCCATAAAACGGGTCATTTTCTGCGAGACCACAAAGTTTGACGGTATCGGCATGCGCCGCTTAAAGAGCGGTGAGATAAAACAGATAGCAGGACGTGCAGGCCGATTTGGAATATATGATCTGGGTGAGGTACTCACCATGGAAAATGAGGACCTTATTAAAAATGCCCTTGATGTTCCCGAGGAACAGGTAAGACGCCTTACGCTCCCGTTCCCCTCTGAAGCCGTTGATAACTGCGGCCTTCCTCTTGATGAACTCATGCTTGAGTGGAACTGTCTTCCAAAGGAAGAACTCTATGACCGCGCTAACATGTCGGATTCAATAGTACTGTATAAACACCTTAAGGCAATAGCAAATAAGCTTGACAGAAGACTTCTGTATATGCTCATCACATGTCCCGTGGACATAAAGGACGAGAGGCTTATTACATACTGGAGGGAGTGCTGTTACTCGATTTTCAGAAACCGCCATCTTCCGGAACCTTTTGCCGGTACAGATACACTGGAAGAGTGCGAGCTGAGATATAAGGAGCTTGACGTAAGACACCAGCTTTTGAGACGTACCGGTGTTGAGGAAGACAGAATGGCTGAAAAGCAGTATCTGTGTGAGAAGATAAATGCCTTTCTGGAAAAGGACAAGGACAAATACCTGAAGCGCTGTTCAAGATGCGGAAAGATGTTGCCTTCAACATCGTCTTTCGGGATATGCGACAGGTGCTACAGACGCCAGACAGAAGGGTGGTATTAGATTAAACCTGATAGAAGTGGAGTAAAACAGGAATGGAAATATTAAAAAGAATGACTGTTGTTTTTCTGGTTATTGCTTTAAGCATCTGCCTGACTTCGTGCGGAGAAAGTTCCGTAAGCCGGAAAAACCCGGACGGGACTTTAACAAGGATAAAGTACAAAAGTGCTGTACCGCTGCAGAGGGCACCTTACTTTGAACTTTCAGATTCCACAGTAAAGATGTCCTTTAACGGAACTATCTGGTATGAGGCGTCAATAATCAATGCAGCGGTAAAAGACTGGGCAGCTGAAGGTGAGTTCATCTGCGAAAGCAGCAATATTAAAGTCTATAAGGCAAATCAGCATGCAAAGTATGATTATGCCTATGTGCTTACACTCACCGGAACGAGTGATTCGTACATCCTTTTCTATTCAAATGATTCTCCGGATCAGGGATCATACGGAAATGATTTTGATGTATCGATAAGATATTTTGTAGACAACACGGAAACTGTGCCTGACCTTGATTTCAGGTGAAAAAGGAGAATTTAATGAAAATGAAACTGTTTGCCATTATTGCGCTTATCATATGCGCGGTATTTGTACTTTCAGGATGCATTCCGGATAAGTATGACAGCAAAAAGAGAGCCGAAATCGAGGCAAAGGGAAAGCCGATTCTTGAAGAATATGTAAAGTCACTTCCTGCAGCAGGTGAAATCATTGACTGTAAAATGATCACGGGAGCTGAGGTTGGAGGAAACCCTTATGGTGGCTTTTTCCTCACTAACGTAGTAAGCTGCCGGTTCAAGGTTGGTGAAAAGAGGAAAACAGCCATGGTCAATCTTGAGACAGGCGAAATCTGGACGGATTATTACATGTATGATGTGAATGAGGCAGTGAAAAAACAGCTCGAACCTTATGTAAGGAAAGCCGGCTATAGCTGCGACTTTACAGTAAACGGGGCGCGGATTTACGGAAACATCATTTCCCATGACATGGAGACGACCCATAACAGTGGGAAAAATGTTGACACCGTAGTGACCTTTCAGGACATGACACGCTCTGACATCGTTGAACCCGATAAGGACAAATGGGCAGAGAAGGTCCTTACTGAAGCAGAACTTACAGGCTTTAGCATTTCATTCAAATCCGTCGGCGGCAATCTTCCCGATGTGAGCTTTCTTTATGATTATTTAAAGGATAGCGGGAACTATCTTAAGGGGGAGGATTACTGGGATCAGGGACTGTCAAATTACAGATTATCTTATAACGTGGAGAATGATCCGTCTGTCATCTACTGGACAGTAAACCTTGAGATGGATAAATCACCGGATAAAATGACTTTTAATGTCATAAGGGGCAACAGGGAAAAGATTGATGACATGACCTTCCAGTATGTAGGTGCCGCACTTTCAGGTGATTATAAAGAGGACTGGGGTAGTCCGTTATATGAATTTGAATGTCCCGTCAAAGTGGGTGAGGGTATCATGAATTATTATGGTACTGAGGCAGGAAACGTATCAGTTTTCTTTGATGAGGAACCAAAGTATAAGGAATTCAAGAGAATAACCTATACAAACGGAAAGCCTGATGAGCCTGAGAACCTTTCAGTGAAGAGACTTGATGACGGAAGATATTCCCTTTACGACGGAAAAAAGATAAATGAAGACGGTTATGTATTCTCATATGAGCAGGATATAAAATTTGAGTAATTTTGGGAGTGTAGTTTATTTATGAAGATTGCAGTAACTTATGAAAATGGTAATGTATTCCGGCATTTCGGACATTCTGAGGCTTTTAAGGTCTATGAGGTTGAAGATGGAAAGATAATGTCTGCAAAGGTCATTGACTCTGATGGTGCAGGACACGAGGCACTTGCAGGAGTCCTTGCTGATCAGGGAATCGATGTCCTCATCTGCGGAGGCATCGGCGCAGGCGCGGTTGAGGCTCTTACAGAGGAGGGAATTGAGGTTTGCTCAGGTGCTGACGGAAATGCCGATGATGCAGTAGAGGCATTTCTTGCCGGAGAACTTGAAAGTAATGGAGTTAACTGTGATCACCATGAGGAAGAAGAAGGCTGCGGCGGACACTGTGAAGGATGCCATGGCGGTTGTCATACCCCCTTATTTGAGGGAAAGAACGTTGGTAAGAACTGTAAGGTTCATTATACCGGAACCTATAATGACGGGACAAAGTTTGATTCATCCTACGACCGCGGGGAAACCCTTGATTTCGTATGCGGCATGGGAATGATGATTCCGGGCTTTGACAGGGCTGTTGCAGAGATGGAAGTGGGACAGGAAATAGACATTCATCTAATGCCTGAAGAAGCATACGGTCCGGCTGACCAGAGCGCCATTTTTGAAATCTCCATAAAAGATCTTCCCGGTTCTGAGGACCTTAATGTAGGGGAGAAGGTATACCTTGCAAGCTCAATGGGTCAGCCCTTCCCCGTTACTGTTACCGCAAAGGATGACGAAAATATTACCCTTGATGCCAATCATGAAATGGCCGGAAAAGAGCTTAATTTCCATATCCTTTTAGTGGCAGCAGAATGATTTGAGCCGGAGGTCTTTTCATGAAAAAGTTCACTTGTTCCTGCCTTGTTGCCGGAAGCGGGATAGCAGGCTTAAGAGCGGCTAAGGATCTTGCGGTTAAAGGTGTTGATACCATACTTATCACTGACGGGGTCCTGTGCGGAGGTGCCAGCTTTTATCCGCTTACCGGTGGGCTTGGATCACAGATGTATGACAGCGAAGAGGATAAGGAAGTTTTCTTTAATGAAGTGATTGAAACCGGTGCCACCATGGCGGACCCTGACCTTACAAGGCTCTTGATAGAAGAAACACCAAAAGGAGCAGGCGATCTTCCTGAAATAGGGCTTCATCCGAGAAAACAGTATTCTGACCGCCCTGCATGTTTTGCAAAGAGGGAGAGAAAACTTCTTTCATGGGGTGACTGGGACAAATGCAGGGAAGAGACCAGGGAGATTTTTTCAAAAGAAGAAACATTGCGGATCATGGAGCACTGTGATTTTGTGAGGATCATTGTGAGAGACGGTGCCGTGGCAGGAGCCGTTATATGTGATGAAGATGATGAACTTGCATATATTGAGACTCCTGCAGTAATCCTATGTCTTGGAGGTTTCTGCGGACTTTATAAGCACTCACTTAATACAAATGAGACTACCGGAACCGGGCATTCAATCGCACTTGATGCCGGGGCAAGCCTTGTGAACATGGAGTTCATGCAGTTCATTCCGGGATTTACAAAACCTGTATATAAGCTCCTTTTCTCAGAAACCACACTTCGCAGGGCGTGTTCTGTTAAGGATGCTGACGGAAATGATGCGCTTAATGAGATACTCCCTCCAGATGTTTCTTTCAGGAAGTGCCTTGATGACCGTGCTATGCACGGGCCGTTTACCACGGAAGATAAGTCATTCTGGTTTGATGCCGCCATCATGAGGGACGCCGGGGAAAAGAGACGTGAGTGTGGCTTTGAGATAACCTTTGAAAAGGAAATAGCAGATGATTCTAACGGATTTATCCGTATGGCCAGGGAAATGTATGCAAAGTACGGAATAGATCTTTCAAAGGATAAAATCTGGCTTGCCCCGTTTGCACACTGTTCAAACGGTGGCGTAAAGATAGATGGCAACGGCTTTACGGGTGTCCCGGGACTTTATGCCGCAGGAGAACAGGCAGGAGGAGTCCACGGAGCTGACAGGCACGGTGGAATGGCTACATCGGCTGCCTTCGTGTTCGGGCGCAGGGCGGCTAAAGCGGCTTCAGAGTATGTTTCTGATAAAAAGCCTGCCTGTGTGAATGAGGAAGAAATAGTTAACGACCTGAAAAAATGGCTTTCAGATGGAGTATCGGAATCTGAACTTTCTCCTGAATACGTGATGGAACGTATAGGAACACTCCTCTGGTACGAAGGCAACTGTATCAGGACAGGCGAGAACCTTAAGGCTGCACTTTCCGAAATAAAGGGAATGAAGGAGGGCTTCCAGGTTAATATTGAAAGTGATGACCTTAAGAAAGAACTGCGTGCCTTCCATGCAATAAGGACTGCGGAAGCACTTATTGAAGCGATGCTTATGAGGAAAGAAAGCCGTGGACCTCATTTCAGGGAAGATTATCCCGTACGGAACCGGGAATACGATTATAAGAGAGTTTACATTTCTGAAAATGACGGTTCTTTAAAGCTTGACTTAAGATGATAAGGGAAACAGGATGGGGAAAGGAAATACGCATATGAAATGGAAAATAGCCATGGCGCAGCTTTCCGAGTGTGACGACTGGAAGGTAAATGTAAAAAAGGCTGAAGGAATGATCCGTGACGCAAAAGCTCAGGGTGCTTCCATGGCGGTTTTTCCGGAATGCTTTATGCAGGTATTTCCTAAAGGTACCCCGTCGGACGTCATCATTGAAAGCGCCCAATCTACTGACGGGCCTTTTGTGACCGAAATGAAAGAACTGGCGTCAGAATACGGGATGTGGCTTGTATTTGGGATGGTTGAGAAAATCCCTGATGATGACCAGCATACAAAGAATACCGTGATCGTAACTGATGACGCCGGAATAGTGCGGGATGTTTATTCAAAAACACATCTGTTTGACAGCTTTGGTTATAAGGAATCAAAACATGTGGCATCGGGAGATGAACTGTTCACCCCGATTGACACCCCGTTTGGGAAAATGGGCCTTTTCGTATGCTTTGAACTGCGTTTTCCGGAAGTGGCAAGGCTTCAGGCCCTTTCGGGAGCGGACTTTATAGTCATGCCCACAGCCTGGGTAAAAGGAGAACAGAAGAGCCATCAGCTTCATACACTTTTAGAGGCGAGAGCCATGGAAAATGAGGTATGGATTGCCTGCTGTGACCGTTGTGGCGGTGTCTCCCTAGGTGAAAGCGCACTTGTGAGTCCCTTGGGAAATGAGATAGCTTTGGCTGGCGCAGATGAAGAACTTCTGATAGGCGAGATTGACACAGAACCCCAGCAGAAGATACGGGAAACCCTTCCTGCATTTAAATGCCGAAGAGCCGACCTGTACACTCTGGAAAAAACTGAATAAATCCTTCTTTTCAGCCTGGTTTAAGACTCTTTCTGTATTCTCTCGGAGAGGTTCCGTAATGAGATGAGAAAGTGTTTGCAAAATGCGGCAGGTCGTAAAAGCCGACTGAATGGGCAATTTCCGTAGTAGAGATGGTGGATTCTTCCATCATCTTTTTTGCTTGTTCCAAACGGTAGTTAACAAGCCATTCCCTTGGGGAAATCCCCGTCCTTTTTTTGAAAAGCCTGTAAAAATAAGAATGTTCAATTCCAATATAAGCCGCAATACTTGAAACAGAAATATCATATGGATAATTGGTTTTCATATAGGCAATCGCCTTATCAATATATACATCCTGTGCCTTACCCTGATTAAGCTCTGCACTTCTTGTCTCAACAATCTGAGACATGCACATTAAAAAGTAACCGATAACATCATATCCGAGCCTTTTTCCAGATCCTCCGGATTTTACCATGGATGAAAGATTTTTGAGCATTTCTGAATCCATCTTGTAGGGGACAATTGGATTGGCAGGGGTTACACCTATGGTTCGTATTAATGATAATACGTCTTCACCTGTAACTATGGCAAAGTAGTATTCCCAAGGGTCTTCACTGTCAGCTATATAGGTGGTGCTCAGGTCCGGGAAGATGGTGAAACATTCCCCTGCATGAATCTCAAAGGTCTTATCTTCAATTGTACAGTACCCTTTTCCCTTAACAACGAAGGTAAACGAGTGATTTGGATAATATCTTATATTGCAGAGATGGCTGGGGTGACATTTCTGCCACCCGCAGGTGATGACGCTAAGCCCGTGATTAGGACAAAGCTCTATATAATGTCTATCGTCGACGTATGACATGGTTGCCTCCAATATCTTTCTAATGCAATATAAATATAAATGTGAAACATGATTTTTACAAGTTTTGAAACACGGAATTTTAAAAGAAGCAATATTTTTACAAGTTTACATTCAGTTTGTATATCGAATTAGGATATTCCCAATGTTATAATCGTGACGTTGGGAGTTATGCATGACAATATATACAAAAATAAATAGTAATTTTATGAATAATGCACAAACCTAACGGCTCATTATTAAAGAGGAAAATGAAAGAGAGGAAACATTATGAAAAAGCTTTTAGCAGTATTACTTGCTACAGCAATGGTTTTAGGACTTGCAGCATGCGGCAGCACAGCAACTGCAACAACAACCGCGGCACCGGCAGCTACTGAAGCGCCGGCAGCTACTGAGGCAGCAGCAAAGAAGCTCCTTGATAAGCCTATCGTATTCAAGGTAAGTTACGTTGAGAACCCTGATACAGCAATGGGAACAATAATGCCCAAGGCTTTCAAGAAGGCTCAGGAACTTTGCAATGATGAAGTACAGTTTGAGTTCTATCCCTCAGCACAGCTTGGAAACGAAGCAGATGTTATGGAGCAGATTTCAAATGGTGCTCCCATCATCGGTGTAGCAGGATATGACGATATGTCAGCTACCGTTCCCGCCTGCATCCCGCTCGCAGTACCCTATGTATTTGAATCGATTGAAGAAGTATGTAACTTTGGTAAGTCTGATTATTTCAAGGAGCTTCAGAAGCAGATGGAGTCATCAGGATTCGTTCCGATGTGCTCAGGCTCACTTGGAGTTCGTCACTTTATTTCAACCTGCCCCATTACCTGCGCTGATGACATTAAGGGCAAAATCATACGTATGGGTAACTCAAACCCCTGCCAGTCATTCATAACAGCTATTGGTGGAACGCCAGCAACTACAGCCTGGGCAGATAACTATTCACTTCTTCAGACCGGTGCAATCGATGGATGTGAGGCAGCTCTTGATACACTCTATTCATCATCACTTTATGAAGTATGTACAAACCTTTGCCTTTCAGGTCATCTCTGCACACCCTTCATGTTCGTTACAAGCCCTGAAAACTGGAATAAGATTCCCGCAGAATATCAGAAGCTTATAATTGAGGCTCTTTCAGAAGGTACAGAAGAGCTTGCCAAGAAGCTTGATGAAGATTCACCGATGTATGTCCAGAAGTTTAAGGACGCAGGTGTTGAGGTTTGTGAGAACCCCGATGTTGCAAGTTTCAGAGAGTATACTCTTAAGGAGTATGATTATCTCGGAATCGACAGATCAGAATACGACAAGATCCGTGAAGCCATTAAGAGCGTTATGTAATTAATATTTTTAAGGATTGCAACAAAGAGTTATTTATGAGGATGAAGTGGGGCTGTAAGCCCCATGGAGTCCTCATATTAAAAAGGGTCGTGAATGACGACCATGATTTGGAAAGGTATAGTTATGACAGAAGAGAAGAAAGGCTTAAGCTTTGAAAAAATAAGACTTCTTCCAGATATGATTGCCGGACTCGCACTTATAGTTATCATCTGTCTCGAAACGGCACAGTGTATTGACCGCTACTGCTTCCGTCAGACCATCATGTTTGTGGATGACGTTGTTGTCATCTGCTTCTCATGGGCTGTGTTTGTAGGTGCAGCTGCGGCTTATCGCAGGAAGATGCACTACGGTCTTGAAATCATCATGAACCGTTTTGGACCATCGGCAAAACCGTATTATATTGCGTTTGTTCAGCTTTTGGCAACAGTGCTTTTTGGCTATCTTACGTACAGAAGCATCATACTTTTTATAAAGAGTGGTTCAAAGATACTTGCTACGACACGTATTTCCTATAAATGGGTGGATGCAGGCGCCATCATAGGATTTGCACTTATGACTGTATATGGTCTGGAATTCTTTATCGATGACCTTAAAAAAATCAAGGCATTAAAGGAGGATAAAGCGTGAATATTAATATTTTCCTTCCTCTACTATGCGTAGTTATACTTGCTTTTGCAGGTATTCCCATATGGCTTGCAATGGTCTGCGGACTTATTCCGTATTTTGGAATACTTCAGCCCATTCCTGCGCAGATAATAATTCAGAGAATTGTAAATACCGTTGAATCCCAGTCTTATCTGGCGATTCCGCTTTTCATAACTTCCGGCGTTATAATGAATTACGCGGGAATTTCATCAAGACTTCTTGATCTGGCTGATGCACTTGTTGGTCATCTCCCAGGCGGTTTAGGACACTGTAACGTTCTTCTTTCAGTACTTATGGGTGGTGTATCCGGTTCAGCCGCAGCTGATGCCGCAATGGAATCAAAAATCCTTGTGCCTGAAATGGAAAAGAGAGGATACAGCAAGGAGTTTTCCGGAGCAGTAACCATTGCATCCTCACTGATTACACCTATCATTCCTCCAGGAATGGGACTTGTAATGTACGCCATGGCAACTAACACCTCTGTTGGACAGATTTTCTGTGCGGGTTATTCGGCAGGCCTACTTGCAATGATCCTTCAGATGATCTATGTATACTTTGTATCGAAAAAGCGTGGGTATAAGGGCAACAGGACTAAGATGGCCTCCGCAGGAGAAATAGGAAGACTTGTCTGGAAGGCTTTTCCGGCACTTCTGCTTCCGTTCGGACTTATTCTTCTGCTTCGTATGGGCGTTGCAACCGCAACTGAGGTTGGAGCTGTCTGCTGTGTTTATGCCTTCATAGTTGGTGCCTTCATTTATAAGGAAATCAGAGTAGAGCATTTATGGAAGATACTGGTTGAGTCCCTTTCAGGGAACGCCGTTGTAATGGTACTTGTATGTGCTGCGGCACCGCTTTCATATTTCTTTACATATGAAGGAATCCCGCAGGCACTTACAAATGCAATCATATCTTCCGGAATGAGCAAGGGAATGTTCCTTCTTCTTGTTAACATCATCCTTCTCGTTATCGGTATGTTCATGGAAGGCGGAGCTCCGCTTATCATCCTTGCGCCGCTTCTTGCACCTATAGCAGCAAAATATGGATATCCGCTTGTTACTTTCGGACTTATGATGGATTTCAATCTCGGTATCGGAAATATGACACCGCCCTTTGGAATCGTTCTTTATCAGGTAAGAGGTGTTATCAATGCAAAATTTGGAGAACTTGTAAAAGAGTGCGTGCCTTTTATCATAATAATGCTTATTGTTCTTGCGGTAGTTACATATATTCCTGACTTCAGCATGTGGCTTCCGAGGCTGGTTTACGGACTTAAGTAAGGAGAAAAAATGGATTTTAAGGATCAGTTGATTATGAGACACCCGGATCTTACAAAGGTACCGGACGTAGTGCTCCCAGAAGGATACAGGCTTCATGATTACGAGCCTGAATTAAAGGACAGATGGACGGAAATCGTTGTCAGTGCTTTTGATGAGCCTTATGACTTTGATGATAAGACGGCGCGCCCCAAGTGGTCTCCTGAAAGAATGAAATTTGTGGAAGTGGACGGTGTTGATGTGGCAACAGCCACCTGCTATGAACACTGGGATTACCCCGGTGAGGGCTTCCTTCATATGGTCGGAACCGCAAAGGAAGGAAAAGGCAAAGGCGCAGGCCGCATTGCAACACAGGCCGTTCTTACATGGTTAAGGGATCATGGATATAAGACATGCATTCTTTCAACAGATGATTTCAGGCTCCCGGCACTTCATGTATATTATTCGTTAGGTTTCAGACCTGTGATGAACAGGGAGGATATGCCTGAAAGATGGAAAAAGGTATACGAAAATATCGGCGTTGACGCAGATCCGATGGAAGAACAGTGCACGGAGATTTAAATTTGAGGTATTATAAATGGTAACAGCAGCAGAAGTAAAACAGAAGGCTAAAGAGTACGGAGCAGACCT
>JAKSPD010000050.1 GCA_024405115.1 Lachnospiraceae bacterium
CTTACCGTACAAGGTTTTCAGAACTTTTTGTTAAAAATCAAGTGTTAAACTAGGGGTGGTTATGTCCCAGTCCCCAGGAATCTTTCCGAGAATCGTGTCACGGACACAGCCTCCTACGGCATAAACATCGTATCCGGCGTTAAACAGTGAATCATGGATGTATCTTACGTTTTCGGGAAGTTCAATTTTCATATCGCCATTATAACACATATTGAAGAAATTGTGTCCAAATGCTATAATAAAAATGGAGGACTGTAAGATGATAAAGACAAATCTATTTGAACCGGCGGAATCCCACCGCATAACTGAAACAAAGGGAATCTTCAGTGTCCTTGAATATGAAAAGGATCTTTCGGTAACGCCGGAACATGCTGCTGAGGCTTACTTTGCGTCAAAAATGGATGTCAGGAAAAGGCAGCTCATCGCAGACGTGAATGAAGACACCGGAATCATCATGCAGGCCGGTGAAATGCAGATCATGATGGGTGACATCGTTGCCTCAACAAACATAAAGGGAGCAGGTGACCTCATCAAAAAGCTTGCAGGCAGTGCCGTGACAAAGGAAACCGCCATTAAGCCGCATTATGTGGGAGAGGGAAAGGTTGTCCTTGAACCGACCTTCAGATACATTCTGCTTCAGGACCTCGCAGACTGGAAAGGGACCATGGTCATTGAGGACGGGATGTTCCTTGCCTGTGAGGACACAATGGACATAAAGGTTACGGCCAGGAGCACAGTTTCTTCTGCGTTACTCGGACATGAAGGACTTTTCAATACCGCGCTCTATGGAGAAGGCGTGGTGGCAATGGAAAGCCCTGTTCCTGACGATGAGCTCATAGTTGTCGACATGGTCGATGACGTTCTAAAGATTGACGGGAACATGGCCATTGCATGGTCGGACGAGCTTAAGTTCACGGTGGAACGTACCACGAAAACACTGATCGGATCAGCCGCATCAGGTGAAGGACTTGTAAACGTATACCGCGGTACAGGAAGGGTACTCATAGCGCCTGTAAGAAAGAACATTGGCATAAGCGTTCCCGAGGTGAGACCGTAAGGAGGATATGATATATGACACACACAATAGCAAATCTTTTAGGAATCATAATTGACCCCATAATAATAGCGGGATTCATTGTCCTTTTGTATTTCATGATAAAGATCGCACGTACACTTAAAGTGAAAACCAGGGAAATATCCGACATCTATCATGGAAAAGGCGGGAAAAACTATGTTAACAAGAAGAGTCATACGTTAAAGCAGATAGCGACGGCTGAGGCAAAGTGGGATGACGTAAACACGTTTAAGGGAGAGTATTCCGACATCTGTGCAGAGTATTCGACATGTGCCTCACTCGTTCCGGTGTTCCCGCTTCTGGGAATACTGGGTACCGTGGCCGGACTCATCCTTCAGGTTGAAACGCAGGACGTGGGAGCTATTTTCAGTGCCCTCAATACGGCCCTTTCGTCTACACTTTACGGACTTCTGGCAGCAATTATCCTTAAGGCATTCGAGTCATTTGCAATTGCATCAAAGATGAATCACATTGATGCTGACCTCGAAAATTTTGAACTTATATTCAATACTGCAGTTGCATACCGCAGGCTTGACGAGGAAGATTCAAAAGATGAATAAGATATTCCTTAAAAGAACAAATACGACTATCGAGCTGACGTCACTTCTGGATGTTATCTTCATAGTGCTCATGATAGTGATATGCAACCAGAACTTTGAGGCGGAAAAGACGATTGAGGCCGCCCAGGGTTCAGTTGTGGAGGCTGAGGCAAGAATTGCGGAGGCTGACAAGATGATGAACTTAGCGGAGGCGGTCATCACCGAAAACACGATGTTAAAGGAGCAGGTGGAGCTTTGCACGGATATCTTCAGCCAGGTCACCCTGGTGACGGTCTCCGTAACCTACACCCTTTCTAATCCGCGCCAGAGGGTGATACGTATCTCCGTCAATGACAATGAGCCTGAAAAACTGACGATGCTGACCCCGGCAGAACCCCATAAAGGCTTTGAGGAACTTACGGAAAGCCTTAAAAGCATCCTGGAAGATTCAGCAGGCCGTCCGGTAATTCTGTCGGTAGACAGGTCACAGATACTATACAGGGATGACATTGAACTTACAAGGATACTCAATAAGTTTGGCGGATACAGCAATCTTTACATGAGGGCCGGAACAGATGAGTAATTTTGCACTTACAGCCATCCTCATAGTGTGCATAGGACTTCTTGTGGTCATCTTTGCCGTCTATTTTGACAGGGTCAGGATGTCACTAAGGAACATGAAGCCACTGACCGTGGCACTTCTGGTCCTTATCCTGCTGGCTGCCATAGTTTTCCTGAGTTTCCGCCTTTTCGGGCCACGTGGCGAAGGCAGTATATTTGCGGAAAATAAGGAAGCCCAGAGTGTGGGTACTGAGGATTATAATGAGGAGTCCCTTCTAAACCAGTGCCTTTCGGAAGCAACGGCCGGTAATGTGGAAGGCGATTTTTCGGTTTACATAAAAGTTACCGGGGAAAGAATAAACATCGGTTCAAGGGAATTTAAGGATGACGAAGAACTTAAAGAGTTTTTAGGGTTACTGGTCAGGACTGATTCAAGGTATGTACTTGTGGATGATTATGCTTCAGCAAGAACCTTTGAAAACGTAAGGGGAGTCCTTGAAAGTGTGGGCATAAGGTATACGGAAACGGCGGAATGAATAATTTCAGAAATAAAAAAAGAATATTTCTAATCACTGTGGCGGTCATCTGCTGCCATATGATACTATGCGGTTTCGGAGTCACACCTGACATTGCGGAGCTTAAGGTCAAAAAGCCGTTTGTTGACCTTGACCTGATGGTAAAGGATTCAGTGGGAACAAACGGGGCAGAAGAGGTGAAAAAAGAGGAAGCGGAGCCGTCTTCTGCCATAAGTCCGGGAACTGATGCGGAGAAGACCACGGGGGAAACAGTAATCAGGGTAAAAGGTAACATGATAAAGCTGGACGGCGGACTTTACAGTACGGATTTTGACGATTTTTCGAAAAAGTTCAATGCCAGGTATAACAGAAACATGACAGTCCGGCTCATTGACGAGTATGCTGACGCGGAAACATTCAAAAACATTCAGTCACTTTTCTGGAAAAAGGACATAACACCCGTGGTTGAGCAGATTGATGAATGATGAAGAAAAACAGATTTAAAAAACCAATATGCATTCTGACCGTACTCATGGTATGGTTTTCTTCCTGCGCCGCCGTGTTCCCGTGGGAGGTAAAAGTCACGCTGGATGCATCTGAGAACGTGGCAGCACCTGAATCAGTAAAGGAATTTAGTGTTGAGAATTCCCAGGGGACAATAAAGGCCTCCTTCTCAGTGCCAAAATCATGGGAGTCTGTGTGTGAAAAGATGGAAAATGCATATGGCTATCAGTTTAAGCTTAATGAGATTGAGGGGTGCTTCAGGACAGAACCGGAACAGCTGTATATTTTCTATTTTGATCCTGAAAAATACCTTGCAGACCTTGCTGAAAGGCAGAATACAAAAAAAATCGAGCGTGCGATCGTAAAGAACATACTTCCGGATGACCAGATGCGGCTTCTTGAGTTTCCGGTAAAAACGATTAAGCGTAACGGTAAAGTCTTTAAAAAGTACAGCTATTACATAACAGGCTATAAAGACCCGGCAGGGAACAGGCATAACGTGGAATTTGTGTTCCTTCCGTCAAAAGAAGGGGACATCATATGCGTGGTATATGTTTTCCTGACTTCGGATCATAAAGATGAGGCAATATCACTTCTCAGAAGCATAAAGGTTAATGGAGACTGAACATGCCGCTAAAGATAGTAAGGAATGACATTACGAAAATGGAGGTGGATGCCGTTGTCAATACGGCAAACGCCGATGTTGCGGTTGGTCGAGGCTGTGACGCGGCCATTTATGATGCCGCAGGTTTTGATGAACTTTTTGAATTCAGAAAGGAAGTGGGGCCCAAAAAAGAGGGGGAGGCTTTCATTTCCCCCGGTTTTAAGTTACCTGCAGGACACATAATTCATGCCGTAAGTCCGCTTTTTATTGACGGAAATAGCGGGGAAGAGGAGAAGCTTCGTAAGTGCTACAGAAACTCCCTGAGACTGGCAGAAGCTGAAAACCTTAAATCAGTAGCATTTCCCCTTATTTCCACCGGTTCCTTCGGATACCCGAAGGCTGAGGGAATGAGGATAGCGGCTGATGAGATTAATGCGTTTCTTCTTACGCATGACATGCTCGTATACATCGTGGTTTTTGACAGTGAATCAGCAGATTATGGGAGAAAACTGTATCCTGACCTGGAATCATATATAGACAATAATTATGTAGGAACCGCGGGCAACGCTGAATACGGGTACGGATATCCGGAACCAGTTGCGATGGGCAGCGCCGTGGCTGGTGCCACAAATGGGGCAGCCAAAGGAAGAAAGAACCTTAGTGTTGTCAGAAAGGAAGCCTGCCGGCCTTCAGCCCCATTCTTTGAAAAAAGAAAACAGGCTTCGGAAATCTGTGAATATGACGAATTATATGAGGCTTCAGGTGCTCCTGATTTCGATGAGCTTCATTACGGCCACACAGATAAGATCAAAGAAAGATTAGCGCATCTTTCGGATGACTATGTGGACTATCTTATGTACCTCATAAATGAAAAGGGACTTAAGCCGAGTGACGTCTATAAGGACGCCTTAATCGACAAAAAACTTTTTTCAAAGATAAAGAATAAAAAGGACCCGCATCCGGAAAAATTAACCCTGATGCAGCTATGTATCGGCGCAAAGTTAAACCTGGATGAGTCAACAGACCTTCTGGCAAGGGCAGGATACGCCTTCTCACCCTGTACCATTACGGATATAATCTTCAAGTATTTCATTGAAAACGGCTATTATGACATGGTGGATCTTGACATCGAACTTGAAAACCATGATGTTCCCTGCATCATAAAGATATGATGCAGGACGGATTTTGAGTAATTACTATGCACTTATCAAAACTGAACCTTTAATCCTGGATTGAAAAAATAAACATATTTCAAGGGTCGCCCGGGTGGCGACCTTTATTTTTTTCTCCTGTGATATTATCGTGGCGTAAGGGATGAGTAATCGTCATGCGACTTAAGAAATAACATAAACAGGAGGAATGAAAAATGAAGAAGGGACTTACAGAACTCGTATTTATCTTAGACAGAAGCGGAAGCATGGGTGGTCTTGAGAAGGACACCATAGGAGGATTCAACTCACTCATCAGCAACCAGAAAAAAGAAGAGGGAGAGGCGCTTGTTTCAACGATCCTTTTTGACAATGAGACAGAAGTCCTTCACGACAGGGTGCCTATTGAGAAGATGGAGGCGATGACTGACAAGCAGTATTACGTACGTGGCTGCACGGCACTTTTGGACGCGGTGGGCGGTGCAATACACCACATCGGAAATGTTCATAAATATGCCAGGGAAGAGGACAGGCCGGAGAAAACACTGTTCGTGATCACAACGGACGGAATGGAGAATGCAAGCCGGGAGTACACATACGAAAAGGTAAAGGAAATGATCGAGCGTCAGAAGGAAAAGTATGGCTGGGAGTTCCTGTTCCTTGGTGCTAACATTGATGCGGCAGATGTTGCCGGACGTATGGGAATAAATGCTGACAGGGCAGTGAATTATGAATGTGACGCTGAGGGAACTGCCACAAATTACAGGGCTGTGGGAAAGGCAGTTTCGTCCTTAAGGCGCTGTAAGGATGCGGAGCCGTGCGTGTGTGCTGACTGGGCGGCGGAAGTGGATGCGGATTACAAAAAACGTCACGGGAGGAGATAACAGTCGTAACGGATGGCTTTTCCCTTTAGTGAATATGAAGGCTTTTTATCCGCAAGGAAAGGCCCCTTCAGAGGGCGCTTTACAACAATCTTTTTAGGATGAAGCCCGGAAGCCGCAGAAAAAAGCCCGGTTTCATCGGAACATGGTTTTTCCAGCTGCTGAAGCAGCTGGAATTTCTTTTTTATGAGACCTGATTTCTGCCTTTTTGGAAACATGGGATCAAGAAGTATGACATCCGGCACATATTTTAAGTCTTTCATGGCCTTGATGCTGTCTTCCTCGTAAAGCTCCATACGGGAAACGGCATCACAAAGTTCCGGGACATCGGCCGCAAGGCGCAGGGAATCCCTCAGTAATGCGGCAATAACGGGATCGTATTCATAAAGCTTCACATTAAAGCCTGAAGCAGCGAGAAGAAGAGAGTCCTCGCCCATCCCTGCCGTTGCATCCAAAAGGATGGGAGTGCCCTCGAAGTTCTTTAACTTCGCAGCCTTTACTATGAGCTCACCGTTTAAGTTCTGAGGTTTAAGGCGTGGAATCATGTCAGTGAAATCACCGCGCATCATAAGTTCACCGTCCGTGAGATACACGCCGGTCTCATCATTTCTTAGTACTGCCTCAAATGTTTTATTTATTTCATCCATAAACTGGATTATAATTTAAACCAGATTAAATTACATCATAAATTTTGATAGGTTGAATATGATAAACCGTTCATGGGTTGAGATAGACTTAAATCAGATAAGGGAAAACTACAGGATATATAAGGAACAGCTTCCGGAAGGCATGAAGGTGATGGCTGTCGTAAAGGCGGAAGCCGTACCGCGGATGACATTGCAGAAGAAACCGGCACGATAGGATATGAAGTTTTATGTAACATATCAAAGCGTGTGGAGAGAAGGTATATCTGACAAAAAATTCACGAAAAGAACTTGATAGTTGATTAATATTAAAAAAAGGCTGGTGTAAAGAGATTCAACTATATTTCAGTTATTTAGATAACTTGGTAACCTCCTCGAAAAACCGGGTTAAAGAAAATGCAGACCTGCCTGTCCATACTCAGCGGGCCTGCATTTTCGAATATAAGGAAATGAAAATTGTCGTGGCGTAAATATAAAATGATACAAAAAACATGAGAAATAATGAATTGATTTGTACTCATTAACATATTGCATATAATTCTGATTTATGTTATATTGCTACCGTACGATGAAACTTTCGGAAATATATGTGACCGAAAGCGGAGGACACTCTGGAGAATCCCACAGCGTTGTGGGTGCCGAAGGTGCAAGTTGCCATGATATATGTGGCATCGAATCTCTCAGGCAAAAGGACAGAGCCGGGCAGTAACCGATATGCGTTACGCCCTATGCTGTAGATCTTCAGAGAGCCCGAAAGCAGGCTCTTTTTTGTTTTGCTTAGGGACTAATCTAAAGGAGAAGAAAAGTATGGTAGAAACAATTGAGAAAATCAACTCGGCAGTCAATGATTTTGCATGGGGACCGTTCATGCTCGTCCTTCTTGTAGGAACCGGTATTTACCTTTCAGTAAGAACTGGATTCCCGCAGGTTGGCCGTTTCAAGTTCATCTGGAGAAATACCTTCGGAAGCCTTTTCAGAAAAGGTGAGACAAAGGACGGAGACAAGAAGAACCTTACCCCGTTCCAGGCAGTTACGACAGCTCTGGCTTCAACGGTAGGTACAGGTAACATTGCCGGTGTTACAGGCGCCATTTTTGTCGGCGGACCCGGTGCGGTTTTCTGGATGTGGTTTGCGGCATTCTTCGGAATGGTTACGAAGTTTGCTGAGATTGTCCTTGCAATGAAGTACCGTGAGAAGGACGAAAAGGGTGCATACGAGGGCGGACCGATGTACTACATCAAGAACGGCCTTGGAAAGAACTGGATGTGGCTTGCAGTTATCTTCTCAATCTTCGGAGGACTTGCCAGCTTCGGTATCGGTAACATCGCCCAGTCATCTGAGATTTCAGGTGCACTCAATTCACTGTTTGGCGTTACCCCGCTTGTGGCAGGAATCATCCTCGCTGTAATCGTGGCACTTATCATCATCGGCGGAATCAAGTCAATAGGAACCGTAACATCTTACATAGTTCCTTTCATGTCGATTTTCTACATCATTGCCGGCATTTTTGTAATAATACTTAAGATTACCCAGATCCCGGCCATGTTTGCCCTTATCTTCAGGGAGGCATTCTCATTCAAGGCAATTGAAGGCGGATTCATGGGAATCGTTATCATGAACGCAATGAAGCAGGGCTTCGCCCGTGGCGTATTCTCAAATGAAGCAGGTCTTGGTTCTGCTCCCATCGCGCACGCAGCATCAACAACAAAGGAGCCCGTAAAGCAGGGTATGTGGGGCGTATTCGAGGTATTTGTTGATACCATCGTTATCTGTTCAATCACATGCTTCGCAGTTCTTCTTTCAGGAATCTACCAGGCAGACGGAGGAGTTTCTGCATTCGGATCAAAGGGTGCAGCTGCTGCAGCAGCATTCAACCAGATTCTTCCCGGAACCATCGGAGGTACCGTTATCCAGATTTCACTTCTTTTCTTTGCACTTTCAACCATCCTTGGATGGAGCTATTACGGAGAGAAGTGCTGGGGCTTCATTACCAATAACAATAAGATCGTCAACTGGGTTTACAAGATCATCTTCATCATCATGTGCGTGGTTGGTGCAACAGGAAGCGGAACACTTATGTGGGATATTTCAGATACGCTTAACGGACTCATGGCAATCCCCAACCTGATTGCACTCCTGTTCTTAAGCAAGGTTGTTGCAGACGAGATAAAGGCTTACTTTGCAGCACATCCTAAGGATGAGAAATAATCAAATCAATTTACAGGCAGTATAAAAAATGGGGCTGTGAAAAAAAGCATAGCCTAAAAAACAGAAAAAAGAGAAGGACCGAGGG
>JAKSPD010000051.1 GCA_024405115.1 Lachnospiraceae bacterium
GGTTTATAGCCACTTTGTAGGACTTTTATAATTTTTTTTCTGTCAAAAACCGGATAATACCACGATTTGACCTCATATGAACGATAAAAAAGAGCTTTTTGAAAACACTCCTGTCACGAAAGCCATCCTTACGCTTTCTGTTCCCACGATAATCAGCCAGCTCATAAGCGTCATCTACAACATCGCCGATACCTTCTATGTGGGCCGTACCGGAAACCCATATATGATTGCCGGAGTTTCCGTCTCGCTTCCCCTTTTCTTCATGACCATCTGCATTGCAAATCTTTTCGGAATCGGAGGAGGAAGCCTCATCTCAAGGATGATGGGTGCAGGTAAGGAATCACAGGCAAAAAACGTAAGTGCATTCGGGTTTTACGGTGCGCTCGGGTTTTCATTACTCTATTCTTTCATCGTTTACATCTGTATGGACGGCCTGCTTAAGGCCCTGGGCGTTTCTTCCGACACGGTCACTTTTGCAAACCAGTACACTATGTACGTGGTCGTTCTGGGCACACCCTTTGTCGTGCTTTCCGCCGTGGTTGCACACTTTTTACGTAACGTGGGTTATTCAAACCTCGCAAGCTACGGGCTTTCGGGCGGCGGAATCCTCAACATGATCCTCGACCCGCTCTTCATGTTCGTGATCTTCCCCAAAGGCCAGGAAGTTCTTGCTGCAGCCGTTGCCACACTTCTTTCAAATGTGGCGGCCTTCATTTTCCTGACTTTCATGCTGGTTAAGATCTCCCACACCTCTCCTTTGAGCATATCCCCCGCATACCTTCCGGGGGTTAAAAAGCAGCACATAAAGGACACTCTTTCAGTGGGAATTCCCTCCGCAGTCCTTCCAGGCCTCTTTGATGTCGCAAACATCGTCATGAACTCCAGCATGGCCGCGCACGGTGACCTTCAGCTTGCCGCCATGGGCATCGTCATGAAGATAGAGCGTATCCCTAACGCCATCGGAATCGGCATCAGCATGGGAATGCTCCCGCTCGTGGCCTATAACTTTTCCTCCGGAAACCACGACCGCATGAAAAAGGTCATCAGGAGCGCACGTATCATGGGACTCATCGTTGCCGCCCTCTGCGTCCTGCTGCTTTCAGTCTTCGCGCCCACGCTTTCAGGAATCTTCCTTGACACATCGGCGCAAGCCACGGCTGCTGCCGCAACGCTGCTGTATGCGACCGCATTCCTTCGCCTGCGCTGCCTTGCATCCCCGTTCCAGTTTTTAAACTACCACACCTCGTACTGCATGCAGGCCATGGGCGACGGCCGCGGAACCATTATTCACGCAGTTGTCCGCATCCTCTGCCTGTACATCCCGCTCATGTACGTGCTCGATAAGATCATGGGCCAGAACGGACTTTCGCTCGCGCTTCCCATAGGTGAGGCTCTCGCCGATATCCTCGCGCTTTACCTTCTTCATAAGCTTCCGGCCATGAAGAAGAAATGACACCCCGTAACAAAAAACAGCCCCGGATGCCTTTTATGATATGCTCCATATTAAGGCGTTCGGGGCTTATTTATACATTAAATCTTGCCTGGGCTTTTGGGATTTATTTATAAACTTAGTCTGGTCTCAGCATTCAGGGCTTATATGTTCAGTCTGACCCGGGCTTTTGTACCTCTTTATTCATCCACTCTGACCCGGGCTTTCCGGCAGGTCTCTGATTCTTCCATGTTAACCAGCATATGAATTCTCACGCGGCTGATACCTTCATGACAAAATCGCGTGCCTGCCTGTTTCCGTTCCGGTCACATCTTTTCAGGTACCGGAGCCGGTCCGTATTCCTCTATCCACGGTGCATCGAACGGACTTGGTCCTTCGGGGTGCCACAGGTCCGTTTTCTGGCACGCCATCCATTCGGCCACCTGGACGTTCAGGTCTTCCGGAAGCGGGGTGCACCTTGCGGGGAATCCTTTTACAAACGAATAAGGCGGCACGTCCTTTGTTACCACTGCGCCTGAGGCAATGAAGCTTCCTTTACCAATTCTTACTCCCGGAAGTATCACACACCCACCGCCTATCATCACATCATCCTCAACATATGCGCCCTTACTGGGCTCATCGTCACGCCCGGGGCGCTTGTCATTTAAGAAGGTCACTCCAGGGCCGCATATCACGCGGTTTTCGAAGACTGTTCTCGAGCACACGTAAACATGGCTCATGAGACGGACGGAATCTCCCATCTTTACCATTCCCTCAATTGTGGAACCGTTCGTCACTGTGCAGTAATATCCCATCTCCACCCTGGCGCGGATGACCGTATAGTGTCCTGACTGGAAATAAGCTCCCGTCTTTACGTCTCCATAGATGATGGTACCCGCACGAAGAATCGAGTCATGGCCTATTATCGCCTTACCGCATTCCGGGTGATATCTGAATCCGACTTTTACGTCTTCCTCAATTATGGTATTCTCGCCTATTTCGGCATTATCGTATTTCTGTTCCATGATTATCTCCATACTTTCTTATTAATTCCGGCCCCATTAATTGCATGCCGTTTCCTAAAGCCTGTAGCAATTATTCCTGCCTTAATGTAATACCGGATGTGCCTTTACGAGTCGTCCATTATTTTACAGTTTAATTACTTAACATTATCTCAGGGTAATCTGGTAGCGGCTTTTTAAAATTCACTCCATTATTAAGGCCTTATCCTCAAATCTGTAAATATGGGTCAAATAGCAGTACTTTCACAAGTTTTTCTTCCAGTCACGGCTGTGCCTCAAATCAGGTATCTTCCTGCCTTGGCAAGCTGCTTCTCATCCTTCCATGAAAGTACGCCGTTAACAAATGCGTAGTCGATTCCGCCTGAAAGTACCTTGCCCTTTTCAAATGTGGCATTGTCCTTGAGGTTTTCAGGATCAAAGATAAGGACATCGGCGTAAGCCCCTTCCTTAATGAGGCCGCGATCCGTATAATGCATGCGCTCTGCCTGCATGGAGGTCATCTTCTTTATGGCGGTTTCAAGCGGCAACACTTTACGGTTGAGAACGTATTCCTTTATCATGTGCGGGCACATTGCGTACGCTCTGGGATGCGGATAATCCGTGATGGTGTAAAGCGTGTCTGAAATGATCATGGAGTAAGGAAGCTTCATGATGCGTTCGACGTCCGCTTCGTCCATGGCAAGTTCCACCATACACACGCTGCCTTTTTCTGAATAAAGGAGGTTTGCTATGAACTCATATATGTCGCTGTAACCGGATATGGCAAAGGCGTCCTTCACGGACTTGCTTAAGTACTTTTCATTTTCAGGAAGTGCCACGCCAGTGATGAGCGTCGTGCTCCACCGGAAGTCAGGAGATATCTTGTTGTCCTTGGGTCCCGGGTTAAGGTAACAGTGTTTTAAGCGGTCAATCTCATCTTTCCGGTTGATTTTTGCGATGATCTTTTCAAAGGGCTCATTAAGGAATGAGAACGGAAGTGCTGAAGAAAGTGTGGTTGAAGTTCCGTGGTACGGATATACATCGACGGTAACGTCCATTCCGCGGTTTCTTGCCGCCTCGATGCGGCTTATTGCATCCTCAAGCTTTACATGCCAGTTTTCAGGTCCCATTGCCTTAAAATGGCTTATTGAAAGGACCATCTCGTTTTCTTCCGCTATATGGATGACTTCACTTACAGCCTCGGGAAGTTCATTTGCCTCGCTTCTCATATGAGGCATGAAGAGCATGTTTCTTCCTTTGCAGGGCTTTAAGAGTTCAGTCATCTCTTCCGTGGAGGTGTACATTTCAGGATTATAGATGAGTCCCGTTGAAAATCCGCGCACGCCTGCGTTTATGGCATCCTCGACAAGTGCCTGGCCTTTTTCCATTTCCTCTTTTGTATACGGGGAGGGATCATATCCCTTAACTGCGATCCTGATTGCACCCAGCCCCTGAAGTGTGGCGGCGTTTATTGAAAGATCAGCATGGCGTGCGGCATCAATATATTCAGCGAGAGTTGCGTATCTTGCGCCATCGGCGGAAGGCCCCATAATGGGTTCCGCATATGTGTAAAGCCCCTCCGATTTATCCGTGAAGGGGGCATATGAAAATCCGCACACACCTGTACCTATTGTCGTAAGTCCCTGTGCCAGTTCCTGCGGTCCGAATGATTCCCTGAATATGGCAAGGTCCGCGTGACGGTGCTGGTCGATGAAGCCGGGCGTCACGCATCTGCCGCAGGCATCAATCACTGTCTCAACGTTTTCAAAACTGGTGAAGCTGTTTTCACCAATGCAAGTCCCACCATAAAGGTTTGCCTCTTTGTCAAGCCTGGTGGCAGAGGCTGCCTGATTTCCCAGTACTGCGCCAGAGGTTGCCTGATTTCCCAGTACTGCGTCAGGTCCGGTCTCACCGCCTGCTGCCAATTCGTCTTTTATAACTGCCTTTATCCTGTCGTCCTCGATAAACACGCTTCCCTTAAAAGGAGCCGCGCCCGTTCCGTCGTAAATAAGTCCGTTTTTAATTAAAATGCCCATAAGACACCACCTTTAATGTTTTCTTCATTATAGGTTTAAGAAGGTGCGCCAGTCAATCACGATTTCCCGCATCGGCGCAAGCCATGAAATGAAGCACTTTATCAAACATCAAAATGTCGCGTTATTATCACACTGTTTTTGGACCTCTTTTTTCTTTTTTGTAGTGGGACATTTGTAAATATGCCATTTGTCCCACGACTTATAGTGGGACACTATCGGTATTTGCCATTTGTCCCACTACGTTAATGTCTGTTTTATCCCTTTTTGAAAGCCGCTATAGTGGGACATTTCACTAAATGTCAAAATGTCCCATTATTATCACACTGTTTTTAGACCTCTTTTTTCTTTTTTGTAGTGGGACATTTGTAAATATGCCATTTGTCCCACGACTTATAGTGGGACACTATCGGTATTTGCCATTTGTCCCACTACGTTATTCAAAAAGTTTATACCCTGCATGATCAGCCTTACACTAATGAACTAAAAGTTGTTGATTATTTCTGTAATAATGTTAAAATAAACTTGCGGCGCTTCAGATAAGGCGACTCTTTAGCCACAAGCCATATCAATGTATCGACACTCCTTTTTTCTTTATTGTTAAATCAATAAGAGATTTTTATTTCAGCGAGGCAGACTATGATTTTTTATGAATACGCCATTTCCAGGAAAAAGCAACTCGAAACTCTCATAAAACAGCTTGAAAAAAGACTTCTCACATATCCTGAAGGGAGAATATGTTTCCAAAAACAAAACGACAAAATTCGCACTTATCAGGAAATAGGGCAAAAAAGGTCAGGTACACGGAAAAGAAAATATCTTAATGAGGACAACCGTGACGTGGCTTTGCTTTTAGCAAAAAAGTACAGTGACGAGCTGTGCCTTCTGGATTACAAAAGGGAGTTTGACGCAATCAACGCATATATTGAAAAATGTTCAAAAGGGAAAAGAGAACTGGATAAGATTTATGATAACTGGGAGCTTTTCGCGCCTTACCTTCAGAAAAAGGATGAAATCACACTTACGACGGAGGAACAGGCCTTTATAAAAGATGCCTGGGTTAAAAATGCCAGTTATCCGGAAGGCCTTACGGTTAAGGTATTCGATAATCTTACCGTACGCTCAAAGTCAGAAAGTATTATCGCAATTGCGTTGGATAAGAGGAAGCTTACTTACAGATATGAATGCGTTACGAACATATTAGGGCATGACATAGCGTCGGATTTCACCGTCTTCAACAGGAAGCTGAACCGTCCCGTGATATGGGAGCACTTTGGAAAAATGGATGATGAAAAATACCGTGAAGAGACGCGTTGGAAAATAGAAAAGTACCTTCGTGCCGGATATATCCCGAACAGGGACATCATTTTCACCTTTGAAACCTCTGATGACCCGTTTACCATTGATAAGGCGGAAAAGGTCCTACGTGAGTTTTTCGATTGACATGATTCCACCACTTAATACTCCGTATTTGAAGTGAGAGCTTCCCGCCCGCTGACACTCATGTTCCAGGCATAAACGCTCAATCTGCCCCTGGTTTCGAAAGCCCCACATCTGCAGAAATTCATTCTCTTATTTTGACTGTACGGCATAATGGTGGTATACTCCGTAAGGCTTGCGCCGATGCGCTTAAATCAGGCACTTCGGACACCGCCTTTGACACGTAAAGGACGGGGTCATCAAACCTGCCGGCACAAACCGCTGGAAGCATAAGAAAAAGCTGCCCAATATTAGAATTCGACTGTTCACGAAACAAAAAGGCCGGGCGCTGAAAGAACGGCTGGGCGCTGAAAGAACGGCTGTGTATGGTAAAGATTGGAACAACTGCTGTAAGGATTACCGGGAGATAAAGATGAAGCAGGGGCAGAAATTCAAATTCCATTATGCATGGATCATAATGATATGCTGTTTCTTCATATACGGAACATCAATGGGCATCGGCTTAAATGTTTCGGGTATTTTTAATACGGCAATAGCCGCGGACCTGGGATGGAGCATATCAAAGTTTTCAGCCTGCACGATATTCATGGGCGGCATGGCGGCGGTGGCGCTTACCGTCACTGACAAAATCTTCAGAAAATGCGACATCCGGCTTGTTCTCATCACATCCATTTCAATATATGCCGGAACCATTGCCTTAAAGTCAGTATGCAGCAAGGTATGGCAGTTCTGCCTCCTGTATGCGGTAAACGGTGCCATGACCGCATTCCTGCATTATGTTCCCGTCCCGCTCCTTATCAGCAACTGGTTCAAAAAGAAGGCTGGGACAGCGCTGGGAATATCACTTTTCTCCTCTGGCATCCTGGGGGCAGTCATGAATCCTGTCCTGAGCCAGATGATTGAGAACCACGGCTGGCGCTATGCGACAGTGGCAAACGGCATCATCATTGCCGCATTTTCAGTTCCGTTCATCGCGATTTTTTTAAGAAAGACTCCCGAAGAAATGGGTCTTAAGCCCTACGGTGCGGAGGATAAGCCGGCTTCGCCGATGATAATCAAAACCTCGCCTTCCGAGGTCGACCCCACCGAGGACTACCATGTGGGCGTGACACCTTCAGAAAAAAAGAAATTCTTCAGATACAGCCTCGTCATTGCATTCATCGCTTATCTCGTTTCCTCTCTCTCACAGCAGTTTGCTCATTTCGCCTCAGTTAACGGCATAAGCGCTGGAATAGGGGCAACCCTTGTAACCATATGGATGATTGGAAACATGACTGGAAAACTGTGCATCGGCGCAGCCGCTGACAGGTTTGGAAAAAGAAAGACCGTACTGGTGTCGTTCTCGCTGGCGGCTCTGGGGTTCATGCTTTTATGTATGGGCATCAGGTTTACGCCGCTTTTATTTGCAGGTGCATTCCTTGGGGGAATCAGCGCCCCCAACAATGCCGTCGTGATGCCGCTTGTTATTTCTGAATATTCAAAAGGTGACGAATACCTTTACTACGTTTCAAAGGTGACCATCTCGACCATGGTATCGACCGCTTTTGGAACATACATATGCGGTGCCATTTACGATCTGACTGGTTCATATGCAGTGGAGTTCCTGCTTTATGCAGCGCTCACGGTGACCGCACTGGTATTCATTTTGAAGATCATAAAGAAAAACCGTGGCAAAGCCTGAAATTTTCTCATTAGTCTATTACCACAGTCAATCTCGCCAGTTGGATATGATATCACTGACCAAATGATGAAAACTTGTATGAATTCATATGGTTTACGATGTTTCATACAAAATAAGCGGGGAAACAGCCGGTTCACGAAAATAAGTGAGGTGCTACACTGAAGATGTAATACGAGTGTGTCTTTCGTAAAATAAAGAAAACAAGGGGGCACACATGGTAAACACAGACCCGGGCCTAAAAACAGGCTCCTCATACTCCGCATTCAGGAAGGGTGCACCTGCAAAAGCCTTTATGATGCGTCTGGATTTTCCGGGGAAGTCATCACACGGCAGTTTAGGAAAAAAGGTTTACATAACCATGAACACTGTTTTTGGTGGTTTATGCCGTTTACATTTAAAACACGACCCGCAGGGTATAAAAATCAGCCTGGTTCAAATCAAATTATTCCGTTTAAGGTCCGAAACGCACCTGCGGGGAAAAAATATCGGCGAAAGACGTGAAAATTATACCATAAGAGT
>JAKSPD010000052.1 GCA_024405115.1 Lachnospiraceae bacterium
AAGCTTAATAAAAGACTATATATGTGTAAAAAATAGTGGGACAACTGGCAAAAATCAGGAATGTCCCACTATACTTATGAGCGGTTTGTTCTACGCGGCTTGCGCCGATGCTCATACCCGGTGGCCGTCGAGGAAGAGCCTTAAATCGTTCATGGCCTTTGAAAGGACTGATGGCTCCGGAAGCATTACAATCCTGAAGCGGATGTCCTCATCCCAGTCAAAGCCCGTGCCCGGGATGACAAGGACGTGATACTCATGTAAAAACTGCATCGCAAAGTCAGTGGCGTCCTTAAAGTCGAACTTTGATTTATCGATGCTGGGGAAGATGTAGAAAGCGGCCTTATTTTCCACAAAGGAAACGCCATCAATCTTTGAAAGGCCCTCGCAGGTGGCCTTCCTCTGCTCATAAAGACGGCCGCCCGGAACCAGCATCTCCTGCGTGCTTTCGCTGTCAACCAAGGCTGCGGGGATTACGAGCTGTGTGAGTGCGTTTCCGCAAAGGCGCATGGAGGCAAGCTTCATGACGCCGTTCTTGACCTCGTCAAGTTCGCCTTTGGGGCCTGAAAATACCATCCAGCCGCAGCGGAAGCCGCATACGATATGGCTCTTTGAAAGTCCATTGAAGGTTACGCAGGGTACGTCCGGTGCGATTGCTCCCAGCGATTCATGCCTTAAGCCGTCCATGACAAGGCGGTCGTAAATTTCATCAGCTAAAAGGACGAGGTTGTGTCTTCTTGCGACATCGGTGATAGCCACGAGGGTTTCATGGCTGTAGACTGCGCCTGTGGGGTTATTCGGGTTGATGACCAGGATGGCCTTCGTGCGTTCCGTGATTTTTGACTCAATGTCATTTAAGTCAGGATTCCATGCGTCAAGCGGGTCGCAGCGATAGAAGACGGGCTTTCCGCCTGCAAGGTATGCGTTGTTGCTCCAGAGGGAGTAGCAGGGTGAGGGCAGAAGGATCTCGTCACCGTTTCCGATGAGGGCGTCCATTATCATTGATGCGGCCTCGCTTACGCCGTTGCAGATGAAGACGTCGTTGGGCATAATGCCCTGGAGGCCACGGCCGATGTGGTAGGTGCATATGACGTTTCTTGCGTCCTTCATGCCGCGCACGTCACAGTAGGGCACGGCCTCATCGATGTGGAGCGCGAGTGCCTGGCGTACGGGGTTGGGGAGCTTGAAGCCAAAACGGCCGGGATTACCCGTATTGAGTTTTAAAACATTTGTTCCCTCTGATTCCATGCGGAGTGCCTCCTGATATAAGGGGCCGCGGATATCGGAGTGAACATATTGGAGTCTGTCTGAACATTTGATCATATATTTTCCTTTCTTTTTGCCGGAAGTTTTGGATTTGATGGACTCCCGGTTTCGGAAGACCTGATGCTGTCTTCCGTTTCCAGAACGGGAACTCGTTTACACTTGCGACTCGTCACGGCGATTCTGCGCCCTTTGGGTTTGTCCCGCCGGTGACTCCCTGCATATGTGGTACTGGCTGCTCGCCTGCGCTGCCGCCGGCAACTTGCCTTGCAGGTATCACTATAATAAAAATAGCCCGTCCTTAATTGATAAGGACGGGCTTAAACTTGCTCGTGGTACCACCTTACTTCATTCGTTCCTTACGGAAAGAACCTTTGTGACCGCCATCACGGCCATATGCGCTATCTTGGGCGCACCCATCGCCACTTACTTGGGCTCAAAAGCCTGTTCCGCGCGCCACTCCAAGGCTGCATCCTGCGATTCCACCCTCCGCTCTCTCACCAACCGGCGTCTCTCTTATGCGGCTTCCCTGCAGGAACTCCTCTTCACTGTGTTAGTGCGTGAATAATAACATCTTTTTCACCTTTTGGCAAGAGTAAGTTTTAAATGGGAATAGAAAACGGCACGAACTTGTGTATAATATGAGCAGGTGGCAATGGCTTATGGCAGCAGCGTTTTCCGGTAGTGTCATAATTATGAAAAAGAGAAAATATGCATTACCGGTAATGCATAAATAAGGAATTTGCCTGATAGGGCACTACTAAAAAAGGCTCGCGCCGATGGACCATCGAAAAGCCGCAACATGAACCAGAAAATACTTAAGGAGCTAATATGAACAGATTAAGAGTCGGTTTTGACAGAAAGAACATAGATCCCCCTCTTGGAATTGCGATAAGGGGATACTATAAACCAAGATACGCAAGCGGAATCCTTTCATCGCTTAACGTGAACGCTGCGGCGTTTGCCACAGAGGAGGCAGCAGCCCCCAAAACAAAGTGGAACCCTGACACAGGCGAATATGAGGCACAGGCTGGCGCCGATGCCGGCTCAAACGAGCACATTATCCTCATCATAAGTGTTGACAACTGCGGATTAACAACGGAAGAATGTGCAGAATTCAGAACCTTTATAACGGAAAAGACAGGGGTCCCTGCCGGGAATATCCTCATTCATTCCACACATACACATACCGGGCCTTTTACGCTTAGCACCGATAAATCCCATTTCACCGATTTCGACAAGGACGCCATCGATGAGTACAGGGAATTTCTGAAAAAACGCCTTGCGGATGCATCGGCGGCAGCCATAAAGGACTTAAAGCCGGCCAAGATGGGCTTCATCGTGGGATGGGCACCGGAAAGGGTGGCATACATCCGCCGTTACAAGATGAAGGACGGAAGCACCTGGACATGTCCGCCCATCAATGACCCTAACATTGACCATCCGATCGGAACGCTTGACCAGAGAGTGAACGTGCTCCGCTTTGACCGCGAGGGTGCGGAAAGCCTTGCCATAATGAACTACGGCCTCCATGCGGACTGCCTGAACCTTGACGAGATATCCGCTGACTGGCCGGGATACATGACGGAAACTTTTGAAAGGGCGTATCCAGGGGCAAGAATCATGTTTTTAAACGGCTGCGAGGGCGATGTGGGTTCGACGCACGTATGGCCCGAGGGTGGCGACATGAATGACACGCTCATTTCCTTTGATAATGAAATGAAATCACCCGGAATGGCCAGGTTTGTGGGACGCGCACTTGCAGGAACAGTCCTGCAGGTTTATGATAAAGCTGAGTTTGTTGATGTGGAAGACATTAAGGCACTTTCGGAGACCATCGAAATTCCCGCAAACGTACCGGACCCGAAGGACATTCCTTTAGCAAGAAAATATAAGGAGCTTCATGACGCAGGCCGAGATGCGGAGATTCCTTACACCGCCATGGAACTTACTACCGTTGTGGCTGAGGCAACACGTATGCTCAAGCTCGAAAACGGTCCCGAAAGCTTCCCCATGACACTCATGGGAATCAAGCTCGGACCTGTCGCACTTTTAGGAATCCCCGGAGAGCCGTTTACGGACATCGGACGTCAGATAAAGACCGCTGAAGGTTTTAAGTGCATCCTGCCCATGTGCCTCTCAAACGGTTCGGAAGGATATTTCCCCATGAAGGAAGCTTTTGACGAAGGCGGCTATGAGGCACGTTCCTCACGCTTTAAGGGCGGGGTTGCCGAGCGCATCATTGCTGGCGGTAAGGAACTGATTGCTAAATTAAAGGCATAAAAGCCCGCCTCAAATCGTAAAGCCAAAGGGCTGTTTCAAAGATTAAAGGCATAAAAGCCCGCCTCACAATTAAGGCACACGCGGGTTTACCGCTAATTTAAAACAGGACGGGAAGAAAGAACTTTTAACTGAATACAGAATATGATCCCCAGTGATTCTGGGAGAAAGGAGCTGATTCGACTGCCATGCCATACACGGCGGCCGGATTGCGTATTACAAATCATGAATAAACTTAAAGTTGGTTTTGACAGGAAAAACATTGATCCGCCGCTTGGGATACCGGTACTGGGATATTACAAGCCGCGTTTTGCAAGCGCAATTTTATCATCACTTTACGTAAATGTACTTGCCCTTTCAACAGGGGAGGCGGCAGTTCCCGCCACAAAGTGGAATCCCGATACCGGAGAGTATGAGCCACAGGCTTGCGCCGATGCCGGATCAAACGAGAATGTCATTCTCATGCTGAGTATCGACTGCTGTGAGTTCAAGACTACGGAAAGCCTCGAATACAGGGAGTACATTTCTGAAAAGACAGGAGTTCCGCTTAAGAACATATTCCTTCATACGACACATACACATACAGGCCCGTTCACCACTGCCGATACAGAACTGGCATTCGAGGGCATGGACGAGGACATGATCAGTGAGTACAGCCATTTCATTAAGGTAAGGATGGCAGATGCGTCAAATGCGGCAATTAAGGACCTGAAGCCCACAAAGATGGGATTCATCATCGGTCAGGCACCTGAGAGGGTTGCATATATCCGCCGTTACAAGATGAAGGACGGCAGCACCTGGACATGCCCGCCCATCAATGACCCGAACATCGACCACGCCATCGGAGCACTTGACCAGAGGGTCAATGTCATCCGTTTTGAGCGTGAGGGTGCGGACAGCATCGCGCTTGTAAACTACGGCCTTCACCCGGACTGCCTCAATCTTGACGAAATCTCAGCTGACTGGCCCGGCTACATGGCAGATACCTTTGAGGCGGCTTATCCCGGAGTAAAGGTCATCTATTTCAACGGCTGTCAGGGCGACGTGGGATCGACTCACGTATGGCCCGAAGGCGGAGACATGAATGACACCCTCATCTCATTTGATAACGAGATGAAGTCACCCGGAATGGCAAAATTCGTGGGCCGTGCACTCGCAGGAACCATCCTTCAGGTTTATGACAAGGCAGAATTTGTGGATGTTGAGGACATAAACGCAATCACGCAAGCCATTGAAATTCCGCTTCAGGTTCCGGATCCAAAGGACATCCCCTTGGCAAGAAAATATAAGGAACTTCACGATGCAGGCCGTGACGCCGAGATTCCCTATACGGCCATGGAGCTTACGACAGTTGTTGCCGAGGCAACGCGCATGCTCAACCTTGAGCACGGACCGGAAAGCTTCAACATGAATATTTCCGGCGTAAGGCTTGGCCCGGTAGTATTTGTGGGAGTTCCCGGGGAACCCTTCACGGACATCGGACGCCGCATCAAGCTTGCAGGTGATTTCCGTCTTATCATGCCCGTGTGTCTCACGAACGGCGCGGAAGGTTATTTTCCCACAACAGACGCATATTCAGAGGGCGGATATGAGGCACGTTCCTCAATCTTCAGAGCCGGTATCGCCGAGAGGCTCGTTGAGGGAGCAGGAAAACTCATGGCAAAAATCTGACCGTTTTTTGGACCGCCGCAATACTGGTTTCTAAGCAGGGCACGGTCCATTTTAATTACAGGACAGGCAGCATATTTAAGAGAATTACCCGGAAAGACGGTATTGTATGAATAAAAGAGAGAAATACACGGCAGGGATAGACTTCGGTACACTGTCGGCGAGAGCCGTGGTAGCCGATACGGCCGACGGAACCATTTACGGGGAGGCGGTATTGGAATATCCTCATGCGGTTATCACCGATAACCTGCCGGAAGGCTTTGCTCTTCAGGACCCGAACGACTACATTGAGGCACTTAAGGTAGTGCTCAGGCAGGCGGCGGAGGATGCCGGCATAAGCATGTCGGACATAAAAGGCGTGGGGGTTGATTTTACATCCTGTACGCTTTTTCCCGTGGATGAAGACATGACGCCCCTCTGTTTTAAGGAGGAGTTCAAAGATGAACCGCATGCCATGGTCAAGCTCTGGAAACACAATTCCACGGTATCGGAAGCGGAGGAGATTAACGCTTACGCAAAGAGCTCCGGAGATGAGTGGCTAAAGTATTACGGCGGAAAAATGACTGCCGAAATGGGGCTTCCGAAAATCCTGGAAGTCAGGAACAGGGCTCCCAGGGTATACGAGGCGGCCTTCAGGTTTATCGAGGCCGGGGACTATGTTTCGTACCTTCTTACGGGCAGCGAAGTTCATTCCGCATGCTTTTCAGATTTTAAATATGCCCATTCCAGGAACGGTTTTCCAAAAGGGGAGTTTTACAGACCGATTTGTGAAAAGCTTTCTGACGATATAAAATATGTGAGTGAGCCGGCGGGCACGGTGGGGTCTTCAGGGGCTGAACTTACCGGACTTTCGGAAGGCACGGCGGTCTCACTTTCAATGATTGATTGCCATGCTTCGCTGCCCGCACTTAACGTGACACATGCCGGCGACTTTCTCATGGTGCTTGGAACCTCCGGATGTCATATGGCGCATATGGAGAAGCTTGTGCCGGTAAAGGGAATCTGCGGATGCACCTATGATGCGGTAATGCCACGGCTTGCGACATATGAGGCCGGTCAGTCGGCGGTGGGCGATGTGTTTGACTGGTTCGTAAAAAATGATGTTCCCGGATGGTGTTACGATGAAGCCGGAAAAGAGGGTAAGAACATTCATGAATGGCTCTCAGAAAAAGCATCTGTACTGACACCGGGGGAAACCGGACTTGTAGGCGTGGAATGGCTTTTAGGGAACCGTTCAATCCTGTCGGACTCCTCGAGAAGGGGCGTGATGACCGGAATTTCCATCAGGACAAGACCCTGGGAGGTATACAGGGCATGGCTTGAGGCAGTTGCCTTTGGCACAAAGGTGATTGTTGACAACTATGAGGAAAACGGCATCATGATAAGACAGCTGAAGGCCACCGGAGGAATTTCGGTAAAAAACCCGCTTTTCATGCAGATCCTTGCCGATGTTCTCGGAAAGGAGATAAAGGTGGCCGACGTGGCACAGTCCGCGGCTCTTGGCAGTGCAATTTATGCGGCATCGGCGGCAGGCGTTTATGAGGATGTATATAAGGCCTCAGACAGAATGTCATGTAAGGAATACATTACATATACCCCGGTAGAGGAAAGCGTGAGGGCATATGCAAAAATATATCAGAGGTACAGAAAGCTTTACGGATTTTTTGGAAACAGGGATAACGACTGAAGTCTTATGACCGGCGAGGCCTGACGGCGGAAGTCTTTTAACTGGCGGGGCCGTGATAGCGGCTTAAGTCTTATGACAGGGAAGGAGAATTTATGAACGAAGTATACGAATTTCTGAAAAAATGTGGGACTTATTATCTTGCAACGGTTGACGGAGACCAGCCCAGGGTGCGCCCCTTCGGTACCGTTGATATTTTTGAGGGGAAGCTTTACATCCAGACCGGAAAGGTAAAGCCCGTATCAAAGCAGCTGCACGAGAATCCGAAGGCGGAGCTCTGCGCATTTGACGGAGGCACATGGATCCGTGTGTCAGGGCGGCTCATCGCCGATGACCGCCGTGAGGCAAAAAAGCACATGCTTGATAATTACCCGGAATTAAGACGCATGTACGACGAGGATGACGGGAACACGGAGGTCTTCTACTTTGAGGACGCAGAGGCGACCTTCTCAAGCTTTACCGCACCCCCTAAGACAGTTGAGTTCTGATGAAGAAAACCCGGCGCATATACGCCGGGTTTTTATAAGGCGGGAAAAGCCTTTAGCGAAAAAATGACCTTTAGCGAAAAATCAGCCCTCATACCTATTTTTTCGCTAAAACCAAAGTCGATTTAGCGAAAAAAACGTACTAACCTTGATTTTTTCGCTATAATTTTTAATTTTGTAGCGAAAAAACCAGGCGACTCATCAAAATTTCGCTAAAACGCTCTTCTAAATAGCGAAAAATCAACGCCTCTCCCTGTTTTTTCGCTAAAGACCATCCCCGCCTTCGCCAGCACACCCCAAATGGCATCTCCATCACATTCGCCAGCACACCTCAAATGGCATCTCCATCATCTTCGCCAGCACACCTCAAATGGCATCTCCATCATCTTCGCCAGCACACCCCAAATGGCATCTCCATCATCTTCGCCAGCACACCTCAAATGGCATCTCCATCATC
>JAKSPD010000053.1 GCA_024405115.1 Lachnospiraceae bacterium
CTGTCTGGACTTTATCCTGAAGCCTTCCGGATCATCATGATTTCTGCGATAGCCCTCCTCGCAATTTCATTATTCCACATATCGTGATATATCGCCACATAAATATGTATTCATTTTGCATAAAAAAATAGCTTTTGCCTTATACAGCAAAGCTTTCAGAGTGTGGCCTTAAAATACAGGTGTTAAACTAGGGCAGCGAAACTGTGAAGCGATATGCGTCTTGACGTGTAAAATCCGGCATGCTATAATCATTAGCAGTTGGATGTATGCGGTGCAGCAACATCCTCAGCTTATGAGCATGACGCAATGCCTCGAACATCCTTATGGAAGTTTGGGGCTTTTTCTTTTCGGAGGCGAAAGATGCGGGAACAGATCCTCAGCGTTGGAATCGATATAGGGACTTCTACCACTCAGCTGATCTTCAGCCATATTACGATCGAAAATATGGCCAGCAGTTATTCTGTACCAAGGATCAGTATCGTAGATAAAACTGTGATCTACAGAAGCAGGATTTATTACACACCTCTGAAAAGCAGAACACAGATAGATGCGGAAGCGATCCGAAAGATCGTGAAAGATGAATATCACAGTGCGGGTTTCACCCCGGCGGACCTGAAGACAGGTGCTGTTATCATTACGGGAGAGACAGCCCGTAAGGAAAATGCCAATGAGGTGATACAGGCTCTCAGTGAAATGGCAGGAGATTTTGTCGTAGCCACTGCCGGTCCGGATCTGGAATCCGTTCTTTCGGCAAAGGGTGCAGGCGCGGATCGCCGTGCCAGAAAAAACGGACTTCGCCTTGTCAATATCGATATCGGCGGAGGCACCAGTAACCTCTGCCTGTTCTCCGGAAGCGAGATCTGCGGTACCGCCTGCCTTGACATCGGCGGAAGGCTGATAAAGATCGAAGCCGGAAAAATCGTTTACATATATCCGAAGATCCGGGAGCTTGCGGCCGGTCACGGAATTGCAGTCTCCGAAGGAGATTTCGCGGATGTTGAAAAACTGAGAAAGATCTGCAGCCTGATGGCGGAGCAGCTGGCCATGGCGGTTTCGTGTCTGCCGGCGGACAGCTATCATAAAAAGCTGTATACGAATAGCGGAAATCCGCTTCAGGGATCGGGAAAGCCGGAGGCAGTTGTTTTCTCGGGCGGTGTGGCGGAATGCATGCTTCACACAGAAGAAACCAGCGATGTTTTCCGTTACGGTGATATAGGGATCCTTCTTGCGGAGGAGATCAGAAAGCAGCCTGCATTCAGAGTGCTTCGTGAATTCCCGGCCGATGAGACGATCCGTGCAACTGTTGTGGGAGCCGGAATGCATACGACGGATGTAAGCGGAAGCACGATCTCATATGCCAGGGAAAAGCTTCCCATGAAGAATATTCCGGCGATCAGGATCCCTGAAAAAGGTCTTACCGGTGAAATGATCATAGAGACCATCCGTCAGCGCATCGCCATATATACCGCAGGCGGTGAAGCAGAGTTTCCTGCCATAGCCATGGAGGGATACAGCTTCAGCAGCTTTTCGGATATTGAGCATCTGGCAGATATCATCATCAAAGGAGCGAGAGAGATCATTGCTTCATACGGACCTTTGATCATTATCCTTGAAAAGGATATTGCGAAAGCGCTCGGCAATTCGCTGAAGGTCAGACTGGGGAAGGAAGTCCCTGTGATCTGCATCGACAGCATATATATAAATGACGGAGATTACATAGACATCGGAGAGCCGCTTTCACAGGGGAATGTGGTTCCCGTGGTCATTAAGACTCTGGTATTCAATTCATAAACGGATTCGTCTTTGCTGCCCCGAACTGCAAAGCTGATCATAAAAGAAATCGAAAGGAGAACGTGCTGTGATTACTGTGAATGCACTTGGAATGATTGAAACAAAGGGACTTGTAGGTGCCATCGAGGCAGCGGATGCAATGGTCAAGGCAGCGAATGTCACCCTAATCGGAAAAGAACATATCGGCGGCGGCCTTGTTACAGTTATGGTACGCGGTGATGTAGGTGCCGTAAAAGCATCTGTAGATGCAGGCGCTGCAGCAGCAGAACGTGTGGGTGAGCTTGTTGCCGTTCACGTTATCCCGAGACCGCACGAAGAAATGGAAGAGATTCTTCCCAATATGTAATATAAGGGAACTGCAGGGTAGTATTCTCAATGAAAAGTGCTGTTATTGCTGTCAGAAAAGCGTCAGATCGTGACCTTATCCTGGAATGTCTGGATAGGGAGATAGAGATAACTGACGAGGTCTCTGATGCCGTAGAGCTTCTGGCAGCCTGCATCGGAAAAAGGACGGATCTCCTGATCGTCGATGCGGCGCTGCCCGCCCTGCATGATATGAAAGAGGTAAGATGGCTCAGAGAAAACGGACATGTTTCCTGTATCATCGTGCTTGACAGTGCAGATAAAAGCAGGATACAGCCTGAGGACATGAATGTGATCGACGGTGTTCTGGTACAGCCGATTGCCCGTCAGAACATCCTGCCCTGTTATATGATGTCGATCGCCTGCAGCTCGCGTACCGACGAGGTGCGTAAGGAGACCGAGGAGATCAGAAAACGTCTTGCATACAGCCGTGCGATGGAATATCTCAGATATTCTGTCACCGGAGAACCCGGTAACACAGGACTTCAGCCGGAGGACTATATCACGAGACTGAAAAAAAGATTCCCGGATACCGCAGGAAAAGCCCCGGAGGAACTGGCTCTGCTTTATTATTCGATTTCGAACAGCCCGGCAAACAATGATTCAGGAGAAAATGCATGTCCGAAAAGGAAAAAACGATAATAATCGCAGATGATGACAAAACGGTCAGGGACGGTCTCAGAAAATACTTTAAGGGATATCCGGAGTTTCATGTTGCGGGCGAGTGTGCGAACGGAAGGGAAGCAGTAGAGCTGTGCCTTCGTATCCGCCCCGATATCGTGCTGATGGATATCGAAATGCCGGAGCTTAACGGAATCGAAGCAGCTGCCCGGATAATCGATGAGCAGGCTGCCGGATGTATCCTTATGCTCACATCCTTTTCGGAACCCGATTATATTTCAAAGGCGATCGATGCCGGTGCGTCGGGCTACCTTGTAAAACCGATCATGTACGGAAGTCTCATTCCCACACTGCGCCTGGGGCTTGAGCATTCCAGAAACCTGCATATCATGAAAAAGAATATGAACGGACTGAAAAAACGTTCCGAACGGCGCAATGTCATTAACGACGCAAAGCTGTTTCTTATGGAGGACCGCGGGATCACAGAGGATGAAGCCTTTGTGATGATACGCGAGCTGAGCAGGAAGAAACAGGTATCAATGGAACAGATCTCCGAAATCCTTTTGAAAAGAGATCCGTCCCGGCAGTCAACTCCGGTATGACAGAGGGAGAACACCGTAAATGATCTTTGATCCTGATCTGTGTCGAAAATATACCGATCTATCCGAAGAGGAGATTCTGTTTCTCGGAAGCTTTGAACCGAAACTTCAGGAGCTGGCCGATACCGAGCAGGCAGATGTCTTCATTGATTGCTGTTCAACAAGCGGAAAAAGTGCCGTAGTGGTTGCCGAAGCAAAGCCGCATACAGTTCCGTCGGCTTATGAAATGATCATTCTGGGAATGATCATCAGATGGGAAAACGAGCCGGCCGTGGAGCGCACTTTCCGTGTAGGTCTTCCCACTACGGGAATGATGAGTGTATTCTCTCCGGAGAATCAGAGAGTGGTACAGTCAGTCTATCCCATTGTGTTTAAGGAAAAGGTCATAGCCACACTCATATATGAGAAGGCTATTTCCGTCGAAAAGAAAGATTCGGCAGCGCGAAAAGCAGCTTCCGCAGGCTGCAGCAGCCGTATACTGGATAATATTTTCGATGCCGTTCTCATCACCAATAAAGAGGGCTGCGTCATTTCCTGCAATCAGCGCGCCGGTGAGCTTCTTGAGGAGCTGGGATATGTTGACGATCCGAACGGAATGCGGATAGAGAATCTCTGGGATACCAAGTATGTGGTACAGAGTGCAGCAGGAACAGAACTGATCCGTGTAAGCAATCATGTCTTTGAAGGAAAATGGACGAGCCTTAAGGACGGGGACATGGACCGGATGTATACCGTGAAGGATGTTACGGAGCTTATCCGATGGCAGACGGAATACAAAAAATCCGTGATCGCAAGGCGTGAGCTGAAGCATAGGATCAAAAACAGTCTGGAGCTTTTGTATTCCATCTTCGAAAAAAAGAGAGAGAATATCGGGGATCCCGGAGCCTGCAGGGCTTACGAGGAAGCAGTGATAAGGATTTCCTCCGTTCTTGTCACACTCGACGATATGGGCGCCGAAGAGGATGACGGCATGCTCAGTCTGAAGGAAGCGATATTCTTTTTATGCAGGGACATATCCTTCACATATAACTGCCATAACATCCATATTACAGGAGATGACATTACCATTGAAGGGAAAAAGGCAAGCGTTATCTGTATGATCGTGAGTGAGCTTATCTATAATTCACTCAAGTATGCCTGGGGAGGAAAAGAAACGGGAAATATCCGTGTAACACTGGTAAAGGATGTTTTAAACAACACGATTGTCGTCGAAGATGACGGAAGCGGGATCCCGGAGGAGACCAGAAAAGGGGCCATAGGGCTTGACCTTGTCAGAACTCTGGCGGCAGAAAGGCTGCAGGGGGATGTCCGGATCATTACGGGTCACTCCGGAACAAGAGTTGAAGTGGATTTCATATGATGCTCACGGCACCGGATCGCAAAGGTGCGGTGCACGGATGGAACCGGGAGTATCATTTATAAATTAAAGCGGTGTATTCGACGCAGAAACACCGTGTGATCAGGCGAGTTTTGAAAAAGACCGCGGCCGGCCGCAGAGCCGTCTGCTGTCTTTTTTTGCACAGAAACCAAAGAGCGGAGGGCGCTCTGAAGATAAAGAGTATATTCGGGGTATACTCTTAAGAATTTCAGAAAGAGAGGTGTGTAAATGATTTTAAAAACAGTGCTGGCCGGAAAAACTTACCAGTTCAGAGACGTAAAAGACGTTCTGGCCAAAGCAAATGAACCCAAGTCGGGCGACAGGCTGATCGGTATCGCTGCCGAGAGTGAATCCGAAAGGATCGCAGCAAAGCTTGTTCTTGCGAACCTTACGATAGAGGATCTTGTAGAAAATCCCACGATCCCCTATGAAGAGGACGAAGTTACAAGAGTAAATATCGACGGTCTTAACAAGAGGACCTACGAGTCCATGAAGAACATGAAGATCGGCGAGCTGCGTGAGTGGATACTCAGCTATAAGACAAAGCAGGAAGATCTTGCAAGAGCATCAAAGGCCTTCACCGGCGAAGTTGTTGCGAGTGTTGCAAAGCTTATGAGTGCCACCGACCTTGTGGTAGGTGCAAGAAAAATGAACAAGGTCACCACCTGCCGTACAACGATCGGACAGCCCGGTACTCTGTCATACCGCTGCCAGGCCAATTCTACGACCGATGATCCCGAGACCATCCTTCTGGGCGTTATGGAGGGTGTTTCATTCGGATGCGGCGATGCCTGCCTTGGAATCAACCCCGTAGAGGATACGGTGGAGAGCACACGCAGAATTGCAGATGCTCTTTATGAGTTTGTCATCAGGAACGAAGTTCCCACACAGATCTCGGTTCTTTCTCACGTTACCACACAGATGGAAGCTGTTAAGCAGGGGGCTCCCCTTTCAATGTTCTTCCAGTCGATTGCCGGTACACAGAAGACAAATGACAGCTTTGTTGTAAACAGAGAGATGCTTAAGGAAGCTTATCAGCTCGCAAGAGAAAAGTGCTTCAGCGTAGGACCCAACCTTCTTTACTTTGAAACAGGACAGGGCTCCGAGGTATCCACAGGCACCGACTGCGGCGTTGATGAGATGACACTGGAAGGAAGAACCTACGGCTTTGCACGTTACTTCGATCCCTTCATGGTAAACAATGTTACCGGCTTCATCGGTCCGGAGACGATCTACGACGGAAAAGAAATGATCCGCGGCAACCTTGAAGATCACTTCATGGGTAAGCTTATCGGACTTCCGATGGGTATGGCACCCTGCTATACAAACCATACTCCCATCAACATGGACGATCAGCAGGAGGCAACTCTTCTCTGTGCTCTCGCAGGAGCAAACTACTTCATGGGCGTTCCCTTCGGCGATGACGTAATGCTTGCTTACGCCGATGTAAGCTATCATGATGATATTTCGCTCAGAGAGCTTACCGGAAGAAAGCCCGCTCCGGAATTCTTCCGCTGGCTTGTTAAGAAGGGCATCATGACGGAAGACGGACATATGACAGAGCTTGCCGGCGACGGTTCTATTTTCTTAAAGTAAGGAGGGGACATGATGAGCGACAAACAGATTGAAGAGATCGTCAGAAAAGTCGTTGAAGAACTTGGAAGTGGTAAGGCCGCAAAGGCAGCTTCCTATGTGTCTGACGGATGCCTTCCTGACATCATAAAAGAAGATTACAAAGAGCAGTATAATGTTCCGAATCCGGCGAACGGAGAGGAATTCATGAGGATCCGCAGAAAGACCGATGCCCGTCTGGGAACCTGGAGATGCGGAAGCAGATATCTTACTCATGATTATCTTCGTCTTCTTGCCGATCATGCAGGTGCTCTGGATGCGGTTCAGAACGACGTTCCCGAAGAGCTGATCGAAGAGCTGGGAATGTTCTCCGTTTCTACGATCTGCAAGGATAAGGCTGAGTACCTTTCAAGACCTGATTTCGGCAAGGTATTCGGAGACGAGGCAAAGGCAAAGATCCTCAGCAGCTGCCAGAAGAATGTGGATGTTCAGATCCTTGTATCGGACGGTCTTTCAAGCACTTCGATTGTTGAGAACATCCGTGACCTTCTTCCCGCGATCGAGCAGGGCTTAAAGGTCGAGGGACTTACCTATAACAAGCCGTTCTTCATCAAGTACGGCCGTGTAGGTGCGGAGGATGCCGTTACCGAGCTTATCAAATCAAAGGTAACCATCATTCTTCTCGGAGAGCGCCCCGGTCTGTCATCCTATGAATCACTCAGTGCATATATAACCTATGAGGGTTATGTGGGAATTCCGGAAGGAAAGCGCACCGTAGTATCCAATATTCATAAGAATGGTACCGTTCCGGTAGAGGCAGGCGCACATATCGCAAGTGTAGTAAGAAAGATGATCGATCAGAAGGCTTCGGGAGTAGACCTGGAGATCTGACCGTCAGAACAAAGTATCATAAGCTGATACGGAAAAGCTCCGCAGGGATCCTGAAAGCAGGAAACCCGCGGGGCTTTTTTTCGCTGCGCCCGGCGGCGCACGTTTTCAGACGATTCACGTATTTTCCGATACCGCGACATCTGTTATAACCTGAGTTTTACAGCAGAATAAGATAAAAAGTTGTAGTGGTTTTTCTCCTTTATCGTACCCGCCCCGGCAGCTTTGCTGCCTCCCGCCCGTAATCGGAAGTTTCTGCTCCTTGCGTCGCAGAAACCTGCGTCCCATTCCTCTATGGGCGTGCAAACGGTGTGGGAGGGGTTTATTCAAGGGACGCAGGTTTCTTTGTCATGGCAAGCTCATTTTTGATTTCTTTTAACGTACGGTATTTCCTGCTGAAATCTATCCCCAGCTCCTTTCCCAGGACTTTAAGCACCTCGTCATAGTAGGCACCCATATATACATTTGATTCTATGAGGCAGCATTCACATTTCCTAAGGCTTTCAAGAGTAGATGTCTAAAATCTCATAATCGTTCTTTTCCCATTCGCTTGTTACGATGGCA
>JAKSPD010000054.1 GCA_024405115.1 Lachnospiraceae bacterium
TATAATCAAATATACCAAAGTGTGAATAAAAGGTTAAATATTCAGTCAAAAACTATTAACTATTGCTTTTTCAGAATCTTTGTTTTAAGATGGACAAAGATAGAGGTTGCGGCTGACATAAGTACCTGCATGAAACCACGGGAATGGGGCAGGAAAAGGGGATGCCGCCGAAGGAACTTAAGATTTCCCGATCTTCTGTATCCTGGGAATACGGAGAATATCCGTAGAACTGTCGCTTGTTTTTAAGCGGAGTGCTGTCATGAAATACTATGTTTTTTAGTCATGATGGCGTCCATCATGGCTTTTTTGTTCTGATGGTGGTTTTCTAAGGGGAAGTCCCCGGAAAGGAATGATTATGACAAAGAATCCGATTTTCAAAGGAGCAGCCACAGCCCTCATTACACCGCTTGATGAAAACGGAGTAAACTTTGAACAGTTCGGTAAGGTTATCGACTGGCAGATTGAGAAAGGCATAGACGCCCTTGTAATAGCCGGCACTACCGGTGAAGGCTCCACACTTGACGATGGGGAGCACAGGGAAGTTCTGAGATTCGCCATCGACCGTATTGCAGGCCGTGTTACGGCCATTGCAGGTACAGGCTCAAATGACACGGCATATGCCGTATCCCTTACAAAGGCAGCGTGCCACATGGGATATGATGCAATGCTTGTCGTAACACCGTATTATAACAAGGCAACCCAGAAGGGACTTATCAAAATGTATGAGACTATCGCCGATGCCTCAACAAAGCCCCTTATTCTTTACAACGTTCCCTCTCGTACCGGAGTGGGAATTGAACCCTCCACATATGCGGCTTTAGCTGATCATGAAAACATTAAGGCAATAAAGGAAGCAAACGGAAATATCTCAAAGATAGTTGAAACGGCTGCACTCGTAGGAGATAAGCTTGACATCTATTCAGGAAATGATGACCAGGTAATCCCCATCCTTTCAATGGGAGGGGCAGGAGTAATATCAGTTCTTTCAAACATCATGCCTGAGGAAACAGTCCTTATGTGCAGAAAATGGTTTGAAGGCGACATGGAAGGCAGTGCAAAAATGCAGAAGGATCTTTTACCCCTTATCAACGCACTTTTCTGTGAGACGAACCCAATCCCCGTAAAGGCCGCGATGGCAGCAATGGGATTCTGTGAAAACTACCTCCGTCTGCCGCTTACATGTATGGAACCTGAACATGAAGCTAAGCTTCTTGAACTCATGAAAGGACATGGTCTCATCTGATGAATATAGTTATCAGCGGAATCGGCGGCCATATGGGTGCTGAGGTATATAAGCTCTGTGAAGCATGTTGCCGCGGTGCCGTATGTATCGCAGGAGTCGACCCTTACAGGGATATGGGCGGGGGCGCCGTAAAAAGCGCCATCGAGGCCGGTATTCCCTTATATGAAAGCTTTGAAGCTTTGCCTGCCGGTTTAAAAGATGCGTGCATCATTGATTTTTCACATCACAGTGCGACTGAAAACCTGACAGGTTATGCTGTCAGGAATAACGTTCCGCTTGTGATTGCGACCACAGGCCAGACGGAAGAGGAGCGGCAGATGATTGACGAGGCTGCCGGAAGCATCCCTGTATTCTTTGCGGCAAATTACTCGCTTGGCATAGCACTTCTCATAGAGCTTGCCAAAAAGACCGCGGCCGCCATGCCTGATGCTGAAATAGAGATTATTGAAAAGCACCATGACAGGAAGATAGATGCCCCTAGCGGGACCGCTCTTGCAATCGCAAGGGCCATTAAGGAGGTAAGGCCTGAGGCCACCTTCAACCTGGGAAGAAGCGGAAACGGCAAGAGGAAAAAGGAAGAAATCGGTATTCATGCCATAAGGATGGGAAATATCGTTGGTGAGCACGAGGTAATCGTGGGTACGCAGAACCAGACGATAACATTAAAGCATGAGGCCCACAGCCGTGCACTTTTTGCAGAAGGTGCAATCGACGCGGCTGAATTTATTATCGGTAAGCCGGCAGGCCTTTATGGAATGACGGATCTTGTATAACGGGGTATTTCACATGATCAATGTTGGTATATACGGTTACGGAAACCTTGGAAAGGGAGTTGAATGTGCGGTAAACGGTTCTCCTGACATGAAGCTTTACGGCGTGTTCACAAGAAGAAACCCGGAAAGCATCAGCACGCTTACAGGTACAAATGTATACAGGGCTGATGACATCATTTCACATAAGGGATGCATGGATGTTCTTATCATATGCGGTGGCAGCGCCACTGACCTTCCACAGATGACACCGGAACTTGCACGGAATTTTAACGTTGTAGACAGCTATGACAACCACAGCCACATACCGGAGTATTTTGAAAGGGTGAACAGTTCCGCTCTTTTAGGCGGAACCGTAGCCGTGATTTCAGGTGGCTGGGATCCCGGTCTTTTCTCACTGGCAAGGGTTTATGGAAGTTCAGTACTTCCAGATGGGGAGCACTATACATTCTGGGGAAAGGGAGTATCACAGGGACATTCTGATGCGATAAGGCGTATTCCGGGTGTCATTGACGCAAGGCAGTATACCATTCCTGTTCCACAGGCCATGGAGAGGGTAAGAAACGGAGAGAACCCTGTACTTACCACAAGGGAAAAGCACACAAGGGAATGCTTTGTGGTCGTAGAGGACGGTGCCGACAGGTCTGCCATTGAGGAAGCAATAAAGACCATGCCTGCATACTTTGCAGACTATGATACGACCGTAAATTTTGTAAGCGCTGAGGAATTAAAGCGTGATCATTCAGGTCTTCCGCATGGGGGAACGGTGATAAGGAGCGGTGTCACTGGCATTAACGGTGAGAACAAGGAGACATTTGAGTTTTCACTCAACCTTGATTCGAATCCGGAATTTACCGGTTCTGTGCTGACCGCATTGGCGAGAGCCGCGGTGAGGATGAGAAAAAAAGGTGAGAAGGGCTGCTTTACCATCCTTGACATTCCGCCTTACATGCTTTCACCTGAAAACCCTGAGGAACTTAGAAAACATCTGCTGTAATGAATGGAGCTGACATGAACGAGAATTTTGTTTGTAAGAACATCGGAGTAAACGAAGAAGGACATCTTACCTTTGCAGGGCAGGACACAGTGTCGCTTGCAAAGGAATACGGAACACCGCTTTATCTTATGGATGAGGACCGGATCCGGGAGAACATGCGTGTTTATAAAAAAGCATTTGCTGAAAATTTTCCAGAGGGCAGCGAGCCTCTGTTTGCAAGCAAGGCTTGTTCGTTTGCACAGGTATACCGCATAGCACTGGAAGAGGGGATGGGAATCGACGTTGTTTCCTCCGGTGAGATATATACCGCGATGAAGGCGGGATATCCGTTAAGCAATGCCCATTTCCACGGAAACAACAAGACGGACGAGGACATTGCCTTTGCAATCAGAAATGGAATAGGTTTCTTTGTTTCTGACAACAGGGAGGAGCTTGACGTCATAGACCGTGAGGCCCAGAAAGCCGGAATCAGGCAAAAGGTGCTTTTAAGGCTTACCCCGGGAATCGATACCCATACTTACGAAAAAATCAACACCGGACTTGTTGATTCAAAATTTGGTACCGCAATTGAGACGGGGCAGGCTGAAGAAATCGTAAAGTATGCCCTTACAAAGGAAAATATCGAGCTTAAGGGCTATCACTGTCATGTAGGGAGCCAGGTTTTCGCCGAGGATGTGTTTGAGGAGGCCGCCCTCATAATGATAAGGTTCATCGGTCATATGAAGGATGTATGTGGATATACTGCAGAATACCTTGACCTTGGCGGCGGTTATGGTGTCCGCTATGTGGCCGGTGACGGTTATATTAACATTGCTGAAAAAATCAGGTCAGTTGCAGAAACGGTGGCAAAGGCATCGGCGGAAGCCGGAGTTCCGTTCCCAAAGATACTGATGGAACCCGGACGTTCAATTGTTGCCGATGCCGGCATGACACTTTATACCGCAGGCAGCGTTAAGCGGATTCCGGGTTACAAGAATTATGTTTCCATAGATGGCGGAATGACGGACAACCCGCGTTTCGCACTTTATGGTTCAAAGTATACATGCTACAATGCCGGCAAGATGAACGAGGAGCGCACACTTAATGCTTCACTTGTGGGGCGCTGCTGTGAAAGCGGGGACATCATTGCTGAGAAGATTGACTTTGCACAAAGTACATGTCGCGGTGACGTCATGGCGGTATGCACCACGGGAGCCTATAACTACAGTATGGCGTCAAATTATAACCGTGTTGCAAGGCCTGCCATGGTAATGCTTAAAGGCGGTGAGTCATATATTGCAATCAGGCGGGAGACGCTTGACGACCTGGTGAACCTGGACATCTGACGTAGGCGATGATCTGTAATTGATATTCAGATTTTTATGAGTTATAGCATACTCTGTCCTTCTTTTTATAACAGTCGCCGAAGAGTAATAGGTGTAACGGAAGGATTGTCAATAATGCAGATTTGACCAGTACACCTTATAATGGGAGAGTAGCTACAATGATAATAACCGATATTACAAAAAAAGGAAGCGGGCAGTATTCCCGCTTCCAGATGCTTAAGCGGTTTAAATATTTTCAATTAAAGAAGTGAGTGCTGCATCAAGTTCTGTAACAAGCCTGTCAGCGTCTTCCAGAGAGGTACCCTTAATTCCACAGTAGAACTTTACCTTGGGCTCCGTTCCCGAAGGACGTACACATACCCATGAGTCGTTTTCAAGAATGTACCTGATGACATTTGATTTTGGAAGTCCTGTGGGCTTCACTGCACCTGTAGCTGTATCCGTCACGGTGTCAAGCAGATAGTCCTCAACAGTGAGTACCCTGTTTCCTGCAAGCTCAGCGGGAGCATTTGCCCTTAACGCATCCAGAAGGGCGGCCATTTTTGCCTTTCCCTCGATTCCGGGGAACGAGGCGGACTTTGTATATTCCTTATAGTACCCGTACTTTTCGTACATGTCGACCATTGCGTCCCAAAGAGTCTTTCCCTGCTTTTTGTAGAAGGCTGCTGCCTCGCAGAGTGCCGCAACGGCGGTGATTGCGTCCTTGTCCCTGGCATACGTGCCTATGGCGCAGCCGTAGCTTTCTTCCATGCCAAACTGATAACGGACACGTCCTTCACGTTCCTCCTTTGTGATTTCACGACAGATCCACTTGAAACCGGTGAGACAGCTTACAAGCTCACACCCGTGGCTCTTTGCAACGGCATCCATAAGGTTTGTGGAAACTATGGTCTTTACCACGACGCCGTCTTTGGGAAGAGTGCCCATTGAAGCTCTCTGGTCGAGCAGATACTCGCAGAGAAGGGAACCTGACATGTTTCCGGTAAATGCAACAAATTCTCCCGTTTTTGGATTCTTTGCGTAAACACCGAGACGGTCTGCATCAGGGTCAGTGGCAAGAACGATGTCAGCGTTTTTTTCTTCAGCAAGCTTTAAGGCAAGGGCAAAGGTCTTTTTTTCCTCGGGATTCGGATAAGGGGTTGTGGGGAAGTTTCCGTCCGGCTCAGACTGTTCCGGAACTTCATATACATTCCTGAATCCCAGATCACTGAGCACCCTCATAACCGGCACATGACCTGTTCCGTTGAGCGGAGTGTATACGATGGTAAAGTTATCAGCTGTTTCCTTAATAAGTTCCTTATTAAGAATTGAGCCTTCAACGCATTCGATGAACATGTCGTCAAGCTCCTTGCCGACCGTGACGTAAAGACCTTTTTCTTCAGCCTCTTCCTTTTCCATCGTGAGGCACTTTGAAAAGTCGGTAATCGAAAGCACATGCTTCATGATACCCTCATCATGGGGTGGAGTTATCTGTGCACCGTCCTCCCAGTAGACTTTATAACCATTGTAGTTGGAGGGGTTGTGTGAAGCCGTGATGTTGATTCCCACTATGCATCCGAGGGTCCTTACTGAGAAGGAGAGTTCAGGAGTAGGGCGGAGTGACTCAAAACGGTATGCCTTTATACCGTTGGCACAGAGACACCGTGCGGCCTCATCTGAAAATTCAGTGGACATATGGCGCGAATCATATGCAATTACCACACCGCGTTCAGCCCTTGTCTTTTCAGGTATGATGCCGTTTTCTGCATCCTCCCTGTCGAGGGAGAGGATATAGTCCGCGATACCCTGGGTGGCACGGCGGACAACATACTTGTTCATCCTGTTAGTGCCGGCACCGATTATGCCGCGAAGGCCTGCGGTACCAAATTCAAGGTCTACGGAAAAACGCTCTTTTATCTCGCTGTCATCATCTCTGATTGCAAGGAGCTCTTTTTTCGTCTCTTCATCAAAATATGAGTTGTTTAGCCAGTAATTGTATCTTTCGAGGTACTGTTCCATATATTTTCCTTTCAGTGCAGGTATTTTGAGAATAAATACAAAATTGAGTTGTTGTCAGGATTTCTCCTTATGTCATCAAGCATCATGTTAAGGAGCTTTCCAATTGCGGGACCTTCCGGAACGCCCACTTCACGGAGGTCGTTTCCTGTTACCACAAGGTCCTTCATGTATATAGGCTCATCCTTTCTCTGAATGTCGTTAAAGAGCCGGATGCACTTATCGATTTCCTCGTCTGGACAGAACTCCCTGTACTCGTCTGTAACGGACAATGTCTTTTTCACGGAAAGAAGATCCTCAAAATCCCTGATCGTCATTTTCGAAATGATCTTTTTGAACTCATACCGGTCGAGCGGGAGAGGAACCATGACGTTTTCTGCCAGTAACGAAGCGTGATGAACCGTGTCATTGTCCGCTTTTAGGTTTTTCAGGATATTTGCAGCCTTTTTTGCATCCATTCCACGCATTATGTAGGCAAAACGGACATGCCTTTCGGATGTTTTTACCGCAGGAAGTTCTATACCTTCCGGCAGGGGCTTTATTTCCTCAAAACCGTCTGCAATATGTGTGATCAGTTCAAGGCTGAAGAGTTCCTTTACTACATCAATGTGTGATGAGCATATAAGCTTTGAGATTTCTGTCAGGATACGTTCCTTTGAAACGGCATCCAGATGCCGTGCATGACGTATGATTGCCTTTCGTGTATTATGCTCAATCGTGAAACCAAGCTGAGCAGCAAACCTGACTGCACGGAGTATCCTTAAGGCATCCTCGTCAAAACGCTCATCTGGGACGCCTACACAGCGGATCAGCTTTGCCTGGAGGTCTTCCTGACCGCTGAAGAGGTCGACAAGACCGCTCCTTTCGTTATATGCCATTGCATTTATCGTAAAGTCACGGCGTCTTAAATCTTCTCTCAGACTGTCAGTGAATGTCACATGCTCAGGGTGCCTTCCATCCATGTACTCGCCGTCTATGCGGTAGGTGGTGACTTCATAGGTTTCCGGAGGATCACCTTTGGCTCCATAAATCAGCACCGTTACGGTACCGTGCTCAATTCCTGTATCCACCGTATGTCTGAAAACCTGTTTTATTTCCACGGGGCGGGCACTGGTGGTTATGTCCCAGTCCCCAGGAATCTTTCCGAGAATCGTGTCACGGACACAG
>JAKSPD010000055.1 GCA_024405115.1 Lachnospiraceae bacterium
TAGGAATGGTTCCACAGCTGTCCCTTCCACAGTTTTTCCCTTATATCCGGAAACTGTTCAAAAAGTTTTCTGCCGGTGATCCCCTTCAGATACTTCACGATGTCCGTTATGGAAAGCCCGGGAGGCCCGGACACGAAGCAGTGGACATGGTCACATTCCCCGCATTCAAACAGGTGTACCGTGAATCCCTTTTCCTCTGCGATCTGCCGGACGAGCTGTTTCAGAAATTCCTCCTTTTCAGCCGTAAGGATCTTCCTTCGATACTTGACAGACCATACCACATGGTAATTGATGCTGCATACATATGTTCTGTAATGAATAAGATTATCCTTCATATACATAGTATTTCATATAATCCGCCTTATTGCAAAGAAAAGCGGGCATTAAAGCCCGCAATTTACGCTATCATCTCGGTAATTGAACTACCGAGGATTCCCGCTTTTTTTCCTAAGCCAAAGCAACAAAAAAGCGGGTGATGGGGCGCCGGGCGCCTGTGACGCCCGTTTGGCGCCGACCGGAGCGGAGCGGAGACCGAACCCTTGGGTTCGAGGTCTCGCTCTGCTCCCGGAAAGAAAAAAACGAGGTTCCTTCGAACCTCGTCTTTTTCTTTTCGAGAGCGGGTGATGGGAATCGAACCCACGTATACAGCTTGGAAGGCTGTCATTCTACCATTGAACTACACCCGCGTTTGAAAGCGTTTCTTTCGACGCAAGGGGAATTATAACACACCCTTTTATGCTTGTAAAGGGTGTTTTTTATTTTTTTAGGCTTTCTCCGATGCCGATGCCCCGTTTTTAAGCTGAAGAAGTATTCCTGAAACAATCAGCACAAGGCCCAGTACTGACCACACCGTGATCTCCTCTCCCAGTACAAAATGCGTAACAATAAGGGAAACGAATGGAGCAAGATACGCGAGGTTTGCGATAACTGCAGTGTTTCCGTTATCAAGCGCGAATGCCCAGAGGAGGTATGGAAGTGCGTTACAGAAGATGCCGTTGTAAATAAGGCCTATGAACTGCTTCCCTTCCGGAAGCGAAAAGTCCCCAAAAACCAGCGAACCGATGAGGGCAAACACAGTCCCTGAAGCATATGCCACAAGAACTGCCAGTCCCTTATCATAAGTCTCACGCTTTCCAAGTACCGAATAGAGAGCATAACATACCGCATCCATAAGGCAGAAGATGATTCCCGCCATGCTTTCAAAATGAAAATCCCTGAAGTTTCCGTTGGTGACTACAACTATGATTCCTATGAATGAGAGTATGACCGCCACAGCCTTCGCAAACGTCATCCTTTCCCCAAGGATAAAACAGGAGAACACGATGATGAGGGCCGGCCAGAGGTCATTTACCACCATTGCCTGCTGGGCGGGCATGCGTGCGGAACCAAGGTAAAAAAGAAGATTGTAAAAGAAGACTCCAAGTGAGCCTATCGCAGCCATGCGGATGATCACTTTCACCGGTAGATTCTTAAGGGCCCTGAGCCTGCCCTTTGCACCGTTATAGATAAAGAGTATCACGGTTGCGAAAAAACAGGTGTAGAAAAGGACAGTAAGAGAATCCATACTGCCCTGAAGAAGTTTTGACATTGTTGCCATGGTGCCCCACATAATGACGGCACCAATGGCATATATAAGTGCTTTTTTCATTTAACAATCAATAGTGAACGTGTACCGGCATTCCAACATAGGCAATTGAATAAAGCTTTTCAGCCATGTCGTAAGGCATGTTTACACAGCCGTGTGAACCGTCATGGACATAAATCTGTCCGCCGAAGTTTTCGTGGCTCGTTCCCCTCCAGCCTGCATCATGGAGTCCCATTCCGCCGTTGAAAGGCATCCAGAAATTAACGAAGCTTCTCCATGTAGGTCCGGTAAGATATGTGTTAGTCTCCTTACCCTTTATGTAAAAGTCACCGGCAGTTGTGTTATGTACATCCTTATAACCCGTTACGCAGGGACTTACAAGGAACAATGCATCGCCCTGGTATACATAGACCGTTTGCGTAGTTATGTTAACCTCTACGCATGTATGTCCGTAAGGGTTGGGTTTCCCGGTCTTTGCACCGTTTTCATCCACCCAGTTTCCGTCCGGAGTCATGGTGCTGATATAGCAGCTGCCCTTTGGCCAGGCATCTGTTGTGACCTCAGCAAGATAATACTGTACACCATTAATCTCCTGCCATCCTGTGAGCATTCTTCCGTTAAAGTCACTATAATACCACTTATCCCCTGCCATGAACCATCCGGTAAGTGAACGGCCATGATCAAGATAGTGCCATCCGTCAAATCTCTCAGCCCATCCGGTCTCACCAGGTGCATAGTTTGGAACGTACACATCCGGGTATGAATCGGCGAAAGCCGCAAATGAACAGAGGACTGTAAGCGAAGCCACTGCCAGTGCAAGTATTATGTTTTTCATCTTATTTTTCATGTATAGATCTCCATTCGGAATATTCCCGGGTAAGATTAACACAAACGCTTCTTAAGGTCAATTTATTTTACGGCCTCCAGGAGTGCATCCACCCTGTCTGTATCTTCCCACTTTACGCCGAGGTCCTCACGTCCCATGTGACCATAGGCTGCAAGCGGTCTGTAGATGGGCTTACGGAGGTCAAGGTCACGGATGATTGCTGAAGGACGGAGGTCAAATACCTTCATTACAGCTTCTTCAAGCTTATCATCAGACACTTTTCCCGTACCGAATGTGTCTATCTGTACTGAAACAGGTCTGGCTACGCCGATGGCGTATGCGAGCTGGATCTGGCATCTTCTTGCAAGTCCTGCCGCCACGATGTTCTTTGCAACGTAACGTGCCGCATAAGCAGCTGAACGGTCAACCTTTGTGGGATCCTTTCCTGAGAATGCCCCGCCGCCGTGAGGTGCGCTTCCGCCATAATTGTCGACAATGATCTTACGTCCGGTAAGTCCAGAATCACCCTGAGGTCCTCCGATTACGAAACGTCCTGTGGGATTGATGAAAATCTTTGTATTCTCGTCAAGAAGCTCCGTGGGGATAGTCTCAAAAATCACGTGTTCAGTGATGGCGCGTCTGAGCTCATCCATCTCAACTTCCGGTGAGTGCTGTGATGAAACTACCACGGTGTCAACACGTACAGGCCTCTTCTCTTCATCATATTCAATGGTTACCTGCGTCTTTCCGTCAGGACGGAGATACTCCAAAAGCCCGGACTTACGAACTTCTGTAAGGCGCTTAGCGAGCTTATGTGATAATGATATTGCAAGCGGCATGAGTTCAGGAGTCTCATCGCATGCGTATCCGAACATCATGCCCTGGTCGCCGGCTCCGTTCTGAAGTTCGTCTTCCTCACCTGTCTTGTTCTCAAATGACTTATCGACACCCATTGCAATGTCTGAAGACTGCTCATCAATATTCGTGATGATTCCGCATGTATCGGCGTCAAAGCCGTATTTTGCCCTTGTGTAGCCGATGTCACGGATTACATCACGTGTGATTTTCTGAATGTCCACATAGCTCTGCGTGCTTATCTCTCCCATGATGTGAACGAGTCCCGTAGATACGGTAGTCTCACATGCCACCCTTGAATTCGGGTCTTCTGCTAAAAGTGCGTCAAGTATTGCATCCGAAATCTGGTCACAGATCTTGTCCGGATGTCCTTCTGTTACTGATTCTGAAGTAAATAAATAGTGACTCATTAAACTCTCCTTTCCCTCTGGAGTAAAACATATCCGTATGCCTTGCGCCGATGCGGCGTTGCACATTTTAAAAGGCGCTCCGTGGGAGCGCCTTACATTCAAGTCTCACTCCTCATCTTTCGTTACCGACGGATTTGGCACCTTGCTTTATGCAGGTTGCCGGGTTTCACAGGGCCGTTCCCTCCACCTCTCTTGATAAGGTTATTTAGTTGCGTCAAGCATTATAACATAAGTTTCATGAATTGCAAGTACCAATTATACTTCCACCGCCAGGTTTTTCAGCCATTTTTTCTTTCTGTAACGGAGAAGTGCCATCGTACACTTATATACCTCCTCAAAGGTAACCATGGCATAAACGACCGTTATGGGAAGGTGCCACACCAGGGATCCCAGGAAAGCAATCGGGACCGCCAGCAGCCATACGCCGGAGGTATCGATCAGGAAGCACATACGCGTGTCACCACCCGCACGTAGTATGCCCACGACTATTACAAGGTTTACATAAATCGGAGGGATGTACATCGTGAAGATGGTCATGCACGTTTTTGCATTGGCCCTGACCTCAGGTGCGACATCATACAGATTAAGAAGCGGGCCGCGTAAAATCAGGAATATCGTGCCGCAGACCACCGAAAGCATCACCGCAAGCGCAATGAGTTTTTTTCCGTAATCGTCAGCCTTTTCGAGGTTGCCCGCACCCATCTCGTTTCCCAGTATGACAGATGTTGCCGATGACATTCCGTTTCCAACTGTGCAAAGTATGTCCGTAAATGTCGCTGAAATCGTGACAGCCGCCACAGCGGCGTCACCCATGTGTCCATAAGCCACGAAATAAAGCGTGGTGCCCAGTCCCCAGAAAAGCTCATTTGCTATGACCGGTACGGAATTTCTCACAAAGCTCTTAAGGAATGACTTTTCCCACCCGATAAAATCCGACAGCCTGCCCCTCAGTTCACGGTTCTTTACAAACGCATAGAAGATGAGTGCGGAAAGTTCCACCGCCCTGGCTATTATTGTGGCAAGCGCGGCACCTCGTACGCCAAGTGCCGGTGCTCCGAAGTGACCGAATATCAGCGTATAGTTTAAAAATATATTTATGGTCACTGAAATAAGGGAAGTCACAACAGGAACCCTTACCTTCTTCATGGACCTGAGCACCATCACAAGAAGTGTCGTAAGTCCGAAAAGCGGGTATGTGAAACATACGGTCTTCAGGTACCTGCATCCTATCTCAGTAGCCTCCTCGCTGTCAGTAAAGATGTGCATCACCCCTGCCGGATTGAAGAAGGCGAAAGAAAGAAAGCCTGAAGCGGCTACCAGCGCGATTATGGCACACAGCCCGAAGGTCTTCCTTATGTGATAAAAGTCCCTGTTTCCAAAAAACTGCGCATTAAGGACGCCGGAACCGGAATTGATTCCAAACATGAGAAGCGCAAACACAAAAAAGAACTTGTTTGCAAGCCCCACCGCAGAAATCGTAGCGGTCCCGAGACTTCCTATCATCATGGTATCGACCATGTTCGTGACAGTGGTTATGAGAAGCTGCAGTGCCACCGGAAGTATGATGGAAAACGCATGCGACAGGAATTCCTTATCTTTAATTGTCCTGACAAAGACATTCATAAAACGTGTACTGATCCGGAAAATATCACTTACGAATGGTATATCTGTGCAAGACCACCATGGGCCGTCTCACGGTACTTTTCATTCATGTCCTTGCCGGTCTGGTACATTGTGGCCACGACATCGTCAAATGATATCTTCCTTGTCCTATAGAGAAATCTTGAAATATTGACTGAACTGATTGCCCTCATGGCGGCAACTGCATTTCTCTCAATGCAGGGAATCTGTACAAGTCCGTGAACAGGGTCACAGGTAAGCCCCAGGTTATGTTCCATGGCAATTTCAGAAGCATATTCAATCTGTTCGTTTGACAGTTTAAACAGAGTTGCGAGTCCTCCGGCCGCCATAGAACATGCGCTTCCTATCTCCGCCTGACAGCCGCATTCAGCCCCCGATATGCTCGCATTTGTACGGATCACGTTACCGATGAGTCCGGCAACCGCCAGGGAATCAATGATTTCGCTGTCCGGGAAACCCCGATCCTTTTTCATGTAATAGAAAATGGCAGGAATGACACCGCATGCACCACATGTCGGAGCCGTTACAACGATGTTCTCACACGCATTTTCCTCAGCCACGGCAAAAGAATATGACGAAATGAGGCGGTTCATCGTAACATCTGAAGACTCGTTGTAGCAGCGTGTTTCATAAAGTGATTTAGCCTTCCTGTGAATGTTAAGATCACCCGGAAGTATACCTTCACAGTTTAAACCCCTTTCAACTGCATTCTGCATTGCATACCAGATGACAGTAAGGTATTGTTTTAAAGGCTCCCCCTCAACCTCATATATGAAATCCTTAAGTGATATCCCCTCTTCACGGCAGTGTGCAAGCATTTCTCCGAAATTTTTCTGCGGGTAGATTTCCTTTTCTTCATCGGAAGTCTCTCCAACGAATCTTATGGATCCGCCACCTATACTTAAAATCTGGTTTTCACCAATCACTTCTCCATCCTTATATGCCTTAAAGAGCATCGTGTTTGGATGCGGAAGGTCTTTTTCCGTTGTATTCATCAGGACCTTCGTTCCCGGAAGTCCGGCATCGATTGCCTTTCCAGTACTGTGACCTTCGCCTGTAAATGCAAGGGAACCGAAAAGAGTTACTTCATATTCATCTGCGTCAGGAAAACGCTTACCAAACTCAATTGCAGCATTATATGGTCCTACAGTATGTGAACTTGAGGGCCCGTTACCGATTTTATAGACAGTCTTTATACTCTTCATATATAAATCCTCCTATGGTGATTTTACCATTCCACATAAAAAAAGTAAAATAACAAAAGCGTTATACTCCATTTAACCGCGAAAGCCATTCTTAATCAGATCAGCGGTTATTCCAAAATACACTTTAACCGCAGAAATCATTATTTTCACTTTCTGCGGTTATTTTGCCTTTTTAAATTAACCGCCGAACACTCGAAAACCCATGCCAGCGGTTATTTC
>JAKSPD010000056.1 GCA_024405115.1 Lachnospiraceae bacterium
GACCGTCTTCGGAGGTGCGGGCTCTCCGCCATCCGGTGGCTTCTCCCGTCTATCAAATGGGCAAGAGTACCACATCCAACCTACGGATTGGTTGTGGGAGAATTGCCCATTTGATAGAATAAAAAACAGTCGGTGAAAAATATGAAGTTATGAAGGAACACGGCGTGACTGTAATGAGCGTTGTGGGAAATGCGGTTCAGGCCAAAAAGTGTGAGGCCCTGGGCGTGGAATGGCGGCGGCTTTCATACTGGGCGCCGAGGGTGTACAGTGCGGTACCGCGTTCCTTGCCACAAAGGAAGCGACCGTCTGCGAGGAATATAAGCGGGGCGTACTTGAGGCCGGCATCGGGGACACCGTCGTTACCGGAAGGACCGTGCGTGACGCCGTGCGCTGCATTAAAAACCCGCTTACTGAGGAGATGATCCGCCTTGAGGTCGAGGGCGGCCACGAGGCTGACATCGTGGAGCTTGGAAAAGGCTCCCTTGGCCATGCTGTCCGCGACGGAAACTGGGAATCCGGCTCCTTCATGGCTGGTCAGTCCGCAGGACTCATTAACGAAATGTCCACCTGCAGGGAAGTGATTGAGCGCATGGTTGCGGACTGCGAGCGTCTCTTAGGAAACATAAGATAAAACTCCAATGTTAAAAACCAGCTGCTGCATTTTGGCAGTTCTATGTATATTATATGGCATTATTATAGCGACCGCCGGAAGCGGGACCGGATTCTTTGTGATCTGGTTCCTTATTGCCACTTTTTTCTTCTTTCTTCCAAAGATACTTACGCATAAAATTCCCTGGATTTTGAAAGCTTTAGCCGCATTGGCGGTAACCGTGTTCATTGTCATTGAGGGCGTCATATTAAGAGGTTTTTCCTATAAAGGCAGGAACGGACTGCCATACATCGTGGTACTGGGTGCGCAGGTCTATGAAAGCGGTCCAAGCCGTGTGCTTAAATTCAGGCTTGATAAGGCGGCGGAATACCTTAATGAAAACCCAGATACCAAGTGCATCGTAACCGGCGGGAAAGGCTATAACGAGCCTTTTACCGAGGCGGAGGGCATGGCTACATACCTTTATGGTGTGGGAATAGACCCGTCACGCGTGATCCTTGAGAAGGAGTCTGCTAACACTAAGGAAAACCTGAAAAACGCGATGAAGCTTATTTGTCAGGAAACTGCCGGGAAAGAAGGCGTGCAGGCAGGAAGCTTCCAAGATAATGAGGTTACATCAATTGGAATAGTCTCCAACAACTTTCATGTCTACAGGGCCGTTAAGACCGCTAATAAGCTCGGGATTTCCGATGCATGCGGAATTGCGGCAAGCTCTACCGCCCTGTTCCTCCCCCACAACCTGCTGCGTGAGTTTTTCAGCATGATGAAGTTCCTTTTAATTGGCTGAGGGAGTTTTCCATATGATGAAATCATTCATTATTGGATAACAAAACACTTTTTCTAATAATGGGTTGCATGGCGGTACCATTAGTATTAAGATAACAAACCGTGGGGTTCTGACAAAATCGGTGGAAGCCGCTATAATTAACTGACATATTTCTGCCCTGCCAAACAGACACCATTGTTTTCCGGGCAGTTTTTATTTTAAGGGGTAAACATTCTATGGAAGATCTACTTATTAAGAATGCGATGATAGTTGACGGAAGCGGTGCTCCCGCATTTTGGGGATGCATATCCGTCAAAAACGGGAAAATCACCGGGTTAGGAGACATCTGCTGCGAGGCAGTGGAAGTTATCGATGCAGGCGGGCTTACAGTTTCACCCGGCTTCATTGACGCACACTGCCATGAGGATGAAACACTGGGCAATCCCACCTCAACTTTATCCAAGGTGTCACAGGGTATCACCACAGTATGCGGCGGACAGTGCGGTTCAAGCATTTTCCCCGTTGCAAAAGATCCTGAAAAGCGTGACATCTTCAAAAACAAGATGCGCGCATACTTTGAGGATCCGGAGTGCGGTTACACTGATGTAATAGATAACTTCACCTCAATGGCGGAATACCGTAAATATATTGAAAGCCGCCCAATGGCATACAATGCCACCGTGCTTACGGGACATAACGAGCTCAGGATAGCTGCAATGGGACTTGATAACAGAAAGCCCACCGATAAGGAGCTTGAGGTCATGAAGTCGCTTCTTAAGGAAACGATGGAGAACGGCTCAAGGGGACTGAGTGCAGGCCTTATCTACACTCCCAGCTGCTACTGCGAGAAGGAAGAGCTCATCGAGCTCTGTAAGGTGATTGCACCTTATGACGGAACCTTTGCCGTTCATTTAAGAAACGAGGCCGGACAGTTCGTTGAGGCCGTTACAGAGGCTTTTGAGATTGCAAAGGCAGCAGGCTGCCGCCTCAACCTTTCACATCACAAGGTTTGCGGAAAGGAAAACTGGGGAAAGTCTGAAATCACCTTAAAGATGATTGAGGATGCAAAGGCTGAGGGAATGGATGTCTACACGGATGTTTATCCGTATCTTGCAACGGGTTCAAACCTTAACATCTGCCTTCCGAAGGAAATCTTTGCACTGGGTGCCAAAAAGGTGAAGGAGATGCTTCTTGACCCCGCAGAGAGGGTTAAGCTTAAGGAGCAGATCATTGCAAACTCCGAAGGCCGCTACCGTAACTGCGGCGGCTTTGAGAACATTTTAATCTGCGGCGCACCTGAAAATAAGGATGCTGAAAACCTGACCGTTGCGGAATATGCACGTAAGATAGGCAAGGATGAGTTTGATGCGTACTTTGATCTTGTTGCTGCTAACGGTTCATCAGCACAGGCCGCATACTTTGCAATGAGCGAGGACGACCTTTCGAGAATCCTTCTTAACGACAACATCTGCGTGTGCACGGACTCCTATGACATCCACGTGGATAACGCCGTTCATCCGAGATGCTTTGGCGCCTTCACGCATGCACTTGGATACTTCGTGAGGAAAAAGAAGCTCATGCCGCTTGAAAAGATGATCATGAAGATGACCAGTAAGCCCGCGGAGTTCATGAAGATTAAGAACAAGGGACTCCTTAAGGAAGGCTATGATGCGGATCTTGTGATTTTTGATCCTGATACCGTGGACGCAAAGGCTGATTTTGGAAACGCACGTGCATTAAGCTGTGGCATCGACCGCGTGATTGTGGCAGGAAAGACTGTATATAAGGATATGGCCCTCACGGGCGAGAACCCCGGTAAGTTCATTCCATGGAGGTAAGCGCATCGGCGGGAGTCTTTTGGCGAAGGAAAATGCATTGGCGATAGGCTGTAAAGCGAAGAAAAATGCATTAACGCCAGACGCAAAATGGACAGGAAGTCATAATCGACTCCCTGTCCATTTTTAATTACAGCATTCCTGCGGATACGGTAATGCATGAAAAACGAAATTTGATAATTAGCATTACCGGTAATGCATAAATCAGGAAAACATGATTTTTGGCACTATATGTTTTTAACGACAGGATCAGTAAACCACCGTTCCCAGCTTATCACAGATGGCGTCATACGTTGCCATGTGCTTTTCTGTATCGTTACCGATGGTGTGGTATCTCTCAAGAAGGACCTGCTCGCCATCAAACTTTTTCTTTGTTATGTCAACCAGCTTTTCAGCCTCTTCCTTATGGATGACCACAACCCCGTCCGCGTCTCCGACAAGGATGTCACCGGGGAATACGACCTGTCCTCCACAGGAAATGGGGGCACCTATCTCACCTGGGCCGTTCTTGTAGGGACCCTGAGGGGTAACCGCACAGGCATAAACCGGGATGTCAAGCTCGTTAAGTGAATCCGAATCACGGATGGCGCCGTCAACGATGATTCCGCGCACGCCCTTATTCTGCGCGTATGTAAACATGATTTCACCCATGAGTGACCTTGAGGTGCAGCCGTTACCGTCGATGACAAGGACATCCCCGTCCTCAATCATGTCAAGAGCCTTGTGGATGAAAACGTTATCTCCGTCAGGCACCTTTACGGTAAAAGCGGTACCAAGGAGCTGCTTCTCCTGCTTTCCTATCCTGTTGATGGTCTCCCTCATGCAGAAGAGCCTGTTCATCATGTCGTTAATGTTGCTTGAGGGCCAGCCTGCAAACTTCTCAACAAGCTCACGGGGTGCACGTTCAAATTTGGTAAAGATTCTGTTTCCGATATCCATTTTTTAATCCTGCCCTGCCGTCTAAACCGGCCGGGCCTTTATCCTTTCCTCATGTATTCACAGACAATGACTTCCCGGCCGCTGCCGTGGTCATACAGGAACTTTCTTCCTTAATTTTATTGATTAGTCATTGCTTAATTCGTATTATAAGGTATAATTATTCGCGTCAAATTGCAAGACCATTTTACAGAACACGGCACTTTTTTGGCTCGCGCCGATACCACTCCAAAAGTTTAAAATGAAATCGATAGTACTTGGCGGCTTTATGGGCTGCGGAAAAACAAAAATCGGAAAGCTTCTTTCGGAAAAGACAGGTTTTGTCTTTGTTGACACGGACGATTACGTAAGGGAACTGGCCGGCATTTCCATTCATGACATGCTTTTGGAAGGCCGCATGGCGGATGTGCGCAGGTTTGAACGGATTGCCGTGGAGGAGCTTTCAAAACGCGAAAACGCGATAATCGCCACGGGCGGTGGTGTCATGATAAAGGAGGAAAACGGGCGCACCTTCCATGAAAACTGCTCAATCGTTTACCTCAGAAGGAATTTTGACACTGTCTATCCGCTGATATCAAATGACCCTGTCCGCATCGTTGCATACGGAAAGACATATGAGGAGCTTAAGAAGCTTTATGATGAAAGAATTCCCTTATATGAAAAGTACGCGGACCTCATAATAGATAACGACGGGGATCCCGAAGAAACCGCAGAAGCAATACTGGCCGCACTCAAAAAAAATAACAGACAAACATCATCCCCGGCATGTATAAAATGACGTGGCATACAAAAAACTCTGATTTTTAAGGAGCCTTAATCATATGAACATGAAAAACTGGATAAATTCCCCCATAACAAAACCCATCCCCGTACTCTCATTTCCGTCTGTACAGCTTCTCGGCATTACGGTGAGGGAACTCATTTCTGACAGCACTCTTCAGGCACGCGGCATGAAGGCTGTCGCCGACAGGGCTGACACCGCCGCTTCGGTAAGCCTCATGGATCTTTCAGTCGAGGCAGAGGCCTTCGGCGCCCCCATAAGGTTTTCGGATGACGAGGTTCCCACATGTATGGGTCCAGTGATTGATCCCGACCTTGATGAGGATGAGCACGAGGAAGCCGCCGAAGCACTTGAAATACCGGAAATAGGAGCAGGCCGTACAGGCATATATATTGATGCAATAAAAAAAGCGAAGGAGCTGATAAAAGACCGCCCGGTACTTGCCGGAGTCATCGGCCCGTTCTCCCTCGCAGGAAGACTTGTTGACGTTACAAATTCCATGATTTTCTGCCTCACGGAGCCAAATTACATGCACACCGTGCTCGAAAAGGCAACTGAGTTTATCATATCCTACATTAAGGCTTATAAGGAGGCTGGCGCCGATGGCGTCGTAATGGCGGAGCCCCTGGCCGGCCTTCTCTCCCCGAAGCTTGCAATGGAGTTTTCAGGCGAATACTGCCGTAAGATAGTGTCCGCGCTTCAGGACGATGAATTCATCTTCGTTTATCATAACTGCGGAAACACGGCCTCGGTAACCACGGAATCCATAGTGCATGCGGGTGCTGCCGCATATCATTTCGGCAATGCGGTAAACATGGAGGAAATCCTCGAAAAGATGCCTTCCGACGTTCCGTGCCTTGGAAACATCGACCCCGCAAGACAGTTCCGCGGCGGTTCCCCGGAATCAATAAAGAAGGCCACTAAGGACCTTCTTTCAAAGTGCGGCTCGCACAGTAATTTTATTCTTTCCTCAGGCTGTGACATCCCCCCGCTTTCTCCGTGGGAGAACATCGATGCCTTCTTTGAGGCTTACAGGGAGTGGAAGGCTTAACGGTAGAACTCTATCTCCGTTATACAGAGATCCCTGTACCTGGTTCCGTCATGGACGGCTGTAACCTCAATCACCACTTTGCTGACAGGAATGTCACCGACTATCGAAAACGCCTGAAAGTCAGGCCTGTCGATTGGAGTTACCGTTTCCTTAAATTCACCCTCTCCGGTATATAAAGTTTTCGATGCCTGTTTACGGGAAGGAGCCCTCTGCTCCAGCCTTTTCCGGGAAGAGG
>JAKSPD010000057.1 GCA_024405115.1 Lachnospiraceae bacterium
GGCGCTTTCATCCCACGGTTAAAACCGTGGGCTTTCCCGCTTAATTTGGTTGTAACAATCTGAACCCCTTTATCAAGCATTCTGTTGCCAAGGTATGTTACAAGACCGCCTAATGCCTTTCCGCCTGTTGTCTCAACCGCCAGGCACATGATGCTGAGCTTTTCGGGTACTTCTGCCGGTGCTGCCGCCACCGGTGCATAAGCTGCCTTTACACTCATATCCGGAACTGCCGCCTTTGCGCCGATTCCCATGTAAAGTGTCTTGACCTTCTTCGAATAATCTGAAAGGACCTCTGAAAGGCGTGCCCTTGTGTCCTCCTCACCCATTTCCTTCGAAGTTTCATCCTCGGAAAACTTATTACCATCCGTAAGCACAATAAGCCACTGCTCATCGGCCGTACTCTTCATGAGACCGTTATAAGCAGCCGTTATCGTACTTATATATGTATTGTCCGGGAAAGGAGTGTTGATCCGGCGGATCTTTTCAGCATCTTCAGGACCGCCTATAACAAGCGGTGTCTGTAATGTATAATCCATGCCATCAACCGTGATGGGATTCATGGGGTAGAAATGAGTAACACAAAAGCAAGGAGCATGCTCACTGCCGCTCTGCATATTCTCCGCATATTTCTCCCCGTTTTATTGCTTGTGGATGAGTTAATTATATTACGTTTATAACAAATTTGTATATGAGACATAAAAAAAGCGTGATTTTCAACGATTTCCGTTTCATAATTTGTTGATAATGCCTTAATAAGGCTTTATGGCGCGCTTGCGCGAAAGCCTTCCGGAAGATATAATTAGGTTTATGGGAAGATCAAGAAGAAAACCGGGTTCTGAATATGAAGACAGACGCCATAGCGAATACGGGCGTTCACGTGGAAGGGAAAAGGGAGGCGCCGGCACCGTGCTCGTCATAGTGGCGGTCATACTCCTTATGCTTTTGGGTGCCTTTCTGTATCTTCGTAAAGACGCGGCTTTCGCCGATTACCTTAAGCTTCCGTTCCTTACCGCCCCGGAAACCGAGCCTGAAACAAGGACAGCACAAAACTTGAACGGTTCTCCGGAAGGACTGACGGATACATTTCCTGAAGGGGAGTACATTGATGCCGGTTCGGATTCTGAATACCGCGATGAAACCGAAACGGCGGAGGCACAGGTGATTACAGTAGCCGTTCCGGCAAAAGAGACTGAAACAGAAACACAGACTGAGGAAGAGGCCCTTCCCCCGCCAAAGTATGCTGAAAATGAAAACACAAAGCTTATCGACCGGCACAGCGATTACGTCATTTCCCTTACATTTGCGGGAGACATCCTGTTTGACGAACACTATTCGGTGATGGCATCGGCGATAAGCCGTACAGGCGGAAATCCGACCGTTGAATCCATGTTTGATGAGGACATGCTTTCCCTGATGCGCGGGTCTGACGTCTTCATGGTAAATAACGAATTCCCGTACTCCGAAGGCGGAAAACCGCTTGCGGGAAAAAAGTACACCTTCAGGGCCAACCCGAAATATGCCGCGCTCCTTAACGACATGGGGGCCGACATTGTGGCTCTCGCCAATAACCACCTTTATGACCACGGGGAAGAGGCGTTTTTAGACACTCTTGCCACGCTTCAGGGTGTGGGTGTGCCTTACGTGGGTGCAGGAAAAGACCTTAATGAAGCCGCAGCACCGTTCTATTTTACGACCGGGGACATAAAGATAGGATTTGTTGCCGCAACCCAGATAGAGCGTATGGGAAATCCCGATACTAAGGGCGCCACTGAAACGACCCCCGGGGTTTTCCGCTGCCTCGACTACAATAAGCTTTGCGAGGTCATCTCCGGGATGCGTAATGAATGCGACTTCATAGTTGCATACCTTCACTGGGGAACCGAAAGCACCGTAAACGTTGACGACTGGCAGAAAAAGCTTGCGACTGCCGTAAGGGACGCCGGTGCGGACCTGATAATCGGTGACCACCCGCATGTGCTTCAGGGGATATCGGCACTGGACCCGCTTACTGAAGGCTCCTCAAAGGTACCCTGCATCTATTCCCTCGGGAACTACCTCTTTAACTCAAATTCACAGGACACCTGCCTCGTGACGGCTTACATTGACCCAAAGACGGCGAAACTCATTTCATTCAGGTTCATTCCCGCACGCCAGGAGGGCTGCCGGACACACATCCTAAAAGGCACAGAAAAAGAGCGCGTGCTCAAGCACATGCGCTCCATATCAAAAGCCGAAATCGATGAAGACGGTTTCGTCAACCTCAGATAAATATTCTGTTATCGCAAAAACGCTTTCCTGCGTCTGCAGGTGTGCGCAAGATTAAGCTCGCTTCGCTCGCGCACAACGCATCCGCAGGAAAGTGTTTTATGCTCACATAATCATTTTTGGATTCAACATAGGCAGCGTTAAGAAAAACTCTCATGTACCCGCATTGAGCGTAAGTGCGAAGCACGAACTTAATCTTGCGCTCAGAAGCGGGTACAGAGAGTTTTTCTTGAGAAAGCTGCCGTATTAGTATTTATCTGAGCTGAGAAGCTTCAGCCTGTACTCCTCAAGTGTGTTAAGGAATATGTGCCACCCTTCCGGATTGATGAAAGGATTTTCATCGGCGTGAGCCAGCATCCACTCGCGCTTTCCTATGGTGTCATTCTGTGACGGATGGTTTCCAATAACTATGTCAACGGGCTCATCGTAAACCTTCTTTATCGATTCTCCCATTCTCTCAAGCTTCTCCTCGGGAAGTTTCATGTCACGGCAGTATCCGCGGTATGTGGTGAGGAACCCGCAGCCGCCGAAGTATCCGACATGAAGCTTCTTTCCGTTTTCATCCACGGCATCAAAGAAGAATGCCATGGTGCCGTATGTATGTCCCGGAACAAGACGGCAGCGGATACTCGTGTTTCCAAGCGTGATCACCTGGTCCTCCTCTATTTCCTCATCCGGCCAGCATATCTCCGTATACTTCATGGGGCCGTAGCTGCACAGCGCCCTTTCAGGCATCTCGCGGATAAGTTCCGTATCAACCCTGCTCATGTAGATTTTTGAACCAAACAGCTCGCGCATTGCGTTTCCGCCGTTAAAGTGGTCAAAGTGCCCGTGTGAATGGATTACTATCTTTACGTCATGGGGATCAAATCCCAGGGCGCGGATGGATTCAAGCAGAAGGAAGAAATCGTTTCCGTAACCGGTATCGAACAGGATAAGGCCTTCCCCTGTATCTATGAGATGCATGCATACCTTCTTGTTTCCCACATAATAAAGGTTTCCAAAGATTTTGAACGGGTCCATGCGGTAGGGAAGCGGGTTACGGTAAAATGCCTCAAGGTTGGGTTCAAATGCCGCAAAAGCCTTCTCATATCCCGGTGCTTCCGAAAACTTACATTCCTTATACATAACTTTTCCTCTTTTACAAACTGATTCCGCTGTATTTGTTAAAGTATCTCATTACAGCATCGATAATTGTATCACAGATTCGCCATTAAGTGCTATAATAATCAGTTGTGCGCCGGCCGGTCATAAACATGTCTGTTAATTCCGGAACACAAAAATCTGAAACAGAGAGAAAAATCATGGACCTTTACAGTGAATCATTAAGTTATAAAGAGAAGCTCATCGAATTAAGGCGTGAATTCCACCGCTACCCCGCCCGTACCGGAAAAGAGGAACCCACCATCGAAAGAATTGACAAAAAGCTCACGGAACTTGGAATAGGGCATGAGGTCATCGACGAAGGTGGTATCCTTGCATACATTTACGGGAAAGGCTTTGAACCCGAGGAGGGAAAGGAGCCCTGGCTTGCAGGTTATGTCGAGGACGGTGATACCTGCCTTGCGACAGATGCGGTAAAGCATCCCGAAGCAGTTAAGATTGCGCTTTCCTCAAACAGTGCCGCGGGCCGTGTGGTATCAGCCGTAAACAGTGCCACTGATTTCATTAAGGAAAAGATTTTAAGGAAGGATGCATCGGCGGAAGGCACCAGGAAAACCAGGGAAAAAGTCTCAGATAACGACACGGAAGGTTCTTCCGGTTCACGGACCACCCTCACATGGAAGATGAAGACTGTGGTAATCCGTGCCGATGTTGACGCGCTTCCCGTTCAGGAATCGGAATGCAACCTTAAGGGGATCAAGGTCTGCGTTTCGGAAGTGCCGGGGGTTTCCCATACATGCGGTCACGACGCCCATATGGCAATGGCCCTGGCCGAAGCAGAGTTCCTGCAGAATCACAGGGAACTTATTAACGGCCGTGTAATTTTCCTGTTTGAGCGCGGTGAGGAAGGCCCGAACAACATAATCCGTATATACCGCAGAATCATGCAGAAAAACCTGCATTTCGACACAGTTTACGGAAACCATGTCTATTATGACCTTGAAAGCGGAAAGATGGCCATCCAGCCGGGTCCGGTCATGGCCGGCGGCGTGTTCTTCAAGATGATTATCCGCGGACGCGGCGGTCACGGTTCAAGACCTGACATGGCCGTAAACCCGATTGACTGCTATGTGGCTGTAATGAATGCCATGAATGACTTCCGCATGAAGCATGTTGATCCGTTCCACCCGATAACATATGCCCCCACGATCGTCCAGTCCGGTTCCGCTGACAACATAATTCCCGGTGAGCTTACATTTGGCGGAAACCTCCGCATCTATGAGCACGAGGACGGCGTGGAGTTTAAAAAGTATTTTAAGGATACCCTTGACCATATCTGCCCGCTTTACGGCTGTGAGTACGAGACCATGTACAACATCGGTCCAAAGATGCCCGTTAAAAATGATCCCGACTGTACGGCACTCTGCGAAAAGGCGGTGGGCGAAGCCATCGGTGCAAACCGCATAGTACAGATACAGCCCTGGATGGCGAATGAATCCATATGCTCCACAATGGCCATCTGGCCCGGTGTATATACGTTCCTCGGAACAAAGAACCCTGAAAAGGGAGCCGGCGCACTTCACCATTCACCGGAATTTGACATCGATGAGGATGTTCTTCCGCTTGGAATGGCTGCAGCACTCGCCTATACCTTTGCGTTCCTTGACAGTGACGTAAAACCCTCTCACGGATGGTTTAAGGGCTCAATACCGGATCTTTACGACATCTCCGGCTACGGTGAAGAAAAGGTGAACTACCTCCGTTACGGCACGCCGTGTGAGATACACGAGGGACTGAGATAATTTTCTGCTTGCTTTTTTCCCTGATATGGGGTGATATTTCCCGCATGAAGAATTTAAATGTTAAAAACTGTTGCTGTTGTAGGTAGCGGAACGGCTGGCCCGGTAAATCGGGCGGGGCGTTCTGATTCTGATTGCCCCGCACAGCATAAGGTTGACAATACAGACTGTGTGCAGGCAATGCGCACAGTTTTTTCATTTAAAGAAAACATTCAAAACAGACTTAGCCTAACTGAAAGCTTTTACCATAATTCAACATAAACAGCAGGATTCCCCGCACAACTATGTTTGTAAAAAAGATAGTAAAAAAGCGTCTCATGTCCTAATAATCTAACGATTAGTGGGTGGTACATTGTGACGCTTTTTTATTTTCGAATTTTTGTTCACGTATCTTTGTAAGCCGGGTAGTGTAAAAATCAAGAAAACCCATTTAAGGCATTACCAGTAATGCATAACTT
>JAKSPD010000058.1 GCA_024405115.1 Lachnospiraceae bacterium
ATCATGATCTCGATGAAGGCCTTGTTGACCATGTCCATTTCCTTCTTGCAGTCTTTATACTTGAAAGGCATCTCCTCTCCGCCGATAAGGCAGTTGAGTTCCGCCATGTCATTCGGTACCGTCCAGTCAAGTGTTACATTTGTGAAGGGCGCCTGTGTTCCCCATCTTGAAGGTGTGTTTACACCGTAGATGAAGCTCTGGATGCACTGCTTTGTCTCTTTGTATGAAAGATTGTCTACCTTTATGAAGGGAGCAAGGTATGTGTCAAATGACGAGAATGCCTGAGCACCTGCCCACTCGTTCTGCATGATTCCGAGGAAGTTTACCATCTGGTTGCAGAGTGTGGAAAGATGCTTTGCGGGGGATGAAGTGATCTTTCCGGGAATGCCTCCGAGTCCTTCCGTGATAAGCTGCTTTAATGACCAGCCTGCACAGTATCCTGTAAGCATTGAAAGATCATGGATGTGAAGGTCTGCATTTCTGTGTGCGTCACCGATTTCCTGGTCATAAACCTCTGAAAGCCAGTAGTTTGCGGTAACTGCGCCTGAGTTTGAAAGGATAAGTCCGCCCACTGAATATGTAACGGTTGAATTCTCCTTAACTCTCCAGTCATTTACCTTGAGATAATTATCAATAACGTCCTTGTAGTCAAGAACGGTCTTTGATACGTTACGGATTGACTCATGCTGTTTACGGTAAAGGATGTAAGCCTTTGCAACATCCGTATAACCCGCCTGCTCGAGAACATGCTCCACGGAGTCCTGAATATCCTCGACTCCGATGAGTCCGTCCCTCATCTTCTTCTGGAAATCACTGGTAACACGAAGAGCCAGAAGCTCGAGTATATCCGCATTGTATTCCTTGTCAGTGGCCTTAAAGGCCTTCTTCATGGCCTCCGAAATCTTCGAAAGGTCAAAGTCGACAACCTTGCCGTCTCGCTTGATTACATTGATCATACCGTCACACTCCCCTTATTTTACGAAATTTATATCCCTAAAACCGGACTACACTTCCGGAAACAAAATTTTCCCGTGTAGGATTGATTATATCATAGGATTTTCAAAACACAATATGTATTTCAAATTTTTAATAAAAGACACTATATATTGTATTATCTTGTTTTTGCAAAATTATATTCCTTCCTCGCGGCCTCATCGTCAGGATATACCGCAAGATAGTCCTTTAAAAGCGACGCGGCCTCCTCCCAGTTGCCCAGGTATTCAGCGCACACGGCCTTGTTAAACCACGCCAGTGCTGCGGATGAGTCGCCTCCGAGCGATGCATACTTATCCATTTCCTTATAAGCCGCCTCATAGTCTCCGGAAGCCATTACCTCAAAGGCCCTGTTGATTTCCTCCACCCTTTCGAACTGTTCCTCAAGATCATAGTAGAGTTCCCTGTTCTTATCAGAGGGATCAAGCTTTAAAAGGATTCCGTAAGTCTTTTTTGCTGCCTCATAATCCTTAAGCCTTAATTCACATTCGGCACGGTACCTGAGAATATCATACTGGACCTCGGACACCTGTCCGTTTCCTTCGGAAAGTGCTTCCTCAAAAAGTTCCCTTGCCTCTGCATAAGATCCACTTTTATATTTCTCAATTGCCTCGTCGCGCAGGGTGTACATCTTATTTGAGGCACAGCCCGTAAAAAGCATTATGACCGCAGACAGAAGCAGCGTTATTTTAAATAAATATTCTCTCATCAGTTCTTACCGGTACTCCCGAATCCCCCACGGCTCCTGCCGGGAAGGCTGTCCACTTCCACAAACTCAATTGTGGGCTGATTTTCCATTATCCTCATCTGGCAGATACGGTCGTTTATTTCGACCACGGTATCCCTTGTTGCCAGCATGGGTACCATCCACATGTCATCCGTGGCGCAGTATGAGTTGTCGATAACGCCCATGGAATTGGTCTGGATGAGGCCCCAGTTTTTGAAAGTCGAGCTCCTGGGCACGACATGAGCCTCATATCCGGCAGGCAGCTCCATGGATATGCCCAGCGGAATGAGTTTCCACTCGCCCTTTTTGAATTCCACCCTTTCGGAAGCGCGGAGGTCTATCCAGTCGGATTTTCCATCCACATATTTAAGCCTGTCAATCTTGTCAGTATGGTAAACAATCTTTATGTTCATACTTCCACCTTTACAGTATCACGGACGACTGACTCTACCTCGTCCTGAATTATTGACTCCATCTCAGGTCCCACAACCGGCATGTCTTCCTTACCTGATACCCCGAACCTTCTGTAAAACTCTGAAGTCACGGAGAAAAGTGCCGGTCTTCCCGGAGCATCAAGCCTTCCCGTCTCCTCTACAAGGCCGAATTCTATAAGCTTGTTTACCGCGTGGTCAGAGCTCACGCCCCTTATCTTTTCTATCTCCACCTTTGTGACGGGGGAACGGTATGCGATGATTGCCAGTGTCTCCATAACGACATCGGTAAGCACCGGCTTTTTGGGTGCTGAAACAAGACGTATAAGGTTATCGTAATACGCCGGGTTCGTACACATCTGGAAAAGACCGTCAAACTCCCTTATCAGGATTCCGCCGTTTCTCTGTTCATACTCGGCAGCCAGCATCCTGGCAGCCTTCTTGGCCGTACCGGAACTGCAGAAAGCAGATTTAGCCAGTTCGTGCGGACTTAACGCCTTTCCGAGCGTAAAAAGCACGGCCTCCACAGCAGGCTTATAGACAGCCGGATCCTCAATCTTTGAGTCACCGTCAATATATGCAGTTCCTTCAAGGTCGGATATGGCCTCCTCCGACCAGATTTCTTCAGAATTCATTACGCATCCACCAGATTTTCGAGGTCAAGTTCCTCTGAATCGATATCTTCAGTTACCTTAAGTTCTATGTCACCGGGATTTGCTCCCTGTATGGCCTCAAGCTTTCCCATCTTCATAAGTTCAAGTACCGCAAGGAAGGAAACAACGATGTCAGTTTTTGTACAGCCTCCCTCAAGCATCTCCTTAAAGGAGAAAGTCCTTTTTTTGCGGGCAAACCTGACAAGGTTACGGATTCTCTTACCGAGTGATACCCTTTCCCTTTTGATCACCCCGAATTCCGCCCTCTGGCTGTCGAGGCGGTATTCCTTCCTGCCCATGACCTCAAGGAAGATCGTCCGCAGCCTTTCCGCCGTCACATTCTTAAACAGTTCGTCAAGGTCAAGGGGTGCCTTATACTGCTCCACCTCAGCAGGAAGTGCAGTTTCCCTGTACATATATCTCAGCGCATACTGTTCCCCGTCTGAAAGTTCACCGGCCAGGTACTTGAAACGCCTGTACTCAAGGAGCCTCTCAACAAGCTCCTCCCTGGGATCAATCTCCTCACCCTTTTCGTCAACTTCGCGGGGAAGCAGCATCCTGGTCTTTATGTCCAGAAGGGTGGCCGACATGAGCAGAAAATCCGATATCATGTCAAGGTCCTTCTCCTGCATCTTCCTTACATACTCAGTATACTGTTTCGTAAGCTCAAAAATGGGTATGTCAAAAATATTGAACTTGTTTTTTTCAATAAGTGTAAGCAGAAGATCCAGGGGACCGTCAAACTCAAGATTTTCAATTCTGTACCTTACTTGTTCCTTCATCAGTTATGTCAACCACTGCTATCTGAGGCAGGTCATTTATCCTTATTTTTATGCTGTGTGTCCCGAGTCCGCGTCCGACGATCATTTTAGCTTTGCCATACGTGAACTCTCCGGAACATTCTTTTTTGAAAAACTGGTACTGCGGTGTCATTAGTCCGCGCCCGTCAGGAAGCCGCACCGTGCCGCCGTGATAATGCCCGGAAAGCACCAGGTCAGCCCCTGCCTTTTCCGCCTCCTCAAGATAAAGCGGTATGTGGATCAGGAAGACATTGAAATTTTTCCTGTCGGCTTCGCCGATGGCACCTTCTATGTATCTTTCCGGCATTTCATACTTTTTTTCAATTCCCGGGAAACGGCCGTAAAAATCATCAGAAAGATTCACTCCGTAGACCTGTACTCCTGTACCCGGTATTTCAGCACCGGTATCCCTTAAATATCTTACCCCCATGGAAAAAATCTCACTCACATAAGATGCATAGCCTTCAGGATTTTTCTCCATGAGCCGTGTTTCATGGTTGCCCTCACCATAAAACACGGGGTATTTTCCGGCAATTGACGAAATCACGGAAAGCGCCGTTTTTGTTTCGGGCCTCGGGACCCTTTCACTTTTTGACACGGTTATCATGTCGCCGCCCAGTATGACGGCGTCCGGTTTTACCAGGTCAATTGCCTTTGTTATCATTTCCGGTGTGTGCCTGGCCGGCATGTAATCGTGAAGATCCGAGACAAAAACGAGACGTACCTTACTTACTCCCTCAGGGAGCTTATCTGTACGAACCTCATAATGATCGGTCTTTAACTGAACCTTCTCCCACTCGCTCCTTAAAAGCAGGAATGCGGCGAGAAACATTATTATTGCTATAAAAAGTCCCATGTCGTCCCACAAAAAAACAGCCCGCATGCACATACATGCGCGCCGTTCTGCCACGTCCCCAAGCGGAATCGAACCGCTATCTACAGCTCCGGAGGCTATCGTTCTATCCATTATACTATGGGGACAATAAGGCGCGCGTTATAAGACGTGCGCCTTGATAGTACCATATTTTTGGTTGTGAGTAAAGAGCAAATACAAGATATAGTGGTTATGTAAACCTATTACTTGTAATTTACGATCTTTCCAAAATCAGCCTTTAAAGCAGCACCGCCAACAAGACCGCCGTCAATGTCTTCCTCACTGAGAAGTTCAGCCGCATTCTTGGCATTCATTGATCCACCGTACTGGATGCGGATCTTCTCTGCTGTATCCGTGTCATAAATTTCAGCGATGCACTCACGGATGGCCTTACATACTTCTTCAGCCTGTGCCGTTGTGGCCGTAACGCCTGTTCCGATTGCCCAGATGGGCTCATATGCGATTACCATTGCAGCTGCCTGCTCTGCCGTAACGCCCTGAAGTCCAACCTTTACCTGCTGACGGATCCAGTCAAGAGTGATGCCCTGCTCTCTCTGTGTAAGAGACTCACCGCAGCACATGATGGGTGTGATTCCGTTCTCGATAGCCTTTAAGACCTTCTTGTTGATGTCTTCATTTGTCTCGTGGTTATATTCCCTTCTCTCTGAATGTCCAACGATTACAAACTTAACGCCTGCATCCTTAAGCATCTCAGCTGAGATCTGGCCTGTGAAGGCACCCTTATCCTCGAATGACATGTCCTCGGCACCAACCATAACGTTTGTTCCTGCAACTGCATTAACAACGGGAATGATGTCGATTGCGGGTACGCAGTATACAACATCAACCTCATCGCTCTTTACAAGGTCCTTAAGTTCTTCACAAAGTGCAACTGCCTGTGAAGGAGTCTTGTTCATCTTCCAGTTGCCGGCAATTAT
>JAKSPD010000059.1 GCA_024405115.1 Lachnospiraceae bacterium
AAAGCCACTTCTTAAACTGACTTTTTCAAAGTGGAAATAAACTTTTCACTTCAGCAAAATGTACTTGAAAGTTCATATGATTTGTTGTAGGATACATAACTGACTGCAGAAGTACCCAAGTGGTCGAAGGGGCTCGCCTGGAAAGTGAGTAGGCCGTTAGTAGCGGCGCATGGGTTCAAATCCCATCTTCTGCGTTTAAAAAAAGTGAAACCAGAGGGCGTATGTTGCAGTTTTACCTGCGGGCATACGCCTTTTTGGTTTCATTTGCCTGCTGATCCATGGCACTTCTTTTTCTTGTTACATTCCATATAATTTGATATAATATGCTAAAGTGTACACTTATCCGGAGGATGAAAAAATGTGTGATATTGAAAAGCTTCAGTGCCTTACAGATCTGCATCTTCACATTGACGGAGCAATTTCCGTGAAGAATGCAAGAAAACTGGCAGAAATACAGAAAATTGAAATACCGGAAAGCGATGAGGAACTGAAAAAATTACTCATGGTATCACCAGGCTGCCGTGACCTGAATGAGTTTCTCACTAAGTTTGATTTCCCTGGTTCGCTTATGCAGACGGAAAAGGGTATCAGCTGGGCTGTTTATAATCTCCTTGAGGAGCTTAATGATCAGGGCGTTATTTATGCTGAGCTCAGAATTGCCCCGCAGAAACATACCCTTGGGGGACTTAATCAGGAGCAGGTCGTACTTGCAGCCGTTGACGGAATCAATCGCTCACAGGTACATGCAAATCTGATTCTCTGTTGCATGAGGGAGAAGGATAACAGAAATGAAAACCTTGAAACGGCAAGGCTTTGCGAGAAATATCTTGGAAAGGGAGTAGGTGCGATTGATCTTGCCGGAGCTGAGGCACTTTTCCCAACAGAAGATTTTTCATATGTCTTCTCGTATGCAAAAATCCTTGGAGTCCCCATCACGATTCATGCAGGAGAAGCGGCGGGCGCCGGAAGCGTGGCCGTTGCTCTTGAGTGCGGCGCTGAAAGGATAGGGCATGGTGTGAGGGCAGTAGAAAATGAGGAAGTCATGAAAGCACTCAAGGAAAGCGGTGCGGTCATCGAGCTCTGCCCCACAAGCAATCTCATTACACATGCCGTAGAGAGTATCTCGGAGTATCCTTTACGTAAGTTTATGAACTATGGCATTCCTGTAACCGTAAATACTGATGACCCTTCTGTATGCGGAACGGACATAAAAAAGGAATGGCAGCTTCTGATTGATGAGTTTTATCTTTCAAACGCTGAGGTCAAGAAGATACTCATTACATCCGCTAATGCGGCTTTCGCCGATGAGACAGAAAAAGACTGGATCAGAAGGATGATCAACAATAATTTCTACGGATTGGATAAGCAGTAAATGAGCAGCTTAAAAGATAAAAGGCTTTTTCTGATGGATATGGATGGCACCATATATCTTGATGAAACGCTTTTTGACGGTACACTGGATTTCCTGGATTATGTGAGATCCATCGGAGGCAGGTATATCTTCCTGACAAACAATTCCTCGCGTGGAACTGAGAGTTACATAGAAAAAATGGCAAGACTCGGAATAAAGACAGGGCCTGAGGATTTTGTCACAAGTGCGGATGCAACAATTGAATACATAAGAAATAACTTTGGCAGAGAGACAGTGTTTTATGTCTGCGGTACGGAATCCCTGAAAACAATGCTCCGGAATTCTGACATCAGCATTTCAGAAGAACCTGATGAAAGCGTGGAGGTTGTGCTCCTTGGGTATGACACGGAGCTTTCATATAAAAAACTTACTGACTGCTGCAGACTTCTTAACCGGGGCTGCCGTTACATAGCAACACATCCTGATCTGGTATGCCCCGTGTCATACGGGTTTGCACCTGACTGTGGGAGCGTGATAAACATGCTGGAAACGGCTACCGGAAGAAGACCGCATGTCATTGGCAAACCGCAGCCTGAGATGGCATACCTGGCGATGAAACTGACGGGCTTTAAACCGGAAGAGGCAATCGTTACCGGTGACAGGCTCTACACGGATATAGCCTGCGGAGTCAATGCCGGAATAGATTCAAATTTTGTCTTAAGTGGTGAGGGGACCATGGAAGATATCGAGAAATATGGTATCAGACCTACATATATTTTTAAAAACATTAGAGAATTCCTGGAGGAGTTGAAGAAATGAAGCTGAATAACAAAAGAACAGTTCTTGTAGGACTTGCATTCCTTTCCATCTGTGCCTTCTGGCAGATGTATGACAATGTTGTCCCGCTCATTCTTACGAACACTTTCCATCTTAACGAGACGTTTTCCGGAGCGATAATGGCGGCAGATAATGTTCTGGCTCTTTTCCTTCTGCCATATTTTGGAAAGCTTTCTGATACAACTGAGACAAAAATCGGAAAGAGAATGCCTTATATTCTCGGAGGAACGATTGCAGCCGTTCTTCTTCTTAACCTTCTTCCGATTTTTGATAACGGATATGCGGCATCACCGTCAGGTTTCAAGCTGGCTGCATTTGTAATAGCGCTCGGACTTCTTCTTATTGCCATGGGAACATACCGTTCTCCTGCCGTTGCACTCATGCCCGATGTTACCCCGAAGCCTTTAAGGTCAAAGGCAAACGCAATAATCAATCTTATGGGTGCCGTAGGTGGAATCATTTATCTCGGTGTGGCTGCAGTGATGTATCCTAACTCAAAGATTGCCGGACTTTCACATGTCGACTATCAGCCACTGTTCATAGTTGTTGCGGCAATCATGATTGTCTCCATAGCCATTCTCTTCATAACAATCAAGGAGCCTAAGCTGACTGCGGAGAACAGGTCACTTGAGGCGCTGCATCCTGAATGGAACCTTGCCGAAGATGATGGAAAGGGAAACGAAATCCTTCCGACAGAGGTTAAAAGGAGTCTGGGCTTCCTGCTTGCATCAATTGCCCTCTGGTTTGCCGGATATAATGCCGTAACAACATGGTTCACGACATACGTTTCGCAGGTGATGGGACAGGGACTCGGAGGAGCATCCACATGTCTCCTTATCGCTACAGGCGGTGCCATAATTTCCTATATTCCTATCGGAGCACTTGCTTCAAAGATCGGACGTAAGAAAACCATAAAGGGTGGTGTCATACTTCTTGCAGTTTGTTTCCTTCTGGGATATTTCCTTACAACAACGTTCAAGTCAATTAATATAGTGATGTTCATCGTGTTTGCCCTTGTCGGACTTGCATGGTCCGCAATCAATGTAAACTCACTTCCCATGGTAGTTGAGATGTGTAAGGGTTCTGACATCGGAAAATTCACCGGCTATTATTACACGGCATCAATGGCCGCACAGGTAGTGACTCCCATCCTGGCCGGAACACTTATGAGAAACATTGATTACCGTGTGCTTTTCCCGTACGCATCAGTTTTCGTTGCATTAAGCTTTGTTACCATGACATTCGTTAAGCATGGTGACCAGAAACCTGAGGCAAAGAAGGGAATCAACGCATACGAGGATATGGACGAATAAACATGAAAGAGTTTTTACGCGGAAGGACAGGACATCCGCTCATTAAGGAGCTTGAAAAACAGATATATGCACACAGGGGTTTCCATGATAAACCGCAGATACCGGAAAATTCGATTCCCGCATTCAAGAGGGCAATAGAAAGAGGCTGGGGTGCCGAACTTGACGTTCATCTTCTAAAAGACGGAAGCCTTCTGGTGTTTCATGATTCCGATGTAAAAAGATGTACTGGAAGCGAAGGCATTCTGGAAGATATGACGCTGCCGGAAGCAATGGAGCTGAGACTTGAGGGAACGGATGAGAGAATACCTCTTTTTGACGAGGTTCTTGAACTTTTTGAAAACTCAGGCCCCCTCATCATCGAACTAAAGACTTACAAAGGAAACCACAGGGAACTATCGGAGGCAGTAGTCAAAAGACTTTCAACTTATAAAGGCCTTTTCTGTATCGAATCCTTTGACCCAAGGGCAATTAAGGATGTCAGGGAACTTGATCCTGAAATTGTAAGGGGACAGCTTGCCTGCGATTTTGCAGATGAAACGGATGTGGCCGGATGGCAGAGGCCGCTTCTCACGAATCTTATACTGAATGTTATAGGAAAACCGGATTTTAATGCGTACAGGTTTGAAGACCGTAAAAACAGGGCACTACGGAAACTGACAGGAAAAGGGGTCAAGGAAGTGGCATGGACAATAAGAAACAAAGAGGATTTTGACACATGTATAAGAAACGGGATCATACCAATATTTGAAAAATTTGATCCCGAAAAACAGGGAACTTGTAGCACGAAGAAGTATGGAATAGGAGAGAAAGATGAACGATGCAGTGAAGACACCCGCGTCCATTACTCTGTGTGACGACGGAAAGTACAGATGGGCTTATGAACTTCCTATGATGAAATCGATGGCAATACTTGTAACTGTTTGGAAGGTGTTGGGTATTTCGATGTGCGTGCCTTATCTGATAGTCCTCATTTCAGGCGGATTTGATGATTTCTTTAAGATTACCGGTGTTTTTCTTCTTATTCTTCTTGGAATAATAATTCTCAGCCTTCTGGCGTATACCATTGTGGCCGCAATGTATGGATGGAAGTACTGTGTGATATTCGAGATGGATGACGAAGGCCTGATGCATGCACAGCAGCCAAATCAGGTGAAAAAGGGCCAGGCCATCGGATGGATAGCAGCGTTGGCCGGGGCAGGCTCAGGCAATCTGACACTTGCCGGTTCAGGACTTCTGGCCGCCACCAAAAACGGGCAGTATTCCGAGTTCAGTAAGGTCAGGACAATCAAGGCATATCCAAAGCAGCATCTTATAAAACTTGATTATCTTACAAGTCATAACCAGGTATATGTTGAAGATGATGCATTTGAATTTGTGGAGGATTATATAAGGTCAAGGTGTCCTGATGCCAGGTGATTATATGACTGTAAAACAGTTGGTTTTGAAGCCGGTTCTGGAAGAGACCGGCTTTTAATTTTTTTGAAAAAAAGTAAAAAAAGTTGTTGACAAAGGAGAGTGGAGGAGTTAGTATAATCGGGCACGCTCAAGGAAAGAGCG
>JAKSPD010000006.1 GCA_024405115.1 Lachnospiraceae bacterium
CAAATGGCATCTCCATCATCTTCGCCAGCACACCTCAAATGGCATCTCCATCATCTTCGCCAGCGCACCTCAAATGGCATCTCCATCATCTTCGCCAGCACATCTCAAAGTACATCTTCCCACGTCTCCCGCCGATGCCTCTTATATTCTTTCAAACATCGCTCCAAGCGTCAGCGTCTTTGCGTCCCCGTTTATACCGCCCATGAACATGATGCCCACAGGGAGGCCATCGGCGAAGCCGCCGTTTACAGAAAGTGCGGGTGAACCCAGCACGTTTGCTATCCTTGTATGCTTGACTAAAAGCGCGGCGGTCTCATGGTCAGTGCCGTTAACGTTTACGGTTTCGGCGTAAAGGGGACATGCGGTCACGGGTTCCGTAGGAAGTATTACCTGATCATAATCACGCATGAACTCCGTCCACTGTGCCCTGGCCCTCTTCCTTTTTTCGAGTGCGTCTATGTATTCGCATGCCGGATACGAAAAGCCGCGTTCAATGCGCGCCTTTATGGCCGGGTCATATCCTTCCGGATTTTCCTTAAGGCGGTCCTTATGAAGGTACGCAATTTCTGGAAACGTGATTGAAGACGAGAACGAGGAAACATCCAGAAGCCACGGCATATCAGTTTCAGTTACGGTGGCTCCCGCCGATCTTAATTTTTCCACGCATTCATTGAAAACCTTTAATACACCGTCATCCACGCAGTCCGAAAAAACATTTACGGGGACTGCGAATTTTTTGCCTTTTAACGAACCACCGCTTTGTACGGCGTCTAGATAAGAGACCCCTTTGTCCATTGCCATGACATCAAGCATAAGGGCACAGTCCTCTGCGGTCTGTGCGATGGGTCCGGTATTTCCTAAGGTAATGCTTCCAGAAAACGCCCCGTTTCCACCCACGATTCCCCGAGAAGGCATGAATCCGGCCACCCCGCATAGTGCGGAGGGAATCCTGATCGAGCCGCCGGCATCGGTGCCAACCGCACAGGGCACCATCCCCGTTGCCACGGCTGCCGCCGATCCGCTCGAGCTACCCCCGCTTATTCTGCCGTTATCGTACGGGTTTCTCACCGGCCCGAAATAAGACTTTGATCCGGTGGGACCGCAGCCCCATTCCTGGGTGTTGTGCTTACCCATGAGGATGGCGCCGGCCTCCTTCATGTTTTTTACGGAGTCGCCGTCAGTGTCCGGGATGAAGTCCTTCATCATCCTGCTACCTGCCGTGGTCCGGATGCCCTTTGTGAAGACGAGGTCCTTGACCCCGTATGGGATTCCGTGCATGCGGCTTCTGCGGCCATGCTTTTTGATTTCCAGGGTTGCCTTTTCTGCGGCCTCCATTGCATCTTCCGGAAGGAAGGTAATGTAAGCGTTTACCTTCTCCTGATATTTTTCTGTGTTTTCAATCGCCTCCCTGACAAGGTCCACGGGTGTTATCTCTCCAAGGTCAAGGAGCCTGTCCATCTCAGTTAATGTCATGATTATTCCTCATTCATACTTAAAAACACAAAGAGATCATTTCTGGCTACTGAACATTTTTGATGCCACCCTCCGGTAGCAGAAGAAAAGTATTAAGAACGTAATGCCCCAGCTTATCGGGTAACCCCAGATAAGAAGCGAGTAGCTGTGCGTCCGTGCAAACACCGTGAATATCCATATGAGCCTGAAGCCCACGGCACCGATTATCGTGATGACGGTGGGTATTACGGCATGGCCGATGCCACGGAGCATTGCGGTCATGATGTCCATGAAGCTTGCGAGGAAGTAGCCAATCGCGAAAACGTTTAAGCGCTCAAGCCCTTTTTCAGCGATGGCCGGGTCCTCCGTGTAGATTGAAAGCAGGCTGCGCCCGAACACAAGGAACAGGGTCGTGAAAACGGAACTGAATATGAGCGTTGCCGCAAATGCGTTATACATGATCTTATTGAGGCGGTCGTATTTTTTTGCCCCGAAGTTTGCGCTTGAGAATGAAAGGGCGGCATTATAGATTGAGTTGATGCCTGCGGCATAGAAGCCCTCAAGATTTATGGAGGCAGTATTTGCCGCCATTACGGAAGCTCCTAAGGAGTTTACGGAGGACTGGATCAGTACGTTTGAAATGTTGAACAGGACGCTCTGGATGCCGGCCGGAACTCCGATGCGTGCAATTTTCTTTACGGTCTTTTTCTTAAGGCACAGTTTTCTGAGATTGAGCTTCAGGCAGGATTCCTCGCGCATAAGGGTAATTACCACCAGCATGCATGAAACCACGTTTGACGCGGCGGTCGCGATTGCAACACCGGCCACGCCCATATTCAGCCTTAAGACAAAGAAAAGGTTGAGGCATACATTTATCACGCCGGCGATTAGAAGAAATATGAAGGGCCTTTTTGTGTCGCCGATGCTTCGCAGCACGGCGGCTCCGAAGTTGTAAAGAAGTATGAACGGCATGGCGGAAAAGTATATCCGCATGTAGGTGACTGAAAGCGGAAGAACGTTTTCCGGCGTGCCCATCAGCGTGAGCGCGGGCTTTGACATAATGAACCCGACTCCGATCAGGAACGTTCCGCAGACAAGTGCGAGCAGAACGGCGGTGTGCACGGCTTCTGTCACTTCCGTAAACTTGCCGGAGGCATATGCGGAGGAAACCGTGACATTGACGCCCACTGAAAGCGCTATGAAGAAATTCACTAGAAGGTTAGTGAGGGATGTGGTCGATCCGACTGCCGCCAATGCATCCGAACCCACGAAACGCCCCAGCACTATTACGTCCGCGGCATTAAAAAGAAGCTGCAGCATGCTGCTTAAGGCAAGAGGAACAGCAAATACGATAAGCTTTGGTAAAACTTTTCCCGAAGTCATGTCAAGCTCGTGGGAGCTTCTGTCATTCAACATAGTTATGTAAACCTTTCTAAATGAATACATTGATATCAGTGTACCTATGTATTATGATGGGGTCGGCCCCAAACGGCTCTTATTATAACACCCGAAAAGAGGAAAAGTGCAAATGTCGCTGGAAAATACACTTAAAAAGCAGATGACCCGCCTGCAGAAGGAACTTGATGAAATTGAGAAAAAGATGGGTGAGGCTCCCGAGGGGGAACTTTCAGTCTATCAGGGAAGGAAACAGACACGATGGTATGAGCTGAAAAAAGATGATTCAGGAAAAACAAACCGCAGGGAAATTCCCAGGACGGACCGGAGCCATGCGGAAAAGCTTGCCGTAAAGGCATACTATCAGGCACGCATCAGTACGATTAAAAAGAAGCTTTCGCTGTATGAAAACATCATGGCCGCATTGGATGTGAGGGACGACCCCGTAGAAAAACTGCTTCAAAATCCGGAAATCGCCACCCTTCTGCGCCCTTATTATAAAAGCGAGGAAGAAAAGTACAGGGAATGGGCGAACGCTGATTACATAAAAAGCGCCAGGCACCCGGAGCATCTTACGGTCAACAGCTCACATGGCCTGCTGCGTTCAAAATCGGAGTATATAATCTTCACGGAGCTTGACAAATACGGCCTTACGGCGCGGTATGAATGCCAGTTCATCGCCGCAGGCGTGGAAATCTTCCCTGATTTCATAATTCGTCATCCCGTTACCGGCGAGATTTTCATTTGGGAGCACCTCGGCCTCATAGACAGGCCGAACTACCGCGAGGAGTTCAAAAAGAAGATCGACACATATGCCGCCGCCGGCTTCCATCTGGGCGTCAACCTGATAATAACCACGGAAACCGACACCCACCCCCTCGATGTGGAATACGTCGACCTTATGATTGAGTATTACTTCAAGAATATGAGTTAATAAGCGCCTCCCGCCGATGCCCCCCATGCAGACTCTTCTGCGCCTCCCGCCGATGCCCCCTTCTCTGGCGGCACCCGCCAAAAGAGGCTTTAGCGAAAATTCTGCCCCTACCACCGTTTTTTCGCTAAAACAGAAGCCGATTTAGCGAAAAAGTCGAGCTAAACTTGTTTTTTTCGCTATGATTTTTGATTTTGTAGCGAAAAAACCGTGCACCTCAGTGTTTTTTCGCTAAAACAGAAGCCGATTTAGCGAAAAAGTCGAGCTAAACTTGTTTTTTTCGCTATGATTTTTGATTTCGTAGCGAAAAAACCGTGCACCTCAGTGTTTTTTCGCTAAACCGCCCTTTGAAATAGCGAAAAAACGGAGGCAACCCTGAAATTTTCGCTATCGGGCCCCCTGCCGCTTTTGCCGTATCCAGAATCGTTCTTTCTCCCACCGTCAATGCACATCAAATTCCGTTTCCCCAGCCTCCCGCCGATGCACCTCAGGCAAATTCTTCTGCGCCTCCCGCCGATGCCCAAAAAATAAAAACAGCGCCCCGCAGTCAAACGGGGCGCTGACATTAGTCACATGAAATTCCGCTGTCTTTTTTAAAACTGCCGTTAGCCTCAGACCTTTACTTTGTAGGTGGTCACATTCAGCACGTTCACACTGTAAGCCTCAGACCTTTACTTTGTAGGTGGTCACATTCAGCACGGTCTCGCCGTCAATCTGAAGGGCGCAGGGCTCGTTGAAGGTTACCTCAATTTCCTTTCCCTCGTGGATTTCCACCATTTCCTTATGCTCTATGTGCGTTCCCTTAAAGATGTTCGGGAAGACGATGAGGGCCTTAAGCTTTGAGCGGCAGTGATATACGACAAAGGAAAGCTTTCCGCTTTTCCTGTCCTGAGCGGGCGCAATGCACATGCCGCCACCATAATACTTTCCCTTCATTGAAGGAGCCAGCCATACCTGGTCATAGTGGTATTCCTTGCCGTCAACCCTGACGTCAGCCTTTTTCTTTTTGAAATGGAAGAGGAGTCCCTTTATGGCGATACCTGTATAATCAATCTTTCCGGTATATCCTGAAGCCTTCATCTCGTCTGCCTTTTCGCAGCAGTAGCCGTCGATGCCATAGCCGATTCCGTTTATGAACTTCTTTTCCATGCCGTTAACGTAAACGGTCGGAAGGTTTTTGATCACGTCGTTAAGAAGGACTTCCCTGTCATAATGGATGTCAAGGTCGTTAAGGAAGTCGTTTCCGCTCCCGGACTTTTTTAAGTATACATTGTTTTTGATGTTATCGGTGTCAACCGCATTGATGAAGTAGTTGAGCGTGCCGTCTCCGCCGACTAAAACGACTTCATCCTCTTCGTTAAGTCCGTCAAAGAACGCCTGGTAATCAAGACCGATTACTTCCTTATATTCAGCACCTTCGAGATACTCGGGCTTTTCCCCGTTGTTTGCCTTTGGATTATAAAGTATGTATTTCATGAAAACCCTCCTTAACGTTTTAATCGTATGCGTAAGTTACGGTGCCGGCCGCCTCAGAAAAGACTTTCAACGTCCGTCTCAGAAAAGACTTTTAACGTCCGGCGCGGAGTTATCAGATGAGCAGCATCAGTCCCAGTACAATCAGGAATTCCCCAATCGAATATGTGAGCATGACAAGGAAATGATTCTGTATCGGGAATGACTTGTCAAAGCGGACAAAGAACAGCGTTGAATCTGAAATAAAGAATCCAAGAGCACCCACTGCCGTAGCAATACCGCTTGCCAGGGAACAGGAACCGCTTAAAAGCCTGTACCACGCAAAGGCGTTCATTGCACCGTTAGTCAGAAGGTAAAAGTACATCAGATAGAAAAGCTGCTTTGGCAGGCTCTTTTTCAGCTTGCTGAAAGTAAATGTGGCAGATGCCGCATATAGAACGGCAATCACAACTATAAGGGCCGGGTTGATGGCACTGAAAATGATTCCCGACCTCCAGTACGTGAAGATGAAAAGGAAATGAGAAATCCAGAAACATATTCCGCCGGCGGTGAACCATTTCACGCCCTTTGGTATGAGAAGAACGTCACCCAGCCAGCTCATGATGAGTGCACCCACCAGAAGAAGCGAGGGTTCCGCACCCTTAAACCGTGTCCACTCAAGGTACATCCCGAGGATTGCCAGAAGAATTACGGGCTTGGTTGGATCACGCAGCGTGTTTTTCTTTTTAAAGCTGCCGTAAAGATGTGCCGCAGTGAAAATCACGAACATTGCGGCATACATATATACAAGTATTAACAAAAAGTCCCCTTCGCAATATAAATAATACTTTTGGCTAAATATCAAAAATTATTATTGCACATTTTTTGTATTTTCTCAATCTTTTTTGCGCTTATTAGTTTTCGCATTACATAAAAAGGCGCTGCCCCATTTAAGGGCAGCATCCATATAAGGATTCCGGCCGTTGCCTACAGGCCTGATTGTAAGTTTTAAAAGCGCCTTGCCTCTTCCCTGACAAGCTGCACCCAGCGCGCCGCATTTTCGGGATGCCATGAAAGTGTGAGGATGTCGCGGTTCAGTATCTCAAGCGGACAGCCGTTTTTACGGCTTGCGCCGATGGCCTCCCTGGCCTTCTGCCTGATTGTTTCCTCTGCAACCTCAGGTGTTGAAATGTAAGCGGCACTCATCTTCCAGCACATGGTGTAATTCTTTCCAAGCTTTTCAGCCATGAGGTTCACGTCGGACCACGGGGAGACGGTTACCTTGCGAAGCCTTGGAACCTTTTCCATGAGGATGTCTATGCGGTTATCGAGGGGTTCGCAGCACCCGTAGGAGGTGAGACCGAATTTTTCAAGTATCGGAAGCTGATAGGGGAGCACGAATTCCGCAAAGGCGTCAGGTGATACGGAAACGCTTTCCTGGCTTTCGGAATAACCCCACATGTCCATGGGACGGACATTTCTCGAAACCGGAGCCTGAAGCCCGGTGAACGGTCTGTTAAGGTCATCCTGGTCGGTAAAGGATGGTGACTGTATGAGATCCTGTTCCGTTGTCAGTTCATCGCACCAGCCGTAACCGCCGGTGCCCATGAACTCACCGCCGTTATTAAGTGAAAGAAGGCCTTCAGTCTCGAGGGTATTAAGCATGTTGAGCCAGTCATCACGCAGAAAGGCCATGAGGGCCTTCATCTCATCAGGGTAATCATAAAAATCATAAAGGAAGTTTTCAAAACCGCGCAGTGTTATGAAATCCACGGTAAGTCCTGCGGAAAACCACCATGCGTTGTCCTTCTTTACGGTAAGTATGCCGTCAAAAACGTCGTGGGCCATGCTCTCCACACGTGCGGAATTTTCCTTATCCCTTTTTAACGTACGGAACTTAAGCTTTGGAAGGTCCCTGTCATAGTCCTCGATTACGGGCTCAATGTGGTATGCGGTGAAGTTTTCCCCACCTGTGCTTTTCTGCGTGATACCAAAGTCGCTCATCCAGGCAATGTCCTGAACGGAAAATTCCCCACGGCACACACGGTCATCACGGATGTTTTCCTGCCAGTATATCTCCTTTAAAAGAAGGAATTCCCACATACGCGCAAGGTCGTTATGACATTTTAATGACGTGTGCGGGATTATCTCAAACCATGCGGATTCGGGATCTATGAAAACAAGAGGCTCCGTTTCCTTTAACTTAAGGTGGTCATTCCAGCGCCTGCGTCTTTCCTCCTGGATTGGAAGAAGCGAAAGCTCCTTCACACGTCGCGCCAGTCCCTGAAGAATTATCTTTTCCTCATTGTCTATTTCAAATTTTTTTAAGGAGGCAAGGGCGCTGTTACGGCAGAAGAGCCATGAGAGACCCGTGGGACCCTTTATCCCGTTTCCGAGCTGTTCATTTTTTATTCTTGTTCTTTCGTCCATGATTATTACCTCATCGGATTTATATGGTTTAACTGCTGTTTTCTGAAATGTTTTCTTTCTCGTGTCACCTTGACCTCTTTCCAAGCTCCCAGCATGCGACCGCACCTGCTGCGGCCACGTTAAGGGAGTCGACACCGTGCATCATGGGAATCATGACGGTGTAATCGCATTTAGTTATGGTTTCGTTCCTGAGGCCGTCGCCTTCAGTTCCGAGCACAACGGCAAGACGCGGCTCTTTTTTGAGCATCTCATCATCTATGCTCATCGAATCAGGACGCAGCGCCATGGCCACGGTCTTAAATGAAAGGCTTCTGCACACTGTCTCAATGTCATCAATGAATGTCCACGAAATCTGGAACACGGTGCCCATGCTCACACGTGAGGCACGGCGGTACAGGGGATCAGAGGACCCTTTCGTAAGAAGCATTGCATCCATTCCCAGGGCTGCCGCCGATCTGAACATTGCCCCCACGTTTGTGGGATTCATTACGTCCTCCAGTATCACAATCCTTCGTGCATTACTGCAGATGTCATAAGCGGAAGGGAGGGTTTTTCTTCTCATGGCACAGAGCACACCGCGTGTGAGGGTGTATCCCGTGAGTTTTTCAATTATGGGAAGGGGGGCGGTGTAGACAGGCACGTCACCGCATCGGCTGATAAGCGGAAGATTAGTTACATACAGATTGTCCTCAACCAGCATGGAGACCGGTTCATAACCTGCATCGAGGGCACGCACAATCACGTTGGGGGTTTCCGCGATGAAAAGGCCTTCCTTTACCGGCTCGTAAAAATGCGAGAGCTCGTTTTCGTTGAGCCTCGCATAAACATTTAAGTTTTCGTCGCTGAAATCAGTTATTTTAATCTGCATAGTTATTTCTGACCCAGTCCACTGCTTCTTTTATGTGCTGTGTTTCAAGCGTTGCTGTCACGGGAACCTTAATGCTGTCAAGAATTGCCTTAACGTCCATTATTCCGTCGCCCGGGGCATGGTGCAGGTCGCCGGCCGCACTGATTCCGGAATGGTTCGGACCTTCATTATTATGTACATGAAGGTGTGACAGGTCATCCCCGAACACCCTTATCCATTCGGAAACGGGTACCGGCATGAGGTTAGCATGTCCGATGTCAAGGCACAGCTTAAACCGCGGATCATTGACACCCGTGGCCACATCCTTTAAAAGTTCCGGATAAGGGTCCATCACGTTTTCAAGGGTGAGGATGATTCCTTCCGGAAGATACTGCAGGATGTCCTTCCAGAACTTTACGGACTCCGGAACGAACCACTCGTGCCTGTAAAGCATCGGGTCAAAACCTGAATGTACCACTATCTTTTTTGCACCGTATTTTTCTGCAAGCGGGAAAATCTGAAGGTATCTTTTTTTCGCCACCTCGCGTATCATCGGATCGATGGCGGCGGGGCAGAGCTCGTTATACGGAGCATGGAAAAGGACATCGTCCGTATAGGACAGTCTTTCCCTTATGAGTCTGTCAGTAATTTCAAAATTGTCATCGATGTTCCACGTTATACAGTATTCCGCAAGCTCAAGGCCCATGCCATTTTCTTTTGCAAGGGGAGCGGAGGGTCCGATGTCATCCGGGTTTTCATAGGAATATGAGAAATCGGCGGAGGTTGAAATGTAAAACTTTGTAATCATTATGTATTCTTTCTTTCCGTATGTTCATGAAGGGGTTGCAAATACGCAGCAGGACAGCCAGTTTACGTTAAGTGGCACAGGCAGCCGCATCACGTTAAGTGTCATAGGCTGACAGTCACATTGTACCCCAGCAAAAAACATAAGGCAAGCCGTCAGCATGAAATGGTTTTTGACCTTGAGTTAAGCTTTGGTATGATATAATATAAACAGAGGAAAAGCTTATTTTTCAGGCGCATGAATAAGAAAATGATAAAGGAGGAAGATTCTTTATGTCACAGTTAAAGATAGGCTGGGCGGAGGTAAGTATCACACCGGATAAAAAGGTTTCGCTTACCGGACAGTTTGCAGAAAGAATTTCAGAATATGTAGAAAAGCCCCTTACGGCAACTGCCATGGCTGTGGAGGCAGGGGACGACCAGATGGTAATCATAGGATGCGATCTTGCGGCCATTGAGGAAGACCTTGTAGCGGACGTAAGAAAGGCGCTTTCCGGAAATGACAAGGGACTTGACCCGGAAAAGGTCATACTTAACGCCATCCATACCCATACAGGACCCGGTTATTCAAAGGCCGCAAATGCACCCAGCAACTGGGCGATGGACTGGTATCAGAGGATGAAGCCGTTTCTCCGTCCTGACCAGATCTATGAGGAAAGAGTATCGATAACAGGAAATCCCGACATCGCTTCCGATGAGGAAGTCTTTGACCTCCTGGTTGAAAGAATTTCAGAAGCGGCACTTACTGCCTGGGAAGGCAGAAAGGCTGGAGCATTTAAAAATGCCTTTGACCGCGCGGCAGTCGGCATGTGCCGGAGGGTGGCTTACTCCGATGACACCGCCCAGATGTGGGGCGATGCTAACACAGCCGTATTTACAGAGCTTGAGGGCGGAAACGATTCAGGCGTGGAAATCATGTTCACGTTTGACGAGGACAGGAAGGTTACCGGAGCCATGGTAAACGTATGCTGCCCCGCACAGTGCGTGCAGCACAGGCTCTTTGTTTCACCTGATTACTGGGGAGAGACAAAGAAACTCCTCCGTGAGCGTTTTGGAGAGGACTTCTTCGTGCTTCCCACCTGCTCCACAGCAGGCGACCAGTGCCCCGTTGACCTCGTAAGGTGGGTAAACCCCGACACCGACGTCCATGACCCGAACCTTATAAGAAATAACCCTCCCGTTCGTAAGGCGGATCCTTCAATGTTTGACCTTGAAGGAATGAAGAAGGCCGGAAAGAGAGTCGCAAACGCCGTAAAGGATGCATATGACGAGCTTACGGGAGATTTCCAGGAAGACATTAAGTTTGAGCACCACGTCCTCAACATGCAGCTTCCGTTAAGAAGGGTGACCCTTACCGAAAAGATCAATGCAGAAAAGGGTCTTGCGGAATACTGCCGCGCCATCCCCGGAAACGTAAACTTCATGGACATTGCAAACTGCCAGAAGTTCTTCGGGGTGACTGAAAGGTTCGCAGAGCAGGAAACAAGGAACATCGTGGATACGGAAGTCCACATCATCCGCATGGGTTCAGTCGCAATCGCCACATATCCTTATGAGGTATTCCTTGATTACGGTAACCAGATAAAGGCGCGCCAGTACTGCGAGCAGAGCTTCTTAATCCAGCTTGCAAACGGTTCAAAGGGCTATCTTCCCACCGAAAAGGCAGAAAGGCACGGACATTATTCCGCATTTGTGGGATCCGGCTGTGTGGGCCATGAGGGCGGGGACCTTCTCGTGCGTGAGACTCTTAAGGACATTAACGGGCTCTTTGCTGACGATTACAAGGTTTACGAGTATAAAGAGTGATCGGCGCGAGCCTTGAACTGCCCTGGGTAAGCAAAAAGTGCAGGCCCAATCAGATGCTTTGATCAAAACTTGTAATATTTTCGTGTATTCGCATGAAATGTTACAAGTTTTTCTATAAAATGATTGTTTTTGGGAAATCAAATTGTAATATTACTATATGTTACCAATACTTTATTACATTTTTTACTTTGGGAAATTGTAATTAAATGTCTGCAGGACTACGATAATTACAATTCTCTTGTAATAAACAACAGTCAGTGAGGCTGATATTACAAAATCTGATGGTTCAGTGCTTAATGATAAATTGATTTCCTTTTTTCTGATAAGGTTTTATCCCCAGGTTCCGGGGAAAAGCTTATAAAGCGGGATGTCAATGTCCCTCATGGGGGCGTGCTGGTTCATGCCCAGCACATCATAGTCATACGGGCTTCCGGAAGAGTACGGCCGTTTGATGTTTACCTTGAAGCCCCTTCCTTCGTCAAACCAGATGATGTCAGAAACCTTTTCAATTTCTATGTTATTGTAGCTTTTGGCAATAAGCTCCCTTGTGATTACCTTTGAATTCTTTACGGCATTGTAGAAATCCTCATTATCAAAAATGACGTCTACCGTATACCAGTAAGGCCCGGCGTTCTTTGAACGGATTACGGGTGCGATCTCATACAGCTTCATTTATCCTACCTCCACTACTTTGATCGGGAACAGTGACTGGTCAGCCGGAATCGGCAGCAGGTGGTGAACACACAGCTCATATGCCGGCTCGATGCTCAGGATGCTTGGGGAGTATGTGTATGCAACGTTTCCGGATATGGTGGTGCGTCCCGTATAGTTGCACCATACAAGCCCGTACTTTCCGAAGTATGCAATCTCATGGGCCAGCTCCTGTGTGGGAGCAACGACTTCCATCGACACGCCCGCCTCATGCGGAATGTCATTTTTCATGGGTTCATAAGGCCCCATTGCGGCATCGATGCCGTAAACACGGAAGATCACATGATAGTCCTTTCCCATCGTAAGCCCCATAGGCTCAAACTTTGCAGCGATGCGGTTTCTCGCGTAGTTAAAGACCCATTCGCGGTTTGCGATGAAGTTTGGATCACGCGCGGTCGCCATGAAGAGGCACCTGTAACCCACAAGGCGTGCGCCCTCAAGCTTGACCTTGTAGCTTTCGGGGTCGTCATGCCATTCGCTTCCGGTAATCTTTACGGCTCTCTCCGATACCTGCGTCTTAAATGACTTTGACATGTCAAGGATTCCACCAGGCTCAGCCTGTATCTGCGGATGTGTCCTCTCATAAAACTCATGGCCTGAAACGGAACGGATGGTGCAGTACCAGTCGTCGGTTGCCGGCTCAACAGTGAAGGAATTGCCTTCAAGGGCAGCAATCATGGGGGTGCGCATTATCTTTGATCCGGGGTACGGAAGGCCTGAAGCGGAACCGCATTCGAGGATCTTTCCTGCGTGAAGGGCAACTCCCTTTTCACATCCCGCCATCACTGCGGGCGCCGCAAAGCAGGCGTTATCATTTGCACGTCCCGCAAGCACGATGTCGGCACCGGTCTCAAGTCCCTTTATTAAAGCCTCAACGCCAATCTGGGCAACGATTTCGGTTGCATCGTCGACATCCTTTTCGGTAAGGCTGTGGTCATGCTGGCATCCGGGTATGGACTCTTTCTTTAAGCGCTCCTTAAGGTAATCCTTGTCAAGGGTCGTGTCAATAACGGCTACGGAGAATTTCTTCCCCATCTTTTTGGCGACCTTGTCCATGATGTCAAGCTGCCACCTGATGTGGGGACGTCCGCCTGAACCGCCGGCGCTTCCCATGACCATGGGCGTCTTTTTGATTGAAAGCCCCTCCATCATGATGCGGCAGTCGTTTTCCATCTGGAAGGCCGGAACATGAGGCATTCCCGCACCCAGGTAGTAGGGACCGGGGTCAAGTGAGCCGGCATCTGCGGCAACGGCATCAAGGCCATACCTGAACGAGCCTTTGTAAGCCTCCTCATCAATACCCACGAGGCCCATGCACGAGGTTGGAGACATTATGTTGTATTTTGACATGATAAAACTCCCTTCTTTTACGATAATCAGATTTTATCCTTCTTATTGACATGCTGCCACAGTGCATTTACAATCGAAGTTATAAGTAAAACTTATTAAAAGAGGCATAAATGGACCTGAAGGCGATAAAATATGTGAGCGAGATAGTGCGCTGCGGCAGCATGACAAAGGCCGCGGAGGAACTTTACCTGAGCCAGTCGGCGCTCAGCCAGTACATAGGAAAGCTTGAGGAAAGCCTTGATACGCGGATTTTTGAGAGAACCGGAGGGAGGCTTAGGCTCACCAGGGCGGGAGAGGTTTTCGTGCGTGAGGGCGCATCCATAATGTCTACTTATGACACGATGTGCGAACACATAAGGATTGCCACAAAGGAAGCCGTGGACGGATGCGTATTTGAGCCATTTTTATATGAGGAGATAATGGTTGCGGTGCCAAAGGACAGCCCTGCAAACGGGTTTTCATTTGATGCAGGGACAGACGACGGGTTTAAATCAATAAGGCTTTCCGATTTAAGCGGATACCCGTTCATCATGATGAAAAAGACCCAGACATTCTCCTCGCTTGGATATAATTATTGTGCGGCAGCCGGCTTTACGCCTATTGTGGCATGCGAGCTTATGAGCTGGGACGCTATAAACAAGATGATTGGCCACGGATTGGGGGCGGGATTCGTCCCAAGGGAGCTGGCCCTTGCTGAAAAGGGCGGTGACAGCCCGGAATACTATCATTTTGAGTCTCCCCTTTATCATAAAAGGCCTTTTGCGATTGCAAAAAAGGAAGACTCCTGCCTTACTGAGCCGGTTATCCATGTTATGGAGACGGTTAAGGAAATCGCGGGCTCGGAGGATTTTGTGTTTTTACGGCAGTAAGGGGATTATGATAATGGAGGCAGAACAGCTTATCCTGTGTGAATCAGAAAGGTAGTGGAATTTATGACTATAAGGGAAGCTGAAATAAGGGACTCTAAAGCGATTGCGGAGATTGGAGAGACATCTTTGGGGTACCCCTGCGATGGTGCACTTGTGGAGGAAAGACTTATGGCCCTTGATCCTGAAAGGGACAGGGTGTTTGTTGCAGAAAAGGATGGAGAGGTAATCGGCTTCATACAGGTGGAAACATATCTGATGGTATGCTCTGAAAAAATGGTGAAGGTAAATGCATTATCAGTTGCTAATGAGCATAAGGGCTGTGGTGCCGGACGAAAGCTTATGGAAAAAGCGGAATCGTGGGGCAGGGAGACCGGATGCACCGCGGTTATTTTAAACTCCGCATTTCACAGGACCGGGGCTCATGCATTTTATGAGCACATAGGGTTTACAAAAATCAAGGACCATAAGACATTTCAAAAAAACATCTGAGGACACACAATTAATAAAGATTTTATCTGTGTAAAACGATGTATAATTAACTTTAGGAGGAAGAAGAAATGCTTGAGATTGGAACAAAGGCTCCGGATTTTACACTGCCGGACCAGAACGGAACCATACATACATTAAAAGATTATGCAGGAGGGAAGCTGCTTCTTTACTTTTACCCAAAGGACAACACCTCCGGCTGCACGAAGCAGGCCATGGCATATTCCGCACTCAAAGAGAGCTTTGAGGCAAAGGGCATAACCGTGGTGGGAGTAAGCCGTGACAGCGTGGCCTCACATAAGAAGTTTGAGGAGGCAAGGGGACTTACGATCACGCTTTTATCTGATACGGAGCGTACGGTAATCGAGGCATATGATGTATGGAAGGAAAAGAAAATGTGCGGGAAGGTGTCAATGGGCGTGGTGCGCACCACGTATCTGATTGATGAGGACGGAACCATCATTTTCTCGAATGACAAGGTAAAGGCCGCAGAGGATGCGGAAAGAATGCTTAAATGAGGGCGGAAAAATGAAAATCACACTGAATCCTGACGAGGAGATCGTAAAGACGGTAAAGGAAGGCTTAAAGCAGACGGGCGGATACTGCCCCTGCCGGAGGGAGCGGACCGAGGAATATAAGTGCATGTGCGAGGAATTCAGAAACCAGATAAAGGATCCTGAATTTGAGGGTTTCTGCCACTGCATGCTGTATTACAAGGAAAAATAAGGAGATTATTGTAGGACGGAATAATTCCGTGGTATACTGTTTTTATTCGGAGGTCTCTAAGGCCGGACGAGGGAAGCAACCATAAGAAAAATTAACATAACGGCAAGGACTGCTGCTTAGAGGCGAGGCTTTACGTGGCGGGCAGATGTCAATGGGGGATAATCAATGAATATAGTATGTTTTGACATGGAAGGCGTTCTTACGCCTGAGATCTGGATTGCGTTTTCAGAGGCAAGCGGCATCCCGGAGCTTCGCCGTACCACCCGTGATGAGCCGGATTACGACAAGCTCATGAAGTGGCGTATAGGAATCTTAAAGGAGCATGGTCTGGGGCTAAAGGAAATCCAGCAGGTAATCTCCACCATAGACCCGCTTCCCGGTGCAAAGGAGTTTCTTGACAGACTCAGGTCAGAGGTCCAGGTCCTTATCCTCAGCGATACCTTCGAGGAGTTTGCAATGCCCCTCATGAAAAAGCTGGGATATCCCGTGATCATGTGCAACAGCCTTGAGGTTGCAGAAAACGGGGAAATTTTAAGCCATAAGATGCGTATCGAGAAGTCAAAGCTCAGCACCGTAAAAGCGCTGCAGTCCATCGGCTATGACACAATTGCCTGCGGTGACAGCTTCAATGACCTGGGCATGATCAAGGCAAGCAAGGCAGGATTTCTGTTCAGGACAACGGACAAAATCAAGGCGGATTATCCGGACATTCCTGCATATACAGAGTTTGATGACCTTTATGATGCCATTAAAAAGGCACTGTAACATAAGTTTCTGATTTTTAAAAGCACCTTCCCGGAACAGACGCGGGAGGTGCTTTTTGGAAGCGGAAGATAACCGGAAAGAACGTCTGATCAATGGAGGGAACGGCATGTACGAACTGATCCAGGTGGCGGAAAATACTTTTTATATGGACTGTCCTGCAAAGGTGGGGTTTTACAGGACCGGGGACGGCGAGGTGGTCCTTATAGATTCCGGAAGTGACAGGGACGCGGGGAAAAAGGTAAAGAAGATCCTTGATGCCAATGGATGGAAGCTGAAGGCGGTATATAATACCCACTCCCATGCGGACCACATCGGTGGTAACCGGTACCTTCAGGACCAGACCGGGTGCAGGATATACTCACCCGGGGCGGAAAGCTGCCTTATCGCATATCCCGTGCTTGAGCCCGTGACGCTGTACGGGGGATTTCCAATGCAGGAGCTGCATAACAAATTCCTTATGGCGAAGGAATCTGCGGCGGAATTACTTACTGCAGAAACGCTCCCGGAAGGAATGGAGCTTATAAGCCTTCCCGGCCACAGTTTCGACATGGCCGGATTCAGGACGGCTGACAATGTCATTTTCCTTGCGGATTCCCTTTCTTCTGAGGAGACGCTTTCAAAATATCAGATAAGCTTTCTGTATGACGTACGGTCCTATCTTGAAACACTTTCAATGATAAAGACGCTGAATGCGGACTGCTTTGTACCGTCACATGCCCCCGCGGTAAAGGACATAATACCTCTCGCACAGAAAAACATTGATAAGACCACGGGAATCGCGGAAACGATAAAGGGAATCGTGACTGAACCGAAAACGTTTGACGAAATTCTACGGGAGGTCTTCAATACCTACGGGCTCACGATGACGCTCCGGCAGAACGTCCTGGTGGGAAGCACGGTAAAGTCATATCTTGCCTTCCTTAAAGACGAAGGGCAGGCAGAATTTTTCTTCGAGGAAAACCGGATGCTCTGGAGGGCGGTCTGACAGGCGGTTCCGGAAAAGGAGACAATGTAATGAATAACGAGTATTATCAGACCATATTTAAAAGAAAATCATTCCATCTGTTCAGAAATGTGGGAGATGAAAAAATAACGGCGGAGGAACTTTCCGGGATAGAAAAGGCTTTCGCTTCCTTTGAGAGGCTTTATCCGGACATAAGGACGGCCATCAGGATAGTCCCATCGGCGCAAGTCAGTGTAAAACGCGATTCCGAATACTGCATACTCATATACAGCGAAAAGAAACCGAATTACCTGATGAATGCCGGTTACATAGGGGAACAGCTTGACCTTTACCTTGTAAAAAACAATATAGGTTCACTCTGGTACGGGATAGGCAGGCCTGACGAGGCGGTTTATGACGGGCTTTCATATGTGATCATGTTTGCCGTTCACAAGGTGTCTGATGAATCGCTTTACAGAAAGGACATGTTTAAGGCAAAGAGGAAGGCGCTTTCGGATATCTGGTCGGGAGACACACTTGGAATAGCTGATATTGTCCGGTTTACACCGAGTGCCTGCAATTCACAGCCGTGGACCGTGAAAAACGACGGGGGTTCGCTTACGGTCACCCGCTACAGAAAACAGTCAGGGATAGGTCTCATGTCTCCCAGAATGGCGTTTTATTTTAACCGTATAGACATCGGCATATTCCTCTGCATTCTGGAGATATGTATGGCTGAGAAAAACATAACCGCCGAAAGGGAACTTTACACTGATGAAACGGACAGGGAATATTCCCCCGTGGCAAAGTATACCGAGAAAGTTGATTTTTCTGACGGAAGGCAGCTTGACATTACCGTAACAGGCACATTCGGGTGCGGACATTCTGACGGGACCGTGAACCTTGGCCAGCAGGAGTGATTCGTGATGGAAAAAGACAAGGCGTACTATCATCTTCCCGGACTTTTTGAGTTTTATGAGTTTTACAGGAGGTTCCTGCCGCTGTTTTATGGTCACAGGGAATGGTTTTATGACTGGTGTGAGATAGGTTCGATATACGGGGCTCCCGCCGACTGTCTCTGGGGCGGGGGACGTGTGGGTTATGGTGATGATGATCCAAAAGACGTTCTAAAGCTCATGCGGGATCATGGGATTTCAGCAAGACTCACGTTCAGTAACTCGCTTTTAAGGGAGGAACACCTTTCTGACAGAAAGTGCAACTTTTTGTGTGCCATGTTTTCCGGCAGATCGGGAGCAAGGAACGGGGTCATCGTACATTCCGACCTTCTGCTTTCATATCTTAAGGAGAATTACCCTGATCTGTATTTTGTTTCTTCCACCACCAAGGTCCTTACGGATTTTGAAGAGCTACGGAGAGAACTGAACAGGGAGGATTTTCTTTATGTGGTGTCGGACTTCCGCCTCAACAAGGCGTTTGACAAGCTGAGCATGCTCACAGACATACAGAAGGACAAGATGGAGTTTCTCTGTAATGAATGCTGTTATTTTGGCTGTAAGGACAGAAAAGCATGCTATGAGAACGTAAGCAGGAAAAGTCTCTCAGAGGACTGCCCGGACCACCGGTGCAGGGCACCGCATGCCGGGGAAGGTTACCGCTTTTCGAGGGCAATGGAAAATCCGGGATTCATCGGTATCAGCGACATTAAAAATGTCTATATGCCGATGGGCTTTTCAAATTTCAAGATAGAAGGACGCAGTCTCGGAAGCGCCTTAATACTTGAGTTTCTTTTATACTACATGACAAAGCCGGAGCATCAGCTTAAGGTCAGGGAGGAGATATATCTCGACAGCATGCTGGACATTATGTGACCGGATGTCCGGACAGAACTGACAAAAAGACTTGAAACGCGGCCGGATTTTCACTATAATGTTTGTGAACAACAGGTCACTTTTATGGAGGATTTTATGAATTACACATACGAACCGATTTCCGCACTGGCGATATCTGGAATGACCGTATCGGGACTTATTTCACTGGCGGCTCCCATAGTGCTCTTTTTCCTTTGGAGGAAAAAAACCGGAGCGAAATTATCATCCTTCATTCTCGGATGCGTTACTTTTTTCATGTGGGCACTGATTCTTGAGAGCTTTTTCCATAAGGTGGTATTCAGCCTGACAGGAACGGCCATAACCGGACATCTTTTATACTATTCCCTGTACGGCGGACTTGCCGCAGGTCTTTTTGAAGAATTCGGACGGCATTTCGCCATGAAGGCCGGAATGAAGGGAAACCTTAAGACGCTCAATAAGGAAAATGCCATTATGTTCGGCATAGGGCATGGCGGAATCGAGGCCATTCTTGTATGTGTAGTTTCAGAGATTTCAAATGTCGCCACAAGTATTGCAATCAACAGGGGCGGGATTACCGAAGTTCTGGACAAAGTGGCTGACGGGGCCGCAAAGGATGCCCTTTATCAGCAGATATCAGTTTTATGGACTTATAACGGCGGCATTTTCTTTGCAGCCGGAATTGAAAGGCTTTCTGCAATGGCCTTCAACATAGGGGCTTCTTACCTTGTTTATAAGGCGGTGGCAGATAAAAAAGCCGGGTATTTCTTCCTTGCGGTATTTCTTCATGCCATTCTTGATGCCGGAACCATGCTCCTTAACGGGTCCGGATGTCCGACATGGGCGCTCGAGGCGGTGGTTGCAGCATTCTCAGCCATTTTCCTTGTGCTTGTCATAAAAGATTATAAGAAGAGGGAAGACGTGACAGAGTTAGCGGAAACCAAGGTGGAAACTGAAGAAAAAGCAGAAGCATAAACGCTTTTTGGAGGACTGGACGGTCATGGCAAAGAACACCAGGGAAAGGATTCTTGACGCGGCACTCATGATCTTCGCAAGGGACGGATATGTCGGGACTAACATAAAGGACATAGCTGAATCAGTTGGCATAGTAAAATCAGCACTATACCGCCACTTTGAAAGCAAGGAGGAGATATGGAAGGCTGTTCAGGAGATGATGATCAGCTATTATGCTGAACATTTTGGATCCGTGGACAGGCTGCCTGCCATACCGGGGGATACCGGGGAGCTTTACGAAATGACCATGAGGATGGTAAACTTTACCGTCAACGATGAAAAAGTGGTCATGATGCGGCGTATACTGCTTACGGAGCAGTTCCGTGATGAGACAGTACGTAAGCTTGCATCTGATTACTTCATCCATGATACGGAAGCGATTTTCACAAGGGTCTTTTCGGAAATGATGAAGTCAGGAGCCATCAGAAAGGATGATCCGGAAATGCTGGCCTTTTCTTATACAACGCCGGTTACGGCGCTCATTCATCTGTGTGACCGTGAACCGGAAAAGAAGGAAGAGGCACTTTTGAAGGTGCAGCAATTCGTAAGGCATTTCATTGCGGAATACGGAATCTGAAAAGGAGACCGAATGGATGGAAATCAGGGAAGCAGAAGCATCGGGTGCACGGCTCTTATATTAAATTCTGCGGACTACAGAAAAGAGGCTCATGCATTTTATGAGCATATCGGTTTTGAAAATGTAAAGATACACAAAACCTTTAAAAAGAACATCTGATAAAAAATTTATTGGCTGACAAAACCCTTATCGGGCAAACCGATAAGGGCTTTTTTATTGTCAGCAGCGTTTGGGTACGTATAACAGTCATGTAAAATTTTGGTTATGCTTACGCATTGGTAATCAGTTGGTGAAGGTTTTATAAAATTATCAACAAATAAGGCGAAGGAGGTCTTTATTTGAAAAGAAGCAATGACATCTTTAGAAAATCCGGGTTCATAATCATCTATGTTTCATTGACACTTTTCCTGACCGTTCTTGGTTTGATAATCGTAAGGCAGTACAGAAAGGAAATCTTAAAGCTTACTGAGGAACTGAGTGATTCCAGGTTAAAGAATTCAATAAACCAGATACAGCCCCATTATCTGTATAATGCCCTGGCATCAATAAGGGAGATAATGCTTGAGGACCCCGAATATGCATCTGAACTGATATATGATTTCACGATCCACCTAAGGGCATGCATCAGGTCGATGTCAAATAATGACCTGATTCCGTTCAGTCAGGAGCTGGAAAACATAAAGGCATACGTAAATATAGAAAAGATGCGCTTTGGGGACAGGCTTAAGGTTCTATATGTAATAAATTATGACGACTTCATGATAGTTCCAATGTCCATTCAGCCGCTTGTCGAAAATGCAATAAGACACGGCATATACCGAAGGGGTGCACAGGGAGGAACAGTATGTATCTCTTCAGAAAGAACAGGACGGACAGTGAACGTAACCATCAAGGATGACGGCGTCGGGTTTGATTATGAAAAGATAAAAGATGAAGTGGAACGTGGTGAACGTGATTCCACAGGCCTGTCCAGCCTTGTATTCCGTTTGGAAAAGATGCTGGGTGCAGATGTTGAAATCATCAGTGATATCGGGATAGGGACAACGGTCTCGGTAAAGATACCTGCAGAACGATAAATTTGGAAAGGTTAACATAATGAGGACAATTGTTGTTGATGACGAACCCATTATGATAAAGGGTTTCAGAAGGATGAGTGAGGGAATCGGGGAACTGAATATTGTGGGGGAATATCAGACTCCGGAGGAGGCACTTAAGTTTGTAAGGAGAAACGAAGTCGAGCTGGCTGTATTAGACATCGCAATGCCCGGAATCACAGGGATAGAACTTGCAGGTGAACTGAGGAAACTGCGTCAGGACATGCTGATAGTATTTGTGACCGCTTATGATAATTACGTCAGGGAGGCCAATGAGATAGGTGCCGATTATTACATCGTAAAGCCTTACAGGCGGGACGTGATAAAGCAGATGGCGGAGAGAATGGAACTTCTTTCCAAGAGACAGCATAAAGAGATATATGTTCAGACTTTTGGCAGATTTCTTGTAACACAAAACGGAAAACCGGTACCGGTTACCGGAAGGGCGAAGGAAATCCTTGCATTTCTGGTGACCAGGAGGGGAAAGGAGGCAAGCAACGAGGAGATTTACAGCACACTGTGGGAAAACAGGCCATATGGTAATGATGAGATGAAAGTTTATTACAATGCAGTAACCCGTCTCAGGAATGTGCTTGAAAAAAACGGAATAGGAGGCATGCTGTGCTCTACTGCCAGGGGGAAACTGGTTAACACTGAAATGTTCGACTGCGACTACTATGCCTGGCAGGATAAAAACATGGGGGAACGGGATAAGTTTACGGGAGAGTTTCTGTCTGAATATTCATGGGGGGAATTTATCCTTGCTGATATGATGAATAAGGAAGAATGGTAGTTCTGTATTAAATTGACAGCGGTCCTTACGTTCACTATAATGTGAACATCAGGTCACAGTTATTAATAAAAGGATACAGATGGAATGAATGACATTTTAAGAGGGCTTACAGATAAAAATGACAGAGAAAACTTACAATACAAAATGCGGTGTAATACATTACTGGGTAAGTGATGAAATTGAAAAGGGGAAGGAGACGCTTGTTTTTCTTCCCGGACTTACGGCGGACCACAGGCTGTTCGACAGACAGGTCGAGTACTTTTCGGGAAAGTACAATCTGTTTACATGGGATGCCCCGGGCCATAACATGTCACGTCCTTTTGAACTAAGCTTTGACCTTATGGATAAGGCCTGCTGGCTTTTTGAAATACTTGCGGTGGAAGACATCAGAAAACCGTTTCTTATCGGACAGTCCATGGGCGGTTATGTGGGACAGGCATTCATGCAGCTGTTTCCCGATTCTCTTTCAGGCTTCATATCCATCGATTCCGCCCCGTTAAAGCGTGAATATATGAAAGACTGGGAGATAAAGGCCCTTAAAAAATGTGAACTGATGTACAGGTGGTATCCGTGGAAGCTTCTTTTAAGGGACGGCGTAAGGGGAACGGCGGAAACAGAGTACGGGCGGAAGCTCATGCGCGAAATGATGATGTCTTACGCCGATGACCCCGGATACTACGCCCGGCTTGCAGGCCACGGCTACCGGATGCTGGCCGAGGCCATAGAGGCGGACCTTTCTTATGAGATATACTGCCCGGCACTTCTGATTTGCGGGGAAAAGGATAAAGCCGGTGAGGCAAAAAAATATAATAAGGAATGGACGAAGCGTTCCGGTATCCCGCTTGTGATGATCAAAGGCGCAGGTCACAATGCAAACACAGACAGGCCTGACATCATCAATCCGGTCATTGAGGAGTTTGTTGAGGCACATAAGGGCGGAAAGTAAACGGTTTTCAGGAGCCTTCTGTAATAATCAGAAAGCCATCATAAATGGCGCACAGTTAAAGACGTATCCTGTGGAATTTAGGGAATGTGAAAATGACAAAGCTTGGTAAGAAATTCTGGATAGCAATGGTGATCTTCGGCCTGATGGGCCAGGTCGCGTGGGTGGTTGAAAACATGTATTTCAACGTTTTCATCTACAAGATGTTTAATGCGTCTGCCGCCGATATTTCGGCCATGGTAATGGCGAGCGCGGTAATGGCCGCGCTTACCACCATCATAATGGGCACAGTTTCAGACAAGGTGGGAAAACGTAAGGCATTCATGTCAGTCGGATACATCATCTGGGGAGTGTCCATAGTAAGCTTTGCTTACATAAAAAACGTGTTCATGACCATAGTGATGGACTGCGTCATGACTTTTTTCGGGTCTGCCGCCAATGACGCCGCATATAACGCATGGCTCACCGACAGGGGAGACAACACGAACCGCGGCCTCATTGAAGGCATAAATTCCATGATGCCCCTTGTTTCAATCCTGATAGTTTTCGGCGGATTCATGAGCTTTAACCTTGACACCCATGAGGCATGGACGGCCATCTACTACATAATCGGCATCTGTACGACAGCCATAGGAATACTCGGACTTTTCATAATCGAGGATAAGCCGGGACTTAAAAAGTCTGAAGACAGCTTTATCGGGACACTTACCTACAGCTTTAAGCCGTCCACCTTCAGGGAGAACAGATACCTGTATGCACTTCTTCTTTGCTTTTCAGTATTCGGGATTTCCATTCAGGTGTTCATGCCGTACCTTATCATCTATTACGAAAAGAGCCTTCAGCTGAGTAACTACGTTTTAGTGCTCGCACCGGCCATCATCCTTGCGGCGGTCATCACCGCGTTTTACGGCAAGGTGTATGACAGGAGGGGATTTTATTTTGCAGTCAGGTTTCCGGTAATCATGCTTGTTGCGGGATATGTGCTTCTGTACGTCTTTAAGCTGATTGTGCCCGTATTTATCGGTTCTCTATTAATGATGGCCGGCTATCTCTGCGGCATGGCGGTGTTTGCTGCAGCCATAAGGGACAGGATTCCGGAAAACAGGGCCGGACAGTTCCAGGGAGTGAGGATAATCGGGCAGGTGTTTGTGCCGGGACTCATAGGACCGGCCATCGGCGCAGCCGTATTAAAAAATGCGGAACTGATAATAAACTCCGATGGAACGACATCCTTCCTTCCAAACAGGAACATCTGGGCGGCAGCCCTCATCGTGATAGTGGTCCTTGGTATCCTCCTTGCGGTAATTGATAAAAGGTATCCCGCTTCACAAAAAAAGAGTATACTGTAACTTGAGATTTAACATAAGGAGATTTTTTTAATGAATGTTCAGATTCTGCAGCTGATTGACGGTGCAAAGGCGGCAAAGGGACTTACAGTCATCATCGACGTATTCAGGGCGATGACCGTCGAGGCGTACGTGATCAGTAACGGTGCGAAGGACCTCATACCCATGGCTTCCATTGAGGATGCTTACAGGTACAGGGATGAGCATCCCGGGACGCTTCTCATGGGAGAGCGCGGCGGTGCAAAATGCCCCGGGTTTGATTTCGGAAACTCGCCCACTGCAGTGAAGGACTATGATTTTACGGGCAGGACCGTCGTACATACCACGAGCGCAGGCACACAGGGAATTGCAAACGCAAAGGACGCCACTGAAATAGTATGCGGAAGCCTTGTGTGTGGAAAGGCTATCGCCGATTACATTAAAAGGCAGGATCCAAAGGACGTTTCCCTTGTGTGCATGGGACTTGCGGGAAAGAAGGAAACGCGTGAGGACACGCTCTGCGCGGAGTACATAAAGGCACTTTTAGAGGGTGAGACCATAGACCTTTCTAAAGGGATTGAGGAATGTAAGGCTGATGACGGAAAGAAGTTCTTCCTTGGAAACGAGGAGGTTTTCCCGGAGTCTGATTTCTGGCTTTCAGTTGAGGCTGACAGGTTTGATTTCGCCATGAAGGTCATCGGGGGCGAGGACGGCCTTTCACATACGGTAAGAATAGTATAAAACCTGAATTGAGTTTGGGGAGGAAAATATGGATAACCGCTGCAAGATCCAGGAAATGATAAGAAAGTATGACATGAAGCCGCACGAGGAAAACGGAAGGTATGCGGAATGCAGTTACCCGTTCCCAAAGGAGAGCCGTGCCGCTTCAGGAAGCTGCTATTTTTATTCGGGTCCGGGGGAGAAGACCCTGTTTCACCGTATAGACTGTGACGAGTACTGGTGCTATAACGCAGGCTCACCCCTTACGGTATGGATCATCAGTGATAACGGAGAACTGACCATAAAGAAGCTTGGAATTGAGCCGGACGCGGAGCCTATGCTCTATTTCCCGAAAGGCGTCATCTTCGGAAGCCGCAACATGGATCCTTATGGAGAGGGAACATTCTTCACATGCATCACCGTTCCGCGGTTTTTCTACCACGGATTCCGTATCATCGAGCAGGAAGAAGTCTTAAGGCACTGCCCGAAGGCCGCGGCATTCTGGGACTGAACTGATGTAAATTTGACAAGAATCCCGAAAGGGTGTATTATTAGCGTACAAATAAAGAGGTGGAACTCCGGTGAGATTCCGGGACTGTCCCGCAACGGTAATGGCATTTATGCATAAGTCCGGTCTTCCTGTTGACAACGCCCTGCGACGGATGGGGTGGTCAATACATTGGGAAGAGAGTTTAAGCTCTCTTTTTTGTTACACATCACTGGAAGGTGCCCTCCAGAAAGTGATGTGCCGGCAAAGGGGAGGCAGTACTCTGGTACTGCCTCCCAAAAATTTTTTCTGGAGAAAAAGTTATGAAAAAAAGTGGTTTATTAATTGTGACGGCATTAGTATCAGGTCTTATATTATGTGGCTGCGCCGGTAAAACGGCGACTCCTGCAGTAACTTCACAGATAGCAGGCGATACACAGGAAGCGGCTGTCACCGTGGAAGAAACTGAAAAACAGTCCGCTTCACCTGAGAGAATAGTTGTCCTTACCGCGGCAGACTGTGAAGTGGTATATGCGCTGGGACTTGGTGACAAGATTGTTGGAAGAGGAGAATACTGCGACTACCCGGCGGAAGTACTTGACGTTCCTTCGGTTCAGTCAGGATATGAAACAAATATTGAACAGATAATTTCATTAAATCCGGACCTTGTCCTCATGGGAAGCATGGACCAGAAAGCAGAGGTTGCGGAGCAGCTTGAAAAGGTCGGGATAACGACCTACAGAAGCAGGGCCAATAACATCGATGAAGTTTACACGATGATAAAGACCATCAGTACTTACCTTGGAGCCGATGCTGAAAAGAAGGCAGATACACTTATAGAGAGCCTTAAGGCCGGATTTGCGGACATTAAGGGAAATCCCATATCAGATGGAACGAAAACAGTTTACTTTGAAGTATCACCGCTTCAGTACGGTCTCTGGACCGCAGGAAATGGGACCTTCATGAATGAGGCTGCGGAAATGATGGGACTTAAAAACTGCTTTGATGATGTTACCGGATGGGCTGAAATTTCAGAGGAGCAGGTGCTCGAAAGAAATCCGGACTACATAGTTACGGTTTCAATGTACTATGGGGAAGGCCCCACACCCGAGGAGGAAATACTTGCAAGGACAGGCTGGGAAAACGTGACCGCGGTTAAGGAAAAAAAGATCCTTAACCTTCGAGACAACGAGCTTTCACGTCCGGGTCCCAGACTTCTGGACGGTGTAAAGGCCCTTTATGAGTTTGCAAGGTGACGAACGGCCTGCAGCATGAGCCTTACAGCTTAAGGACCGCCTTCAAAGTGTAAATCATAAAAATGGCAGGAACGTTTTTAAGGATAAATATGGATTAAATAGCAGAGAAACCATATCAATTCTGTAACAGGAACATCATATGAAAAAAGGAAACGGGAAATTTACCATAGGGATGTATGCGGCGTCAATAGCAGTAACGCTTTTTGTCTTTCTGCTCTGCGTACGTGCGGGAAGCGTGGACGTTCCGTTAAGGGAGCTTTTCAACTCCCCCATAATCATGTCCATTCGTGTTCCCCGTGTAATCTGTGTTGCACTTTCGGGTGCGGCGCTTTCAGTCTGCGGCGCATCCATGCAGGGACTTCTTAAAAATCCGCTTGCTGACGGTTCAACGCTGGGCGTTTCGTCAGGTGCTGCACTGGGCGCCGTTACGGCCATAGCGTTTGGCATAAATTTTCCGGGAGTGCCCTTTGCGGGTACCATGATATTGGCGGCAGCCGCGGCATTCCTTTCACTTCTGCTTATACTCACACTTTCATATAAGCTTGACCACACGCTTTCAACAAACACCATAATCCTCATGGGTGTCATCTATTCAATGTTTGCGTCAAGCATCATGAACATAATTATAACCTTTGCCTCAGACAGGATCAGAAGCATCATGTTCTGGACCATGGGTTCCTTACAGGGAAGCGGCTACGCCGATGCGGCAGTGCTTTTTGCGGCACTCCTTATCTGCGGGACGGTTCTCCTTCTGCATTCAAACGAACTTAATGCATTTGCGGTAGGTGAGGATAATGCCTCACATATCGGGGTTGACGTGAAAAAAGTCAAGCTCGCCATACTTATAACAGTTTCCGTGCTCATCGGCGTGTGTGTGAGCATAGGCGGAACAATTGGCTTCGTGGGTCTTGTCACACCGCACATGGTAAGGATAGTCGTGGGCCCCAATCACAAAAGGCTTCTTCCCATTTCAATGTTCGCGGGAGCCTGCTTTTTAATGATTTCGGACCTTATTGCAAGGACACTGCTTAACCCGAAGGAGCTTCCGATAGGCGTCGTTACAAGTATAATCGGATCACTTGTATTTGTTTACATCTACGCAAGGAGGAAGGGAAAATGATGCTCTGTGTTAAGGACCTGACCGTCAGATACGGCTCATTTACGGCACTTTCCGGTCTTTCCTTCACGGTGGATGAAGGCGAGTGGCTCATGATTGCGGGGCCAAACGGTGCCGGAAAATCGACCGCGCTTGCTGCAATCGCACAGAGTGCCCCCTATACCGGGGAAGTACTTATAAATGGTGAAGACATCAAAAAGCTTAAGCCCGCGGAACGTGCCAGAAGAGTGGGTGTGCTTTCACAGAATAATTTCGTGGGATATGGGTTTTCAGTTGAGGAAGTTGTGGAGCTGGGACTATACTCGCGTTCACATGACGGAAGCAGGAGCGTGGCCGCAACCGGACGGGAAGAGGGTCATTATGAAAAGAATGATATCTCAAATGAAGAACGTCTAACCCAGGCATTAAAACTTGTGGGAATGGAAAGTCAGCGTACCCAGTCGGTGCTCACACTTTCCGGTGGAGAACTGCAGCGTACGTTCCTGGCTCAGGTCCTCGTACAGGACCCGGATATCCTACTGCTGGATGAGCCCACGAATCACCTGGACCTTATTTATCAGAAACAGATCTTTAAACTTGTCTCTGAATGGCTTAAGACACCGGGACGTGCGGTGGTATCCGTGGTTCATGACCTGTCCCTGGCAAAAAAATACGGGACAAACGCCTTACTAATGGACCACGGTGCATTAAAGGCGCAGGGTCTGGCTTCTGAGATCCTTAATAAAGAAAACCTTGACTGTGTTTATCAGATGGATGTTTATCAGTGGATGCATGACCTGCATTCAGTCTGGGAGGATTGAAATGGATTACGGAAAACTTGTAAAAGCCCATTGGGACAGCGTGGCAAAACCCCTGGACGGACTTGGGACGCTTGAACATCTAATAATAAAGATTGGCGCGCTCACGAAAACTGAGGATGTTTCAATTGACCGTCGTATCGTATGCGTCATGTGCGCTGATAACGGCGTGGTTAAGGAGGGGGTGACCCAGACTGATGCCTCCGTAACGGCAATCCAGGCGGGAAACATCGCGCTTCATAAGACATCGGTATGCCGTATGGCAGCCGTGGCGCATGCAGATGTTGTCCCTGTTGACATGGGCATGCTGGTACATGTCCCGGGTGTGGAAGGACCGCATCTAAAAGACGGAACAGCAAATCTTGCAGAAGGTCCTGCAATGAGCCGTGAGGACTGCCTTGCCGCAATCGAATATGGGCGCAGTCTTGCAAAAAAATATAAGGAAGAGGGCTACGACATAATCATCACCGGAGAGATGGGAATCGGAAACACCACAACTTCAAGTGCCGTTGCTTCAGTCCTTCTTGACATGAGCGTTGAAAGCGTCACCGGGCGCGGGGCAGGACTTTCAGATGAAGGTCTTGTACGGAAGGTTAACGCCATTAACCGCGCAATTGCGGTAAATAAGCCTGACAAAAATGACCCCGTTGATGTCCTTTCAAAGCTTGGCGGCTTTGACATTGCAGGCATGGCGGGACTTTTCCTTGGAGGGTATGAGGCAAGGATACCCGTAGTGATAGACGGACTCATAAGCTCCATTGCTGCACTCATTGCCGCAAGGCTTGAGCCGGAATCAAGGAAGGCAATGATTCCGAGCCACTCATCGGCGGAGCCGGCTGCAGAAGCAATCCTTAATGAGATTGGTGAGCCAGCCATTTTATATGCAAAGATGAAGCTTGGAGAAGGAACCGGCGCCGTGTGCATGCTGCCGCTTCTTGACATGGCACTTTCCGTTTACCAAAGCGGAGTTGCCTTTAACGATACGGGGCTTAAACCCTACACCGTCCAGGAAGGGGATAAGAGATGATCATACTTTTTACGGGCGGATCGGCCTGCGGAAAAAGTTCATATGCTGAAGGCGTATGCGTCAAAATGCCGGAGCCGCGCTATTATATAGCAGCGATGAAACCGTACGGCGCGGAAGGCGAGGCCCGCATAAAGCGCCACCGTGCAATGCGTGCCGGAAAGGGCTTTGAGACTTACGAATGCTACACCGGGTTAAAGGACCTTAAATTCCCTGAAAGGGGAACCGCGCTTTTGGAGTGCATCTGTAACCTTACGGCCAATGAGATGTTTGATGATGAGGGAAACTTTCATGATCCATACGATGATGTGATGGCCGGAGTTGAAAACCTGATCAATTCATGCAATGACCTTGTGATCATAACTAACGACGTGGGTGCGGAGCCCGTCAATTACGGCGAGGCCACGGATTCCTATATCCGCGTTATGGGAAAGATAAATGCGGCAATTGCCCAAAAAGCGGACAAAGTAATTGAGATGGTCGCCGGGGTTCCCATAGTAATAAAGGACATGTGATCCGCTGCTGAAGGCTGATCAGGTGTCAAAAAGAGGAGCACATCAACAGAAAGGCTTTAATGATGAAGACCTTACTTAGATCAATAGATATGGCTTTTTCAATGTTTTCCGTGATTCCCATGCCCATCGTGGAATGGAAGCAGGAAAACATGAAGTACATGCTGTGTTCGCTGCCACTTGTGGGGGCGGTCATAGGCGGGTGCCTTTACTTATGGTACCTTATTTCAGGAGTCTTAGGCTTTTCACAGCTTCTTACGGCAGCAGGGTACACCCTCATTCCGGTTGCGATATCGGGCGGTATACATCTTGACGGTTTTTGTGATACCGTGGACGCGGTTTCAAGCCACGCTTCACCGGAAAGGAAGCGGGAAATCCTAAAGGATTCCCACGCGGGTGCATTTGCCATCATCTGGCTCTGCTTTTACATGATTGCATATTTTGCACTGGCAGGGGAAGCTGCAGGCATTGTTGCAGGCGGAACATCAGAAAAAGCCGGAAGTATGGGGGGTAACGTCATACTGCTTGTTCTCATCCCCATGCTTTCAAGGGCAGCAGGCGCATTTGCGGGAACGGCTTTTCCATCTTCGGGAAAAGAGGGACTTTTAAAATCCTTCCGTGACGGCGCATCGAAAAAGGCGGCTGTCATCCTGATTATATGGTGCGTGCTGCTTCTTGTGGCCATGGCCTTCATTTCACCCTTGTGCGGTGCGTTATCGGCGGCAGCCGTAGTGATATGTGCGTTTTCAGTAAGGCGTATGGCATTAAGGGAATTTGGCGGCATGTCCGGCGACATTGCGGGTTTTCTGATTTCAGTCACGGAGCTCGCGCTTTTGGCCGCGCTTGTTTTATCGGAGAAACTGATTGCGTAACGTGGATTTGCAACCAAAACAAAGCTGAAATCGGCCACATGATCAATTAAGTCTTGAATCAACGCGAAAATTGCTTATATGACTGCCGCGAATGCGCATCGGCGCGAGCCATGTAGTGGGAAAGATAAAAAAACGGCAAATGTCCCATTACAAGTAGTGGGAAAAGTGTCGACAAAGCGAAATGTCCCACTACAAAGTTTCTTAAAAAGGTCAGTTAATAGTGTTAAAATAGTGGGCCAAATGCCATTTGCTCCAAATGTCCCATTATAAAAGCATGAATATAAGAGCATTTATTTAATAAACGTAGTGGGACTAACCCCGAAAAAAGCAAATGTCCCATTACAAGTAGTGGGCCAAACCTCAAAAATGATAAATATCCCACTACAACATAAGTTATAAAAACTTGTATTTATAGCATCCGCCATTCATGGGAGGGAAATATGATTTTAGTAACAGGAAGCGAAGCTTCAGGAAAGAAAACATATGTAAGAAGTCTCGGATTTACGGATGAAGAAATGTCCTACGATCCGTATTCGGACGCGCCTGTAATTCTTAACGTGGAACGCTCAGTTTTTGAGGCGCTTCGTGCCGCGGAAGAGGAAGGGCTTACCGCCGATGAAAGAGTGGCACGGACTGAAAAGGCAAAAATAAATGAAGCTGCCCTTTTATTCGAGCAGCTTAAGGATAAAAAAGTTGTTACGATTAATGAAGTGGGAAGCGGTGTCATCCCCGCAAACCGTGCGGAACGCATCGGCCGTGAGGCGTCAGGACGTCTTTCAGTGCTTCTGGCAAAAGAGGCGGAGCAGGTGGTGCGCATGGTATGCGGCATTCCGATAATTCTTAAATAATGACTGACACAGTTCCGTCTGCGTTTTGCTTAAGCTGGCAGAAAAAGGAGCTGTTTATGCGGCTTGCGCCGATTCCGATGACCGGGAGTTTACAGTTCCCCGATAAGTGCCGCACCCAGGATAAGAACGGCACCGATTATGCCCCTTATGCTCATGGGCTCGCTTAAAAAGATGGCTGAAAGAATGAGCGCCGATACCGGGTCAATGTAGCTTAAGACTGCAACGGTCTGGGACTTTAAATTTTCCATCGACTTAAAGTAAAGAGCATATGCTATTCCAGTGTGCACGATACCCACGATTACTATCATGATTACCGCCGTTAAGTTGAGTGTTTTTCCGGGCATCATGAAATTACCGGTTAAAGCCAGGTAAGGAATAAGTACAATTGCAGCTGAACCAAGCTGAATGAATGTTTTCCCGTAGGAGTCATCCACGGGATTTTTTTTGTTGAGGAAAATCACTGCTGAATAGAAAAGTGCGGCCATGAGCCCGAACACTATGCCCTTTATGTCCGAAGCCCCGGCGCCGCCTTCTTCGGTTATTCCTGAAACAAGAACCATACCGAACACGGCTGCCGCTGCACAGAGAATCTTCTTTAAGGTAAGCTGCTCCTTAAGGATGAGAGGCGAGAGCAGTATTACTATGGTGGGCTGCATGTAATAGCAGAGCGTGGCCGTTGCAACGGTAGTGTAATTATACGCTTCAAAAAGGAATATCCAGTTAACACCGATGGCCGCACCTGTAAGCACCAGAAGAGCCACCTTCTTTTTTCCGAAGTCAAGCCTTATGCCGCGTCTTATCAGAAGCAGGAAGGATGCTCCAAGTATGCCGCGCACGAAGCTTAAGGCGGCAGAAGAAAGCGGTATGTACCGCCTGAAAATGCCGATCGTGCCGAAGATCAGCATGGAACCTATTAACATGAGATAATTCTTTTTCATATGTGTTCCTGTTATTTATCTTAAACCAGGCATCTTTGTACCGCAGGGTGGGGATGAGTGCCGTCTGTCCATCGGGGCATGGCCCGAAAAAACATTATCCTGCAAAGCCGTCGTTTTTTTTGTGTACGGATTTCAGTTTACAGCCTCTTTGGAAAAAAAGCAATAATTGGCAGAATAGAAAAGGATAATACGCACAGACGTGGCTTTAATGGGGAGTGCTTATAAGTTAAGATATTGATTAAAGGGAGGTGAGACAAATGCTCATAAGTATTATTATAACAGTTCTTCTGTTTGCAGGAATCTTCAAACTTACGGGCTGGCTCCTTAGGATAGTTGGGAAGATCTTCGGAGCAGTGCTGGGAGTCATCGGATATACAATTTTAGGATTCCTCGCAATCGGGGCCTTCGGGCTCGCGATTATTGCATTGCCCATCATTTTGGTGGCAGGCATTGCGGCGGTACTGCTGCTTATAATATGATGGAAAGAACATAAGTAAAGCCCCTCAGCAAACGCGCTGAGGAGCTTTCATTCTTATATTACGCTGAATACAGATATTTCAACAAAACACAGAGGAAAAATCTCTTCCTTTGTGTATGTGTAATAAGAATCACTTCTGCAGCTTCTTTATCCTCTCCTTTGAGAACTCCGCCGCCTTGACCCATAAGGTCTTCAGCTGTTTTTTATGTGTGCAGAGCTTTTCAGTACAGTTCTGGCAGTGAAGGTATTCATTCGTGTTTTCGGAGAAACGTTCCGGATATTTATAGACGGCCACTTCCCAGCGGAGGAGTAACGCTACCGCAAGAATGAGAAGGCTCCATGAGAAAGCGCTCTTTACAAAGAAAAGCGGGGTGAACATCATGGCGTAGTCCCAGTTATATATGCGGCAGGTTCCGCAGCACTTGTTTTTCAAAAACCAGGTCTGGAAGGGACAGAAGAACAGGATGCATATCATGTCACATATTGAATAAGCGCATGATAACAGAATCATGAAGCCGTCATCAAGTATGTCGGACATTTTTAATAACCCTATCACCCCATTGAACATTATCCAGGTCAGGGCAACCAGCATGGTAGCGTGGTTATCCTGCATGACAATGTCCGTGCGGCCGGTTTTTATGTAGTTTCTTGCGAACTGTTTCTGGCATCCGGGACTTTCAAGTCTGGAGGGGAAGAAACGGAACAGCATTTCAACAACGAACACCACCCATATGACGCTCATGATAAGGGGGCGTGAACTGATTTCATCAAGTTTTCCGAATATGTATGCAAAAAAGGCCGCCAGAAAAAGCAGCGACCTGTAGATAAGTCTTATGTAGTGAAAAATGCTCACAGGAGTAAGATGTATTTTTTTATTCATTTCTTATTGCCTCGAGAGGGCTGAGATTCATTGCCTTTACCGAAGGCGCGAAGCCTGCCGCCATGGAGATTATTATTGCGAATCCCACAGCCGTGGGGCCGAGCCACATGGGGATGAGGGACATGTTTCCTGACAGGCCCATGAAGGAAGCGGACATACCCAGGTTATTGACTATATACGAGAGCAGGTAGCTTAAGCCCACACCCAGGCTGCCGCCGATAAGTCCGATGAATCCTGACTCTATAAGGAACAGGTTTCTTATTTCTCCCATGTCACAGCCAAGAACCTTCATTATGCCTATCTCTTTTGTGCGCTCATAAATACTCATCATCATCGTGTTCGCGATTCCGATGGCGGCAACCAGAAGGGATATTGCGCCGATACCGCCCAGGACGGCACGAATCATGTTGGTCTGTTCCTTGCTCTGGTTCAGCCACTCCATGTTCGATGAGGCATTATAGCCCATGTTTGTGATTTTCTGCTGGACGTCCACCACGTTATTCATGTTGTCGCAGTAAACATAGGCTTCATTATAAATAAAGTAGCCGTAGGGCTTGCCTTTCTTATTGGTAGGCTGTCCGGGTATGGGATCCTTCTTAAATATGGTCTTAAGCTGTGACTTAAGGGCATCAATGTCAGTGTAGATTGAATAAGCGTTCTGATTCCATGTCTCAAAATCGCCCTCAACAACACCCGCGACATTTATCAGGTATTTCTTCGGGCCGCTGTTGCCTGCTTCTTTTGAATTCTGTGCCTGGTAATATTTTGAGGTGTCGTAGATGATATAAAGTGGTTTGTCATAATCGACATCTGGTACGACACCGGATTCCCAGTAGTTTTCCCTGCTGTGCTCCTTGTTGAAGAAGATCTTGATCATGTTTCCCATGACGAGAGAAAGCTCACCTTCCTTTGGAATGGTTCCGCTTCCCAGGTCAATGGTCTCAAGATATCTGGTGGTCGTGCCGATAAGCTGTGTATCCGCCGTATAGCTTCCCTGTTTTAAGATGACATTCACTGAAAGGGTCGGTGACACAAACTCGACGTTCGGAAGCTTTTCAAACTGGGCAATGGTTTTGTCGGTAAGCTGCTTTGTATCATCGTTGTAAGGCGTTGACACATTTATCATGTTCATTGAGCCGTAGGAGGCATACATGTCCTCCGTCATTTTTTCCATTCCGTACCCGAGGCTCAGCATGGTTACCACCGATGCGGTACCAATGACAACGCCTAATACGGTAAGCAAAGTCCTGAGGCGGCGGCGCCTCAGGCTTTTCAGGCTTTGAATGAACATGTCAGAAATTCTCATCAGAGCTTTTCCCCTGCTAAAGCTTTCTTTTTCTTAACGCTCTTTACTATAGCGGTAATTATGATTATAAGGAAGACACCGGCGACTGCCGCTGCGGGAATGAACCATTTCTTTTTGTAGAAGGGCGGTTCAGGTTCGGGTTGTGGCTCAGGGATGTACTCAAAAATTTCATCGGCGGGAGCCTCATAAACATAGAAGGTTACTGTCTTTTCCCCGGTCGTTATCTCACCGTATTCGTCCTCATAGGAAACCAGCACGTTGACCGTACCGTCATCCTCAGTTGCCGCTATTCCTTTCAGCATCGTGTCAACGTTTGCGGATTCTCCCGGCTTGATGTTTCCAAGATAAATCTCTGAGTTATTGATTGAATCCGCCTCGAAGCGGACGGTGGTGTTGTAGAGGATGGTCTTTCCGGTGTTGTTGACGGGGAACATGACGTTGATCTCGCTGCCCACTTCAATGCTTTCAGGAAGAAGCTCAATGTTTCCGATTCCGAATTTTGATATGGCCTTGACGGGAATGTCGATGGAAACCTTTTCCTCAGCATTTTTGAATTCAGGAGAATCATACTTTTCGCTGATGTTCACTCCGTATGCACCCGGGTCGATGCCGGCCTTGGCGGAAAAATACATGCGGAGTTCTGCTGACTCACCGCCCTTCAGGGAGTTGACGACAGTTGAACTTGAACCTGTCTGTGTGGTAAATGCAGGAGAGTTATTGACCTTTTCGGATTCAAATGTGAAAAGGATGTTTGAGGCCTCCACGTCGGCGGAAGCATTTTTCATTGTGATCACAAGCTCAAAATCCTGACCCGCATAGATCACCTCCGGATTTGTACGGAAGCTGTCCACTACTATACGTGCCTTGACACGGTCGTTTGCATTGAAGGCACTTGAAGTGCTGGGCTCTTCCTTTTCCTTTCCCTTTATATGTACAAAGAACTGCTGTTCGGATGTGAGGATTTCGCCCTCGCTCGACTCCCTGTAGGTGATCTTTACCTTGATGGGGTAGTAGCCGCTGTAGGTATCCTTTCTGATTGCAAAGCTGTAGGGAAGCTGTACGGTCTCACCGCTCTGGATAAGGTCAAAGTGACGGTCGTAATTGGTTTCGTTTATCTCAAACGGGAAATCTGTTGATGACTGTTCGCATATCATGGACGCCTTTACGTCCTGGGCACCGATTGTGCCGGAATTGCGGAGGTTGATTGCAAAGTCCATCACGTTCGGATATACGCCGTAAGGTGTGAGCTGTCCCTCACCAAGTTCAAATGTAACGCGGCTCTGGGGAGCTGTGGTCTCATGTTCACCGCCACCGGAAGATTTTTTTACATAGATCTTGATGTATGTGGGATATCCGCTGTATTCGGGTTCATTACTTATGAACACAGGAACTTTATAGTAGCCTTCCGTAATGTCACGGCGAAGCCTCATCGTAACGCTTGCCTGATGTGTGCCTTTCCTCAGTTTTCCTATCTTTACAACTGTGTTTTTTTCGGACGGAGTTTCAAACGGGAAGATTCCATACAGCACCTCATCATCAAAATACTGGTCATCATATGCACTTCCAACCTGAATTCCTGCATAATACTCTAAATCTGATGAAGCATCATTTTCCGTGACCTCGTACTGGAAGGTCACTGACATGTTCTGCCCCATATTTCCTGTCTGTATGGATTTCTGCGTTATTTCAATGGCAAATGCCGAAAAAGAGCACGCTGCCACGATCACGGCCGTGTAAAGGGAAGCCATTAATAGCTTTGCGTTTTTAGTCATCCTTTGCAACTCCTTTTAAACTATATCAACTCCGGATTCCACTATCTTTCCGTCAACTATCGTTATCTGCCTGTCAGCCGTTTTGGCTATTGCCGGGCTGTGTGTAACCATGATGAGCGTTTTCTGATTTTCCGCGCACACGTCCTTTAGAAGCTTAAGGACTTCCGCGGAGGTCTTTGTGTCAAGGTTACCGGTGGGTTCATCCGCGAAGATGATCTTCGGGTCCCCGGTGAGGGCCCTTGCTATACCCACTCTCTGCTGCTGGCCTCCGCTCATGGCGTTTCCGAGGTTTTTCATTGAATCCTCAAGTCCCACGAGCTTAAGATACTTGATTGCCTCAGCCTCGCGGGCTTTTTTGGGCACGCCTTTAAACATGAGGGGCAGAGCCACGTTTTCAATTGCGTTCATTGTGGGGATCAGGTTATAGCTCTGAAAGATGAATCCCACGTTTCTTCTCCGGAATCCCACGAGGTCATTTTCGCTCATTCCCTCTATGTGCCTTCCGCCGATGATTATTTCACCCTTTGTGGGTGACTCCAGGCCTGCAAGCATGTTAAGGAGCGTGGACTTACCGGAACCTGAAGGACCTATAATTGCCACGAACTCGCCTTTTTCAATGCTAAAAGAGACACCGTTAAGTGCCTTTACCACCGTTTTGCCGGCCTTATAAAATTTGTACAGGTCATGAACCTCTATAACGCTCATAGATAATCTAATTATACACAAAGAATATCAATATAGGAATTACATTTTTCTTTCTATATGGGTATAAAAAAGTTTTCCATATATAAGGTCCCGGAGGGAAACGGCTTCTTAAACCCCGGGTTTAGTGACATGCCGCACTATATGGGGTATACTTGTGACATATTTGATGAGGAGGTGGGACACATCATGAAGGTTACATCGGCGTTAGCCAACAAGAAGATAAAACAGCTCGAAGAGGAAAAGTCATACTGGATATCAGTTGAGAGAGATTCGCGCACATACACCGCTGCCATTGGAGAGGAGCCGGTCGTTCCCGAGTACGATTACAGGATGGTTTCGGAAACCATTGACAGTATCGACAGGAAGATAGTGGCGTTACGTCACGCCATAAACCGTGCAAATTGCGAAAACAGCGTGGAAACCGCTGAAGGTATGCTTACCATCGACGCACTCCTTGTAAGGATGGCACAGCTTAACCAGCGTAAGACTACGCTCGACGGGATGCGCAAAACGCTTCCGAAGGAAAGGCTTGGTTCAACCGCATCATGGGGAAACATAAGCAAGGCTCCCGAATACTGCTATGCAAACTATGACATTGAGCTTGCAAAGGCTGACTATGAGAAGATAAACGAAATGATACTTTCGATGCAGCTGGCACTCGATAAGTATAACCAGACCTTTGAGTTTGAGATTGGGCTTTAATTAAATAGCAGGGCCTTTTTAGGCCCCGCGACATCTTTCCGGACAGAAAGACGGATTTTTATACTTGCCGGAAACGGTTACTGTTTAGTGTGAATGATTATTTTTTATAGGTTATTTACCATCGTCAGTGTTTAAAGTTACTGATCACATATAAGGATATCATTTTACTCTGTCTTTCTGTCGAAAACCTTCATGGCCAGGTTCGGTTTGAAGCCGTGGGGCTGCCACCTTCGGGTGGCAGTTTTTTTATTCATAAACGGACTCTGCCACAATAACCGTATTTTGTCACATTAACCGACTTCCGGACGATGGATGCCCGGCAAGGATGAACGGTCTTCCATTATTGCAGTGCTTAAAATAATAGTCGATTGCTGCCGTGGCATCCTGTTCCACGGCATATTTGAACAGTTCGTCATTTTCCTCATCCGAAAGCTTCAGGGCATAGGTTGCATCGAGCTGGCGGCAGAATGGGGCGTATATGTTGCAGCTATCGGCGAAAGCCGTGGCCTGCTTTTCAAATGCAGCCTTTGAAAGGCTTCTCATGCCCGCATCCCCGATATCCGAAACAACCTCCCCGCTTCCTTTATCCGGGGAATATACCGTGGGATAAAAGTATATGAGGTCAACCTCTTTGTTTCCGGGAGGGAAAGCCGGTTGTCAGTGCTGCCGTAATCTGTCTTATCGTTCCACTTTTCACTTCCGGGAGTGTTTTTGACAATCTCAGGAACCTTGCCGCCTGCTTTCCTGCAGGAGCCGCAGCACAGCATCATCAGAAAACAGAGTACAATTATAAATGTCTTTTTCACGGGGTCTACACCCCCCAAAGCCGTCTGATTACTGAATCCATACTCCGTCCGTACCTACCCTGTAGCCGTCAGGTGTAACGGTGTTTCTCAAAAGCGCACCCATGGTTCCGCTTCCTGCGGCAGCGGAGAAATAATACCACCTGCCGTCTATGAACTGCCAGCCTGTGAGCATCATTCCCTTTGTGTTGTCAGACTGCGGTTCCAGATAGTACCTGTTTCCGTCAGGAGCGTCAAACCAGCCGGCAAGCATCTTTCCGCCTGCATCAAAGCGGAACCATCCAGCCTTCGGCTGGCTTCCTTTTGCGTACGGGTTGTAAATGTATGCCCAGCTGTCTGTCAGCGTCTTTCCGTTTGTTCCGGTAAATGTCCAGCTTCCATCCGCATCCAGTGTCCAGGTTCCGGTGAGGGCTCCTGAAGGTACATCGTTGCTGTATGAACTGTCGTCATCATCGCCAGGAATTACCGGATCCGGGTCTGAGCTGAAATCATAGTTGAATTCATCATCAATATATTCCTCTTCATTAGGATCGTTATACTTTGCTACGAGGACATACCAGGTATCCTTTCCTTCTTTTGTCCATTTTCCGTGAATAATGGTGCTTTCATAGTGGATGGCATAATAGGAATATTTCTTGAAGTCCCAGATTTCCATGTAGCGGCCCAGCTCAATGGGACTTTCCTCGAATTTATTGACATTACTGATGCCATGGCCGACAAGCTCATAGTCGTGATCGACAACGTAGCTGTGTGTCTTGATTTCAAAAGGATATGTATTATCGGTCCTCTTAAACAGGAACCGGCTGTCTTTAGTAAAATGCTTGCTGTTATCGAGGCTTAAGTTACCGATGTTCTTATCAAAGAACAGTGTCTTCAGGTCAGGGCTGTTATATGTGCCGGCCGCCTCAAGGATTGACTCATAGTCAGAGCCTGAAAGGAGCTCATAGTTTTTTCCGTCAGATGTATATGTCCAGAACGGATTCCAGAAAGATTCTGTCAGCTTTTTGTCCACAAATCCCCGTGATTTTTTGAACTTCCAGCCACCAAGTTCATTCTGATGTATGGTCTTCTCGTCATCCCAGGAATAGATTTCCTCCGGCCTCTGATGGGTGATGGCCACCGGCATGAGCTTTATCTCGTGTCCCGGTACCCAGAAATAACGGTACGGCTTTTCGCTGGGACGCTGCTCCTTTAGAAGCTTGTCCATTCCCACTTTCTTGTACGGCTCTTCATCTGATCCCTGTAACTGGGACTGAAGCTCACGTATACGTGTTTCAACACTTATCGGGTCAACATGATTATCATTACACCACTTTACCCTGGCTTCAAGGGACAGCCTTTCAATTACTGCAACACTTAAGTAATAGCCTACGACGAGGTCCTGGAAATTTTCAAGGGCCTCATCCGCCTGATGCTCAAACATGACCTGCTCACGCATGTAATCCCGGTAAACCTGAAGCAGGTTTCCGCTGTGTGTCTTATTGTCTGTCAGGTCATATGTATATTCCGTTACCAGAAGTGCATAAATCTTCTGGCAGTATTTATCGATTTCTGCGTCGCCGGAGGCTTTTTCCGCATCTGACATACCGGAGGTCAGTGCAGTGATCATTTTTTCCTCACGTTCTTCCGGGGTATATGTCGTATTTTTTTGGATTTCCGTTACCATCTGGTAATAGTTTTTATAAGTTACATCATCATTGTAGGCAGTGAGGAAATCATTTATTATCTTCTGAAGTGATGCATCGGTGATCATTTTCTCAACCACCTCGATTTCATGCTTCATCTCTTCCTGGTTTTTCAGTACCTCATCCAGCTTTTTATTGATTTCCTTTGAAGCCGCATCTCCACCGAAAAGGGCCTCCAGCACCTTGTTTGTTGAAAAGTCAATGGCCGAACCTGCGACATGTTCAACTATCAGTTTAAGGCCGGCAATTATAAGGTCGTCAATGGGATCCTTTACTTCAGCCGCATTAAGTAGCGAAACGCCTTCAGATGTTTCATCCAGAGGATCGATTTCCATAGTTTCTTCAACCGTTTCTGTTTCCATCTGATCGGTTATCCCAAATCCCGCATCAGGAAGGAATTCTGCCTCTTCAATCTGGATATCAGGTGCTTCTTCGGCAAATGAAAGCATCGGTGCAACCGGTATGCTGGTGCCAAAGACTGCAACGGCGATAACTGCCGATAACATTTTTTTCCAGTTACTCATTTTTAAACCTTCTTTTCTGACTATTGAATATATTAATATAATGTACATTTTTTAATACATTTATTATATATATTATTAAATGTTAAAACAATGCCTTGTCAGTATTTTGTTGTATAAAAAATGCACGGACATATTACAGACATTAAAAGACCGCAGCTTAAACTGCGGTCCATGTATATTAAGAGTGTTTTCTGATGCGACAGGGAAGCCTGCAAGCCGGATGCATGCGGTCCCCATATATAAAAATGTTTTATTCAAAAAGGGGTGTTGAGAAGTATCTCTCAGCGGTGTCGGGAAGGACGGTAACGACTGTCTTTCCCGGGCCAAGCTTTTTTGCAAGCTTTAAAGCCGCGGCAACGTTTGTTCCGCTTGAGATTCCGCACATGAGCCCTTCCTCGCTTGCAAGAAGCTTTGAGGTGCCAAGTGCCTCCTCATCGGTGATGATGCAGATGTCATCGTAAATGTTCTGGTTAAGGATTGCGGGAATGACGCCGTCGCCTATTCCCATCTGCACGTGAGTTCCGATGCTTCCGCCTGAAAGCATGGCGGCATTTTCGGGCTCGACAGCCCAGATGGTCATATCGGGATTAGCTTCCTTAAGAACCTCACCGATTCCCGTGAGCGTGCCGCCCGTGCCTATTCCGGAGCAGAAGCCGTCAATGGGGCCTGCCACGTCGTCAAGAATCTCGCGCGCGGTATGGTTCCTCTGTACTTCCGTGTTAGCAGGGTTTTCAAACTGCTGCGGAACATATACCTTCGGGTCAGCGGCCTTCATCCTGAGGGCTGTTTCAAGGCATTCCTCAATGGCTTTGCCGATGTCCCCGGCATCGTGGATGAGAACCACTTCCGCCCCGTAATGTTCAATGAGCTTGCGGCGTTCCTCACTTACTGAGTCAGGCATTATGATTCTTACCTTATAACCGCGGACTGCACCTACGAGGGCAAGACCGATGCCCTGATTACCACTTGTAGGCTCCACGATGATACTGTCCTTATCGATGAGATGGGCCTCTTCAGCCTTTAATATCATGTTGTAGGCCGTGCGTGTCTTAATGGAGCCGCCCACGTTGAGTCCTTCAAACTTGACAATGACGCGTGCCATGCCGGGCGTTACCAGATGGTTTAATTTTACCATGGGCGTATGGCCCATTGCTTCGAGGATGTTACTGTATACCATAATGAATTGCTTCCTTAATTAATTTCGCATTAACCACAAAATTATAGCAGAGAGAATAAGATGATTCAAGGGAAATAAGTAAGTTCCGTCATAAAAACAGGTCCTTCCCAGGTTTCAGTGAAAAATAACAGGAGACATCAATACTTTATTGTAAAAAAATAATAAAAGGAATATAATAACGGAGGTTTTTCGGAGGTGTAAAAATGACAGCCCTGTTGATGGCCATCACCGTCGGAAGTGCGGTATTTGGCAATGCATTAAAGAATAAGTTTTCAAAACAGTATCTTAAAAACCAGAGCGACAACCTTTCTTTCAACCTGGTTGGAAATGCACTGGTAATTCTGATCCTGGTTCTTGCTGGCGGTGCCGTAAAGGTTTCCGGTTACACGTTTAAGGTTGCCGTGGGAATGGGTATTTCAAACCTTCTCTCTGGACTTCTTTTTTCTTTAAGCCTTGCAAACGGTCCCATGGCCCTCACGACGCTCATTCAGCTTGGAATAAGCCTTGTGCTTTCCGCTTTATGGGGACCCATTTTCTGGCAGGAGGGGATCACCTTATGGCAGCTTGCGGGAATTGGATTTCTGCTTGTTTCCATGGTGCTTACTTCAAACGCAAAAGTGGATAAGAACGTTACGTTCAAGTGGCTCATAATCACCATTGCCGCAGGCATCGTGAACAGCCTCCTGGGGCTTTTCCAGAAATTCATAACAACAAGTGAATATAATGGGGAACAGATGGGGTTTCTGTTTTACTCATTCATCCTCTGTACCGTATGTAACGTGATATGGCTCGCATTCAGAAAGAAGCAGGAGCCCGTATCATTTAAGTACACTAAGGGAATGACAGCAATAGCACTTATCTGCGGAGTCACGATGGCCCTCCAGCACATCATTAACCTTAAACTGGTGGGGGTGCTTCCCACAGTCGTATTCTTCCCGATCTGCACAGGCCTCAGGATCTTGCTTACTGCACTTACGGGAATCATCATCTTTAAGGAAAAGCTTTCAAGACGTCAGCTTATAGGCTTCATCATAGGATTTGCGGCACTTTTCATGGTGGCCGGCATTTTAGGCTGATTGAAACAGAAAAGCGGCAGCAGTGCATAAATGCATCGTATAGATGTAATTTTTAAATAACGAGGAGAAATTTATTATGGAGAAGATTTTCCGCTTAAAGGAAAACAAAACCACGGTGAAGACGGAGATTCTTGCAGGTCTCACCACATTCATGACCATGGCGTACATCATCGCCCTTAACCCGAATCTTCTTACCAACTTCCAGACGGGCACTCCGCTTTGGAACGGCGTGTTCCTTGCAACCTGCATCGCATCGGCGGTAGGCACGGCATGCATGGCATTTCTTGCAAACAAGCCCTTCGTCATGGCTCCCGGAATGGGACTTAACAGCTTCTTCGCAGTTGTTGTTGCAAATATCGTGACCATTACCGGAAAGACTTATGAGAACGCCTTCCAGGCAGCCCTTACCATCATTCTCGTGGAGGGTATCGTTTTCATAATCCTTTCCGTTCTCAATATCCGTGAGAAGATTGTTGAATCGATTCCTTTGGGCGTCCGTTACGGAATTTCACCCGCAATCGGACTCATGCTCATGAACATCGGCTTTGGTTCCAACGTGAGCATATATGCTGACGGAAACGGATTTGCGGCACCCTTCTACATGATGCGTGACTTCTTCGGTGCGCTCACTCCCAGCGTCATAAGCGGTTCAATGGGTTCCGGCTATTCTACGATGGTGCTCACCGTCATCACGACGTTCATCGGTCTTTTTGCCATTATCATCATGGCAAAAAAGGGACGCAAGGCGGCAGTGCTTCTTGGAATGCTTCTGGCAGCAGTCATTTACTGGGCAGGAGAGGCCATTTTCCTTCATGTCAATCCTTTTGAGTCTTTGGCTACGGCCAGCTTCCTTCCGCCGTTTAAGGACATGGTGGCAACAACTCTCTTCAAGGTGGATTTTGCAGGGCTCTTTGAAATCGGCTGGTTCACTGCCATCACGCTTATCATCACTTTCTGCATGATCGACATGTTCGACACCATCGGTACCCTTGTAGGTACCGCGTCACGTGCCGGAATGCTTGATGAAAAGGGCAACATGCCCAATGCAAAGGAAGCACTTGTTTCTGATGCAGTCGGTACCGTTGCAGGCGCACTTACGGGAACATCAACTGTAACCACCTTTGTTGAATCGGCGTCAGGCGTGGAAGCAGGAGGACGTACAGGACTTACCGCAGTCACGGCGGCTGTCATTTTCCTTCTGTGCATGTTCATTGCCCCGTTTGCGGCAATCATTCCTGCGGCAGCAACGTCTTCAGCGCTCATTTATGTAGGTATCCTCATGATGCAGGGATTAAGCAAGGTTGATTTCAATGACCTTGACCAGCTTGTTCCCGTGTTCATCATGCTCCTTGCAATGCCCATTTCAGGCTCCATCGGACACGGCATCGGCCTTGCACTCATTTCCTACACCGTCATCAAGGTGTTCTCAGGAAAGGCAAAGGATGTCTCAGCGCTTACATATATTATCTCAATACTGTTCGTCATTAAGTTCTTTACAGTTGTTTAAATAATCGGTTTTGAAGTTATGCCTCCATCTGGCCGGATTTCGGATTCAGATGGAGGTTTTTGTTTGTGATCAGGCTGTGTCAGACGGCTTTCAGGACTTTTAAAATCAGGGCGCTTTGATTATAATCACTTAAAGGGGAATAAAAGGATATGATAGAACACAACATTGATCCGGTATATGATGAAGATTCCAGGGTGCTGGTCCTGGGCTCCTTTCCGTCACCAAAATCAAGGGAGCAGGGCTTTTTCTACGGCCATCCGCAGAATAGGATGTGGAGGGTGCTTGCGGCCGTCTTTGAAGAGGAGGTCCCCGTTTCGGTGGAAGAAAGAAGGGCTTTTCTTTTAAGAAACCGCATCGCAATGTGGGACGTGCTTTCCGAATGCGAGATAGAGGGCGCATCCGACACAAGCATTAAGAGTGAAAAGCCGAATGATCTTTCAGTGATACTGTCGGCGGCAGCCATAAAGGCCATATTTACCACCGGCGGGGCGGCCACTAAATTTTACAAAAAGTACGATGAGGGAAAGTATGCAGTGCCTCATTTCGGACTGAAATCCACAAGTCCCGCAAATGCGGCTGTTAAGCTTCCCGAACTTATCGAAAACTACAGGCGTATCAGGGAATACTGTGAACCTTAAGAAAAATGGAGCAGCATGTAATGAATGACAGGAAACACATTTTGATAATCAACACCGGCGGAACGATAGGAATGACAAAGTCTGAGGAGGGTTATAAGCCTGATGCGGAAAACTTCTCAAGGCTTCTTCACCGCATGGATGCCCTTATGGCTTTGGAAATGCCGCTTTGGGACATAACAAGGACCGAGGAGATACTGGACTCGTCAAACATGACGGTTGAGGACTGGAATGACATTGGAAGGCGCATAGCGGATGTATATGATGATTATGACGGGTTTGTGATTCTTCACGGTACGGATACGATGGCATATACGGCCTCGGCACTGTCCTTCATGCTCGAGGGGCTTTCAAAGCCGGTGATCATTACAGGGTCACAGATCCCCTTATGCGAGATAAGAAGTGACGGAAGGGACAACATCATTGCCTCCCTTCTTATTGCGTCCTCCGGAAGGGTGAATGAGGTCTGCATTTATTTTGGAAACAGGCTTCTCAGGGGAAACAGGGCCATTAAGTATTCAGCGGACGGACTTATCGCATTCGTGTCACCAAACTTCCCGACACTGGCGGAAGCCGGCATAACCATATCCTATAATGACGTGTACCTGAGAAACCGTCATGAAGGCGAATTCAGATATGTGCCGTTTAAAAACATTCCCATAGGTGTCATTAAGGTATTTCCGGGAATACAGTTCGAACTGTTTGAGGCCATAATGACGGAGCAACTTAAGGGCGTGGTGCTTGAGACGTTTGGAGCCGGAAACATCCCGCAGCAGGGTGGAGGAAAGCTTCTTCCCATCATAGAAAAGGCCTACAGTAACGGGACCGTCCTTACCGTGTGTTCGCAGTGTCCACAGGGAACGGTGAGTCTTGGAACCTATGAGACAAGCTCCGCCCTTAAAAAGGTGGGCGCCGTAAGCGGAAAGGACATGACAACGGAAGCCGCTGTCGCAAAGCTTTACTATCTTTTCAGCAAGGGGTACGACAAGGAAAAGATAAAGACCCTCATGGGCCAGGACATGAGGGGTGAGATGTCATGAGCAAGTATCAGCCTTTGTGGGACTTTATAAGGGAAAACGGCACGGACGGCCTTAAGCTTTCTTATGAGGAAATCGAAAAGATTCTGGGATTCCCCATTGACCACGCCTTCCTTACCTATAAAAAGGAACTTCTCCACTATGGCTTTATGGTAGAAAAGATTTCCATGAAGGATAAGACAGTGTTATTTAAAAGAGGTGTTTAAATAGTAAACCTCCGGGAATTATTTTTGCGTAATCCCGGAGGTTTTTGTGATATGATAAAGTAAAGAAACAAAAGGGGGAAAAGCAATGTTTGTATTTTGGGGAACAGGAAGCCAGGAGGCAAAGGACCTTGTTGACGCAGTGGTGGTCCGCAGCACTGAAAACTTCAACTGGACATTTATATTTATCCTTGCAGTAGTATTCTATGTCTACTGGAGCGAAATCCAGAAAAAGAATTACGAGGCTGTGTGTGCGGGCCTTGCGCTTTACGGGGTACACTGGTTTTATGAAATCTGTAATGCCATTATAGCAAAGATCTTCGGATATCCGCTCTGGACCGTGAGTAATGAATCAACCACGTTCATTCTTCTTATAGGTGTGTGCTGGGAGCTTAGCATGATGTTCTCCCTTGCAGGCATCATTTCCTACAAGATGCTTCCGGAGGACAGGTCAAAAAAGATACTCGGTATGGACTGCAGGCTTGCGGGCGCATTATCAATGGCACTTTTATTCGCACTTTTTGAGTCCTTCCTTGCAGGAACGTCAAATCACTCATTCATCTGGGTATACAAATGGTGGGGTGTGATTCCGGTATTCATTACCACATACATCCCGTTCTTCCTTGCAAGCAATTACGTTCCCTTCATGGAGCCCAAAAAGAGAAAGAAAACACTTATCGGAATCTGGGGCGCAGTGGCAGTGCTCCTTATAGTACTCATCCCGCTTGGAATAATCTGACAGGCAAAGAGGCGGCAGAGGCCTCATTTCATGAAATTAATCCTATAGTTCAAGGTCGCCCGTGCGGTGACCTTTTTTTATGCCATTAATGTTATCATGCATGTGCAGGAGGGAGGCGTTCCGCTTCGGGAAAAGCGGATGAAAAGGCGGAAACAATGTGTTAAAGTATTGAAGGGAGAACAGATGGGCAAAAAGACAAAGTGGCTTTGTGTGACGGCCATCGGCATCGCGCTTTTTGTGGTGCTTTCGATGTGCGTCAGGGTGCCTGTATTCGAGAATTATTATATCTGCCTCGGATACGTGGCCATGGCTGTGTATTGTTATTCCTTTGGCGTGGTAAGCGGTACCGCGGTCGGGACGCAGGGCGTCATTCTTTATTGCGTCTTAACAAGCGGCCTGCGCGGCATGCCCGGTTGGACGGCAGGAAACCTCGTGATCGGCATCGTGCTCGGGCTTACGTTTAAGGCCACGAAGAAGATGAAAAGCGCAACCCTTAAATTCGCAATCAATGCTGTGGCAGTAATTCTTTCAGTGGCGGTGGGCATCCTCGGGGTAAAGTCCATGACGGAATGCGTGCTCTATGCCCAGCCGTTTTTAGTTCGTGTCGCAAAAAATGTTTATGCGGCTGTCGCCGATGTGGTGACTCTCCTCGTGAGCCTTCCCGTCTGCATGAACCTCGACAGGGTATTTAAGAAGGGATGAAAAACCGAATAGGGGAAGTGAATAGGGGAAGTGAATAGATGAGTTGAATAGGGGAAGTGAATAGGGGAAGTGAATAGAGGAACCGTCATGGGCAGGTGCGAGAACACCTGCCTCTGGCAAAACATCAAATCTTGTAGGAAACAGTTGTCAGAAGCGCATTTCATACAAGAAAATTGTAGGAAACTATGTCAATAAGAAAGGTTTCATACAATTTTTAAATTAGAAATTGTATGAAATTCACCTACACGCATAAAAAAACTACAAGAGTATCGAACAAAACAACTATAAATAGTGCATTTTTTGTATGAAATACGTCTATTCAATAAAACAACTACAAAATTTGATCAACAGAGAATTTTACCACTCAACTGATATAACATGGAAACTGGTATTATGGTCTGTTTTCACGGTTTTTTCTAAAAATAAGAATATTTTTCTGTGGATTGCATATTGAAAATGGCTTTTAAAGTTAGTAGGCTATATGCGTGAAGGCCGGAAGCTTAATGCCGCAACTTGTGGAGGAGGACTTCTGGTCGACAACAGGAAAGGAAGTATTTACAATGAATGATTTAAAGGCAGGATTTGCGAGAGTGGACGTTACTCCCATGATGGGTATTGATATTGCAGGTTATTTTGTAAAAAGAGTTGCTGACGGCGTTCTTGACACGCTTGAGGCAAATGCCCTTGCCGTAGAGGCGGGAGGAGAGAAGGCTGTGATGGTAGCAATCGACCACTGCGGACTTGACAAGCAGTACCTTGGAAAGTACCGTACAATGATTTCAGAAAAGACAGGCCTTCCGAGGGAAAACATCTTCCTTACGGTAACGCATACCCACACGGGTCCGTGCCTTAACCCTGGAACAACTGATCCCTTACAGCTAGAGTATGACACGTTCCTTGGTCACAGGGTCACAGATGCTGCAGTTGCAGCCTTAGAGGACCTTAAGGATGCAAAGATGGGAATCGCTGTAGGAAACGCCCCCAACATTGCATTCATCCGCCGTTACGTGATGAAGGACGGCTCAATAAAGACCAACCCCGGCGTAAATAACCCTGACATCGTAAGATGCGCAGGCGATACTGATGAGAGAGTTAACGTCATCCGTTTCAACCGCGGGAATGATGACGACATCGTATTTGTGAACTTTGGCTGCCATCCGGACGTCGTGGGCGGCACGAAGATTTCCGCAGACTGGCCCAAGTTTCTCCGCACGACGGTTGAGAAGGCAATTGACGGCTCAAGGTGCCTCTTCTTTAACGGAGCCCAGGGAGATGTGAACCACGTGAACGTAAGGCCCAAGGCCGGTGACTTCAATGACATGTTCAATGACTTTGACGGCGTTTCAAGGGGATACGGACATGCCCGCTACATGGGAAGAGTTGTCGCGGGAGCAGTCCTTCAGGTATTCGACAAGGTGGAATACATGGATGTCAACAGCCTTAAGTGTAAGGAGATAATCTTTGAGGCTCCGTCACAGATGCCTTCGGATATAGATGACATCACGGTAGAGGAGGCAAGGCATATCTGTGAACTTCATGATGCAGGAAGAGATGAGGAACTTCCCTACAAGGCAATGATGCTCACCACGATGGTCGCACAGGCGCAGAGAATCTTAAAGTATGAAAACGGTCCGGAAACCTTCCCGATGATGCTTTCTGCAATCGCAATCGGAGACGTTGCGGTATTCGGAATGCCCGGAGAATGCTTTACCGGAGTTGGAAGAGGCCTTAAGGAAGCCAGGGACTGGAAGATGGTATGCCCAGTCATCAACACAAACCAGAAGGAAGGCTACTTCCCGATGACGGACTGCTATAAGGAAGGCGGATACGAGGCAAGAAGCTCAAGGTTCAAGATGGGAACCGCAGAGCTTATAATTGAGGAAGGCACAAAGCTTCTCGATTCACTTCATTAATTATGGAAGAATATGTAACACTCAGGAAAAATGATGATTCCCTGATCCCGGTATATGCCGGGATTAATGGGTTTGAAACACCCGTATGGCTGCAGTCTGAATGGACCGAGGGACCGTATGCGGAGTATGTCAGAAAAAACGGCTGCGGGCACTGCTGTGCCGCCATGGCGGCAAGGCTGTACGGTGTGGAAATCGACCCTTCCATGGAATTTGACACCTGTGTCGAGCTCTGGGACGTACCTGATGAAGATCATGACTGGTTTCAGACGGCAAGGGGAATCACGGAGGTCCTCCGTGCCTATGGGGTTGAGTCTTCTGCATTTGGGGTGCCCGAGGATGAAGAGGCTCTTTCAATGACGCGTTACCTCATCGAGTGTGCGCTTTCATCCGGGCATCAGGTAATTTTCTGGTCGCATCCTTATGATGATGACAACATCTTCTCAACTGGCGAGCATTATGTCATGGCTATCGGTTATGATGAAGAAGGTCATGTCGTGGTCCTTAACAGCGGCACAAGGAAAACAAGTGACGGGTATAACCTTACTGACCTTGATACAATTATGAGGAGCGTATACCGTGGAAGCCGTGCTTCGCTTTCAGGATGGGGAAAGGAAGATGAACTGCCTGACTGCGGAGGAATCGTAATAGTGTGAAATAATGGAGGCATCGCGTAAAGCGGTGCCTTTTATGGGAGATGACATGATCTTATCAGTAGATACAAACATCATAAGAAATGCCTTTGGCGATGAAAAAGCATTTGAAGTCTTAATGGAAAGCGGCTTTACCGGTGTTGATTTTTCCTTTCATGAAAGACCCGGAGGAGAAGCATTTGACCCTCTTAAGACAAGGAGGCTACTAGATAATAACGGTCTTACATGTCTGCAGACACACGGTCCTGACTGTTTTGACGCAAAACTTAGGATGGATGAATCCGAACCCACATATAAGGCTGCGGCTGATGCGATCAGCTGGACACATATCCTTGGCGCAAGGGTCATGGCACTTCATTCCCTTTACATTCCGTGGGTTTCAAAGGAAGAGGAGTGGGATATAAATATCCGTTTCTTTAAGTCATTTGAACCGTATCTGATTAAAAACGACGTGAAGATAGGGGTTGAGAACCTGCCATTACAGGTCACGGACACACCGGAGGACATAAACAGGTTCATAGGAGAGCTTAACAGTCCCTGCTATGGCGCACTTTTGGATACGGGACACGGCCGTATTTCCGGTATTGAGCCACATGATTACATAAGGCGCCTTAAACCGGGAAGCCTGATTGGAATACATGTCCAGGACCAGCACGGTCAAAAAGATGAACACATCATCCCTTACATGGGAGAGACAGACTGGGCGGCCCTCATTGATGCCCTCCGCGAGTCCGGCTATCAGGGTCCCCTGTCCCTCGAAATCGTCCATTTCATGGAAAAAGTGCCGAAGGAACTGCTTCCCGCGGCACATCAATACGCAGCATCCGTCGGCAAATACCTGATCGGTCTGCTCTGAAACGCTCTGAAGTACTTTGAAAAGTTTGAAATGCATCTGAAAAAGGGACTGCCGTATGAAACGGCGGTCCCTTTCATCGGAGAAGGCAGCAGGATAGTGGGACATTTTCCAAAAAGGCTTAATGTCCCATTACAAATAGTGGGACATTAAAGAATATTGTTTTCTGTCCCACTATATGACGGCCTGTTTTTCGCTGTTTTTCCTTTAAAAATAGTGGGACATATTACGAAAGAAGAAAATGTCCCACTATAAATACACTAAAAACAGGTTAAATTTGACCGCTTGATAGTGGGACATTTGAAGAAAACGGCGGAAGTCCCATTACAAGTAGTGGGACTATCGTGAAAAGAGTAAAATGTCCCACTACAGGATGCAGTGGCATCGTTCTCATCTGCAGCGCTTTGATCCGGTGTTATCCGATAAAAAAGTCGATAAAAAAGGCGCATGACAGCATACAGACATGACTGTGCTTTTTCTTTTATCTGAGGTATACTTATCGGAAAGATGAAAGGAGAAATGTCTATGAAAGCAATAATCAATGCAAAGCTTTGTTTCCCGGAGGAGATCCGGGAGGGAAGTATTTTAATAGAAGGCAGGAAGATCATTGCTGCCGGCAATGTTGAAATTCCGGAAGGAACGGAGATCATTGATGCCAAAAGCCTTTATGCCGGCCCCGGTCTTGTGGACGAACATGTGCATGGATATCAGCAGTGCGGACGTTTTGAAAATATAATTGATAACCCGTTGGGCGTTGCGGAAAACCACCTTTATCACGGTACTACTTCGATCACTCCTAGTGCGGGATATACCAATACATTGGAACAGTATCTTTTTATGATAGGAGAATGCAGAAAGGGTGTCGACGATGAAAACTCATCGATCGTCGGAATGCACTTTGAGGGCCCCTTTGTCAGCAGTAAGTTCGGTGCCCATTCGGAGCTTGCGACTCCTTATTCCAGAGAGTATTGTGAAAAGATCTTTGAGGCGGCGAAGGGGATGACCGTTCACTCCACCTATGCTCCCGAGATCCCCGCTGCTCCGGAATATGAACGGATTCTTACCGAAAACGGCATTATTCATGATATAGGTCATACCGGTGCCGGCCCGGCGGACATTGAGAGAGCGGTCGCAAACGGAGCCCGGATCGTTACGCATCTTTATGATGCCATGGGCAACTACCGCGGTGTGGAAGCAGCCTCCTTTGTGACGGGTGATCCGCAGGACTGCGTATCCGACATTGTTCTGGGAACACCGGGTCTTTATTATGAGCTCATCTGCGATTCCATCGGAGCGCATGTGACGAAATATTCCATCCGGAAAGCATATCGCGCCGCCGGAGAGGATTATATTATACTGATCACCGACTCCACTGCGCATAAGGACATTCCGGTGACGGAAGAAGCCAGAAAAACCGTATTTGATCAATTTGGGGTTTACGAGGTCGACGATCTGAATTTTAATGATCTCGGAGAGCTTTCCGGAAGTCGCCTGACACTGGATAAGGGCTGCCGCAACTTCATGAAAGCCACCGGCTGTGATGTGAGGGTGGCCTTTAAGTGCGCAGCAACAAACCCTGCGAAGGCACTTTACTTAAATGACAGGATCGGCTCCATTGAAGCCGGGCATGATGCCGATATTCTTCTTGTCGATGATGATTTCTATGTACACCGTCTCTTCTTTAAGGGAAAAGAGATAGAAGAGATCAGGCACTGATCCGGAAATTTCGTATTTGAAGGTTTTTCCTATCAGGCCTTTGGCATCGGTCCCCGGAGCGATCCGGGGATCGGACGCTGCCTGTGGCATAACGGTTGTTTTCCAACGCTGCCGGTTCACGCTTTGTTTTCGATAAACTGTGCTTTATATTCCGCAGGCGTCATGTGGTAGAACTTTTTAAAGTTCCGGTAGAAGGTGCTTACGGTTAGGCCGCATTTTTCCGCGACTTCGGCCGCTTCCAGAGTGGTGTCCCTGAGCATGGCTCCTGCATTTTTCATTCTTATCTGTGTGAGATAGTTTGCGAAGCTCATACCGGTCTCATCATTCAGTATGGTGTTGATCGTTCTTTCGGAAAGGCCGTGCATACCTGCAATGACGGTGGCATTGAGCATGGAATCGTCATAGTGAGTATTGATATAATTGATGATCTCTCTGTTTCTCAGAAGCTTTTCGTCAGACTGAATATTTGCTTTCTGTTCAAACAGATAGTCAACAAGTACTTTCAGCGCAGTTATATTTGCTTCTCCGGAGATGCTTCTTGCGTAACGGCATTCATTAAAGAAATCCTGCGGGATCTTTACAGCGGTGGCGGCATCTTTGATTATTGTCAGCAATGTGTAGAATATCTCCTGCGCCGAGGCTGCATTTTCTCTGATCACAGCATCGGCATAGGCGGAAAGCAGTGTCTCGATCTCCCTGATATTCCAGGAGAACAGGGCGGACTGAAATTCCTTGAAGTCCGGCATGTGAGTCTGCGGCTTCATATCATTTTCTTCATTATTAAAGATAACAAAACAGTTAGCTCCTTCCGGAAGGCTGAACAATGCCTGCTGAACAGCATCGGCGACACTGTCGATACCGTTAAAGGGTGCACTTACGCCGCATATAATGCGGCTTTTTTCTTCAAGCTCATTGTTGATTCCGTCTATATATCCTTTCAGCGTAAATACCGCATCTTCATTGGAAGGAAGCACGATTCCTATCTCCTGACGGTTAAGCGGCTCGATAATAAAGCTGCCGGGCATGTTATGCTTGAGCTGATAAAGCATCATGCTCTGATATTCACTTTTATCCGGTGCGTTTTTATATCTTGCGACCGCGATTCTGGCACTTTCTGAAAAAAGCTCCGTATTGGAAGAAAGGTAGCTGAAGTCATCTTCTGTAAGAGGAATTCCGGAAAAGGCTTTTACCAGAAGATTTGATACGATCTTATCCTTCATGCTCTTATTCTGTTCTTTTGATTCCGAAAGATAGTTATAAATCGTCACAAGCTCGTTGGAGGACTGCTTTTCCTTCGGTATCTGCTGTGCCTTGATCAGATCCTGCACCGGCTGTACATTGATCTGTGAAAAGATCATACAGAGGAAGAGTGCCAGGGCGAGACTGAGCAGGAGCAGAACGTAAACATTTCTCTGTGCTTCCCTTGTGACGCTCTCAAAGTAGGATTTGGGAATGCTGATGGAAGCCGAAGCGTTAATAACAGGAATGTCGGCGGTCATGGAAACAAATCTGCCGCCGCTGTTTCCGTTCTTTGTACCGGGTTCTTCGGGAGCTGCTCCGTATTCGGCGAGGACACGGCCGTCGCTGCTGTTGTAAAGTCTGAAATAGATGCTGTCCGGAAGTGAATCCAGCTGAAAATAATCAAGAAGTCTGTTTTTTTCGATAAGGACAATATATGTGCAGACATCGGCCGATTCCTTAAGTGCACAGGTAAAAAACTCACAGCCGGTACGCTCTCTGATATAGATCTCGCTGCAGGGGAACATTTCAAGACTGTGGTTTCTGGCTTCTTTTTTCAGGACTTCAGCCGGAATGTCTCTGTTCGTGTATTTATAGGAAGAAAGACATTCGCCGCTGGTCATATAGAAGGTGTACGGAGTTACGCAGATGTCGGATTTTCGCATATGAATGATGATATCAAACGCCGGATTGAAGTATTCCAGCTGATCCGACAGATCATTCATGGTGGAGGTGACAAAACGTGAATGCTCCGCAGTGTTGATACCGGTGAGGTAGGAAAGATCATGGAAGGTTCTGGAAACATTCATGATCTTCGGCAGATAGTAAAAGCTGTAAAGATCATTGGAAAGAGCCTCCGCATTATGGAGAAGAGAGGACTGGACCTGTTCCGTATATGATTTCTGCCACAGGGCGGATGTTTTTCTGAAAGAATAGATCTGTACGCATAAAAATATCAGGGTACTTATCAGAAAAGTGAAAAAACATCTCCAGAAAAGGGACAAATTTTTTAATTTCATGGCAATATCTCCGAAAATGAACGTGCTAAGTGAAATTTATCATTTTCGGAAGAAAAAATCTATTATAATTTCTCATATTCGGATATTAATTTGAGAAAACAAAGTTATTGCGGCAAAATTCCGGATATGAAAATAACTGTTCCGAATTTGCAAATACCTTATCTCCGCAATTACCGGTCTGTAAAATCAGCTTCCGGAATTGCAAATTACAGGCGGAATATTGAATATTGCCTGCCGGATTTGAAAACAGTAGGATAGAAGCGTATCAAATGCATCGTGTCCGCAGAAAGCGGATACAGATAAACAAGGAGGAAAAGTAATGAAAAAAGTACTTGCATTAGTTCTTGCTTCGGCTATGATTCTCAGCGTTACCGCATGCGGATCAAAGCCTGCAGAGACCAAGGCAGCTGCCGAAGCAGCTCAGACAGAAGCGGCATCTACTGCGGCTGTTATTGAGAATCAGGTAGCAACAAAGGAAGTTGCAACAGCAGCAGAAGGCGAAACTCTTAATTATAAGAAGAATATCGTCATTGCTCATCACCAGGCTCCCGTATCAAGAGGACCCCAGGATACCAATACCGGTATGCAGAAGCTCCTTGGCTTCATGATCTTCGATTCTCTTTTAAGATTCGATCCCGAGACCAAGACTCTTGTAGGTCGTCTTGCAGAAGATTACTCACAGGAAAATAACGGACTTATATGGACCTTCCATCTTAAGAAGGGTATCAAGTTCCAGAACGGCGAAGAGCTTACCGCAGATGACTGCGTATTCACTTTCGAGCGTGCAAAGGAGCTTGGAAAGAATACCAGTGCATGGGTAGACTGCATCGAGAAGATCGAGACTCCCGATGATTACACTGTTATCTATACCTTAAACAAGTCGAACATGGACTTCGCATTCCAGATGACCAACTACAGTGCATCCATTATCAACAGAGAAGCCTGCGAAGCTGATCCCGAAAACGGTATCGGCATCGGTACAGGCGGATGGATGATCGATGAGTTCGTAGCAAACGACTATGTATCATTCAAGAGATTTGATAATTCATGGGTATGGGAAGCTGAAGGAGTCAACCCCACAGAGACAATGACCATCAAGTACATGGCAGATCAGAACGCACGTATGCTTGGCGTTCAGGCAGGCGACCTTGATATCGGATGTATCGCCAACAACGCTGAATTCTACAACTACCAGGCTCAGGAAGGTCTTGCACCTGTAGTAGCGGCTTCCTGGTCATGCGACTACATCGGAATGAATGCAAACTGTGAGTATTTCAAGGACGAGAACGTTCGTAAGGCTGTAGCATATGCGATCAACAAGGACGAGGCTCTTGAGATCATCAACAACGGTTTCGGTCTCACATGTAAGTCCATGTGGTGCCCCGATACCATCGGCTACAAGGAGAACTTCGAAGAGAACTACGAGTACAACCTTGAAAAGGCAAAAGAGTATCTTGCAAAGTCAGCTTATCCGAACGGCTTCTCCTGCAAGCTTACCACCATCAGCTCATATTCACTCTATGCGGAGACCGTACAGGCTCAGCTTGCTGCCATCGGAATCGACTGCCAGGTTGACCTTACAGACTCACCCGGAATGGGCGAGGGCGGAAAGAACGGTACCTTCGAGATGTATATCTGGAACACCACAATGTCACCTTACGGCGACAACCTCAGAAAGCTTATCACCTCTGACGGAGCAAGCAACTATGCTCACTTCGCTAACGAGAAGATCGACCAGCTCATGTCTGATGCAGCTGCAGAAGGCGATGAGGCTAAGAGAGCAGAGCTTTATGAGCAGGTCCAGGACGAGCTGAATGCGGACTGCTACCTTGTTCCCATGTTCTTCGGTTACCTTTCCAACCTTACAAGAGACAATGTAGAAGGCTATCAGTTCACTTCTGAAGGTTACTACATGTACAATGTAAGAGCCGTAGAGAAGTAATTCCTTTAAAGCAGGCGGCGCCTTACGCCCTGTGAGGCGCCGCTTTTCTTATATCCACCTGTCAATCATTCAAATACGGGGAGTATGTATGTGGCGTTATATCGTTAAGAGAATACTGATGCTGATACCGGTAGTAATCGGTGCTTCGCTTCTGGTATTCTGTGTTATGAACCTGTCAAAGGGCGACGTTGTATCGGTTATTACAGCGGGTGCCGACATGACAAACGAACAGATCGAAGCCGTTCGTGAGGCAATGGGCCTGAACAGGCCGCTGCTTGTCCGCTACGGCGAGTATTTATTTGGAATGTTACGGGGTGATTTCGGAAAGAGTGCGATTTCCAATGAACCCGTTTTGAAATTATTCTTTACGCGTTTTCCCGCAACCGTAAAGCTTGCAATCGCTTCATCGATAGTGAATATCGTGCTCTCGATCCCGCTTGGTATCTTTTCTGCCAGACATCAGGGCTCGGTTGCGGATAATGCAGCCATGGTATTTGCCCTTATGGGACTTTCGATGCCTGCTTTCTGGCTTGGACTCATGCTCATGGTCCTTTTCTGCGTGAATCTTCAGTGGCTCCCGGCTACAGGCGGAGGAACCGATTTCAAGTCGATCATCCTTCCCGCAGTAACAATGGGTATCGGAATGATGGCGACGACCACACGAACCACACGTTCTGCCATGCTTGACGTGCTTCGTCAGGATTATCTGAGAACCGCAAGAGCAAAGGGTGTTCCCGAGAAAAAGGTCATCAATCTTCATGCGCTCAAAAATGCCATGATCCCGATCCTGACAACAGTAGGTACACAGCTTGCAAAGGCATTCGGAGGCGGAGCCGTGATCGAAATGGTATTCGCATATCCCGGAGTGGGAAAGCTTCTTCTTGATGCGATCAATAACCGTGATACGACACTTGCCTGCGGCTGTATCGTACTTCAGACAACGATTACGGTAGTCGTACTTCTTATCGTCGATATCCTTTATGCGTTCGTTGACCCGAGAGTAAAGGCTCAGTATGCGAAGGGAGGTAAGAAGAAATAATGGCTAAGAAAAATGAAGTAAAATCGGAAAAGGTCGTTATCCGCTCGCAGGGACGTGAGATCTGGAGACGTCTTACCAAAAACAAAGGTGCCATGATCGGACTTGCTATCATAATTCTTCTTACGATCCTTGCGTGCACCGTAGATCTTTTTATCGATTACGATACGCAGATCGCAGCCATTGATGCAAAGCACCGTTTTGTCGATCCCTGTGCGGAGTTTCCGTTCGGAACCGATAACATGGGACGAAACCTTTTCATCCGTGTGATCTACGGAACAAAGTATTCGCTCTTCATAGGTGTCATGGGTACCGTATTTGCCTGCGTTGTGGGCATCACACTGGGTCTGCTTGCCGGTTATTACGGAAGCCCCGTGGATGACGTGATCATGAGGATCATCGATATCATCCAGGCCATCCCCGCTGTCATGATGGGTATCGTTATTGTTTCGGCACTGGGTGCCAGCATGACCAACCTGATCATTGCCATCGGAATCGCCGGTGTCCCGTACCTTACGCGAATCACAAGAGCAGCGGTTCTGACGGTAAAGAACCAGGAATATATCGAGGCGGCAAAGGCAGTAGGGTTAAGTGAAGCAGCTATTATGGTAAAGCATATCCTTCCCAACTGCGTTTCGCCCATTCTGGTAGCTGCAACGATGCAGGTGGCTCAGGTTATCCTTGCCGCTTCATCACTGAGCTTCCTGGGACTGGGTGTTCCGGTTCCAAGCCCGGAGTGGGGCTCGCTTCTTTCCGCAGGACGTGCCTATATCGCCAGCCATGCATACCTTTGCCTGTATCCCGGAATCGCGATCGTGATCACGGTACTTGCATTCAACCTTTTCGGAGACGGATTCAGAGATGCTCTTGATCCGAAGCTTCGTAAATAACGGGAGGGAAAGCGATGGAAACAAAGAATACAGTTCTTGATATAGAAAATCTTTCCGTTGAATTCCATGTGGACGGAGAGATCGCAAAATCGGTCACGGATGTGACAATAAAGCTTCATGAAGGCACTACACTCGGCCTTGTGGGAGAGACCGGTGCCGGAAAGACAACGACGGCACTTGCGGCACTGAATCTGATCCAGTGTCCTCCCGGAGTTATTAAAGCGGATAAGATAGAAGTATGCGGAAATGACATGCTTCATGCAAAGCAGCATGAGCTCGAGAAGATCCGCGGAAAAGACATTTCCATGATCTTCCAGGATCCCATGACCAGCCTTAACCCCGTATTTGATGTGGGAACCCAGATTCAGGAATCCATTCTTCTTCACGAAAAGTTAAGCCGTGAAGAGGCCTGGGAGAAGGCAATGCAGATGCTTGAGCTTGTTGGGATCCCGAGAGAAAGAGGACATGAGTATCCCCACCAGTTCTCCGGCGGAATGAAGCAGAGAGTTGTCATTGCCATTTCTCTTGCATGTACTCCCAAGGTGCTTATCGCCGATGAGCCCACAACGGCACTTGACGTTACCATTCAGGCACAGGTTCTTGAGATGATGAAGGAACTCCGTGACAAGTACGGAACGGCAATGATCATGATTACGCATGACCTTGGAATCGTAGCGGAAAGCTGTGACTATGTTGCAGTAATGTATGCCGGCAGGATCATTGAATACGGCACACTTGACGAGATCTTCAACAACACGCGCCATCCGTATACAGAGGGACTCTTCAACTCACTTCCGAACATCCATAACCGTGTCGGAAAGCTTAAGCCCATCCCGGGAATGATGCCTGACCCGAGGTCAATCCCCGAAGGATGCGCATTTGCAGACAGGTGTCCTTACGCTACAGATGAGTGCAGAAGGACACTTCCGGAAACATTAAAGGTTAACGATGACCACGTGGTTGCATGTCTTCGTTACAATGAGCCTGATTTCATGATTGAAAGGAGCAGGAAAAATGGGTGAGGTTTTACTTGAGGTAAAAAATCTGCAGAAGTATTTCTCCACACCCCGTGGAATGCTCCATGCTGTAGATAACGTTTCATTTACAATTGAAAAAGGAAAGACACTTGGCGTGGTTGGTGAGTCAGGCTGTGGAAAGACCACATGTGGACGTACCATCCTCCGTCTTACCGAGCCCACAGGGGGACAGGTTCTCTTTGAGGGTAAGGACGTTTCAAAGTATAAGGGAAGGGAGCTTGCACACTTAAGACGTGACATGCAGATCATCTTCCAGGATCCGTTCTCATCACTGGATCCCAGAATGTCCGTCAGCCAGATCATCGCTGAGCCCATCAAGTACAATAAGCTCCTTCATGGTAAGGAGGCCATTGACGCAAGGGTACTTGAACTTATGGACACAGTTGGCCTTTCAAGGAGAATGGTTAACTCATATCCCCATGAACTGGACGGCGGAAGAAGACAGAGAGTCGGAATCGCAAGGGCGCTTGCACTTAACCCGAAGTTCATCGTATGTGACGAGCCCGTTTCCGCACTTGATGTTTCCATCCAGGCGCAGATCCTTAACCTTCTTGACGAGCTCCAGGATTCACTGGGACTTACATACATGTTCATTACACATGACCTTGCAGTAGTTAATCACTTTGCTGACGACATTGCGGTCATGTACCTTGGACAGCTTGTAGAGAAGGCACCAGCAGAGGAGCTCTTTGACAACCCGCTTCATCCTTACACGAAGGCCCTTCTTTCTGCAATCCCTGTACCGGATACGCATGCGAAGAACAAGAGGATCGTGCTGAAGGGTGAGATCACTTCCCCCATCAACCCCGGAGAGGAGTGCCGTTTCGCAAAGAGATGTCTTTATGCGGATGACTGCTGTAAGGGAAAAGGCCCCGAGCTTGTTGAGGTCAAGCCCGGACACTTTGTAGCCTGCCATCACTGCGGCATTGCAAATCAGTAAACCGGATAGAATCAAACAATGACGAATCGCCTGATTTCTTCTTCACGTGTTTCAGAGGGATCTGAATTTCGGGAGAGGGCTCAGGCGGTTTTGCACAGGTTCCAATAAGTGAGAAAACATAAGGAGTATCGTTTGACATGAAAGCAATCGTAAACGGAAAACTTGTTTTTCCTGACAGAATCACGGAAGGCGTCGTTTTAATGGACGGTGACCGGATCATTGCTTCCGGGGACTGCCTGGTACCGGAAGGCTGTGAGATCATAGATGCAAAGGGACTTTATGTGGGCCCGGGTCTTTTTGACGAGCATGTTCACGGCTACAAGCAGTACGGCGAGTGCATCGACGCAAAGGATGACGCCAGGGCTGCGGCGCTTGCACATTTAAAGCACGGCACCACACAGATCACTCCTTCTGCTGCCTATTCCCTTACGAAAGAGGAATTTATAAGCCAGATCGACCAGTGCAACGAGGCAATGGAAAAGGGAGACACAAACATCGTGGGGATTCACTTTGAGGGACCCTTTACGAATCCAAAGCATGGGGCAAACTCACATCTGACATGGGAGTTTTCTGAGGAAGCATGTAAAGAAATCTTTGAGCGTGCGGGAAAGAATGTCCTTCACTGCACCTATGCTCCGGAAATGCCGCACGGTGAGAGAATGGAAGAAGTTCTCAAAAAGTACGGTGTCATCGGTGACATCGGACATACAAGGGCCGATGAGGCAAGCCTTTTGCGTGCCGTAAAGAACGGAGCACGTATCGTTACGCATCTTTTCGATGCCATGGGTAAGTACGGCTTTGACGAAGCAGGACAGATGACTCCGGGCGGACTTTCCCTGCAGGGAACTGTTGCGGACATCCTCCTTGGAATTCCGGACCTTTATTATGAACTGATCTGTGATTCCCGCTGCATCCATGTAAATGCATCCAGCATGCGCCTTGCATTAAGGTGTGCCGGAGAAGATTATATCATCTGCATTTCGGATACCACAGGCCGTCCGAATCAGCTGAATCCGGAGGATTATCCGCCGGAGGATCCGAAGAGCGCAACAGATCTTAACTTCAATCAGCTTGGTCAGCTTTCGGGAAGCCGGCTTTCCGCATCACAGAGTGTCGCGCACTTCATGAAGGAGACCGGAACCGATGTCAGAGTGGGCTTCAAGGTTGGTTCCGCAAACTCTGCAAAGGCACTGAATCTCTATGACAGCTACGGCTCCATCGAAGCGGGAAAGTATGCAAACATCATTTTCGTTGATGAAAAGTTTACCGTGAAGAAGGTCATCTTTAAAGGTAACGAACTTTCAGAAATCAGAGAGTAATTACCGTCTCTATTGCGCAAAATCTGCAGATTTGGCAGATTTGCGCGAAAAAGGCATCGTTTTTTGTGCAAAACTCGCAAAAAGATTAAAATTGTGCGAAAAGGCTCTTGAGCTGTTCTGCGGAGCGAGAGCCTGCCGCATGAAACAGGAAAGGCAGCATTCATGTCTGTTTCAGTTTTTTTATATCTTATTTTATCTTTGTTCTGCAGTACCGGAACGAATGCGGTAAAGAGAACTTTTTCCAAAGAAATCATGCACACAAAGAGTGATAATCTCTGGTATTCGTTCCTTGGAAATATAGTGTCCATCGCGGTTCTTTTGTTTTTTGGCGGGTTTAAGGCTTCGCCTTATACGCTTTTTCTGGCTTTCCTGATGGGAATGGACCATCTTGTCACGGTTCTTCTTTTTACTAAGGCACTTCAGCTTGGCCCCCTTTCCATATCCACACTGATATCAAAGGCCATCATACTTATTGTATCCTCCCTCATAGGTCCGCTGTTCTTTGCAGAAGAACTTACGCTTACACTTATTCTTGGAATCATATGCATTCTGGGCTCCATGGTGTTAATTACGGACTTTAAGTCTGATAAGACCATGAGCATCAGATGGTTTGTGCTCATTGCATTATACGGCATTATCTGCGGATTTCAGGGGCTTTTCCAAAAGCTATTGGTGGAGTCACCTTATGCCGCAGAAAAGCCGGGATTTACCTTCTGGTCATTTGTTTTTGCTGCCATCGTAAACCTTGTGCTTCTTATCTTGAGCATGAGTACTGGAAAAAAGGAACCGGTTACTTATAAGTTAAAAGGTTTTGCACTGTTTTCCATCATATTCAGCGGCGTATCCGCAAGTATCCTGTATGTGGTAAACTTAATACTGGTGGAGGCGCTTTCCACCGCCGTATTTTTCCCGATCAATATGTGTTCCACCATTCTGCTTACGACACTTGTGGGTGTTGTGATTTTTAAGGAGAGGATGAACCGGCGTCAGATCATCGGTTTTATTTTTGGAATTTTCGCTCTGCTGCTTACAGTCGGAGTGTTTGGATAAACGGAGGATCAATTGTCAATAATGACTGAAAAAGTTTTTATTTCCGTTGAAAAGCCTCAGTATAAGGCAAATCTTCACTGTCATACCACAATATCGGACGGTCACAATACACCGGAGGAAATGAAGGAGTACTATAAAGCACGCGGGTATCAGATCATGGCCATGACGGATCATGAGTTCCTGGTGGATCATACGGATCTTGCGGATGAAGATTTTCTCTGCATCAACGGCTATGAGTATGCTTTTGCGGAAGGCGGCGTGACCGGACTCACGGACCTTGCAAAATACAGAAAAGCCCGTACAATGGAATTCAACCTTTATGCGAAAGACCCGAAAAATACCACACAGGTATGTTTTAATCCGGAATGGGTGATCCACGGGGAGATGTGGCGCATACCGGAGATCAAAGCATATGAGAGAGACCTTCCCAGGGATTATACCGGGGAATGTATGCAGAACCTGATCGATAAAGCCAGAGAGCATGGTTTTCTTGTCAATCTGAACCACCCGAATTATTCATATGAGGATACAGACTTTTTCGGAGACTTCCGGGGACTTATGTCCATGGAGATCATCAATCAGGGCAGTTATTACAAATACAGCGAGTTTAACGGCCAGATGTATGACCGGATGCTGAAGCTGGGTCATCGTATCGGAATTCTTGCATCGGATGATAATCACAGGGCAAGTATCGACGGAGACGAGCTGGATCCCCGTCCGTGGGGCTGCACGATGATCCAGCCGGAGACCTTTACGTATGAGGGAGTCATAGAGGCACTGGAAAAAGGAAATTATTACGCCAGCCAGGCACCTGTGATCGATTCCCTTGTCATGGAAGACGGTGCAGTAAAAATCAAGAGTAAAAACGCAAAATGTTTTGTCATGCTTACAGAGTTCCGGAATTCAAAGGCGGTTTCGGCACCGCTTCATGAGACGATCGACGAAGCGGAGTTCCCTGTCCCGGAAGGAGAGAGATACCTTCGTTTTGAAGTGTTTGATGCATACGGACGCCGTGCCGCCACAAGAGCCTATTTCCGTGACGAGTGGGAATAAAGGAGGAAAAAGAGATGTCAATTGCAGTGATAAACATGCGGGAAGGATACTCGAAAGAGCAGAAGGCAGAACTTCTGAAGAGAACAAAAAAAGCCTGCATGGACGGCCTTCGGGTGGGCGAGCTTCACTCCTTCTGCCGTATCGATGAGATACCGCTTGAGAACTGTGACGAACAGACAAAGAGAATGATCAGTCTGTTTGTCTATACCACGGACGGAAAGAGTGTGGAAGGAAAAGATCTTGTATGTCAGGAATTTGAGGATGCCTGCAGAGAGGTGTTAGGCCCGGATTTTGGCTTCACGATCGTCATTTTCAAAGAGCATACAGATCTGGATGCCGGAAGCAAAGGCCATTTAAGACCCCTGAAGCCGGGATATCCGAACTACTGATGTTTTTTGGCAAAAAAATAGTTCTTTTTCAATGATTTTGCCGTTTTTGATTCCTGTTTGGTAAAAAATCGGCGGTAGACGTGGTATTTTGCAGGCTTTTAAAGAAATTCCGAAAATAGCGGTAAGGATCAGCCAATCCTTCAATATTTTTGCCATTTGTATCTGGAAACTGGCAAAAAAACGAAGAAACGACGGAATTTTTGCCGGAGAGGGAGCTTATATATGGAAAGAAACTGGAAAGAAATTGACCGCAACATGGCGATCAGCGAGGTAAAAGATAAGGATCAGCTCAGCTGGTTCGACATGAAGGAGACAAAGGAGCCGTTCCGTGTGAGCGGCCTGTACTGGTTCCGCGATAACAAAGGCTATTGCCGTGTACCGGAGGAATGGCTTCCCGTTCTTTCGGAAAAGGCACCGGGTGCCCGATACATGGCGGAGGATAATGCCGGCGGGCAGATTGCTTTTGAGACCGATGCGGAAAGGATCGTTGTGGATGTAAAGCTGGAGTGTCCGCAGCTCTGGGACCACTCACCGGCCACCATGGAAATGGGCTGCGACTGTTATATTGCCTATGAGGGAGAAGAACTCCATTTTGGAGGCGTTGCGAGATTTGACGCAAGGAAGAACTCCTATACGGCCGAAGTTCTGAGCGGCCACCCTAAAAAGCCCAAGCAGGTCGTGATCAATCTGCCTCTTTACGACCCTGTCGAAAGTTTTCGGATAGGCCTTCCGAAGGACGCATATATCAGGGCTCCGAAACCGTTTGCAAAGAAGAGCCCGATCGTTGTTTACGGCACATCCACCACTCAGGGCGGCTGTGTTTCCCGCCCCGGCATCCTTCCGACAAATGTGATAGGACGCAGAATGAACCGCGAGATACTTAACTTCGGATTTTCAGGAAGCGGAAACGGTGAACCTGAGCTTGCGCAGATACTTGCAGAGATCAGAGATCCCGCTATGTACGAGCTGGAATATGAAAACAATGCCGGAGAACGTATTTACACCACACTTGAGCCGTTTATTGACATTCTTCGCGAAAAGCATCCGGATACCCCCATTCTTGTGAGCTCCCGCGTGCCGGTATATAAGTTCAGTCATATTCCGGAGAGAATGAAGCAGTATGCGGACAGGCGCGAATATCAGAGGAAGACGGTGGAACGCCGCCGTGCGGAAGGTGATAAAAATCTTTACTTCCTTGACGGATGGAAAGCCTTCGAAGGAATACGCGATCCCGAAGACCTTTATGTGGACGGGATCCACCCGACGGATATGGGTGCCAGGGCTATCGCCGATTTCCTTGAGCCGTGGTTCCGAAAGCTTGCGGAGTGATTTTCTCCGAATCGTTACGCCATGTTCCAATCGTTTGTCGATCCATAAACTGTTATTATGGGAGCCATAATAATAGACAAATACTGCGTGACTTCTGCGTAACAATCGGTCGAAACGCTGAAATTCAGAAAGATGTGTTACTGACATCGAAATAACGTCAGGTAATGTGTTATGATACCAAAAACAGAAGTCCGCCCGGTGCGGGGATTTCTGACGGCAGCTTTGATTTTACGTTTTGAATCACCGAGGTATACGACATGAATGATCTGGCTTACTTTGATCCCGATGTGGCAGCGGCAATAGACGCGGAGCTTGAGCGTCAGCGCAGCAATATCGAACTGATTGCATCCGAAAACATAGTATCTCCCGCTACGGCTTCCAGAACGGAAGCCCCATAGAGGATAACCCCGACTACCTCAAGCTCTTCTACCAGATGGGCAACCGCTTCATAATGCTCACGTACAATAAGCAGAACTTCATCGGTTGCGCGGAGGCGAGCCTAATGACAGCGGGCTTTCAAAACTCGGAAAAGATGTCGTAAAGGAGATGAACAGGCTGGGTATTGCGGTCGACCTCTCACATGTGGGGCACAAGACCTCATGGGATGCCATCGAGGTCTCAGACAGGCCATGCATCTTCACACACGCAAACCCGATAGCAATGGCCCCGGTGGCACGTAATAAGTCTGACGAACTCGTTAAGTTCTGTGTTTCAAAGGGCGGAGTGATTGGCCCGAAGCACATGATAGGAAACATGACAGATAAGCTTGCTGAAGAGACCACCGTGCAGGACTATGTCAACATGATTGACTACTGGGTAAACCTTGTGGGAATCGACAGCGTGACAATCGGAACCGATTTTTCGGGAACCGTGACAGGGCTTGCGGAGGCAGACGCCCAGATAAACATGATAAGGGCAATGAGCCCGAACGCATATGTCGGGAAACGCTGCAAGCCCAAGGGATTTGACCGCATCGACGGGCTTTTTAACGTTACGAGGGGATTAGTGAAGCTTGGATACACAGATGAGGACATTGCAAAGATATATTCCCTCAATATGAGAAGGGCACTCGGGGAAATCTGGAAATAAAGATTACGCAGGGATGCTTTGGGAAAATGATTTTCGGGTAATAATGGAAAGATGATAAGGGAAAATCAGGGAAAACTTCATTATGGCTGGGTGATTGCAGTCTGCTGCATACTTTTTGTGTGCGGTTCCTCGCTTGTTTCCACTGGAATGTCCACAAACTTAAACGCAATGAGGCAGCATCTGGGATTTACGAACACCCAGACTTCGATGGTGCTTACGCTTCGGAGCATCGTGGGTTTCATTGCCGCGGTTTTTTCTGCAAGGTATTATGAAAAGCTGGGGCTTCGAAACGGCATCTGCCTTGCAATGCTTTCAGGCGTGCTTGCTTTTTTACTGTTTATAATTGGCGGGAAAAACATATATATCGTGTACATCGGCGGAGCCGTTTCCGGAGTATGCTATACATTTGGAATGATGCTTCCCGCATCGATGCTCATAAAGAACTGGTTCAATAAGTCAAGGGGCTTTGCACTGGCGATAGCCTCATGCGGAACGGCAGCAGTATCCGTAATCTTTGCCCCGCTTACCCAGAGCATGGTCGATAATCATGGAATAATGTCTGCATTCATAATGGAGGGAGGATACCTTCTTCTGATGGCGGTCCTTTTATTCTTCCTTATAAAGGACAGACCTGAAATGATGGGCCTTGAGCCTTATGGTGGGAAGGACTGGGTTCCGGAGACAAAGGGGAGGGAACCGAAGGAGGCAACAAGCCTTACCAGAGGCTGGTACTATGCATATATTTTTGCGATAGTGCTCATAGGAATAGTGGCGAGCCCTGCAAATGCAAACCACACGAATAACTTTGTGACGGCAGGCCTTAAGCCCATGGATGTCGCAAAGGCAATTTCACTTTACGGGATACTTGTCACCGTTTCAAAGATCCTGTTCGGAAAGGCAGTCGACAGGGTCGGGACGTTTGCCACGACCATGATTTACGGGCTTAATTTCGTGATAGCACTTTCGCTGGAGGCATGCGTGAACTTTAACCCGAGGAACTGGTTCATGATCCTGTCACTTGCAATCTATGCCTTTGGCACGCTCGTGACCTCACTCGGATACCCGAACTGGACCGTTGACCTTGATTCATCTCATTACAATAAGACCTTAAGCCGCTGCCAGACCGGATATCAGTTTGGCGCCATCATAGGCTCCTATGTTCCCGGCGTCATCGCGGACGCGACCGGAAGCTATGCGGGAGCATATTTCTTCTTTGCCGCCTGCATCGCAATTGCGGTAATCATAGTGGCAGGGGCATATAACTCGCAGAAGAAGAAATGAGGGCCTGTCATCAAAATTTGTAATAAACAGCTTAGCAGGCGTTATTTATTACAAAGGAATTGTAATTATTGATGGTCAGCGGGATGTTTTATTACAATTATTGTCTGTGGGTTTTGTAATAAAGTGCTGTCACGTGAGGCAGTTATTACAATTTAACCTCAGAAAAATGGTCATTTTGAAGAAAAACTTGTAATAATTCAATGCCAGAAGCAGAAAAGTTACAAGATTTGATCAAATCAAAAAATGGCGATGCCGCAATAAAAAAGGGATGCCGTACTACTGAATTCTTACAGTAACTTTCAGTAATGCAGCATCCCTTTAAACTTTTGATACCATGTTCATGCCAGTTTTACTGTTTCCGGCCTTCCGTTTTCATTTACCGCCTCGTATTCAATGAAGCCGATTGTTTTCATGACGCCGTTCCAGCGTTCACGCATGTCAGGCTCATAGAAATCGGGACGGAACCCCAGTCCATAGTAAATCATTATCGCCGGGATACGGAATTCATCAGTAAAGAGGCGCATCCTCCTGATGCCGTGTGCAATCGCATAGTTTACGCATGCGGCACATACGGCATGCCCGCCGCCCAGGTTTCTTGCGTTTCTCCTTGTTCCCACCATGTGGAGATAAGCCTCCATGGGATCATCTGTCATCTGGACTGCAGCCGTGGAGATAAGACGTCCGTAGGAAGCCATCACAAAAAGGATTCCGTCATCCGGAATCTTTTTATCGCCAAGCATTACTGACCCGTAAAGCTTTTCATCATAATAGCGGTTTAACTGCTCGCAGGCGGAAGCCCACTGCTTTGAAAACTCACGCTTTGTGAAAAGCTTTGAAGACGAATCGATAATCGAAAATCCGTCTTTCAGGATTACCTCGGCAGGTTTCAGGTTTTCACATACCATTTTGATCTGCGACATAAAGTCTCCACTTACCTTTATAAAAGAATTATAAACGGGCCATGCAATAATTTCAACAGGTCTGTTCACGAAACATGTGCCGAGGCATATGTAACCTTTGACTTGGACCGGAAGCCGTGACCGACAAAGAATGAAATAATCGGGACATTCAGCCTTAAACAAATTGAAATAATCGGGAAATACACTATAATTTATATTGAAATAATCGGGGAAAATGCTATAATTTATAATGAAATAATCGGAAAGGATGGCACGATGCATGTTCAGACGTAAGATATATGAAAGCCTTCTTGATTGGAAAAAACATTACAACGGCAAGTATGCCTGCCTGATAGAAGGGGCAAGGCGTGTCGGAAAAACAAGTATAGTGGAAGAATTTGCAAAAAACGAATATAAGTCATATATACTGATTGATTTTTCAAAGGCATCAAAAGAAATCCTGGAAAGTTTTGACAGCATCGGTGATTTAAACTATTTCTTTTTGAAGCTGCAGACCGAGGCGGGAATAAATCTGTACACAAGAGAATCTGTAATAATATTTGATGAAGTTCAGCTATTCCCCAAAGCAAGGCAGGCGATTAAACATCTTGTAGCTGATGGGAGATATGATTATATTGAGACGGGATCACTGATTTCAATAAGGAAAAACACCAAGGATATCTTAATACCTTCGGAAGAGCATAGGATTTCAATGTATCCGATGGATTATGAAGAGTTTACATGGGCACTTGGCAGTTCCCTTGATCCGTTGAGGAATTTTTTTGACTCGGGGCTTCAGCTCGGTGAGACTGTAAACAGAAATCAGATGCGACGTTACAGACTCTATCTTGCGGTGGGGGGCATGCCTCAGGCAGTAGAGGCTTATGTTGAACACAGGAGTTTTGATGAGATAGATGACATAAAAAGAGAAATAATTGCACTTTATCATGAAGATCTGTATAAGCTGGATCCTACAGGAAGGCTTTCAATGGCTTATGATGCTATTCCGGGTCAGTTGGCAGGAAAGAGGAAAAGGTTTATTTTGAGTGCCGCTACGGGTAAGGAGAAGGAAGAAAAAGATATTGAAAGAATAAATGATTTTGCGGATTCGAAGATGGTCCTGCCCTGCTATAATGTAACAAAGCCTGCAGTGTCACTTTCGCAGACAAAAGATATTGAAACATACAAGCTATATCTTTCAGATGTCGGGCTGTTTACAACAATGCTTTTTAATGATTCAGATGACAGTCATGAAGACATATATAAAAAGCTTCTCAGCGATAAACTGGATGCAGACCTTGGTTATTTATATGAGAACGCCGTGGCTCAGGAAATTATGTCAAAAGGCAGAAAACTGTATTATCATACGTGGCAGAAAGAAGGCAGCACGCATTCTTATGAGGTTGACTTCCTGATAGCAAAGAACAGAAAAATTATCCCAATCGAAGTCAAATCATCAAAAGTCAGGCCGCATAAGTCCATGGATGAGTTCTGCAGGAAATATTCAAAAGATGTTGGTGAAAGATATATTCTTTCAAAAAAGGATGTATCAAAAGATGGTATGCTGCAGTTGAAGCCATTATATATGGTGCAGTATGTTGTTGAGTAAGCGTAAGGAAACAAGTCCCGGACATTTATAGTCAAAGAATAGGGGACGGACTCATATACTTTGCAAACGAATTAAGAAAGACGATGAATCTTTCGGCAGAGGAGCTTTCGGAAGAGCCGTTTGAGAGATCGCTTCGCAAGATGGCAGCCCCGGTAAATCACGAAGGCTCCACAGACACTGCAGACGTAAGCTGGAATGCGCCGACCGTGCAGTTCCATATAGGCACCTGGTGCGAAGGGACGCCGGGCCACTCATGGCAGGTGGTTTCGCAGGGAAAAAGCCGTTATGCAAAGGAAATGGAGCTCTATGCAGGAAAGTGCATCGCAGGAACGATAATGAGGCTCTTTGACAGGCCGGAAGCCTTAAGGGAGGTTCATGATGAGTGGTTCTCAAAGACAAAAGGGGCATATGCCTGTCCGCTTCCAGAAAACCTGAGGCCGTTTATGGCGGAATAGGAAACTGGATTACAGTAAAAAACATTGAAAAGTATTTACACCCTCATGGCAGATCATGAGGGTGTACTGCTTTTACTGGAAGATGTTATGAATAAAGGAAGTTAAAAGTAAAACGGCAGATTACACGCCGTTTTATTTTGCCAAAAAAGCGAAAATACGGCAGGGTTTTCGAGGAGATTGCGATTTATTTAACAAAGTTAAAACGGTAGACTTTATGGCAGAAGAGCACATACTTCTAAAATCGACAAAAGGAGGGGAAAACATATGAAGTTGATTTTCACAATAGGAATTGTGCTGGTTGCATTAGTAGTACTTGGAATCCTGATTTCAGCGTGCTATAAGAAGGCTCCCCCGAATACCGCCATGGTAATAACCGGACCGGGAGGCGCAAGGACGATCATAGGTAAAGGATGCCTTGTAGTACCGTTTTTGGAGAGATGCGACTTCATGAGTCTGGAGAACATACAGTCAGACTTCACAAGCCGTGACGAGATCCCGACAAAGGATGCAATCAACATCTTAGTGGATGCGGTCGCAAACGTATCAGTATCACAGGACCCGGAGCTTTTAAAGATAGCGGCTTCAAAGTTTTTGGGATACTCACTGGACCAGATTAAGGAGATCATAACTCCGGTATTCGAAGGTAACATCCGTGAGATCATATCACAGACAACATTAAGGGAACTCATCCAGGGCGACAAGAAAGTATTTGCGGAAAGGGTCATCGACAACGTGACGCCCAACCTCCGTGACATGGGACTGGAGCTTACGACATTCAACATCCAGAACTTCAAGGACCGTAACGGAGTGATTGACAACCTGGGACTTGAAAACACGGTACAGATTTCAAAGGACGCTTCCATTTCAAAGGCTAACGCCGAAAAGGAAATCGCAATCGCCCGTGCAGAGGCGCAGAAGGCCGCAAATGAGGCGCAGGTAAATACGAACCTTGAGGTGGCAAGACGCCAGAACGAACTGGACATTAAGAGTGCGGAGCTTAAGAAAGCAGCCGACATCAAGAAGGCTGAAGCCGATGCCGCATATGAGATCCAGCAGGAGGCACAGAGAAAAGACCTTGAGATCACGAAGGCAAATGCGAACCTTGCCCGTCAGGAAAAAGAGATCGAGTTAAAGGAAAGAGCCGTATCCATTAAGGAACGCGAGCTTGAGGCAACGGTAAAGAAGGAAGCGGATGCTGCAAAGTATGCCGCACAGCAGAATGCGGACGCGGAGCTTTACAAGACCGAAAAGGCATCTGAGGCAGAGCTCTTTGAGAGACAGAAGAAGGCTGAGGCTGAAAAGTTTGAGGCTGAGCAGAGGGCAGAAGCTGAAAAGGCACGTTCAGAGGCTGCAAGGGTAGCAATGGAAAATGAGGCAGCCGGCATCAAGGCAAAGGGTGAAGCAGAAGCACTTGCAATCAAGGCAAAGGCAGAAGCGGAGGCAGAAGGTCTCTTAAAGAAGGCCGAAGCAATGGCCAAGTACGGTGAGGCAGCTAAGCAGGACATGCAGCTCCAGGCATTAAGGGTTTACTTCGAGCAGCTTCCCGCAATCGCAGAAGCAATCGGACAGGGCTACGCAAACGTAGACAAGATCGTGATGTACGGAGACGATACGGAAAAGTTCGCAGGCAACATGATTTCGAACCTGACCCAGGTTTCTGAGGGAATAAGTGAAGGACTGGGAATAGACCTTAAGGGTCTTTTATCAGGAGCACTCGGTGCAAAGATAGCCGTAGACGCAGGAAAGAAGGAATAATATAATAAATCGCCCACGGGGCGTATACGGCAGGGCAACCAGCCGATGAAAGATAAATGAAAAAGCTGCATATTGAACATGCGGCTCACTGTGATTATAATTAGGAAGCCGTTTTAATAGAAAGCCGCCACGCCGAAAGGCAGTGGCGGTTTTCGTTATTAAAAAATTCAATTTCGTTTATGAAGCTAAAAGAGTTTATTCAATGATACTGTCAAGATATTTTGAAGTAACGAATAAAGCGGTTGCAAGGTTTTCCTGTTCCGGTTTCAGATGGGCGCGGGTAATATTCAGCTGGCGGCTGAATTTATTAATGATCTTACTTTTGGCATCAATTATCGCATCTTCAATGATGGGGCCGTCAAGGCCGTCAATATATCCGGAAAGAACGATATGGTCAGGATCATAAATGTTGTATATCGTTGTCAGTCCGGCTCCGAGATACTTTGATACACTGCTTAATAACTGATACATGACAAGGCTGCCTTTTTCCCATGCCTCAAAGACAAGGCTTGGGTTAAGCGGCTTATGTTTCCTGACTACGAGATCGTAAAGGACGTCGTTCTCATCTATGGAATCGAGGGAAGCCCTGACGCGCTCCAGCATCTGCGTCATACCACAGTAATACTCAAAACAGCCGTTGTTGCCACAGTAGCATTTTGGTCCGAACGGATTAAGCGAGATATGACCGACTTCTCCGGAAATGCCGGTTTTTCCACGGATCATTTTGCCATTAAAGAAATTGACCATGCCTATTCCTGTCGAAAGGTTAAGGTAGATTACGTTTTTTTCAGAACCGTCAAGCCATCTCAGTTCATAAAGCGCCCTTATCCTGGTTATTCCCTCAGCATGAACGGGAAGGTGAAGTGCGGCACTGAGCGGGGTTACAAAATTTAAATGCTGCCAGTTAAAGATGGGGGCGTATATTAACTGGTTTGAATCAACCATGCCTCCAATGCAGAGCCCGATGGCACAAAGAAGCTTTCTCACATTCTCTGGCTGCCTGTTTATGAAACTCTGCAGATACTCGATTATTTCTTTAATCAGGATTATCTCAGTGTGTTCGGTATTGACATGAAGCATGCAGGGTATGGTTTCATTGGAAATGACATTGCCCAGTAGATCCTGAACGGCAAGATCGATGGAATCCTCTATGGTACCGTTCATAATGCACGTTAACACGAGGGCTTTCTTTTCGTTGAAACGAAGCAGTGTCGTTTTTCTGCCGGCGGCAGAATTTTCCTGTCTGCTTTCATACACAAGTTCTTCCTGGATCAGCTCCGTTACGATATTGGTGACGGTTCCTGTACTTAAACCAAGTGCACTGGCCAAGGTAATCCTTGATGTCTCGCCATTGTTGATAAGGTACTCGAGGATGTTTCTTTTGTTTGTGATTTTTACAGATAAGATAACCGGATTCATAAATGTTCTCTATGCAAAAATAAATTTAGGCAATTATAGCACAAAACCAAAAGGTCATACAACGGTATTGATATCAATGTGTTCCCTGAAAGCGGTGGAGTTCCAGGCACCTATGTATCTGTCAACGATATACCCTGCAACAAAAGCCGGACTCCTAAGGACATTTTCCTCTTTATACTTTCTGAACTCGGAGACCATGTCAAAAACATCGTCAGGAACCATTCGTATTTTTTCCTGCATTTCCGTATCCATGACGCCCGGGTCAATTGAAACAATGCGGAAGTCCCTGTTCTCCAGCTGGAAAACTTCAAGAAAAGCGTTTATATAGGCTTTTGAGGCGCAGTAGTTGCCCCATCCCTTTAACGGGAAGTCAGCTGCACCGCTGTCGAGGTTTATGATTCTCAGCCTTATACCATGTTCCTTTACATAGGCTGCAAGCAGGTTTATCAGCACTACCGGCTGATGTATGTTTGCATCTATCATAGCATCAATCTCTTCACTTCTGTAGTTTCCGACAGGTTTAAGCGGCTCGATGGAAAATGAATTGATGATAAGCGTGACTTCAGATGTTCCTTCAGGTATCAATTTCAAAATGTCCCTGAAGCTGTCGTTTTCATGAAGCCTGTATCCTGTAATGCCGGTTTCTCCGAAAATACTTCTGAATTTTTCCTGGTTTCTGTAGACCGCAATCAGACTCAGTTTTTCCAGCTTTTGAATCTCATAAGCCAGATTTCTTCCAAGCCCGCCTGTTGATCCTGTCAGAATGACTGTCATCTGATTTTTCATGGTTCTTAAAGTGATTCGGAAAAAACTTCGATGCCGTAGGATTTCAGTATTTCTGCCAGTTCGCTGATATATTCCTTTGACTGCGGTTCCATTTCAGGAAGAGGATAGTCTCCCAGTGTGTAATCTGACCATATTGTCTTGTTACCGTATTTTGAAGCGGCGAGCTTGTTGTATGGGAGAAGCTCGCATCTTATTATTTTATTGTTTAAATCATCCCTTACAAACCTTCCAATTGCGTCAATGTCCTCTTTTGAGTCAGTATATCCCGGTATAAGGGGAATCCTTATTATGATGTTCGCGTCATTTTGTGTAAGGAATTTCAGGTTTTCAAGAATCAGCGTGTTATCCATGCCCGTGTATTCCTTATGAAGGGCCGGGTCAATCTTCTTAATGTCGTACAGGTAAAGATCGGCATAAGGAAGAATACGTTCAAAACTGCTTTTCGGAACGGCGCCGCAGGTGTCGATTGCGGAACGGATTCCGTTTTCCTTTAACAGCCTGACCGTTTCCGTAAGGAAATCAATGTGCAGCATGCATTCTCCACCGGAGAAGGTAACGCCTCCCTTTGATGAATCAAAGAAAATTCTTTCGTCTTTTACGATTTTAAGGACATCCTCTGGAGTATAGTAAGTGCTTCCAAATTGCCTTGCCTGGGCAAAGCAGGTTTTTACACATTTGCCGCACATCTCACAGGACGCCTTCAGGAGCTGGAGATTCCTGTCGAGTTTTCCGCACACTTCCACACACTTCCCGCATCCGATACATTTCATTTGGGTAAAGGTAATCACCGTTTCGTCTTTTTGGGATTCCGGATTCTGACACCATAAACATCTTAACGGGCATCCCATAAGAAAAAAGGTAGTCCTTATGCCCGGACCGTCATGAACGGCATAATGCTTCACATCAAAAATTCTTACTTTATTCTCCATAACAGATCCTTTTTAAAATAACAACCCTGCAGCACCATTATAACGGACTGCAGGGCAATTAATAAAGATAAAATAACAGATTAGAAACTCAGTGTTGATCTCTGGATGATATGATCCTGCCAGTGCTTTGCAACCTGTGTAAAGTATGTTGAGAATCCCCAGATTCTTACAATAAGGTCTCTGTAGTTTTCAGGATGTTTCTGAGCATCAAGGAGAACCTTGTTATCCAGAACGTTGATCTGAGCCTGTTCACCACCAAGCTGGCAATATGTCTGCATAAGAGTGATGAACTTATCTCTTCCTTCCTGTGTACTGAGTGCTGAAGGATGGAACTTCATATCAAGTACCGATCCGCCGGCGCATTTGCTTACATCAAGCTTTCCGCAGGAAAGGACAACAGCGGTAGGTCCATTATGGTCAGCGCCCATCATCGGTGAAAGGTTGTCAGCATAGAACTGTTTAGCCTTTCTTCCGTCTGCGGATGCACCGAGGATTCTTGCTGCATATACATAACCGGTAGCAGAGGAGATTCTTGCACGGTATGTCTGTCCGGCAGCATTACGATGCTTGGTTACTTCCTGTACATAGTATTCAAGGATGTCATTTGCAATCTTGTCAACTTCAGAATCATTGTTGCCAAATTTCGGGAATTCATTCAGGATTCTCTGTCTGAGATCTTCATGTCCTTCCCAGTTGTCAAGAAGAATGTCATTGAACTCTCTCAGGGTATACTCTTTATCCTCGTATACGAGCTTCTTAATGGCGTAAAGTGAGTCAGCTGCATTGGAAAGGGCACCGAGCTGAAAGTCCGTTTCATTATAGATTGCTCCCCAATCGTCAAAGTCGCGACCATTTTCAATGGGGCCTTCCATCATGGAAGAATAGAAGGGTGAGGGAGAAAGCATGGAACGGTTCACATAGCTTGTTACCATATCAATGTAATGCTTCATCTGCACCTTATATGCATTAAAGAGCTTAGAATATGTGTCGAACCACTCGGGTTCACCTGTAGGAATTCCCCAACGGTCTCCGATCAGTCCCATTGCCGGAAGGCTTCCGGGATTGCCAAGAGCAAATTTACCATTGTTCATTGCCCACTCAAGTGATCTGAGGGCACATACACCGCCGACATTTCTGTTGAGAGCTTTTCCCTGAACGGTCATTTCCCAGCAGCCGGAAGCAGCATAATCTCTTGCATCTTCAATCGTATATTCCGGGTGCGCCATGAAAGCGGGGATGATGACATCGTCATTTTCATATGTCGGGAATCCCATTCCCAGACTGTTGAGATATGCAGCCTTTTCCCAGATCTCGCGGGGAGTCTTTGAGCTGACACGGAGATGTACCTTGGGATCGGTCACCTTCATGTCGCACTTTGCATCAAGGATCATCATGGTAATATCGTTGTATGTGGGTTCTCCGGTAAGAGGATCACATCCACCGATAGTGATTGACTGGCCGGTATCACTGTTGATACGGATGTCTTCGCCGTGGGTTCTGTCCACTTCATAGTTCAGCTTCATGAAGAAAGCTTCGAGAATTTCTAATGCAAATTCCTTTGTGAGTGTGCCATTCTCAATATCTTTCTTATAGAACGGATACAGAGTGATATCTACACGTCCAAGAGGAACAAGATAACCGCCTTCTGTCCAGATCAGGAACTGGATGAAATACATTAACTGAACAGCCTGCCAGTATGTCTGCGGTGCACCGTTCTGAAGAACGTTCATATTCTCAGCCATGGTAAGGAGTTCTTCTTTGCGCTCACCCTCAGCTGCGGCTGCCTGTTCACGGCAGAGATCCTCATAACGCTTCATTGCCTTGAGGCAGGCCTTATTGGAAATGAGGACAGACTCATAATAAGTCTTTTTATCACAGTCGTCCGTCTCGGCCAGTCTCTTTTCAACGTCGGCGATCAGAGCCGGAATACCCATGGGAACTACCTTGTAGTAAGCGGGAATGGAGCTGTCATTCAGTCCAAAACCTCTGTCATCCTGACCAAGGTTGAAAGCGTTGTCAAACATACTTGAGTACATTCCATATTCACCAACCTCAAAGTTATGGTTGCCCCACATGATTTCTTCATGTGTAACATACTTCGGAAGCTTATAAAGTGTTTTTCCTCCGCAGATAAGGTCTCCTTCTAATAAGAAGACAGGCATTTTCTCAAGAGCCAGATCAAAAGCAAGAGCTTTTCTTATTGCAAATGGCCTCTTTTCGTTTTCTTCCAAAATAGAGAGGTGAAGGTCTTCAACTCTGAACTTTTTATGTTCATCAGCGAAGAACATTTCTCTTAAAGCATTTATTCTATCAGTCATAGCTGAGCCTCCATATAATTTAATGAATAAAATATATGACCATTTCATAAAAAAGTCAAGCAACTTAAGCGTTATTTGTGTTGTGAAAAATGCACAAATATTGCCCCGCTTTTTCTACATACAGAAGTCACAATAGAATAAACAGCGTTATTGACATGAAATGAATTCGGAATTATTATTTAATCATTAAATTAAGCTGTGAGCTTAGTTTGTGCCAAATTTAAAAATTGACACATAGAAAGGAGTTGAAACATGAAAAAGATTATTGATATCACTGGCATCATTGATAAAGGAATGTGGAATTACGAGCCTCCGTTCCCGGACATTGAGATCAAGCCGCTTCCGCCCATTCCGTGGCTTGGCGGAAAAACAGTTGGATGCGAGATCTTTGAAGGCCTTCACAGCCAGTCAGGAACCTATCTTGAGACTCCCGCACATAACTTTGGAAACAATAACGGAAGTTATGCGCTGATCGAGGTTCCCGTAGATAAGATCTATGAGATTCCCTGTGTTGTACTCAATATTGGACCTTTTGAGATGAATCCTGAAGAGGGCCGTCATCCGATTACTGTGGAAGAACTTAAGGCATGTCCCAATGCTGACCAGATTCGTGAAGGCGATGCTGTAATCGTTGGAACAGGCTGGGGCAAGTACTGGTTCCATCCGGATAATCTGAAATATGCTCCGTACTTCACCACAGATGCAATGGAGTGGATCATTGCTCAGAAGCCTTTCCTTATCGGCGGTGATTCTGCTAGATGGGATTGCCTGGAAGATCCGCAGGCATTCTGGGATGATTTCTATGGCAATGATATTCTGATGGGTGGACCGTTTGTGGATCTTGAGAAGGTTACAGCTCCCCGCTGCAAGCTGACGATCCTTCCTCCCAAGTTCCCGATCACAAGTTGCGCACCTTCAAGAGCTCTCATCATTGAAGAGGACTAAATCAAATATAGTAGGAAATAGTATTTTAAAGGAGGAGATGAAATGAAAAAGTTCACAAAGCTTGCAGCTGTGCTTATGGCTATGGCTATGGTTATCGGACTCGTTGGATGTTCAGATGGCGCAGCACCCGCAGCAACAGAAGCACCCGCAGCAACAGAAGCAGCAACAGAGGCAGCTAAGGAAAGCAAGACCCTCACAATTGTAAACGGTAATGACCTTGATGAGTTCAACCCGTTCACGAACCAGCAGACAGCGTACATCACATTCTTTGCATTTAACTGCTATGAGCCGTTATTCCATCTGAATGAGAACATGGAATATGAAATGGACCTTGCAACAAATGTTGAGCAGAAGGATGATACCACAATTGTTATTACTACCAGAGAGAATGTAAAATTCCATAATGGTCAGACATTTGGTCCCGAAGATGTAGTATATACAATTCAGAAGACACTGGATCCTGCAGTAAGCGCTTGGAGAATCACACAGTACGAAATCGTTGATTCTATTGAAGCCACAGGTGCAAACGAAGTTACCATTAAGCTTAAGAATGCATCACCCGCATTCCTTGATAACCTTGCTTATACTCCTATCGTCTGCAAGGAAGATGATCCCGCACAGATGGCTCAGAAGGTTAACGGAACCGGTGCTTACAAGTTTGTAAGCTGGACTCCCAACGACAGCATTAATCTTGAAAAGTTTGCAGATTACTGGGATGCAGATAAGATTAACTTTGATGCCCTTGTAATCAAGCCCATTCCGGATGCATCAGTAGCTATCACAAACCTTGAAACAGGAGCTGTAGATCTTTACAACAGCATTACTGTGGAAGCAGCTGACACCATTGAGAGCAAGGCTGGTCTTAAGGTTATTTCAGCTAAGGCATCTAATACAGTTGACCTTTTCGAAATTGGACGTCATAACTTTGAGCCGTTCAGCGATCCTGAAGTATTAAGAGCAATGTTCCTTGCACTTGACAGACAGACCATCAACGATTCTGTATATGGCGGCAAGGGTAAGCCCACCACATCAATGTATCCTAGCGCAACAAAGTATCATATTGATTCCGATAATGAAGGATATGATATTGAAAAGGCTAAGGAAGTTCTTGCAGCAACACCTTATAAGGATGGATTTGAGTTTGATCTTGAAGTTCTTGCAGGATACTCAGCAGCAGAGCAGGAAGCTATCATCTGGCAGGCAGACCTTGCTAAGCTTGGAATCAAGATGAATGTTAAGGTTGAAGAGATGTCAGTATGGCTTGATGCATATCTTAACAGAACATATCAGATGATCTGGAACTCTTATGGCATGGTAGGTTCAGATCCCGCAACATTCAACTCAATCATTATTTCACAGCTCTTTGATTACCAGGCAAAGGATATTCCTGAACTCGAAGATCTCGTAGCAGCAGGCGCATCAACAAGTGATGATGCAGTACGTAAGGAAGCATACGAGAAGATTCAGAAGATCGTTGCTGAGTACCGTCCTGTTTGCCCGTTCGTGGAGGCTCCCCTTCTTTACGGCGCAACAGAGTCACTTACAGGTCTTGAAATCAATGGTATGGGACATATGTTCCTCAAGAACGTTGACAAGTAATTTAAGTAAATCGTTTTAAAACAGTTGTTACGTGCTGGCGGCAGTTTACTGCCGCCAGTATATTGAGAAACGGAGGTGCCCGTTTTGCGAAGCGCAAATGTCATCAAGTATATCTTAAAGCGCCTTTTAATGGCTGTATTCGTACTGTTGCTTGTTACGGTAATAGTATTCGTGGCAGTCAGACTGGCGCCAGGCGATCCCGTCCAGGCTAAGATAGGCCCGCACGGAGACTATTCCCCGGAAAATGTTGCCAGGGTAAGTGCTGCACTTGGACTGGATAAACCTATTTATGTTCAGTATCTTGTATGGGTTAGGGACTGCCTTAAGGGCAGCTTTGGCTATTCATTAATAAATGGTGCGGACGTGGGACAGCTCATAGCCCAGAAGATTCCTGTAAGTATGGAACTCATTCTTGTTGCCATGGTACTGGCCCTGCTTATTTCGATTCCGCTTGGTGTTTATTCCGCACTAAAAAAGGGTTCTGTTTTTGACCAGGTAGTCAGTGTCATTTCCACAGGACTTCTTGCAGTACCTACATTCTGTGTAGGATTGCTTCTTTTAATTCTGATATCCGTTAAATTAAGGCTTCTTCCTTCCAGCGGATACGTTCCGTTCAGTGAAAATCCCGGACAGAATCTGAAGTTGTTAATTATGCCTGCTCTCACGCTTGGACTTGCTGAACAGGCTTCACTTACCAGATATATACGTTCAGAAACAATAGAAGTATTAAACTCAAACTATATCAGGACAGCCCGTGCCAAAGGTCTTCCTGTAAAAGTGGTTAATTTCAAGCATGCGTTCAAAAACGTACTCGTAACGGTTATTACGCTCGTGGGTATGAGATTTGCGCAGCTTTTCGGCGGTACTGTCATTATTGAACAGCTGTTTGGCTGGTCAGGACTCGGATGGTTTACATATCAGTCAATCATCAGCCGTGACTATCCCGCCGTTCAGGCATCGGTTCTGCTGGTCGCCGTGATATTCGTTGTGGTCAACATGCTGGTTGACATTCTTTATGCGGTTATTGACCCGCGTATCAAACTTGAGTGACGGGGGTGAAGATATGAAGATTCGTAAAGTTAAATTCACGACCGTATTCGCACTTGCAATATTGTTTGTAGTTCTTTTAATGACATTTTTCCCGTCTATTTTTACGAGCTATGATCCTCTTGCCGTGGAACCAAAGATCAAGCTTCAGGGACCGAGCCCGGAGCATTTCCTGGGCGTTGACGAGTACGGAAGGGATATATGGTGCAGACTTGTCTATGGTGCACGTCCAAGTATAGAGGTTGGATTTGGTTCGGCACTCCTTGCCATGCTGGTGGGAGTTCCGCTTGGACTTATCGCAGGTTATTTCGGCGGATGGGTTGACAACGTGATCATGAGGATTATGGACGCGTTCCTTTCATTCCCGTCAGTTCTTCTTGCAATTCTGCTCATTACGGTATTTGACCCGTCTGTTAAGACGCTTATATTTACTATCACGATTGTAAGTTTCCCGGCGTACGGACGAATAGTTCGAAGCTCCGTACTTTCGTTAAAGGAGAGGGATTTCACTGAAGCGGCCAGGGCATCGGGTGCAAAGCCGTCCTACATAATGTTCAGGACGATCCTTCCTAACTGTGCTTCCGGCATAATTGTCCAGTTCTCACTGTTTGCGGCTTCAGCAATCCTTATCGAGGCCAGCATGAGCTTCCTCGGACTTGGAATTCAGCCGCCCACACCGGCATGGGGCTCAATGCTTTCATATGCCAAGGCTTATATCGGTAAATCAATGCTGTACATTCTTACGCCCACGATCATGATTTTCCTTACAGTATTAAGCATTAACCTTTTAGGTGATGCGTTAAGGGAATGGCTTGATCCCACAAGGCTTAAGTAAAGGAGGAAATATGTCAGAAAAAGTTCTTGAAGTAAAAAATCTTGAGACACATTTCTTCTCAAGCCGTGGCGTGGCAAAGGCCGTTGACAGGGTAAGCTACAGTGTTTCAAAAGGAGAGATACTCGGAGTGGTTGGAGAGTCGGGTTGCGGTAAATCCGTAACGGCACTTTCCATACTTCAGCTGATTCAGTCACCTCCGGGAAAAATCGTTGGAGGGGAAATACTGCTTGACGGCAGGGACCTTCTGAAGCTTTCAAAAAAGGAAATGGAAGCAGTCCGTGGTAATAAGATTTCCATGATCTTCCAGGAACCCATGACGTCACTTAACCCGCTTCTTACGGTGGGTGACCAGATCATGGAACCGATCAGGCTTCACAGGGGCCTTGGGAAGAAGGAAGCCAAGACGGAGGCAATCCGTATGCTTGAAGCCGTGGGAATTCCAAATGCTGAAAAACGTTTCCATGAGTATCCAAACTCCATGTCCGGCGGCATGAGGCAGAGGGTAATGATAGCCATGGCGCTTTCATGCCGTCCTGAGGTGCTTATCGCAGATGAACCCACCACCGCCCTTGACGTGACAATACAGGCGCAGATACTTGACCTGATGCTGAAGCTCAGGGATGAAACCGGAACTGCAATAATAATGATTACCCATGACCTTGGAGTAGTGGCTGAAATGTGTGACAGGGCTGCAGTTATGTACTGTGGTTCAGTTGTTGAGCAGGGACCGGTAAAGGAAATCTTCAAAAATCCTGTTCATCCTTACACCAAGGGACTTATTGCATCTATTCCAAAGTTATCCGATGAACATGAAAAGCTTTTCAATATCCGTGGAGCTGTTCCCAATCTCCGTAATCTTCCCGAAGGCTGCCGGTTTGCCGACAGATGTGATTACTGTATGGAAAAGTGCAGGAAAGCCATACCGGAAATTACCACGGTATCTGAAGGTCATGAGGTCAGATGCTTTCTGAATGGGGGTGAATGAAATGCCTGAGAAAAAAGTACTGATACATGCAGATGGTGTAAAAAAGTATTTTCCTTCTTCAGAGGGATTTAAAACGAAATATGTAAAAGCTGTTGACAATGTTTCGCTTGATGTTTACAAAGGAGAGACATTAGGACTGGTAGGCGAGTCCGGATGTGGAAAATCGACATTTGGAAGATGCCTTTTGAGGCTTTTTGACATTACCGGAGGAACAATAGAGTTTAACGGAAAGGATATTTATGCAATGTCCCCCAACGACCTTATTAAAGAGCGAAGGAACATGCAGCTTATTTTCCAGGACCCGCTCGCCTCCCTTAACCCGAGACTGCGCATCAGGCAGATTGTTGAGGAACCTCTTCATTTCCATAAGGAACAGCTGGATTTTGATATCAACGATAAGGCAAAGGTCCGCGAAGTTGTTGATAAGACCCTTCGTGATGTCGGACTTGATCCGGATCTCTGCGCTGACAGGTATCCGCATGAGTTTTCAGGCGGACAGCAGCAGAGGGTTGGAATCGCGAGGGCACTTATTTTAAAGCCCGATTTCATCGTATGTGATGAGGCGGTATCGGCGTTAGACGTATCCGTTCAGGCACAGGTGCTTAATCTGCTTGAGGAACTCAAAAAGGAATATGACCTTACTTACCTGTTCATATCGCATAACCTTTCCGTAATCAAGCATGTATGCGACAGGATTGCCGTAATGTATCTGGGACAGGTGGTGGAGCTTGCAGACCGTGACGTACTGTTCAGCAATCCGCAGCATCCATACACCAAGGCGCTCATTTCAGCCATTCCCATTCCGGACCCTGAAAAGAAGAGAAACAGGATTCTCCTCGAAGGAGACATTCCCAGTCCAATGAACCCGCCTTCAGGCTGCCGCTTCCATACGAGATGCTACGAGTGCGGAGAAAACTGCGGGTGTTCGGAGCCCTCCATGATTGAGGTAGAACCCGGACATTTCGTTGCATGCCATAAGTTTGACAAATAAGAAAAAATGTAATGGACAAAAAAGAGCTGCTTCAATTCATTGATGACCGTAAGGATGATCTTTTTAAGACCCTTTGTGATCTTATAAAGATTGAGTCAGTAAACTACGGGTCTCATGGAGACGAAAAGGAAATTGCGGAATACCTTGGTGCCGAATATGAAAAGTACGGTTTTAAGGGAGAAGTATATTCACCTTTAAGTATTGAGGGAATCGAGAACCATCCTGATTACTATCCCGGAAGACACCTTGAAAACAGGTACAACGCTTCCGTGACTGTTCCCGGAACATGCCATGACAAGCGGCTCATGCTGGCGGCACACATTGATACGGAAATACTTGGCGACCGCTCTACATGGACGATGGAACCGCTTTGCGGGGACATTCATGACGGAAGTATCTGGGGAAGAGGGGCAGGTGACGACAAGTCAGGAGTGGCTGTTGCATGGTTCCTTATCAGGATTTTTAAGGAGGCAGGCATAGAGCTTCCTTATGACCTTGTATTCACGGCATACTGTGACGAGGAAGGTGGTGGCGGAAACGGCACTCTTGCAGCCTGTCTAAAGTATCCAAGTGACGATGTCCTTAACCTTGACTGCGAACATATGCAGATAGTGTCAGGCGGCGCCGGCGGTGCCTGCCTGGCGGCAGATTTTGTGACTAAGGAACCCGTAGACACAAGTGAAATCATGCTTACCGCATTCAGCATTTATGCCGAGGAGATGGCTAAATTCAGGCAGCGCAGGCATGACGAGCTTATGGAATACCCGAGATTTGCGAGAAGCACCATTCCGGATGAGGCATATCGTATCCAGGACATAATGGCCGGTGGAACGCTTTCCCTTAACAGGGGAAGAATCAACTCATGCTTCTATACCACAAAGAGCGAGAAGGAAATCAATAAGGAGTTTGCGGAAATAACAGACACCCTTAACGAACGCCTTGATTCTTATGGAGTAATTTTCGAAGGTTTCAGGTTCACTACAAGGTTCTTCAGGTTTGCAGAGGTACCCGAGGATAACACGTCGGTTGAACTTTTAAAGAAGGCATACAGGGAAGTTACCGGAAGGGAACAGGAGGATGTAGGTTCCTGTCTTTCAGACCTTACCATATATATGCACAACTGCACCAAAAACTCGGTATGCTTCGGAGTCGGCGGAGGCTTTGGAGAATACGGTGGGGCACATCAGCCTGATGAACATATCGGATGCGATGAATTACTTGAGTTTGCAAAGATCCTTGCTTCCTTCATGATGGATTACAGGTAAATAACGAAATGCGCTTTATTCCAGGGAAAATAGAAGATTACGACGTCTGTGCCGATATCTACAGGAATACCATGCTTATGGAAAGATATTCCGAGGGGGAGGACCGGGAAGAGGTTCTTAAGGATGCCCTTATTAAATATCTGGTAGAGGATAAGACAATTCTGGCGGTGGATGACAGCGGAAGGGTTGCAGGATTCCTTATGTATTCATATAAAGGAATGTACGGGTCATTACCATATATAGCGGAACTTGGCGTGGATGAGGCGTTACGCGGGAAGGGCATCGGAACCGCACTTCTGAGGGAGTTTATCAGAAGGTGCGTGGAAAAAGATGCACCCGTCTGTTTTATCAGCGTGTCTTCCTTTAATCCAGGCGCAAAGGCCCTTTATGAAAAGGAAGGCTTCAGGGAACTGACAGTGATTAAGGATTTCCTGAAAGAAGGCATAGATGAATGCCTCATGATGAAGAGATTAAAATAATCAAGTGGTACCTTTTCAGGCGCGGACTTTTGTGGTCACTTGTAAAAGTTAATTCCACTTTGTAAGATTAAATTCCACCTTGTAGGAGGAAATTCTATGGGGTGGAATTTTTTTGTTCTGAAAAAGGTGGTTTTTTATCCTGAGTTTTACAGCAGAATAGAGTAAAAAGTGCCCTGAGAGCCTTATTTTA
>JAKSPD010000060.1 GCA_024405115.1 Lachnospiraceae bacterium
TCTGTTCTCCCTTTCAGGGTAATATGTTTTAAGTTAAACGACGGAAGTCAGGTATTATATATATTATACTACTGTTATGCCTTATGTCACGAGTTTTTGCAATACTGCATTATTTAATAAAATCGGTTATAATAGCTAAAAAAGAAAGGGGAGTGGGTCTATGATCATTTCGGAACAAATATCAGGAGGAATGCGAATCAGGGTAGAGGGCCGTCTGGATACAGGTACGGCACCGGAATTCAGAAAAGTACTGAATTCATTGCCTGACGATACGGAAGCCCTTACGGTGGATCTGGCAAATACCAGTTATGTGTCTTCTGCAGGTCTGCGGGAATTGCTGGTTGCCAGAAAACGTTTCCGGGATGACAGAATGAGAGTCGTCTCAGCGAACGAAACCGTACTTGATATCTTTAAGATGACAGGTTTCGATACCTTGTTCCCTGTTGAAAGTGGTGACGGTGGGGACTTCGTTCAGCTTTCTATCCGGGATTTTTTGAAGAAAAAGGTTGTCGAGAACGGCGATTCTGCTGTTATACGCGATTCAGTGAGAGACTGGACCTGGCATGATCTGGATCAGGGTTCAGCGTCACTTGCTTCCCGCCTCTATGAAATGGGTGTTCGCAAGGGATCCCACGTGGGTCTGGCCGGACATAATTCAGTAAGCCTCATTATGTGCTTTTATGCTATTGAAAAGCTTGGGGCAATTGCTGTTCTGGTGAATTTTAATCTGAAACCGCTCGAGATTAAAGCATATATAGAAAACGGTGATATTACTGCTATGTGCATAGGCAGTCTTTCCTATGCAATAGACAGAGAACACTTTAAAAGCCAATTACTGAGCGGGAAAAATTGCCTGAAAAACATTTTTTTCTTTGAAGACGTACCTGCCGGAGAGTTGATAAAGGCCGGAGAGGGACTGCCCGAAAACTTCCTGCCACAGAGCGTGGAAGCAGATGACGCGTGCCTTATGATATTTACATCGGGTTCCACTGGAAGACCGAAAGGTGTGATTCTCTCAGCATACAATGTGCTCAATGCATCCGAAATCAGTCGGAGAAGTCAGAACCTTACAAAAGATTCTATTTGCTGCAATATTCTGCCGTTTTTTCATATTTTCGGAATTGTGGCGGGACTCTTTGCCAGTGCATTTGCCGATGCGCTTTTGGTTCTGCCGAAAGATATGCACTCATCTTCCCTGATTGATGCAATAGAGAAGAACAGATGTACCGTTTTTCACGCTGTGCCTGCAATGTTTCTTGCTATTCTCATGAATAAGGACTTTAGGCCGGAGAGACTTTCTACGTTGCGCTGCACGATCCTTTCGGGTTCTTCAGCAACGCAGAGTCAGTTGGAAATGTTCCACGAAAAGCTGCCGTATAATCATTTCCTTTCATCTTATGGACTCAGTGAGATGGCACCGGTTACCATCACTGATTATTCGGATTCTTTCGAGCATGTAACAGATACTGTCGGCAAACCGATGGAACACATAGAAATGAAGATAGCAGCCATCTCGGACGGACACGAATGTGCTGTTGGTGAAACGGGAGAAATCCTGTTGCAGGGATACAATCTAATGACCGGTTATTATAAGATTGACCTGAACAGTCAGTCTATCGATGAGGACGGCTGGCTCCATACAGGAGATCTTGGGTATATTCGTCAGGACGGATATCTCCACCTGGACGGAAGAATCAAGGAACTCATTATCCGTGGCGGTGAGAACATTATGCCGAATGATGTGGCACAAGCAGTCAGCACGCTTCCCGGCGTTGCGGATGTAAAGGTTGTCGGTGTCCCCAGTGACTTTTACGGCGAAGAGGTTGCTGCCTGTCTCTATCTTGAACCAGGTGCAGTCTTTAATGAAAGCGAAGCACGTGCTCTTTTGTCGGAGAAGATTGCTGATTTTAAGATTCCAACATATTACTTCATTTTCAGTGAATTCCCGAAGCTTTCAAACGGAAAACCGGATTCACTCGCCATAGCCGAAGAGGCAAAAAGGAGAGCTGCCGATGTACAAAGAAAATGATTCCCTGCCGGAAATTGACTTAGGTAGTGGTAAAATAATAGGTTGCGGTGCTACTTCGACTGTATATCTGTTGCCGGATGGTACTGTATGTAAACTTTTTAATCCGGAGTTTTCAACAGAGGAAATCAGGCGAGAAAGTCGTATGGCAGAGAGTGCCTATGCTCTCGGTCTTCGTGTTCCAAAACCATATGGATTGGTGAAGGCTGCAGGCAGAATGGGAATCCGAAGCGAGTTTCTGGAAGGTCAAATGCTGGCGGATGTCCTGACGAATACCCCGGAAGAAAGAAAAAGAATTCTTTCGGTTTATATTCGGGAATTGAAGCATTTCCATGAAACCAAAGCAGATGCAGGAAGCTTCGTCTGTGCAAAGGAATTGTATCTCGAAAAGATAGATAAGCTCCGTGGTGCAGGATGGTACTCGGCAGAGGAACTTGAAAAAATGAAGCAGCTTGTCATATCGGTTCCGGATTGCAGTACGCTCGTATACGGAGACTATCATCCGCAGAATATACTCGTGAAAGATGGAGAACCGTTCTTCGTGGATCTGGGGGATATGTGCCTCGGACATCCGGTTTTTGATTTTGCGATGATTGCAAATACGCACTATATCATTCCCAAAATGAATCCGTCCTACGCAGAAAAGTATTTTGTTGTTCCGGCTCAGCTTATGCAGATGCTTTGGGACGATGTTTTCACCTGTTATTTCTCAGAGTATACTGCTGAAAGGCAGGCTGAGATTAAAGAGGGAATCATGGCCTTTGCGGTCCTTAGGCAGGGCCTGTCACCAGCCGACGGAAGAGTGTTCTCGAAACAGGTGCTTGAAGGCAATGTGGCAGTGACCAGAATGAGATTGCTGCCGAATATAGAGAAAATTACAGGTTCGATTGACTGGTAAAGAATAAGGGATCACTTTTATGTATTTAGTATGTGAAAAAGATAATAGCCAATGCCTCTCTCTCTTTCATGGAAGAGATATATTCAAACAGGCGCGTAAAAGCAAGGCAGAGAGGATTCATGTTCATATGCCAGGAGGAGAAGGTTATGATCTGGTTCATATAAAGAACACCGACTGTCGCCCTGATTTTATAAAAAACAGATGGAAAAATCAGGCTTGCTATCCGGAATATGAAACGTATTCTACGCAGGTGAGGAACAGTCTGTATCTGGATTTCTTCAAAGTGTTCAGCACTGTTGTCATTCGCAGCGTAAACGAGTACTCTGTGGCTCTTGCGGAAGTCATTCTCCGCTATACTAAACTCAGCCTTTCCACTACTGACAGCCGCATGCAGTGGTTTTTAGAAGATGAGATTCCCTATATTGACAAAAGCAAAGTCAGGCCGGGAAAGGATGTGCTGATTATAGGAGATGTTTCAGATGACACGGTTCTTGATTTCAGTTTTCATAGCATTGGACCTGTCAATGCATTTCACAATGTGTTTTTCCTGCAAGGGCAGGGGTCTTCTGATTTTGAGAAAGTCCGATTTGCGGAACTGGTCATAGATGAAGGCGCAGGAATAGGAAGTGTTCTCAACAATCTGTACAGATTCAGGGTGGCATTGTCCAAAATCGGTTTGACGCCAGTGGTTCGGAAAGGGAAGGTCGGGCATTTCAGTGTTGATTTCCTGGAGAGTTACTTCAATCTGAAGCTGCAGAATTCTGAAGCGAATGACGACAATACCATTTTCTTTCCTGAAATGTCGACACTTGCTGCCACTATGTTTCTTGACTGGGTAAAGCCTGAGATGAGACTTTCCATTCTCGGGGATAAATTTCACAGTGATATGAAGGAATATGCCGATACGATTATAGGCAACAGAAGAATACTAGGCGTTCTTATCCGTGGGACGGATTATCTGATCGTTCATAAGGACGGTCCGCGGAAGATGGCAACAGTTGACGATATGATCCCCGTCATTCACGAGTGGATAGACAGTTTCGGCTATGAAGGAATCTTTCTTGCCACAGAGGACATCGACATTCTTAATCGCATGCGGGATGAGTTCGGTACAATTGTCCGTGTGATTGCCCAGGAGCGCCACAGCGTGTCAGATCTTTCCGGCCATATGCTGCTTTCAGAACTGGAAAAGAAAAGTGCCCCCGATTATGATAGAAGCGTAGCTGAAAACACAGTCAACTATTTTTATGCACTTTACATGCTGTCCCGATGTTCTGCTTTCATTTGCTCAGGCCCTTGTAATGGCTATGATCTGGCGACTGGCTTCAACGAAGGCCTGTATGAACGTGTGAGACTTTTTAAAAGTATGTGATCAAAATCAGGCTACGAAGAAGCAGATTAGAGAAAAAGGGAATGTTTATTGATATGAGTTTTGCATGTTGCAAGCTGCAAGATAACCAACTTTCATCTCCGGTACACTGAACAGCTGACCGTCATAATAATACTTGTTCTGCGAGGAGAAAACGGCTTAACCAGGCCTTTAGCAAAACAGGCCGATTATTAAATTTCTGCTAATCGCAGGCCACTTTTTTTAGATGGAAAAATGAAAAATGCGAGGGACTTTTTTCAAAATCTCTCGCACTTATTCGCGTTCCCGATGCGATTCGAACGCACGACCTTCCGCTTAGGAGA
>JAKSPD010000061.1 GCA_024405115.1 Lachnospiraceae bacterium
AAATGGTAACAGCAGCAGAAGTAAAACAGAAGGCTAAAGAGTACGGAGCAGACCTGTGCGGAATATCGCCGATGAGCAGGTTTGAGGGATGTCCGAAGCAGTACGACGGAAGATACATTTTCCCGGGAGCAAAGTCTATGATAGTTCTCGGATTCCGTATCGCGAGAGGCCTTTTCAGGGGAATAGAGGAAGGAACATATTTCAGTGCCTATCCTTCAATGGGATATGCGGCAATGAACCAGATTTACATTCCTAATGTCCTTCACCGCCTTACAAGCTTTTTGGAAGATGACGGAAATGAGTCAATTCCCATTATGTTTTTTGCAGGCCCCTCAAACAATACTGTAACTGGTGAGTTCCGTGAGGGATGGAGCCGTAACGTGGCACCTGACAAGCCATATCCGGACATCATGCTTCATTTCAGGATGTGCGCCTTTATGGCGGGACTCGGAGAGTTTGGATGGTCAAAGGTCTTCCTTACACCTGAGTTTGGCCCCAGGGTGCGTTTTGCGGTTATCCTCACTGATGCGGAACTTGAGGCTGATCCGATTTATGAGGGACATATATGTGACCGCTGCAAGCTTTGTGCCAGGAACTGTTCCGGACATGCAATCAGCATGACGGAATCAGTGAAGGCAACCTGTGCAGGACATGAGATAGAGTTTGGCAAGCTTGATGAACATGCCTGTGAAAAAGGGCTTAATGGCGGACTTAATGGAGAACTTGATCCCTTCGATGGAAAGTATCCGAACCAGTTTGGTTACGGGCGTGCCATTGAAGGCGGTGCGGGATGCATGAGGGCATGCTTCATTCACCTTGAGCAGAGGGGAAAGCTTCTCAATAAGTTCCACAACAAGTTCCGTACAGAGACACCCTGGAGTATCGACCGTACAAAACCGTACGAGCTTTCAGAGGACATCGTCGAGAACTACGTTAAGACAGGAAAGATCGAAAGCTTCCTTGAGCAGATCAAGTACGATGAAGAACAGAACTACAAGACAAAAAAGGCTGAGGGCGCAGACGACGCTCCGGGGAACGGCCCAACAAAGGCGGTTTCAGACTGAGTTTAAATGAAATTTGCAGCGGGATATCAGAATAACATTTACGGTGAACCTTTTGCCGACATGATTGCTGACTACGTAAGGAACCCCCAAGGTGACGGAAAAGCTAATTATGTCGGAGAGGTTTACTTCCCGTGGGTCGCCCAGGCATCCGGACGGCCTCCGCTTATGCCTGAAGGTATGGTAAAAGAAGAAGCTGAGGAAGAACTAATTTCTGATCTTCGGAAGCTTAAAGGCATGGGGGTGAGTCTTGACCTTCTCTTTAATGCAAACTGTTACGGCGAAAAAGCCGTCAGCAGAAGCCTTGAAAAAGAAGTTATTTCCATAATTGAGAGGCTCATAAGCGAAGGAGTGGGACCTGAGATCGTGACGACTACTTCTCCTTTCATTGCACGGGCAACCAAAAAGTACTATCCTGAAATGGAAGTCCGTGCGTCTGTTAATATGAGAATAGGTACCATACAGGCCATGCAGTATGTCTCTGACCTTTTTGACAGTTTCTATATTCAGAGAGATTTTCAGAGAAACCTTCCTTATGTGGAAAACGTAAGCAGATGGTGCCATGAAAACGGGAAGAAGCTCTGTCTTCTGGCAAATTCAGGATGTTTGAGATTCTGCCCCGGACAGACATTTCATGATAACCTTATCGCCCACTGTTTAGGTGCATCTGATGACAGGGTGCCGGATTATAATCCCCATGTCTGCAGGAATCTTTATGAAGGCGGAAAAAATGCCGTAGAGGTTTTAAAATCCACATGGGTGAGACCTGAGGACATTTACCGCTATGAAGGACTTATAGATGTTGTAAAACTTGCAACGAGGCAGCATTCTTATCCAAGAAGTGTGGTGAGTGCATACGTCAATGAAAGCTGGGATGGAAATCTTCTGGAACTTCTGGAACCTGGCCATTCACCGGCATTTTATCCTTATGAGATAGATAACAGTGCTTTTCCTGAGGACTTTTTTGATAAGACCGGGAAATGTCTGAACGGCTGTACCGGATGCGGCTACTGCGAGGAAGTCTTAAACACTGTGTATCATAAAAGCAGCGCTGACGGCATCTTTTTCAGTATTACGGAGTAATGAGAGAGAATTTTCTTTGGGAAGGCGAGCTGGACACGGCTCTGCCCGAGAAAATCTACATAGAACCCACAGATATGTGCAACCTGAACTGTTCCATATGTTTCAGGCACGGCTGGATCAATGAAGAAGCGGGTATGATGGACATGCCCGTTTTTTTGAAGTTATGTGAGGAACTTTCTAATCTGCCTTCAGTAAAGGAAGTTTTTTTTGGAGGGATGGGAGAGCCACTTATTCATGAAAGTATTGCTGAAATGGTGCGGACCGTTCCGCAACATTTAAAGAAAACTTTAATTACGAACGGTAACCTTCTTAATGAAGAAATGACCTTAAAGCTCATTTCGGCAGGCCTTTCGGAATTATGGATATCGCTTGATGGTTTTGCGGCTTCAAAAAGCGAGGGCATTCAGACAGGAACATCATTCTCTGACGTGATACAGAACATCGAGGCCTTTAACAGAATCAGAAGCGGGAAAGACATCAGGCTGTGCATTTCAATGGTGGTCTCAGATGACAATGTCTCTGAACTGTCAAAAATAGATGATTTTGCTGATGAATACGGTATTGACATGATAAATGTAAGTCATCAGATTCCTGGCAGTCCTGTATTTGAATCCAATACTGATGATACAGATGCTTATGGAGGAAGCCTCGCAAATCTCAGGTTTCCTGTCGGGAAAATGAGGAGACTCAGGAAGGGGGTATACAATCCGGTTGAGGACATCTGCCCCTTCATTGACAGCAATGCGGTTTTTATAAAATGGAATGGTGACGTGGTCCCCTGTATGCAGCTTCTGCATTCCTGCCATACCTACCTTTATGAGGAAGAAAGAACGATTACTTCATTTTCTTATGGAAACATACATGAGAAGCCACTCTTGGACTGCTGGAACGATACTGACTATTCGCATTTCAGGAAAAGGGTCAGAGAGTTCTATTTTCCATTCTGCCGTCATTGTACCGGCTGCGAGGACAGGAAGGGGAATCTTTCGGACTGTTTTCTGACAGAATCACCTGCCTGCGGTGCATGCCTCTGGGCTAGCGGCAGAGTATTCTGTCCCTGACTTTTTATAAATTGTGGTTTTAATGGATAAGACATTACTTAAAAAACTTGGAAATATGGATCAGATTGCCGGGATAAGGGAATCAGTCCTTTTGCGTGGCCGTGGAGAGGGAACAAAAATCGCTGAGGTTTATAATGCGTCAGGACTGCGTTTTACAGTACTGCCTGACAGATGCATGGACATTTATGACCTGTCATATAAAGGCGTTAATATTTCTTTCCATTCAAAAAACGGCATTATATCTCCACTTGCATTTTCACCTTCAGACGGTGAGTTTCCTGAGCAGTGGCCTGGAGGCATGCTTTTTACATGCGGACTCTCTAACGTGAACCTGCATTCGGTTATTGACGGGGAGGCTTTCCCGACACATGGAAGAATTTCGTCGGTCCCTGCATCAGATTTCGGTACTGAATGTTTCTGGGATGGCGATGATTACATTCTCCGTTTATGTGGTGAAATGCATGAAACAGTATTTGAAGGCCGGCATCTTTCCCTTAAAAGGACAATTGAAACAGGATTGTATGATTCATCCGTCAGAATAACTGACACAGTTACCAATATGGGGCCATCTGATGAACCGTACATGCTTCTTTATCATACTAATTTTGGAAGTCCGTTCATATCCAAGGAAGCTGAATGCTGCATTAAATGCGGGAAGGCAAGTCCGTTAAGCGATAATTCCACAGACAGTGTTCACATGGACCAGCCTTACGATGATTATAAAGCACAGAAATTTATTGCTACTGATTTTTCAGAAACGGGTGAGGCGGAAATAATTAATAAAAAACTCGGCATGGGTGTCAGGCTTTCTTTTACAACTGAGAATCTGCCGAATATGGTGGAGTGGAAACATATGAAATCACATGATTACTGCCTGGCCCTGGAACCTACAAATACATGCGGTTTGAACAGGGAGCAGGCCGTAAAAGAAAATAAAATTGCCTGCCTGCCGCCGTATTCGTCAGTTACCAATATACTGAATTTGACTTTCAGGTCACTATCTTAGATTTACTTCTCACAAAAAATGTTATGTGAACTTTTTAAAATACATCATTGACATACGCACTTTAAAGTGCTAAACCCTGAGTTTTACAGCAGAATAGAGTAAAAAGTGCCCTGAGAGCCTTATTTTAAGC
>JAKSPD010000062.1 GCA_024405115.1 Lachnospiraceae bacterium
GCCTCCCGGCGGGCTTTTGCTTTGCCATGGCTGGCAAAATGGAGCAATTTCCTATTAAATAAAAAAAGGCAAGGACTACTGTCCCTGCCAGATGGACTGCATCATTCATGGTAACTGCTTCGTATGTGTTCAGACACACAGGGGGCATGGCAATCATCTGCCTTTCTGCATGCAGAAAATGCTGAATGTGAAGCTTGCTTCGCTTTCTGAACTTTCCGAGCATACAATCACCGATGAGGTAAAAAAGCCGGATTACCTCAACTGATGGCATTTGCCATACTGTGTCCTCCCGAATCATCTGTCTGATCTTATTTTGCGCACAATGAGGCAACTACCTGATTGATGACCTTTCCGTCCGCCTTTCCCTTAAGTTCCGGCATTACGTTTTTCATTACAAGGCCCTTGTTTCCTGATGCAAGAACATCAGCAAACTTTTCCTTTATAAAGGCTTCAACATCTTCGGCCGACATCATCTTCGGGGCATACTCCTCCATTACGGCCAGTCTTGCCTTATACTCTTCCAGAAGGTCCTGTCTGCTCTCAGGGCAGGTGTCAATCTGCTCCTTCACGCTTTTAACCTCCTTGAGGATGGCCTGATCGACCATTTCCTCAGGAATGTCGTCACGGCATCCTGCATCAATGGCAAGCTTCTTTGCTGCTGAAACCAGTGCAGAAATGGAATCCTTTCTCTGCTTATCACGGTCCTTCATTGCCTGCATCATATCCTTCTGTAATTTTGAAAACTCCATTTATTCTACCTTCTTTCTTATAAAATACTTTTTAATGTATCCACTGTCCTTTTTCATTTACGTAATATCCGTCCGGTGTCTTTCCGTTCAGAAGACAGGCTCCGAGCGTCCCGTCTGAAACAGGAAGGCTTCCCGCTGTTGCGGCTCCAGTTTTCTCCAGTTCCGTTCTCATAAAGATATGCGGCAATTTTTTTTGCATTTCCTGCCGGATCGGTTTCAAGTATTTCTTTTATCTCTGACAGTTCATCAAAGTTCTGATAGTACTGCCATATCTGTACATTTGACTCCATGACGGCCATTTCATATGCAACGTCGTCAGTCTCCGTACCGAAGTAAGAACTGTCTATTTTCATTCCGTTTTTCAGGCATTCGTCCATGTAAAGCGGCTCTGTGATATCCCGGTTTCTTATGAAAAGAACATCCGTATCAAGTATGAGTTCCTGAAGCTCCCGCGATTTTTCCTCAACACCAGTCACGCGTTCCAGAGACAGCAGCCGGGTTTCAATTGAGGTCTGCCGTGAGCTTTCTGAATCGGCGTAAGACGGGAATGTAAGGCTTAAAAGAATGCTTATGATAAGTACTATGGCGGTTATTACGCGTTTCATTTATTCTATCTCCACAATGTAAGCCGGGTTTCCATGCTCCCTTATAAGTGAAAGGAGATCGTCCGTCTGTAACCATACTGTTGCCGTATTGTCATTTGGATGGCATCCGATGAGCCCGCCCGTCAGTTCGCCGTCCAGGTAAAAGATCACTTTTCCTTCCTCATCATTTAAAAGCCCCAGCGGTGTCACTGAGCCCGGTGTAAGCCCGAGAACGGTTTTCAGCTCATTGGGCTTTGCAAATTCAAGTGACTTTGTACCGTTAGCCTTCTTAAACGCCTTCAGGTCTACCCTTTTGTTTCCCTTTACCGTAATAAGGTAGTACTGCCGCTTTTTATCGTCACGTACAAAAAGGTTTTTGGCATCCGCCTCCGGATGCGGGAGATGAAGCTCCGCAAGCTCCTCCATGTTGTAGATGGCCCTGTGCTCCATGACCTCATACCGTATTTTTCTCTGATCAAGATAATCGTATGTTTCCTGCTTGTTCATTCTGTTAATATATGCATCATTCCATGTGGAATTTCCTGAAAATCTTAGTAGCCAGACGCACCACGCCTCTAGGGTCGCCGTTATAATCCAGGGATACATCCTTTGAATGCCTCTTCATGAATCCTAACCTGTAAGATACATTATGGACACGCCATTCAGCTGACAGTTCTTCATGACTTCTCTTTGTCATGCCGGTACGGGCGATGATTTCACATATAATGCGTCGCACATTAATGTCCTTTACCAGATATGAATCAACTATTTCAGCATCTTTTTTGCGAAAATCGATCTTACAGGTCTGCCCGAACCTGCTGAGCATGCCGTCTATAAGCTCTTTCGCTTCCTCAGGAGCGTAACGTTCTTTTAGTTCTTTAAATATATCCTCTTTATTTTCCATTTGTTGTCCTAACCGCATACCCGGATTATGGGCACCTTACCAATGATGTCTCCATGATTGAAGCGTATTTTACCTCACTATCCATAAACTGATTCTGATAATCTTCCATTGATACCAGTATCCTCATTTTTTTGCATGGTAACAGTTTCCCTTCCACATAGTGGTACAGTTTTATCCGGTTGTCCCTGTTTTCAAAACATTCAAGAAAAATCCTGAATACCGCTTCTTTGTCCGTATCCTGAAAGTCATACAGTATGATGCTTATATTTTCATACCAGTCAGGCAGGTTATCCTTCAGGTATTTATACAGGAAATATGCCCTTTCCGTCGCAGGATATGGTTTTCTTACGGTTTCACCGAAAATCCGGCTTCTGACAGACGAATCAAGATAAAAAACATCATATGCCTTGCTGTTTGATGTCTTTAAAGATTCATACGGACAGCTGCCATCTTTATCAAGAACCAGACGGCAGTCTCCGCCGGATGCCGTATGTACCGATGTGGAACTCATTGGTTGGAATAGGGCATTGAAGGCGTCATTGTCTTTATCGAACAAAGCCTTTAATCTATATAGGTTATTTCTGAAATCATTCAGGTCAGCCTTGATTGTATCAAGATTACCGGTATCCGACCTTTTAAGGCTGTGTGCAAAAGCATTTCTTATGTCCTTATAATGCCTGAGCTTCATTCCAAGCTCACAGACCACCTCCTCCAGTTCGGTTCTTTCCGCTTCCATGGCACTTACCCTATGAGCTATTGTAATAAAATAGCTTTCAGCGTTTTCCCTGTATATCCTTTCTTCATTTGCATCATAACCCCTTGCAGTCATAAACGCAGGCGTAACCATGTCCCTCAGGGCCTCTAACCCGGTAGCAAGGCCCAGTCCCATCCTGTTCTGATTGAAAAACCATCTTGTAAGAAGAAACTTCAGGTCCATGTCGCTTATTTCATCCAGCTGTTTTGGATCAATGTTATCCTCTCCAATAAAGCGTTCCCCAAGGACGGTGCCAATCATTTCACGAATACCTGTATATCTCTGGTCGGAAGCCTCCTTCTGAATCATGATGCACAGTTTCTTCAAAGTCTCCCTGACCTTGTCAAATGCATTTATCTGTGTCGCAATGTCGAACTGATCAAGTACATCCCTTATCTGGTCCTCGCTGTCAATCATTTTAAGGAGAGACACTGAGTTTCCGGTATCCTTGAATTCAGCCACACCGTTTGTCAGGTTGAGAACATTTACAAGGTCAGCAAGATCCACTATCGGCGCAAGGCCGTTACAATTTCCTGCTCGCTTACGCCGATGATATCCTGACTCATATATGCCCCGTGTCCTTTCCTGTAATCATGGTTTTAATAAATTATAGCATATCCGCTTATACTTATAAATATAATACGATTACTCAATTACGGCCCGATTCACTTACAAATCCACGCCTGTCAGGACAGTCACCATACCCTTAACTGAATTCGTTAGCTTTGCCATGAAATTCCCCGGTTATATGTACTGATTTCAAAAGTTTTCTGCCATTTAAATTTAAAAAACAGTAATATACAATTCAATAATACTAT
>JAKSPD010000063.1 GCA_024405115.1 Lachnospiraceae bacterium
ACTTTGTATCAAGGAATAGTCATGACATTAAAACTACTTCTTGCATCACCCTTAGATCACTTTCTTAAGGAGGACAGATTTGGAAACATATTTTAATAAGGACAGTTCCCTTCCGCTCTACCGTCAGCTGGCGGAAGAATTGCGCAACAGAATAAAGAACGGTGACATCCGTCCGGGCGACAAACTCATGAGTGAGTCAGAAATGGTATCGGAGTATGGTGTGGGACGTCTTACCGTTCGTAACGCGCTTTCCCTTCTCGTAAATGAAGGCGCACTGATAAAGGTACGTGGAAAGGGAACGTTCTGTGCTGAAAAATCAGCCCGTGACGACGCCCTTAACGTAGAGGTCCTTCTGGACATGAACGACACGTACTTCATCTCTTATTACGTACGCGGAATCTCATCCATCCTTTCTGAAAGCAAGTCAAACTTCCTAATAAGCAATACGCAGGATGACGACGCTGTGCTCTGCTCACTTCTTGAAGGGATAGTAAAAAAAGGCGCATCCGGAGTGATCTTCCAGTACACGGGAATAAACTGTGGCACTTCCTGGAGCGAACGGATACTGGAACTCCTCGACGTTCTTTCAAAAAGAAACATACCCGTGATCATGCTCGACGGCAGTCTTGAAAATGCCGAGGTCTCCTGCTTCTGCGTCAATGAAAAGAGCGGTGGCCTGCGTGTTGCTGAGCACCTTTCTGCATTCGGTCACAAAAAATGTGCCTTTCTGGGACTTTCAAAACACAGGGACTCTCGTCTGAGATATGAAGGTTTCTGTGAGGGTGCGGACATTTTCGGGCTTTCTGAGCCATCCATGATTGAGTACGGCGGAACCTGGGAGGAAGATCTGATAAGGACTGTCAATGACGGTGTGACCGGCATTTTCGTATTCAACGACGATGTCGCCTTAAAAGCAGTGCTTTCACTCAAAAAGAACGGTATCCGTGTTCCGGAGGATGTTTCAGTCATCGGCTTTGATGACGCATACATAGCTACCGCCTATGATCCGCAGCTCACCACGCTTACCCATCCCAAGGAAAAGATGGGGCGTGACGCTGCCAATCTACTGCTAAAAATGATAAGTACCGGAAACATTACACCTGTCAATAAGGAATATCGTCCTGAGCTCATAATGCGCGGCAGCTGCGAAAGGGCCTCCACTTAATTTAAAGTTCAGGCAGCCTATAGTGTCAGAATTGGTATTTTTTGAATCTGGCACTATCGATAGTGTCAGATCTTGTTTTTTGGATTTTTGACACTATGATCCTGTGCTAGAAAACTATTTTGACACTATGATCCTGTAACGACAATCAGGATATATGATCCTATTAAAATTACATTCATGCTTATTAAACACGGAGGAATTGAAAATGTCCAAATACATGACCTTTGACGTGGGAACTACGGCAATCAAGACCTGCATATTTGACGAGAATCTTCGAATGCTTGCAAAGTGCACGGACGAATATGACCTCATCACTGAGGGAAGCCATGTAGAGCTCTGCCCGGAGACATATTGGCAGACAATGAGGAATGCCGTAAGAAGAATCGGCGAAAGCCATGATTTAAGTGATGTCAAATCGATATGTCTCACGACGCAGGGCGAGACCATGATACCTGTGGACAAAGGCGGAAACGCGCTTTCAAATGCGCTTGTGTGGCTTGACGACAGGGCCGGTAAGGAAGCTTTCGAGGTGAGTGCCGCATTAGAAAGAATGGCTCAAAAAAGCGGCATGCCCTCCGGACAGAAGTTTCTCTTTGAGACCACCGGGCTTCCTGAGATGAACGGATACGTGCCGGTTGCTAAATTCTTATGGTTTAAAAACGAGAGGCCGGAAATCTATGAAAAGACGTCAAAGTTCCTCCTTCTGGAGGACTACCTGATCATGAGGCTTACAGGAAAAATGGTCAGTGAAAAATCGCTTCTCACCTCCACGGCATGGTTTGACATAAGGCGCGACCGTTACTGGAGTGAACTTTTATGCGAGCTTTCACTTAATGAGGAAAAGCTTCCGGAGACAGTGGAATGCGGAAGCGTGATAGGGGGCGTTACCGCCGATGCAGCCACAGAGCTTGGAATCCCCTCCTCTGTCAGGGTGGTCGCAGGTGCGATGGATCAGATTGCAGCGGCCATCGGCGGAGGCGGACTCAGAAACGGAGTAGTGACAGCGACTGTGGGAACCGCCATGGTCATGACGTCCGCTGTTCCTGAGGAAAACGCCTTTAAGGATGACTTAATGACCGTATACCGTGGCTATAAGAAAGGCCAGTACGTTCTGCTGCCCTTTACCAGCACCGCCGGGGTTGTGTTCAAATGGTTAAAGGATACCGTCTTTGCAGCCGATGCGGCAGAATGTAAAAAAACAGGCGAAAGCATTTACGACAGGCTCTGTAATATGGCGGCCACAGTTCCTGCAGGGGCATACGGTGTAACGCTCATACCCTATTTCTGCGGGACATCAAGGCCCAGAAACCTTCCCGGCTCCAAGGGTGTCTTCTTCGGACTTGACCTTGGAAGCGGACGCGAGGTGCTTGTCCGCGCAACGCTTGAGGGAATCGGAAACATGATAAGGGAAAACCTTGACATGCTGCGTGACTTTGGCGTCAGAATCGAAAACGTCCAGTTCTTTGGCGGCGGTTCAAAGAACGCCGTGTGGAACCAGATCATAGCTGATATTTCTGACGCAAAGCTTGTAAAGCCGGCAGAAGAGGAATGCGGTTCACTGGGTGCCGCAATCCTCGCTAAGTACGGCGTGGGTGACTGTGATAGCATTGAATCCGCACAGGACTGCAACCCAGCGGTTTCCGAAATCATACCGGACCCCGCGATGCGTGAGATCTATGATGCTGCATACGACCGATACCAGAAGCTTTTTGATGCTGTGGAGGTTCTTTTCTAAAATATAAAGAGATTTACGGTAGTGACATACTCCCACCACTTAATGCTTCGCATTTGAAGTGGGGGCTTCTCACT
>JAKSPD010000064.1 GCA_024405115.1 Lachnospiraceae bacterium
CGGGCTTGCCGGGGTAATCTCTGAATGCTCTGCATTACATAAAACATTACAACTCTGCTTTTTGTATTGGGATTACGTACAGAATGATGTATTATTATACAAATATAGGATTCAGCTTCACACGGAGCGGAGGCGGGATCAACGATAAAAGCCGATCACGAAAAATCAGCCGCCCAGGTCTCCGAACGCAGCGCTGAATCATAACATATTACGACGTACACTGCGACGGACACATTTTCCGACGCAGTCGGTGTCTGTACCGTTGTATTTAATTTCATACAGATAAAGCTATAGACAAATTCTATTCTTTATGATAAGATATTCGCCGTGCCTGACAAAACTGAACAGTTTTCAGGCATGGCAATAGTGAAAATATAGGGGCATCGTCCAAGGGTAAGACGCCGGTCTCCAAAACTAATGTGCTGCAACATATTGTGTTCCAAATTGAGGAGTGTATGGTAATAAGCGAATATAAGAAACATTAAGAATAGCGTTATTTTAAGGCATTTCGGCAGATTACCGGAGTGCCTTTTTGTTTATCTGTCAACCACGCGCCTTATGGCAGACACGAGAGGCTTTTTCCGAAAAGTGTCCGTCTGAGTGTCCGTCGTTTTTCTGCATTTTGCGGAAACACACAAATAATGGAGGAAATTATCTGTATGAAAAAAAGCAAAAGGGAAGTGCGAGACTCCGCAGACCGGAAAGCGCTCCGGCGCGAACAAAACTTGCAGCCGCTTTGGCAACGCCATGGATTGCTTCCTCGGTGTCGGCAGCAAAGATGACGTTAAACCCGCCACAAACTACTCATCCCCCATGACCGCATAACAAACGACAAACAAAGCAAGACCGGCCGCGCGTCGGTCTTTTTTTGTATGCGGCCGCAAACGAAATAATCAATGGGATACTGTTAGTACCAATACACAGCAAAGGAGGAGATATGAACAGACAGGAATTAATGGCCGCAGCGGATGCGCGTGACATCGTACGAATGATCGCACCACCGGGTGACTTTCGGGAACATGGCGGTCGAATGTATTTGCGCTGTCCCGTGCACGCGGAAACGACCGGACACGAAGACCGAAACCTGGGAAACTGTGTGGTCAGGGCGCATTTTCGAGAAGGGGCCGGCGAGACCATGGAACAGAAAATCAAGAGAATGATCCGCACAGAGGTGGCGAATATGAACTTCGCAGTATGACTTTTTAGAAGGATACTAAAAATACCTTGACAACACGTTACAGGTAAGACCTTGAAAAGTATCCTGGTGTCAGCCGGTGCAAGGCTTGCCCCGTTTGATATCCAGGAGGTCAGGGACATCACGATGTATGACGAGCTGGAGCTTGATATGCTCGGGGATGAGAAGACGGCACTGTTTCTGATGATGTCGGATACGGACGGTTCCTTCAACTTCCTGATCAGTATGATCTATACTCAGCTTTTCAACCTTCTCTGCGAGAAGGCGGATGATGTGTACGGTGGCAGACTCCCGGTGCATGTAAGATGTCTCATTGATGAGGCGGCCGATATAGGTCAGATCCCAAATCTTGAGAAGCTGGTCGCTACCATTCGTTCCGTGAGAGCTCCGCCTGTCTGGAGCTGCAGGCAAGATCACAGCTGAAGGCCATCTATAAAGACAATGCCGATACCATCATCGGCAACATGGAATCCCAGGTATTTCTGGGCGGTTCCGAACCGACGACTCTGAAGGAGCTTTCGGAAGCTCTGGGCAAGGAAACGATCGATACCATGAGTACCTCGGATACGCGAGGCAACAGTCCCAGCTACGGAACCAACTATCAGAAGCTCGGAAAGGAACTCATGAGCCGGGACGAGCTTGCCGTCATGGACGGCGGCAAGTGCGTCCTGCAGCTAAGAGGTGTCAGGCCGTTCCTGTCAGATAAATATGACCTGACGCAGCACCCGAATTACAGGTACACGGCAGACTTTGACAAGAAGTATCTCTTTGATATCGAGGAGTTCCTAAACACCAGAGCAAAGCTTCATCCGAAGGATGAGTTCTTTGTAGTCGAAGCCGAAGAATAAGCAACAGCGCCCCGTCCGGATCAGACGCACTGCGGTTTGGGCAGAAAGAAAAGGATCGGCAGGATGGGGCGTAAAATCCGTAAAACGCCCTGCAGGAGCCAGCTGCAGGGTTTACATACCTCTGAATTGTATGGCGAAAAATACAAAAATATGGTATGCTGTGCCTGACTGATCAAAGACAAATCTTAATTTAATGGGGGATTGACTGAATGATCTGGAATGCGAAGAACGGTACAGTTCCGATTGGAAATACGGAAATGAGTTATGCTGCATTCGGTTCAGGAAATAAAGTATTGATTCTCCTGCCCGGTTTATCAGACGGATTGACTACAGTAAAGGGCAAGGCGCTTCTGCTGGCTGCTCCGTATAAGCTGTTTCTTAAGGAATATACAGTGTTTATGTTCAGCAGGAAAAATCAACTGCCGGACAGTTATTCCATAAGAGAAATGGCTGATGATCAAGCTGAGGCGATGAGAAGACTCGGCATCAGAAAGGCAGCTGTTTTGGGAGTGTCCGAGGGCGGCATGATCGCTCAGTATTTGGCAATCGATCATGCCGAGCTGGTAGAAAAGCTGGTAATTGCGGTTTCTTCACCGAACGCCAACGAGATCGTCCGTTCTGCCGTAGGGTGCTGGATAGAATCGGCAATGAAGAAGGATCATAAGCAGTTGATGATCGATACAGCGGAAAAAAGCTACTCTGAAGAATATCTTAAGAGGTATCGTAAAATGTATCCTGTCATTGGATGGATCGGAAAGCCGAAAAACTATCACAGATTTCTGGTCAATGCAAATGCGATATTGAATTTCGACTGCTTTGACGAGCTTAAGGAAATAACATGTCCGACGTTTATTATTGG
>JAKSPD010000065.1 GCA_024405115.1 Lachnospiraceae bacterium
TTAATGCCGACGATTGCGCAGTTCTTCATATTTCATTCTCCTTGTCTTCCTTGCGGAACTTTAGTTTTCTTTCGAACCTGTTCTTGTACCCGTTTACCGGAATCGCTGTTGGATATTTACCTCCAAAACAGGCAGTACATATATGTCCTTTTTCCGATGCGATCTGCATCAGATGTTCAACGCTTAAGTATCCCAGCGAATCTACGCCTATAATATCCGCAATTTCCTTTGTGCTGTGGTGAGCCGCGATCAGATCGTCTGTGTTGTCAATGTCTGTTCCGTAGTAACAGGGAGACACAAACGGTGGTGCGCTGACACGCATATGAATTTCTTTCGCACCAGCATTACGAAGAGATTGAATAATACCACGGCATGTTGTTCCACGCACAATAGAATCATCAATCAGAACGACTCGTTTTCCTTTGACAATACTTACGATTGGATTGAGTTTTATGCTGACGCCTGCCTCCCGCTGTTCCTGATCTGGTGAGATAAACGTTCGTCCGATGTATTTATTCTTAGTAAATCCTATACTATACGGGATCCCGGAAGCTCTGGCATATCCTAAAGCAGCGTCAAGTCCGGAATCGGGAATGCCCACCACCAGATCGGCTTCAACAGGATGTTCCATCGCAAGAAATTCGCCGGCCTTTTGCCGCGCAAGACTGACTGAGCTGCCATCCAGAACAGAGTCCGGTCTGGCAAAATAGATATATTCAAAGGCACACAGCTTTTTTTCTTTTTGTCCACACCCGCGGACGTCTGATTTTATTCCGCTGCAGCTGACTGTCACGATTTCCCCGGGGTTTATATCCCGTATAAAACCCGCGCCAACAGCATCAAGTGCACAGGACTCTGACGCAATTACAATTTTTCCGTCTTTCGTTTGTCCCATACACAGGGGACGGAATCCATAAGGATCTCTTACCGCAATCAGCTTTGAAGGTGAGGAAATAACGAGCGAATATGCTCCGTCTATCTTACTCATAGCCGAATAAACTGCTTCTTCAATAGAAGGTGTGTGAAGTCTTTCCTGAACGATTATGTATGCGATGACCTCACTGTCTGTCGTTGTGTGAAAAATGGATCCGCACTGTTCCAGTTTATTTCTCAATTCATAGGAATTGACGAGGTTTCCGTTATGCGCCAGAGCCATCTGTCCCTTGTAATGATTTATTACTATCGGCTGAGCGTTTCTTTTTCTGTCAGAACCGGTCGTGGCATAACGAACATGGCCCACGACGATGTTCCCGCTCCCGAGTTTTCTAAGCGTATCCGATGGGAAAACCTCACTCACGAGCCCTTCATCACAATATGAAGCGAAAACTCCGTCGTCATTTACTACAATACCGGCGCTTTCCTGACCACGGTGCTGAAGCGCATACAAACCGTAATATGCCATTGAAGCAAGATTGTCGGTATGTGGTGAAAAAACGCCAAAGACACCACACTCTTCATGAATGTGGTGTTCTCTGCGAACGCCCTGATCAGCAATTTTCATGATCTGTCACCCTCTTCATGACTTCGGCATATGCTTCTTCTACACCGCCAAGGTCCCGGCGGAATCGGTCCTTGTCCAGCTTTTCTCCGGAAACGCTGTCCCAGAGCCGACACGTATCAGGGCTTATTTCGTCTGCAAGTATGATACTGCCGCCTGCCGTTTTACCGAATTCCAGTTTGAAATCTACAAGAGTAATACCGCATTCGGCCCAAAACGCCTGCAGACAGGTATTGATTTTCAGAGAATAACTCCGTATTGTTTTAATTTCTTCTTCTGTAGCAAGTTTCAAAGCCAAAGCATGGCTGGTATTGAGCAGAGGATCTCCCAGGCTGTCGTTTTTATATGAGAATTCAATAACCGGTTCTTCGAATTTAATACCTTCTTCAACGCCATAACGCTTTGAGAAAGATCCTGCAGAAATATTCCGAACGATCACCTCCAAAGGCACAATAGTCACCTTTTTGACTACGGTCTCCCTTTCATTCAGTTCACGAACAAAATGGGTTGGAATTCCTGCATTTTCAAGCAACAGCATCAGGCAGTTGCTCATTCGGTTATTGATGATTCCTTTTCCTCTGATTGTTCCTTTCTTCTGGCCATTAAAGGCGGTTGCATCGTCCTTATACTCAACAATAACCAATCCGGGATCGTCGGTAGCAAAGACTTTTTTTGCCTTCCCCTCATATATCTGCTCTAACTTTTGCATAAAGAGAATCCTCCTTTATATTTATAAGTATTCCCGATGAATTTCAAAACTGTTTCTATTTTCCACTTTCTCCGTAGTTTGAAAGCACACGGGCAGATGGATCATTGACGTTGCAGCCGTCCCATTCCTTGTTGGGCATCCAAAAATCCACGACCATCTCTGCCTGTCCGGGATAGTATTTTTCAAAGATTTCTCGATACAGAAGAGATTCCTTTGTGAATGGCTTGGCAAACGTGTACATTTCAGATTTCTCTTCATACTCATTATCACTGTAGTACGCGTCAGCATATTCCTTCAGATCATCTACCATGGAATGCCCAACAGCATCGGAAAAGGCCGCTTTTTCCCGCCAAAGGATC
>JAKSPD010000007.1 GCA_024405115.1 Lachnospiraceae bacterium
TATATCGCCTTCTGTCAAAGTAAATCGAACGGTCTTCAACTTAAATGCAACGAAATATCGCAGAATTTCCTTATTTTTCAAAGCTTTCAGAATTCGTTGCACTTACTTTGAAAACTGGCCGGCTTTCTTTGCAACTGCTTCTTTTGCCTTTGCTGCAATTCCCTCAGCTGTGATTCCGAATGCTTCCAGAACTGCGGGGGCCTTACCCGAACGTCCGAATTCGTCGTTTACGCCGTGGCGTACAACGGGAACGGGATATTCTTCTGAAAGAAGCTCCGATACAGCCGCACCGAGTCCGCCGATCACGTTTGCTTCTTCTGAAGTAACGATAGCGCCGGTCTCCTTTGCGCACTTAAGAACAAGCTCCTTATCCAGAGGCTTGATGGTGTGCATATCAACTACTCTTGCGCTGATTCCGTCAGCCTCAAGAAGCTCTGCAGCCTTAAGAGCCATCTGTACATTCATACCAACAGCAATGATGGTAACATCTGTTCCGTCCTTAAGAACGATTCCTTTTCCGATCTCAAACTTGTAGCCGGGAATGGTATCGGTAACCGTTTCAACCGCAAGACGTCCGAGTCTCATATAAGCAGGTCCGTCATAATTGATCAGAGCTTCTACAGCCTGCTGCATCTCATATCCGTCGCAGGGGCAGAGAACTGTCATTCCGGGGATAACACGCATGATGGCGAAATCCTCGATACACTGATGTGTAGCTCCGTCTTCACCAACAGAAAGTCCGCCGTGAGAACCGATGATCTTCACATTAAGTCCGGGGTAGCATACAGAGTTTCTTACCTGCTCCCATGCACGTCCGGCACTGAACATTGCAAAGCTGTTTACAAAGGGCTTGAAACCGCAGGTTGACATTCCGGCTGCAACACCGACCATGTCACCTTCTGCAATACCCATATCAAAGAATCTTTCCGGACATGCAGCCTGGAAATACTTACTCATTGTTGCTCCGGCAAGGTCTGTCTCGAAAACAACAAGCTCAGGATACTTATCTGCAACTGCAGCAAGAGCCTTACCATAGGCTTCACGTGTAGCGATTTTCTCTCCCATGATTAACCCTCCAATTCCTTAATAACTGCTTCGAGTTCTGCCTTAGCAACTGCGAACTGCTCATCGTTGGGTGCCTTTCCATGCCAGCCAGCCTGGTTTTCCATGAAGCTGACTCCCTTGCCCTTAACTGTCTTTGCAAGGATCATTGTGGGCTGTCCCTTTGTTTCCTTAGCTTCCTTATATGCTGCAGCCAGTGAATCGAAATCATGTCCGTCGCACTTTACAACATGCCATCCGAAAGCTTCAAACTTCTTGTCAAGAGGCTCTGTGGGCATAACGTCAGCTGTCTTTCCATCGATCTGAAGTCCGTTAACGTCTACAAGTGCACAGAGGTTGTCAAGCTTATACTTGTTGGCAGCCATCATTGCTTCCCAAACCTGACCTTCAGCGATTTCTCCATCACCCATAATTGCATATACGCGGTAATCTTTCTTAGAAACCTTTCCAGCAAGTGCCATTCCTACTGCAGTTGAGATTCCCTGTCCAAGAGAACCTGTTGACATGTCAACGCCGGGATTGTACTTCATTTCTACGTGTCCTGACATATGTCCATCGATTCTACGGAACATCTTAAGGTCTTCAACCGGGAAGAATCCCTTAAGTGCAAGAACGGGATATACAGCAGGTGAGCAATGACCCTTTGACATTACAAAACGGTCACGATCCTCCCAGTGAGGATTCTTAACATCAACATTCATCTCTTCAAAATAGAGATATGTAAGTGCATCGATGCAGGAAAGAGATCCACCCGGATGTCCTGATGCTGCATCATGTACCATGGTTACTGCAAGAAGTCTAGCCTTAGCAGCTTCCAGGCTTAACATTTTCTTATCCATTGTTTCCTCCAAGATAATTTGTTTGATTTATTGGATCAAAGTCTTGCGACTCCTGATTTCCTTGCTGCTTCTGCAACTGCCTTTGCAACAACGGGTCCAACTCTCTTATCGAATGCCTTCGGGATGATGTAATCAGCTGAAAGCTCTTCATCTGTGATGAGACCTGCAAGTGCAAGTGAGGCTGCCATCTTCATGTCCTCGTTGATATCCTTTGCCCTTACATCGAACGTTCCACGGAAAATGCCGGGGAATGCAAGCACGTTGTTAACCTGGTTGGGATAATCCGATCTTCCTGTTGCGATAACGGCAGCTCCACCTTCCTTTGCATCCTCAGGGAATATTTCAGGTGTGGGGTTAGCACATGCAAAGATGATTGCGTCCTTAGCCATTGTCTTTACCATGTCAGTGGTAACTGTTCCGGGAGCTGAAACTCCGATAAATATGTCGGCACCTACGAGCATGTCTGCGAGGCTTCCAGCCTTGCGCTCAAGGTTGGTAACTTCTGCCATTTCTTCCTTGATCCAGTTAAGTCCGTCACGTCCTTTATAGATTGCACCCTTACGGTCGCACATCGTGATATCCTTGAAACCGTATGAAAGGAGAAGCTTTACGATAGCGATTGCGGCAGCGCCTGCGCCTGAAGTAACAATCTTAACTTCTTCCTTCTTCTTATTGACAACCTTAAGGGCATTGATGAGACCTGCAAGTGTGATAACAGCTGTACCGTGCTGGTCATCATGGAAAATCGGGATGTCGCATCTTTCCTTGAGCTTTCTTTCAATTTCGAAACACCTGGGAGCTGCAATATCCTCAAGGTTAATTCCACCGAATGATCCTGAAATCAGTGCGACGGTGTTAACGATTTCATCAACATCCTTACTCTTTACACAGAGCGGGAATGCGTCAACATCACCAAAAGACTTGAAAAGGACACATTTTCCTTCCATAACGGGCATACCTGCCTCAGGTCCGATGTCTCCAAGACCGAGAACTGCTGTTCCGTCGGTGATGACTGCACAGAGGTTGTGACGCCTTGTAAGCTCATATGACTTATCGACATCCTTCTGGATTTCAAGACACGGCTGAGCAACTCCGGGAGTATATGCAAGGCTTAAGTCGTCTTTTGTTTCTACAGGAACGGTGGCAACAACTTCAATTTTGCCCTTCCATTCAGCATGTTTTTTTAATGATTCACTAGCGTAATCCATACTGTCCTCCTAATACACACATTTGGTGATATTCTAACACTTTCAACTTTTTCTCGCAATATCATTTAATCTAAATATCTATATCTATTCCGTTATAAACTATATATTATTACAATTACAGGATGTCATACCAAATATAATTTTAAAAAAGCCCTTTACAAATATGATTAATCTGTTATAATAACAAGGCAATCGGGGTGTGGCCCAGCTTGGTAGGGCGCTTGACTGGGGGTCAAGAGGTCGCAAGTTCAAGTCTTGTCACTCCGATTTTTTTATTTTCAGGAAAAGATACCCGGAGCCAATGGCTCCGGGTATCTTTTCTATTTCCATAATTACTTTATCTGACTCTTTGCAATTTCCTTAGCTTTTTCAAGTGCTGCCTCTATATTGCCGGCATCCGTTCCGCCAGCCTGGGCCATCTGAGGCTTTCCGCCTCCGCGGCCTCCTACTACAGGTGCAATCTCTTTAATGATGCTGCCTGCAGAAGCACCCTTCTTTACGGCGCTGTCTGAGGCTGAAGCTACAAGCATTACCTTTCCGTCAATTACTGAAGCAAGAACGATTACTGCATCCTTAAGCTTTTCCTTAAGGCTGTCCGTAAGGGTCCTCATTGCATTTATGTCAGAAGCCTCTACCTTAACTGCCACAACCTTTACACCATTTACATCAAGTGCATCATCAGCTGCGTTACCAAGTGAATTGCCGGCTGCCTTTGCCTTAAGGGATTCATTCTCACTCTTAAGCTTCTTGGACTCTTCAAGAAGGGCCTTGATTCTATCTGACAGTTCAGAAGCCTTGCACTTAAGAAGTGCTGCCGCTTCTGTAAGTTCATCTTCCTTTTCTTTGTAGTAATTAAGGAGGTTGTTGCCTGTAAGGGCCTCAATTCTTCTTACACCCGCAGCTATGCCTGCTTCTGATATGATTCTGAATGAACCGATGTCAGAAGTATTCTTTACATGTGTGCCACCGCACAGTTCGATTGAATCACCCATTGTGACAACACGGACCTTTTCACCGTACTTTTCTCCGAAGAGTGCCATTGCTCCGGTCTTCTTAGCATCGTCGATGGACATTTCCTTTGTATCAACTACGCTCTTTAAGTTAACGGCTTCATTTACGAGCTCTTCCACCTTCTTAAGCTCTTCAGCCGTCATTGCCTGGAAGTGTGTGAAGTCAAAGCGGAGCCTGTCCTTATCATAGTATGCTCCAGCCTGCTCAACATGCTCACCGAGCACGGTCCTTAATGCCTTCTGGAGAAGGTGTGTGGCTGAATGATTCTTTGCCGTATTTCCTCTCTGTACCTTGTCAATCTTGAGTGTAACGATAGACCCTTCAGAAATCATTCCCTTTACCATTACGCCGACATGGCCTACACGTCCGCCCTTAAGGTTGATTGTTTCTTCTACCTTAAACTCACCGTCATTTGAAAAGATGATTCCAGAATCTCCTGCCTGACCGCCCATGGTTGCATAGAAAGGAGTCTTATCAGTAATAATGGTTCCCTTATCTCCTTCTGTAAGGGCTTCGACTATTTCAGTCTCTGTCGTAAGTACAAGAACCTTTCCTGTATCCTCCTCATTCTCATATCCGGTGAAAACAGATGTGATATGGGGATCGATTTCATCATAAACAGTAGCATCAGCTCCCATATAGTTGCTGTGCTTTCTTGCATTACGTGCCATCTCCTTCTGCTGCTTCATGAACGCGTTGAAGGAATCCCTGTCAACCTCAAGACCCTTTTCAAGAAGAATCTCTTCCGTAAGGTCAATCGGGAAGCCATATGTATCATAAAGCTTGAATGAATTCTGTCCTGAAAGAACCTTTTCACCATTTTCTTCCATATCCTTAATCATGTCATTAAGGATGTTCATTCCTGTGTCGATGGTCTTATTGAACTTTTCCTCTTCCTCCTTAAGCACCTTGAGGATCATTACTGACTTTTCCTCAAGCTCAGGATAGCCGTCCTTATTGAGTTCAATTACCCTCTTTGCCATTTCAGGCATGAATACTCCCTTTATGCCAAGCTTTCTTCCATGTCTTACGGCACGTCTGATGATTCTTCTGAGGACATATCCACGTCCTTCATTTGATGGCATGATTCCGTCAGAAATCATGAATGTTGATGACTTCGTGTGGTCGGTAAGGATGCGGAGTGATATATCTTTTTCATGATCTGAATGATAAACTACTCCACAAAGCTCAGCAATATAATCAAGGATGGCCTTGTTTGTATCAACCGTATAGATTGATTCCTCATCCTGCACTACCATTGCAAGACGCTCAAGACCCATTCCAGTATCTATGTTCTTCTGGATAAGTTCTGTATAATGTCCCTTTCCGTCATTATCGAACTGTGAGAAAACGACATTCCATACCTCAACGAAACGGTCGCCTTCACCGCCCATTACGTCTTCAGGACCATTGCCCCACTTCTCTCCACGGTCATAATAAATTTCCGTACAGGGGCCGCAGGGACCCTCACCATGCTCCCAGAAGTTATCTTCCTTTCCAAACTTATAGATATGGTCAGCAGGAACACCGATGACCTTGTTCCAGATTTCATATGCCTCATCGTCAGCAGGCGTTGTCTCATTTCCGGAGAATACTGAAGGATAAAGCCTTGCAGGATCAAGTCCTACTTCCTGTGTAAGGAAATTCCAGGCAAACGGAATGGCCTCTTTTTTGAAATAATCACCAAATGAAAAGTTTCCGAGCATCTCAAAGAAAGTACCGTGACGTGCTGTCTTTCCTACATTGTCAATATCACCGGTCCTTATACATTTCTGGCATGTCGTAACCCTTCTTCTCGGAGGAATCTCCTGCCCTGTAAAGTAAGGCTTAAGCGGAGCCATTCCTGAGTTGATAAGAAGAAGTGAATTGTCATTGTGTGGAACAAGGGAAAAGCTCTTCATCCTGAGATGACCGTTCTTCTCAAAATATTCCAGAAACATTCGCCTTAATTCATTTACGCCTCTAACCTGCATACCAATATCCTCTAATGTCTATTATTCTTTATCTTTGTTTTCAGCTTCCTCTGGTTTAACAATGTTTCCCACAAAATCAGCTGCATCATTTTTAATTTCCTTGATTGCAATATAAGTCCTCTTAGCCGCTTCCCTGGCTTTGGCGGTGTTTGACTTAATGCAGTCATTTTCCGCATCATCACATGAATCTGACTCAGCACACTTTTTCAAATACTTAGAAAGCATATAGATTCCGCCTGCCGCAATTGCAAGTCCAACTAACTTTTCAAATCTGTCTGACATAATTGGTCTCCTAATACTTAAATTCGCAAAATAACCCGAGATGCCGTCGGTTTATAAGTGACTCCCAGCTCAAAGCCAGGTGGGTTTTCTCGGATGCACTTTTGCCTTCCGCCGATGTTATGCGGCCTGACAGCCATGCAGTCAATACTGAAGTCCCTTATGTCAGTTTGTGGAAGTAATTGAATAAACCTAACAAACATCCCAGGAAAAAAAATCGGAGTGACAGGATTTGAACCTGCGACATCTTGGTCCCAAACCAAGCGCTCTACCAAGCTGAGCCACACTCCGATGCTACAAAAATATAACAGAATTATCCGATTGAGTCAAGTGTGATATAAAATTCCACACCATTTTCAAGATTTTTTACGCCATATCCACCGCCATGTGCTTCCATTATGGCCTTAACAATTGAAAGACCGATTCCGGAACCGCCATATTCCCTGGTCCTGGCCTTATCCACTTTATAAAACTTCTCCCATATCCTGTCGAGGCTTTCCGGAGGAATATTCTCACCGTCATTATAAACTGAAAGCTCAGCTGTTTTTACATCTTTCTTTTTCAGACATATCCTTATGTTCATGTCACCAGAAACATGATTAAGGGCATTGGTGAAATAGTTTGTAAATACTTCCTCTATCTTAAATTCGTCTGCAATTACATTTAAAGATTCAGGGATATCGCAGGTCACGTGTGCACCTTTTTCTTCAATTTTCAGTTTTTCCTTATCAAGGCAGTTTCTTATCAGTTCTGAAAGATCAAACTGTTCTATTGAAAGATTTGCTTCACCAAATTCATAATTGATCAGAGATGTGAGCTGCCTCACCATCTTACTCATCTTTTTTGATTCATCCATTATTACATTACAGTAATAATCCCTGCTTTCGGGATCTTCAGCTATGCCTTCCGTAAGTCCCTCGGCATAACCTTCTATAATGGCTATGGGGGTTTTCAGTTCATGTGAAACATTTGAAATGAAATCCTTTCGCATTTCATCAACACGTTCCTTTAAATCTATGTCTTCCTGAAGTTTGATGTTAGCGTCCCTGAGGTCATTTATGGTTTTCTCAAGTTCCGATGACATCTGGTTCATCGCATTTCCAAGAACCTCAATCTCGTCATCAGATTTTCCTTCGTACTTTTCAGAAAAATCAAGAACTGACATTTTCTTAGCAATGCCGGCCAGCCGGTTTATGGGTTTTACTATGGCACCGGTAACTATTAATATTACAGCTATTCCAATAAAAAGGGCTGCAATACCGACAATCAGTATGAACCTGTTGGTTATTGTAGAGCTTTCGACGACAGACTCCATCGGCATGGACATTATGAAACTGGTCCTGCCATCTTTAAAATTACCCCAGCATTCAAGAAAAACAGTTCCCGACCTGCGGTCATAATTGCTCTGAACAACATAGTTTTCAGTTTCCTTTATTTTTTTATAAAGGGATTCAGGCATCAGCTCATCGCTGATGGTTCCCCTGAATTCAAGATAAGTCTGCAGCTTCATGGCGAGCCAGGCACTTTCACGGCTTGAACCAATCAGTTCCCCTGTTTCATTATCCTTAATCAGAATATCAATGTTGGACTTGTTTGTGAGTTTTCTTAAAAGCGAGTCCGCCTGTGACTCCTTTTCATTTGATTCTTTTTCATTTCTCAGTAAATCCGAAAATGAAAGCCCGGTCTCCGACGCCTTTAAAACAAGTTCGTTGATTGAGTCATAAGCGCTCTCTAGTTCGCTTATCTTCTGGCGCTGATAAAAAGACGCAAGAAAATAACGGTTGATAAGAATAATTGCCGTAAGTAATAATGCAATGATTGCTACATATACAATTGTTATCCTGCCGCGCAGCGAACCCTTCTTCATATTTATGATTCTTCAAATTTATAACCCATGCCCCAGATAGTCTTTATCTGCTCACCACATTTACCCAGTTTGGCGCGCAGTTTTTTAACATGTGTGTCTATCGTCCTGGCGTCGCCGAAATAATCATAATCCCAGACATTGCTCAGGATATTTTCACGACTTAATGCAATGTTCTTATTCTGCATGAAATACTCTAGTAGTTCAAACTCTTTATAACTCAGTTCCACAGGAACACCGTCTGCCGTGACCGTATGGGCACCCCTGTTGATGGAAACCCCTCCAAATGACAGAGTATCTGTTTTTTCAGCCTGTGTCCGTTTTAAGATTGCCTCTACCCTCGCTGTGAGTATTTTCGGTGAAAACGGTTTTGATATGTACTCGTCAGCACCGAGTTTAAATCCTTTTAACTCATCAGCTTCCTCTCCCTTGGCAGTAAGCATTATTATCGGTACCTTTGAGAACTTCCTGATGGACCTGAGGACCTCCCATCCGTCCATTTTAGGCATCATTACATCCAGTATGATCAGTGAATAAGAATTGTCACTGCAGAATATTTCAAGTGCCTCTTCTCCATCTCCGGCCTCAGTTACCGAATATCCCTTAATGGTAAGAAAATCCCGTACTAGCTTTCTCATACGGATTTCATCATCAACTACCAGAATTTTAATATTTGTTTCCATAAGTGCCTCACATTATCTCTTTTACAAACCTGGAACATTCACTTTTTTTATTGTAATAAGTTTTTGTGTATAAAATGTGAAGATATTTTTTAGTTCTTGTCATTGCCACATAAAAAGCACGACGCTCTTCTTCCGTATTATTCTCCTTTACGGCCTTTTTTTCAGGGGTAACTCCCTCATTGGCCCCTATGATAATACACACGTCAAATTCCAGTCCTTTTGAAGCATGAAATGTCAGTATTGAAATCCGTTTTTTAACTTCACCTGATAAATACGCGCTCACCTTTTCGCATGCATCATGAGTCCTTCCCAGAATTGCAATGCTCAGCTTACTGATTCCATACTTATCTGCCGTATTATCATACAGTTTAACTATCCGTTCAATATATGCCGCTTCTTCCCCTTCGTTTAAAACTTCCTTTATTACAGGCTTAATTCCCTTTTCCTTTGCGGATTTAAGCCTTTTCTTAAACCTTTCCTTATTATGCTTTATCAGTTTGGAGGACTTTTTTACAATTTCCCTTACAGACCTGTAATTGGTTAAAAGATATATGGTCTCTGAATCAGGGAAGTCTTTTAAAAAGTCTTTCATGCATCTGGGATCGGAACCCCTGAAACCATAAATGCTCTGATCATCGTCACCCACTACGAAAACATTATTTTCCGGATATGCAAGCATTTTAATGAGTTCATACTGAATTCTGTTTGTATCCTGAAACTCATCCACAAGGATGAATCTGTATTTTTTCCTCAATACTGAAAGGATGGCCGGATTCTTTGTTAATAGTTCAAGACACAATGTCTGCATGTCGTCAAAATCCATCAGATGATGTTTTTTCATTTCTTCCTGGAATAAAGGAAAAGATGCCATTGCTATCTCATCAGTAACGGAAAGACCATTCTTTATTTTCCCTATTGTATCACAAACATCAGACGCCAGGTTGTCAGTGTAAAACATGCTGCCATACAGCCTTTTTAAGACATCCTTCAGTATTGACACGCATTCTTTTCTCTCTGCTATTTTATAATCCCTATACTCATTTGTTTGTATAAGAATGGAAAGAAACACAGAATGAAAAGTACCGAAAGAAACACTGCCTGTGTCTCTTTCGGTAATCTTTAAAAACCTGTTCTTCATTTCTTCGGCAGCAGCCCTTGTAAATGTAATTACAAGAATTTCTGACGGATCGACGTTTTTTTCCTCAATAAGGTACTTGAGTCTCATTGTAAGAGTAAACGTTTTTCCGCTTCCCGGTCCTGCTAATACAAGTGCAGGGCCCTTATAATGATGTGCCGCCTTTAACTGTCCATCGTCAAGTTTCTGCATCAGGAAAGTTTCTCTATTGCCTTTTCAATTCTTAAAACTGATTCATCCCTGCCAAGTACTTCAAGTATTTCAGTTGCTCCTGCCGGTGTCATAAGCTTTCCGGAAAGTGCCGTTCTTATGGGCCACATGACAAAACCGACTTTCTTTTCGTTCTTTTCAGCATAACTCTTAAGAAGTTCAAAGAGTGCATCGTTTGTAAAGCATTCTGTTTCCTTAAGCATGGGGAGTACATCTTTTAATACAGCAAGTGATGATTCCTTTGTGGTCTTCTGTTTCTTTGAAACGTAGAGATCTGAATCGTATTCCGGAACACACTCAAAGAAATCAACATGATCCTTGATGTCAGGGAACTTCTCAATACGGGTTCTTACCATTTCAGCAATCTTTTTAAAGTCAAGTTCCTTATGAATGGTTTCCTTAAGATAGGGAAGTGCAAGTTCACAGAACTTCTCAGGATCCATTGCCTTAAAGTATTCACCATTCATCCAGGCGAGTTTTGCCATGTCAAACACTGCCGGACTCTTTGCTATACGGCTGTAATCAAACTCCTCACAAAGCTCTTTAAGTGTAAAGATTTCCCTGTCAGAAGCCGGTGACCACCCAAGAAGGGCAACATAGTTAAGAATGGCCTCGGGAAGATATCCAAGGTCCACAAGATCCTGGAATGATGAATGGCCGCTTCTCTTTGAAAGTTTCTTATGCTCTTCATTAGTAATCGTTGGACAATGGATATACTTTGGAATATCCCATCCAAACGCTTCATAAAGCCTGTTGTACTTGGGAGTTGAAGAAAGATACTCACAGCCCCTTACAACATGCGTGATTCCCATAAGATGGTCATCAACTACATTAGCAAAATTATAGGTCGGGAATCCGTCTGACTTAATGAGAACCATGTCGTCAAGTTCAGAATTATCAACTGAAATGTCTCCGTAAAGTTCGTCATGGAAAGTCGTGGTACCTTCCTTCGGGTTATTCTGTCTGATTACGAAAGGCTTCCCGGCTGCGAGATTTGCTTCAACCTCTTCTTTTGAAAGATAGAGGCAGTGCTTATCGTAAACCATGATTTCCTCACCGTTTACAGTCTTTTTCAGAGAATTGAGTCTTTCCTCATCACAGAAACAGTAATATGCCTCACCTTTTTCGATGAGTTTCTTTGCATACTCCATGTAAAGGCCCTGTGCCTGTCTTACAGACTGAACATAAGGTCCGAACCCACCTCCGATGTCAGGACCTTCGTCCCATAAAAGTCCGGTTTCCTTAAGGGTATTATAGATAATGTCAACGGCACCGGCCATTTCACGTTCCTGGTCAGTGTCCTCGATCCTTAAAATATAATCTCCATCCTCATGTTTTGCGATAAGGTATGCATAAAGAGCTGTCCTTAAGTTTCCGACATGCATTCTTCCTGTGGGGCTCGGAGCGTATCTTGTACGAATCTTCATGTTTATATCCTCTCAAAGTATTATCATACATATTATCATAATCGGCCATCGCATTTTATGCAATGGCCAATTAGTTGTTCATTATATAAATTAACCTTAATGATCAGAATCAGTCCTCAGGCTTGTCATTTTTTCTGGGCTTTCTGTCCCTTCTGTCATCCTTCCTGTCATGATCAAAGCTTCTTCTGGGCTTTCTGTCTTCAAACTCAGCACTGAAGTCAGTACGGTCAGAATTAATGTCTGAAGCCTTCATTGAAAGATCAATCTTTCCATCCTTTTCATCAACGCGGATGACCTTTGTGGTTACAACGTCGCCAACCTTGACAACATCTTCAACCTTATTCACTCTGGTCTCCGTAAGTCTTGAAATGTGGATAAGTCCCTTCTTGTTAGGTGAAAGCTCTACCTGGGCACCAAAGCTTAAAATGTTGACAACTGTACCTGTTACAACATCACCAACCTCAAAGTCATTTACGATGCTCTCAATGATAGCCTGAGCCTTCTCAAGCATCTCGGGATCTGTACCGCAGATTGATACGATTCCGTCATCTGTGATATCAATCTGAACACCGGTCTTCTCGATGATCATGTTGATGGTCTTGCCCTGCTTTCCGACTACCTCGCCGATCTTTGAAGGATCGATAGTCATGACGTTAATCTTCGGAGCATAGGGTGAAAGTTCTTTTCTGGGCTCAGCAATTGCCTTAGCCATTACTTCATCCATGATGTAAAGCCTTGCTTCATGTGCCCTTGCAATGGCTTCCTCAACGATGGGACGAGTGAGGCCGTGGATCTTGATATCCATCTGGATTGCGGTGATTCCCTTGTGAGTTCCGGCTACCTTGAAGTCCATGTCCCCGAAGAAGTCCTCGAGACCCTGGATATCTGTAAGTACGAGGTAATCGTCATCTGTCTCACCGGTTACAAGTCCGCATGAAATGCCTGCAACTGCTGACTTGATCGGAACACCTGCAGCCATAAGGCTGAGTGAGGATGCACATACAGATGCCTGTGAAGTTGAACCGTTTGACTCAGCAGTTTCTGAGACGGTACGGATGGTATACGGGAATTCTTCGGGTGAGGGAAGTACCGGAAGAAGTGCTCTTTCTGCAAGTGCACCATGTCCGATTTCACGGCGTCCGGGGCCTCTTGAGGCCTTTGTCTCACCAACCGAATATGCAGGGAAGTTATAGTGATGCATATATCTCTTCTCTGACTCGAAGGGGTCCATTCCATCGATCTTCTGCGCATCAGCAAGAGGGCCAAGCGTACATACGTTAACGATCTGTGTCTGGCCTCTCCAGAACATGCCTGATCCGTGTACCCTGGGTACTGTATCAACTTCAGCATAAAGAGGTCTGATTTCAGACTGCTGACGTCCGTCAGGGCGCTTATGATCCTTTAAGATCATCTTTCTGATTGTCTTCTTCTCATACTGGTAGATTGCCTCTCCAAGGATTGCAAGCCACTCTTCCTTATCGGCGAAAGCCTCCTTGCACTTAGCGGTAACTTCGTCCATTGCTCTTTCCCTGGTCTGCTTGTCGTCCGTGAAGCATGCAACTTCCATTTCTGCAGGGGGAACGATTTCCTTTATTGCTGCGAAAAGTTCTTCCGGTATAGCGCATGACTCGTAAGCATGCTTCGGCTTTCCTTCAATGGCAATGATGCCGTCCATCCAGGCAATGATTTCCTTATTAATCTCATGTGCCTTATAGATTGCATCGATCATGACTTCATCAGAAACCTCATTTGCACCGGCTTCGATCATGATTACCTTTTCTCTTGTTGAAGCCACTGTAAGCTGAAGGTCTGATACCTTCTTTTCCTCATAAGAGGGGTTGAAAACAAATTCACCATTAATAAGTCCTACCATGGTAGCTGCACAGGGACCATCAAAGGGAATGTCAGATATTGATGTTGCAAGAGATGAACCGAGCATTGCCAGAACTTCAGGCGGGCAGGCAGGATCCACGCTTGTTACCATGTCATCCAAAAGGACGTCGTTACGATAGTCCTTCGGGAAAAGGGGTCTCATGGGACGGTCAATTACACGTCCTGTAAGGATTGCATGCTCTGATGCCTTTCCTTCTCTCTTATTGAAGCCTCCGGGAATCTTTCCGGCTGCATAATACTTCTCTTCGTACTCAACACTTAACGGGAAGAAATCAATTCCATCCCTGGGAGCCTTTGATGCTGTTGCGGTGCAGAGGATAGTCGTGTCACCGTAATGCATATAGCATGCTCCGTTAGCCTGAGCAGAAAGTCTGCCGATATCAACACTTAATTTTCTTCCGCAGAGATCCATAGAATAAGTTCTGTATGACTTATCCTTTACTCCTGAGAATGTTCCAAAAGATTTTTCCATTTATTTTTCCTTTCTCTCATGCGCCGTTCATACCAAAAAACTCCGTTACGGCGCTGTACTATTATTCTGTACCTCATTCGGCCATACGGAGTTTATCATACTATTTTTGATTTTTTGCGTCAAGCAGATTTTTATATCGTCGATGAAACATGCAACAAAAAGACCTGCCTTTCGGCAGGTCCGGTAATTGAATTACTTTCCGAGAGCAGCCTTTGCAGCCTCGCATACAGCCTTGAAGCCTTCTGCGTCGTTGATAGCCATGTCAGCAAGGACCTTTCTGTTAAGATCGATACCGGCCTTATGAAGGCCACCCATAAGTGATGAATATGAAAGTCCGTTAAGATGAGCACCTGCGTTGATTCTGGTGATCCAGAGAGCCCTGAACTGTCTCTTTCTTTCCTTACGTCCTCTGTATGCCTCTGTAAGTGCACGCATTACAGACTGCTTAGCAATTCTGTACTGCTTTGAACGTGCTCCCCTGTAGCCCTTAGCCAGCTTGAGGACTCTGTTGTGCTTTCTTCTTGCGTTCATTCCGCCTTTGATTCTTGCCATTTCATTTTCCTCCTACTGATTAAAGATACGGTGTGATCTTCTTCATTGTCTTGAAGTTGGTCTTGTCGATTTCAACACCCTTCTGAAGATGTCTCTTTCTCTTTCTGGTCTTCTTTGTAAGGATGTGGGACTTGTTTGCGTGGTGTCTCATAAGCTTTCCGGTTCCGGTAAGCTTGAAGCGCTTAGCAGCAGCTCTTTTGGTCTTGAATTTCTTAACTGCCATTTATATTTCCTCCTTCGGTTTTTTACTGGTTAATTTTTCTTGGGGCTTAATATCATTACAAGGCTTCTGCCTTCCGCCTTTGCAGGCTTGTCAATCTGTGCAACGTCCTGAAGCTGTGCTGCAAAATCCTGAAGGATGGGCAGTGACTGCTGCATTCTGGACATTTCACGTCCTCTGAAACGAAGATTGACTTTGATCTTATCTCCCTTTTCAAGAAATTTTCTTGCTGCACTTACTTTTGTATTAAGGTCATTGGTGTCAATGTTGGGTGACAGACGGACTTCTTTAACTTCGATCACATGCTGCTTTTTCTTCTGATCTTTTTCTTTTCTCTTCTGCTCATAGCGATACTTGGAAAAGTCAATAATACGCACTACAGGCGGATTAGCATTTGCTGCAATCTTTACAAGGTCAAGACCTGCCTCTTCGGCAGCTGCAAGTGCTTCTTCAGCACTCATGATTCCGAGCTGTTCGCCATCCTCTGAAATAACCCTGACCTCTTTGTCCTTAATCTGCTCGTTTACCTGAACATTAATTTCGCTGATAATAACACCCCCTCGTGTTGACCAATGATACAAAATAAGCGGATACAGAAGTATCCGCTTAATATCTTACGGCTAAAGCCGATCAAATCGATATCGAACCAGTACAGTCAGCTGTACGAGGTGAGGCGGATGCCTTCTTCTTTTTCAACCTTGCATATGATACTCTTAATTTATCTATATGTCAAGCGTTTTATTATCTTTCCTCACGGAAATATGAAAGACCCAGAGCCATAGGCGGCTGGTTTTCCTTCCTGTTCTTTGCAGAAACTATTACAAGAACTATGATCGTGGCAAGATATGGTGTCATCTTGATGAGTTCCTGTGCACTCATTGAAAGATTTGGAATGTAATTCTGTACAATGAGCAGTGCTCCAAAGAGCATTGAACCTAAAATTGCAATATCAGGTTTCCATGTCGAGAAGATAACAAGCGCAACTGAAAGCCATCCCCTGTCACCGAATCCGTTGTTTGACCATACACCGTATGCATAGTCCATGATGTAATAAAGACCGCCGAGTCCTGCTATTACTGATCCTATACATGTTGACAGGTACTTGTACTTTGTTACGTTTATGCCTGCAGCATCTGCGGTAGCCGGATTCTCTCCCACTGACCTTAAGTGAAGGCCCGTACGTGTCTTACGAAGTACATAGGCAGCAACAAGTGCTATGATTATTCCAAGGTAGGCAAGGAAACTGTATGAAAGAAAAATCTCGCCAAAGGCACCAAGATTCTTTGCAAAAGGCAGCTTTGTCTTAAAGAAGTTACTTGTAGCCGTAAGGTTAATTGAAGGAACGTCAGCAGCAGAAAGCTTAATAAGCGAACCCCCGAAGAAGTTACCGATACCTACACCAAACGTGGTAAGAGCAAGTCCCGTTACATTCTGGTTAGCCCTAAGTGATACTGTAAGGAAACAGTATATAAGTCCCATCAGGAGTGAACATACCATTGAACAGAGAAGCGGTATCAGTATTGCCAGTGCAGGCACCATGTTTGCAGCACCTGCCCCATTTTCATAAAGGAACGCCCCTATAACACCACCGATTGCTCCAACATACATGATACCCGGTATACCCAGGTTAAGATGACCTGATTTTTCTGTAATAATCTCGCCTGTTGAGCCGTAAAGAAGCGGAATACCCTGAATGACCATTCTCTGGATGAACATTATCATGAGTTTGCCTCCTTTCTGTGACCGCGGAAAATCAGCCTGTAGTTAATGAAGAACTCACTACCTACAATAAAGAAGATTATTATGCCCGTAATTATATCAGAGAAGCTGAGATTCAAATTGAACATTGTAGCTATCTCTCCTGCTCCCTTTGAAAGGAAACAGATGAGAAGTGATGTAAGTACCATCCAAATGGGATTAAATTTTGCCAGCCAGCATACCATAATGGCAGTGAATCCGTTTCCGCCCGCAGTATCCTTTGTTATCGTATGATCCGCACCGGATACAAGAAGAAAACCTGCAAGACCGCAGATGGCTCCTGAAAGGCACATGGTCCTTATGATAACCTTTTTTACATCAATACCGATATAACGTGCCGTCTTTTCAGACTCACCGACTACAGATATTTCATAACCGTGCTTAGAATATGTAAGGTAAATATAAACAAGTACTGTAAGAACGGCCACTACGATAATGTTGATGAGATAAGCCTGTCCTCCTATTGAAGGAAGCCAGCCCGCCTGGGTTTTCTGATTGATTACGCCTATAGAACCCGAACCCTTGGGTACAGACCATTCAAGTACGTAGTAACCGATTATCTGAATGGCTATGTAGTTCATCATCAGTGTGAAAAGCGTTTCATTGGTATTCCACTTTGCCTTGAATATTGCCGGAATGACTCCCCAGATAGCTCCTCCCAAAACTCCCGCTACTAACATAAGTAATGTAAGGAGTCCGTTTGGAAGCTTGTCACCAAGTTTAAGCATTATGACCGCACAGCACATGCCGCCGGCAAGAACCTGTCCTTCTGCTCCGGTGTTCCAGAACCTCATTCTGAAGGCAGGGGTAAGTGCAAGGGCGATGCAGAGAAGCATTGCAGTCTTCTGCATAAGGGCCCATGTACGTCTCTGTGTACCGATTGCACCGTCAATCATGGTTGCATATACCTTGATCGGGTTTAGTCCGGTAAGGAAAAGAGTTATAAGACCCGCTACGATAAGGGCACATACAACTGCAAGTAGTCTTACCCCCCATGACTTATACCATGGAAGTGTTTCCCTTTTTACTATGTGAAAAAGAGGTTCCTTATGCATCTTTCCTCACCTCCTTTGTCATCAGAAGTCCGATTTCTTCCTTTGTGGTAGTTCTGGCATCAACAATTCCTGTCACCGTTCCCGAACCTATTACCATGATCCTGTCACAAAGGCCCAGAAGAACGTCAAGGTCCTCACCGACAAAAATAACAGCCACTCCGTTTTTCTTCTGCTCATTAAGAAGGTTATAGATAAGATATGAGGAATTGATGTCAAGTCCCCTTACGGGATATGCGGCCATAAGCACCGTCGGAGCTGCGGCAATCTCACGACCGACAAGAACCTTCTGTACATTTCCGCCTGAAAGTCTTCTTACGGGTGTTGATGCACTCGGTGTAACCACTTCCAGTTCTTCTATTATCTTGTCTGCCAGAGCCTTGGGTTCCTGTTTTCTCAGGAAAATTCCTTTTCCTTTTCTATAGGATCTGAGCATCATGTTGTCAACAGTTCCCATGCTTCCCACAAGGCCCATGCCAAGCCTGTCCTCAGGTACAAATGAAAGTCTGATTCCCATCTCCCTTATCTGTAATGGAGTCTTATCCCTGAGGAATTCAATCTTTCCTGTTTCGGGAACAATATACTGTACGCCACCGGTTACCATCGGTTGAAGGCCGGCAATCGTTTCAAGGAGTTCTCTCTGTCCTGATCCTGCAATACCTGCAATACCAAGAATTTCACCGCTCTTTGCAGTAAAAGTCACATTTGAAAGGACCTTGAAACCATCACGGTTCATACAGTTAAGATGTGCAACAATAAGTCGATCTGTGGGATCCACGGGATCAGAACGGTCGATATTAAGTGTTACCTTTTTTCCGACCATCATTTCAGTAAGCTGCCCTTCATTCGTTTCAGAAGTATTTACGGTACCTATGTACTCACCTTTTCGAAGAACAGCTACCTTGTCTGATATATCAAGAACCTCGTGTAATTTATGGGTAATGATAACAATTGCTTTTCCGGACTCCTTCATCTTTCTGAGCACGGCAAAGAGCTTCCTGGTCTCCTGTGGTGTGAGCACAGCTGTAGGCTCATCAAGCATCAGTATGTCAGCTCCACGGTAAAGCACTTTTATGATTTCAACAGTCTGCTTTTCAGAAACAGACATCTCATATATTTTTTTGTCAGGATCAATCTCAAAGCCATACTGGGCAGCAATCTCCCTTACCTTCAGGGAAGCTTTCTTTATATCATATTTCCCATCATCTTCAAGACCGAGTATTATATTTTCCGTAGCGGAAAAAACATCAACAAGTTTAAAATGCTGATGGATCATTCCAATTTTATATTTAAATGCATCTTTTGGAGATGTTATGGAGACTTCTTCCCCATTTACGAATATCTGGCCTTCATCCGGATAATAGATACCTGAAATCATATTGAGAAGCGTTGTCTTTCCGCTTCCGTTTTCTCCAAGTATGGCCAGTATCTCACCATAATTGACTGTAAGACAAACGTTTTTATTTGCCACAACGGACTTTCCGAATGTCTTTGTAATGTTTTTAAGCTCAATAGCCGGAACTGACATCGTGACCCCCCGCGAAAAAATCTTCTATCAGTTTAAAACAGAAAAGCCAAAAAAACAATATAAGGCGGGGCATTTGATGTCCCGCCTTATAAGATGATGTTTAATTAGAACATTGCGTTAAGAGTTGTGATACCATCAATCATGATATCGAAGTAAGGAGCTGAACGGAATGTTGACTCCTCGAATGCACCGTTCTGAACAGCCTCTGTATCAGCTGTATATGCAGCATCGGTATCTACGTCAGCACCGTAAGATGTAAGCTTGTTTGATCCATCAGCTTCAGCATTCTTGTTAAGAGCCTTTGAAAGGTCATTTGACTTAACGATGTTGGAAACTGTGAAGTTGTTTGTATCGAATACGCTGATCTCGCCCTTTGAAAGCTTTGCCCAAGCTTCGTCAAGTGCCTCTCTTGTTCCAGGAGCGCAAACTGCCTCGTTGATTTCTGTAAGCATTACAGATGTAGTGTCAAGAGTTCCGCACCAGTCATCAACGATGGGCTCGCCATAAGCGATGCAGTTGATGATGTACTCGAAGTAAGGCTGCCAGTTGATTCTTGAAGAAACCATGAATGTGTTGGGGCAGGCTGCAAGAGTTGAACCATTGTAAGAAACATCAGGAACACCTGCTTCTTCACAAGCTGTGGGAGCACCCATTGAGTCAGCATGCTGTGAAATAAGAACGCACTTGTTGTTAAGAAGAGTCTGAGCTGCTTCCTTCTCAAGAGCCTCATCATACCATGAACCTGTGAACTGAACTTCCATTGTTACTGAGGGGCAGACACTCTTTGCTCCAAGATAGAATGATGTGTAACCTGAGATAACCTCAGCGTATGTATAAGCACCAACATAACCCATCTTAGCCTGATCAGCAGTGATCTTTCCATCAGCGATCATCTGGTTAAGCTTCATTCCAGCTGCGATACCTGCAAGGTAACGGCCTTCGTAGATGTGTGCAAAAGCATTGTGAAGGTTAGCAACGCCTTCTGTATGTGACATTGTTCCTGTAGCATGGCAGAACTGAACGTCCGGGAATTCCTTAGCAGCCTGAAGAAGATATGACTCATGTGAGAATGAATCTGCAAATACGAGGTCAGCCTTACGGTCAACAAGGTCACATGCAGCTTCATAGCACTCGTTAGTCTCAGGAATGCCTACCTTCTCGAGATAGTTTACGCCATACTTTGCACATGCAGCTTTTGCTGCTTCCATGAAGTTACGGTCATAAGTTGAGTTCTCATCATGAAGGAAAATGAAACCGATTGTGATATCCTTATAATCCTTTACCTGTGTCTTTCCTGCAGCAACTTCTTCTGCAAGAGGAGCAGATACTCTGGGCTGTACGGTCTTGATTTCAGGCCTTACATAAACATCAGCAGGAGCCTCAGTAGCTGCTTCGGTAGCTGCAGCTGTTGTAGCAGCTTCGGTAGCTGCGGGCTTCTGTGCGCATGCAGCAAGTGAAAGAACCATAACTGCAGCAAGTAACAGTGACATTAACTTTCTCATTTTTAATACCCTCCTGTAGTTTAATGAGATTAAAAAAACAGACTTTATAAGTCTGCCTGCCAATAATCACTATTGTTTATCAATAAACCAAAAAGGTTTATCTTACCAATAGTCGTGAATTAACGGTTTCACGGTAGAAACTTACGCGCCGGTCATAAGACATATGCGTAACTATACTGGCAATGCTTCTTTGTATGTTTTAATCTTAACAGAGTAATTACAAATTGTGAATTGTGATTTTTAGGAAATTTACACAACATTACATACATCATATTGTGCATTTTTACATTATCTTATATTTCAACGCACTTACTATCAATTCCAGCGCCTTTTCATTAAATCCTCCTCTTGCTACAATTATGTCCGCGGAATTTCTATAGGGTTCAATGTACCTTTCATGCATTGGTTTTACAGTCGTAAGGTACTGGTCAACCACCGACTGGACGCTTCTGCCCCTTTCCTTATTGTCCCGAAGTATCCTTCTCAATATCCTTATGTCAGAATCGCAGTCAACAAAGATCCTGTAATCAAGCTGGTCAAAAACTTCAGGTATGGCAAACATAAGGATTCCGTCTAGAATGATGATCCTTTTGTTATCAACCCTTACCCATGGTTCATCTGATCTGTTATGAATTGAAAAATCATATACGGGGATATAAGTCTCGTGCCCATTCTTAAGATCCTTTATGCATGAAAGCATGATGTCAACATCAAAAGAAGAGGGATCATCATAATTGGTTTTCGTCCTCTCCTCATATGTTGTTCCCGGCTGTTCCTTGTAGAATGAATCCATGTTTATTACTGCAACTTCATCTGCAAGTTCTTTTTTTATTCTATTTACAAGTGTAGACTTTCCGCTTCCGGTTCCGCCACACACACCAACTAATAATGTATTCATTTTGCTCTCATTCTTTTTGCTTTTGTCCAGCATTTTCTGCACATGGCTATATAACGGTCATTACCTCCGAGGACAACCTGCTCACCCTCAAAAACAATATTTCCTTCGTCATCGAGTCGTGCATTTACAGTTGCTTTTGCTCCGCAGTCGCATACCATCTTAATTTCAGAAATTGATTCTGCAATTTCCATAAGCCTTCTGGAACCCGGGAAAAACTTTGTCTGGAAGTCTGTCCTTAATCCAAAGCAGAGAACAGCTACATCAAAATCGATAGTTATCTCCGCAAGCTGGTCAACCTGCTCGGGGGTGAGGAACTGACACTCGTCAACCACCACAGCCTTACAGTCAGAAAATGAATCCCTGTATAATTCATAAACATTGCAGTCAGGAGAAATAACTGTAGCCTTTGCCTCAAGCCCAATCCTCGACTTAACAATATCCGCCCCGTCCCTAGTATCAGTAGAAGGTTTGAGGAACATGACATTCATGTTCCTCTCCTCATAATTAAATTTCGTTATAAGTGCCTGGGCTGTTTTTGAAGATCCCATTGCACCATATTTAAAATAAAGCTTAGCCGACATTTTTTACCTCATTGACTTGTCGTACGGAATACCTTCCGCCTTGGGAGCCCTTGAGTTCTTTGATGTGAACGCAAGGACAATAAGCGTTATTACATAAGGAAGCATGCGGTATACATGTGGTGATACACCTATTTCCCTGAGAAGATAAACTCCATCCATGTTAATGTCAATTGACGAATATCCAGCGGAAATGCACTTAAAGAGTCCGAACAGGAATGACGCTCCGGCTATTGTAAGCGGATTCCAGTTACCAAATATCATAACTGCCAGGGCAAGGAATCCAAATCCTGCCACATCTCCGTTTGATGAACAGTTTGCCGCGGCAAGTGCATATACAAATCCACCCATGCCTGCAAGTGCACCCGATATGGTGGTTCCTGCATATCTCATCTTTATTACATTGATTCCGAGTGAGTTTGCAGCCTGCGGATTCTCACCGCACGAACGAAGCCTTAGTCCGAATCTTGTCTTATATAGAATTATTGAAAGAATTATGAAAATCAGTATGCAAAGATAGTTGGCAAGGTATACCTTATGAAGGAATGTATTGCCAATGAATGAAAGTTCAGCATCCTTATCAAAACCAAAGGTTGTCTTCTTGAGCATGAACCAGCTTGCAGCATCTCCTGTTGACATGAACAGTGTGTTCTGTGCCGTTAGAAGTCTTACGAGGAAAAGTACCAGTGCTGGTGCAAGAAGATTGAGTGCCGTACCGCCAATCGTCTGGTCTGCACGGAGGTTAATTGAAGCAAATGAGAGCAGAAGTGAAAATACTGCTCCAAGTATCGCCGCCGTGAGCATGGCCAGGATTTCAACAAGCTGTAGCAGTCCATACTGCTTCTGGGCAAACGCATTAAGGACCCACTGCTGTCCCTGCATGATGTTAACAAACATGACACCGCAGAAAGCCCCAAAAATCATTATACCTTCAAGGGCAAGGTTTATGATACCGCTTCTTTCCGCATATACGCCTGCAAGCGCCACTATCATTAGAGGAACTGCATAGACAATTGTCTGCTGAATAATGAATGTCATTACTTTTTTCCTCCTTCCTTTTTTCTGTTAACCACTTTTACCACCATGTTTCTGATGACAAGCGAGAATGCGCTCAGATAAACGATTACGGCAACAATGACACTTGAAATGTACTCATTGTAGGCCGTGAGGTTTGTAAGCTGGAGTCCCGCAATGTCAAGCATTGACATGAAAATTGCCGAGAAAATGCAGCCTATCGGATTAGTGGATGCCAGAAGTGCTACCGGTATTCCGTTAAATCCGATTGCAGGAAGGCTCTGATACGTTGACCAGAAAAACTCTGTATTACCTGCCAGATTATAAAGAGCTGCGCCCGCTGCAGAAAGTGCTCCTGCTATTGCCATTGAGAACACAATGTTCCTTTTGCTCTTTAGACCTGCATACTCTGAAGCCTGTCTGTTCGATCCACATGCCCTAAGCTCATATCCGAAAGTCGTCCTGTTTATAACTATATTAATGGCTATTGCAAAAAGTATCGCAACAATTATTCCCGCATTTATCTGGGATCCCATAAATATCTTATCAAGGCCTAGCTTTGCAGTTGCAACGCCATTATAAGTGGTTTTGTATATGTAACCCATCTTTGTACTTTCAACTTCATTTTTAAGATTAGAAATGTCAAAGAGCCAGGTGACAAGGTTGGCGGCAATCCAGTTAGTCATGATGCAGGCGATAACCTCATTTGTATTAAGTACCGCCTTGAAAAAGCCGGGTATTGCACCCCATACCGCTCCTGCAAGCATTGCACATATGAAAGCTATGATCCATATGATTACCGGGCTTATCCTGTCAGAAGGAAGTGAAAGGGCTATCATTAAGGACGTCATCGTTCCCATAAGATACTGTCCCGGCGCTCCGATATTAAAAAGTCCGGTCTTATATGCGAAAGCCACTGATAATCCGGTCATAATCAGAGGAGTCGCACGGAAAAGCATGTTTCCAAAGTTCTGTCCGTTAAAGCCCCATGTAAGTGTTCCTGCCGCATTTCTTCCTGTTGAGAACAGTCCTGCAAAAATCAGGCTTACGCCCTCTTTTACACTGTCTATTCCAAGAGAGCTGTCGGAAAGACCTACTATTGTTATTACTACTGCACCGATAATAAGTCCGATGAGTATGGAAACAATTGAGGCAGTAACTGACTGAACCGATTTTCTTTCAAAGAATTTTTCCTTCATGTCAGGCCTCCTTCCTTTCCATTCTCTTAGCACCGGACATGTAAAGACCAAGTTCCTGTGCAGTTATTTCAGACGCCTTTACGTCAGCAACTATTTCACCTTCATATATGACAAGTATTCTGTCTGAAAGGCTTAATACTTCATCAAGTTCGAGTGAAATAAGCAACACTCCCTTTCCTTTGTCACGTTCAGCAACCAGTCTTGAGTGGACAGATTCTATGGCTCCGACGTCAAGACCTCTGGTAGGCTGTACGGCCAGGATTACTTCCTTATCCCTGTCAATCTCACGGGCAAGTATTGCCTTCTGCTGGTTTCCTCCAGACATACTTCTTGCAATGGTTATTGAGCCCTGTCCGCTTCTTACGTCGTATTCTTCAATAAGCCTGTCAGAATATTCCCTGACGGCCTTCTGATTAATAAAACCTCTAGTCTGGAACTGTGGTTCCTTAAAGCGCTGGAGTACCATGTTATTTTCCAGGGTAAAATCCAGAATCAGTCCATGACGGTGGCGGTCCTCAGGAATATGGCTCATGTTTTTTGAATGAACATCAACAGGTGCCCCTGAAACATCCTCACCATTTATGATGATCTTTCCGGTAACACCTTTACGGTCAAGTCCGGAAATGGCTCTTACAAGTTCCGTCTGTCCGTTTCCGTCAATTCCGGCAATGCAGAGTATCTCACCTTTATGAAGTTCAAAACTTACATCCTTAACCGCCTTTTTGTTCTTATGAATATGTGAAGGACATGTAAGATGTTCTGTCTTAAGTACTACGTCCGTGGGCTTTGCTTCATCCTTTACTACTTCAAGCTGAACAGGCCTTCCTACCATCATGTTTGAAAGTTCCTGGGCATTTGTTTCTGCAGTATTGATGGTTCCAATATATTTGCCCTTTCTTAAAACAGTAACACGGTCGGAAACCTCAAGTATCTCATTTAATTTATGTGATATGAAAAGAATGGATTTACCTTCTGCGGCAAAGCCCTTCATTGTAGTCATCAGTTCTTCAATTTCCTGGGGTGTAAGGACTGCGGTAGGCTCATCAAAAATAAGGATTTCATTATCACGGTAGAGCATCTTGAGTATTTCAACCCTCTGCTGCATTCCAACCGTAATGTCCTCTACCTTAGCATCAAGGTCAACATGAAGACCGTACTTTTCAGAAAGTTCCTCTACTTTTTTCCTTGCCTCAGCCTTCTGGATAAAACCATGCTTGACGGTTTCGGCCCCGAGAATGATATTGTCAAGAACGGTAAATACATCAACAAGCTTAAAATGCTGATGTACCATTCCTATTCCAAGTGCAGTGGCATCATTAGGATCATTGATCTTAACTTCTTTTCCATTATAAAGAATCTGTCCTTTTTCAGGCTGGTATAAGCCGAAAAGGACGCTCATCAGGGTTGATTTTCCGGCACCATTTTCACCTAAAAGGGCATGTATCTCACCCCTTCGAAGCTGAAGTGTTATATCGTCATTTGCAATGATGCCCGGAAATTCCTTAGTTATATGCAGCATTTCTATTACATAATCCTGTGAATTTTCCATGCCGTTAATCTCCTATTAAAAATACAGGTGCAGTATAAAAAATAGGGAGAAGAAAGACCAGCTTTCTTCTCCCATAAGTCAGTCAATTATTCAACGATAATAAGGTTAAGATTCTCTGATGACTTAAGATTCTCATAATTGTCATCAATAACAAGCTTTCCTGATACTACATCAGCAAGCTGCTTCTGATAATCTTCAACCTTGTAATTCTTAAGCTTCCAAGTAGCTGTGGGAAGTCCTGTTGCTCCGTCTGCAGCGCCAAGGGATACTGCGTTGTTGCCGATTTCATCCCATGTTCCGTCATAAGCCTTTGCTACTGCCCATGCAGCTGCCTCACCAACACCCTTAAGTGCTGATGTGATAACTGTGTCAGAATCGAAAGACTGGTCAGAGTCAACACCGATTACATACTTGTCATTTGCAGAAGCTGCTGCTGCGATTGAAGAGAACATTGAACCGCCGCATGCGAAGATAACTTCTGTACCGTTCTGATACCAGCCCTCAGCCATTGTCTGAAGTTCCATTGAAGCTGAGAATGAAGCACCGTAAGCCCATGAATAGTTGAGGTTTACAGTCTTTCCGAGTTCCTTTGCTGCTGCTTCAGCACCCTGTGCAAAGCCGTAACCATATCTGCAGCAAGCAGGGTTTGTTCCACCGCCGCCACCGCAGAATCCAAGGTTGGTATAACCTTCCTTAACAGCTGCATAGCCTGCAAAGTAACCGCACTGTTCCTCCTTGAAGCAGATACCTGCAACGTTCGGAAGTCCAAGTGACCATCCATCGATAAATACAAACTTAACTTCCGGGAATTCCTTAGCTGCTTTTTCAAGAGCCGTGCCCTGCATGAAGCCTGCACATACGATAACCTTAGCACCTGCTTCTGCAGCAGCCTTCATTGCATCGTAACGGTCATCATCGGTTGCCTGATCTCCATTAGCCGGCTGATAGTACTTATAGCTACGGCCATTCTGGGCAGCATTGAGCTTAACTCCGTCATATGTTCCCTGGTTGAATGACTTGTCCTTGAGCTGACCTACATCCGTTACGAAAGAAACTTCATACTTACCATCTTTTGATGTCATTGAGTCCGGAACGTCATCAGCCGTTTTGTACTCTGTCTTAGCACCTGAGTTCGTTGTGGCTGTTTTTCCACAAGCAGCAAGCGCAATGACCATTGCAACTGAAAGAATAACTGCTAAAAACTTCTTCATAGTCCCCTCCTAAAGGATTATATTTTCTTCGGAAATTATACCATTATTAATTTTCATATTCAATTGAATATTAAACTAATATCTGTTATTACTCTCGCTGTTACAGTTCCCTGTTGAGTTCAAACGAATAAATGTCTGACCGGTAGTGTGCCGTCTTCTGTTCTATCAGGTCGCCGTTTGCATCCATATATTCAGATTTAATTACCATCATCGCAAGCGGGGCCTTAAGTTCCATTAAAAGGTTGATTTCCTTATCAGAAGTCTCCGCGCTGATTACCTGGTTGACTTTTTTGATTTCAATACCAAGTTCCGAATAAATGTCAAATGTGGAGAATGCAATGTGTCTGTTCTGGAGTTCAAGTGCCTTCATGGTTACTTTTTCCACATATTTCCTGTTTATTACTGAATCATAATAAACAACCGGCATCTCATTCGCATAGCCAAGGAGTTTAAGTTCACCATTATTTTTGAATTCAAGGACCTTCGTATGACCATTTAATCCTTCAAGCTGGAGACTTGCTCCAAAACGTACCATTTTTGAAAGCTCCTGTTTTATTTCAGGACTTTTTACAAAACTCCCCTTTCCATGTACAGAATAGATAAGACCTTTCTGGTTAAGGATATTAAGCGTCTGTCGTACTGATGTACGGCTGACATTATACTTTTTGCACAATTCATTCTCACTGGGAAGTTTGTCATTTCCTTTAAGCTCTCCAGAGGAAATCTTCTCCTCAAATATACTTAAAAGCTGTTTATAAACCGGTATTCCGGAATCGTGTCTGATCATTATAAACCTCATAATTTTAATAAAAGCGGTGAATTTATCACCGCTTATTATATCAAATCATTACATATGATACAAGTTAACAACTTGTATCATCTTTTGAAATCATCAGGTACAGGTATCTCTATGTCATAAAGCGGGGGATACTGCTGGCATCCGAATACATCACCCTCACCAAATGATCCTGACGGCCTTAATCTGTTAATAGTGAACTTGATTGCATAGCCCGGGTCAAACTCTACAAAATCTGCAAGTCTTGACTCCGGTATTCCGAAAAGATCAAGAACAAACTGCCTGTTGATGACTCCGCTCTTTTTTACTAACTCGTATGTCTCAGGCTCACGGAATATAATATCAAACGTTATTCTGTCTGTACCTGCATTCTTGGAACGGATGGTCTTTGCAAGGTCTACTAATTTCATTGTCTTCATAATAACGCCTCCTTAATTTGTTCCGTCAATTATTATCTCATGACATGGGAACAGATCCATCACGTTGTCCATTGCAACAGTGTGATCCATTGTCCATGTGTATGCATCAGAAATCGGTGTGACTTCATCAAGCACAAATGCTGCCGTTCCGGCGGTTCCCTTAACTTCAGGAAGTCTGGCATAGAATATCTGACGTGTTCCGATAAGAGTTGCCTCTTCAGCAAGTGCCTTATCCTTTGAAACACCCTCAACCAGAACCAGGAGTTCATGTGACTTTGTCTCCTTAATTGGCTCCAGGTCGCCCATTACGCCGTTCTTACCGAATATTCTGTATGATAGCTCGTAGCCGCCTTCCGGATGACGCTCAACAACCTGTGACTTGGCCCAGTCAATAAGCTTATCGATATTTTTTATTGAATACGGATCACGGATACCTGCCATTCCCATGTAGCGGTATCCTACACGTCCTGAGCCCTCAAGCTTTACCTTGATAGGTCCTTCGATTGGAATAAATTTCGGGTTTGTTATACGGCAGGTCTTTTCATCATACTGTTCGTATACGCACTCAGACATATCCATACAGCCGCCTGCTACATACTCATAGAAGGGATTCGTCCTTTCATACATTGCATGTCCGGCAACTGATGCAATGGTACATCTCTGGAACGGAGCCATTGCCGTTACCTTTACATCCTCGTCTGTAATTGTTCCAATTACAGATTCCTTAGCACCATAAGGCTCACAGCAGAATGATGCGCACTCAAGTACCTTTCCAAGATAATATGCAAGGTTTTCCGGAAATCCTTCATAGATGGCAGGTGCGGCAAATACCGCAACATCAGATGAACGCCCACCTATGATTACATCGGCACCCATCTCAAGGCACTTTATGAAAGGATGGACTCCTGCGACTGCAACTATCCTGTCAGTTGCCTCAAGTTCTTCCAAGGTAAGGTTGCTTCTTGAGTTTAGTCCTTCAATCTGATCACCGTTTACCATGCGGTCATGAATATATGTCTTATCTACTTCAGAATAGAAGTAGCAGAGTTTGAAAGGCTTAAGGTTATGCTTCTTTGCAAGATCCTTGATCATTTCAATATACATGTCAACTCTTGAGTTTGTTCCCGTATCACCTGCAGAACCGATAATCATGGGAACATTCTGCTCACGTGATGCAATGAGCATTAGTTCAAGGTCATGTTTCTGATGGTCATAGTGTGAAGCACACTTGTCTGCTCCAAGCGGAACCGGTCCAATGTCATCTGAGCCTGAGTCTGCACAGTAATAATCAGGTTTTGTAGCAGCACCGATCCAGAATGATTCCTCTTTTGTGGGGGCAAATCCAAGATGTCCGTTTGGTGAAATTATACGTAATTCTTTTTTCTTAGCCATAAAAGCCTCCTACTTGTCATAACTTGTTGTTACAAGTTTACGACTGTGCCCTTTATTTGTCAACACTCTTTTTCCAAGAAATTTAGACATAAAAAAAGCGGTTCTTCCGAACCGCTTTTACAATTAACAATTACTGAATATTTGCCTTTTCAGCTATCTCCTTCTTAAGCCTTGCAAGGAACTCCTTCGGGCAGAGAGCACCTTCATCGATGCCTGCACGTGTCCTTACGGATACTGTTCCGTCTGCCTCATCCTTTTCACCAACGATGATCATATAAGGAACCTTCTCCTTCTGTGCCTCACGTATCTTCCATCCAAGCTTCTCGCTTCTGGAATCCACCTTAACTCTGATTCCGCCTGCCGTAAGGTCTGCTGCAACCTTTCCTGCATATTCAAGATACTTGTCTGAAACGGGAAGGACCTTTACCTGTACAGGTGACAGCCATAACGGGAACTTGCCGGCAAAATGCTCTATAAGGATTCCGATGAATCTCTCAACTGAACCGAATACTACACGGTGTATCATGATGGGTCTGTGCCCCTCTCCATCTGCGCCCGTGTACTCGAGGTCAAATCTCTGTGGAAGCTGGAAATCAAGCTGGATTGTACCGCACTGCCATGTTCTTCCGATTGCATCTGAAAGATGGAAGTCAATCTTGGGGCCATAGAATGCTCCGTCGCCTTCGTTGATCACATACTCAAGCCCATTACTCTCAAGAGCCTGACGGAGGCCGTTTTCAGCCTTCTCCCAGTCTTCATCTGAACCCATTGAATTTTCGGGTCTTGTTGAAAGCTCAATTGTATACTTGAATCCGAAGAGGTTATAAACCTCGTCAAAGAGTTTGGTAATCCTTGTGACCTCGTCTGTGATCTGGTCGTCACGGAGGAAGATATGTGCATCATCCTGCGTGAAGCAACGAACTCTCATAAGACCATGAAGCTCACCTTTTTTCTCATGTCTGTGAACAAGGCCGCACTCAGCATATCTTAACGGAAGATCCCTATATGAACGGGGTTCATTCTGATAAACAAGAATTGAACCCGGACAGTTCATGGGCTTGATTGCATAATCTTCTTCGTCTATAAGGGTGGTATACATATTCTCCTTATAGTGATCCCAGTGTCCTGATGTCTCCCAGAGGCTTCTGTTAAGGATGACAGGACTGGAAATCTCAACATAATCCCTTGAATAATGAATCTGTCTCCAGTACTCCATAAGGGTATTTCTTAAAACCATTCCATTAGGAAGGAAGAACGGGAATCCGGGCCCAAAGTCGCTGAACATGAAAAGGCCGAGTTCCTTGCCGATCTTTCTGTGATCACGCTTCTTTGCTTCTTCCAGCATGGTCAGGTAGTTCTCAAGATCTTCCTTTGTTGTAAAAGCTGTACCATAGATACGGGTAAGCATCTTATTCTTCTCAGAACCTCTCCAGTATGCACCTGCGAGTGTCTGAAGCTTGAATGCCTTTCCTACTTCCTTTGTGCTCTGAAGATGAGGTCCGGCACAGAGATCGGTAAAATCTCCCTGCTTAAAGAATGAAATAAGCTCGCCTTCCGGAAGGTCATCAATAAGTTCAACCTTGTATGGCTCATCCTTTTCCTTCATAAGTGCAATGGCCTCTTCCCTTGGAAGTGAGAAGTACTCAATCTTTTCATTGGCCTTAATGATTTTTCTCATTTCAGTTTCAATCTTTGAAAGATCATTCTCTGAAATGGGTGTGACAAAATCAATGTCATAATAAAATCCATCTGCAATTGAAGGACCGATTGCAAGATGTGCATCAGGATAAAGATTCTTTATTGCCTGTGCAAGAACATGTGAGCAGCTGTGACGGAGTGTGGAAAGGTGCTGTTCGCTTCCCTCTTCAATTTCTTTGATGCTGCCGTCATGCATTGTTATCTTAATCATTCTTGGCCTCCCCCGTGGTAAATAATAAATTATAAATTTCTTCTATCCCCTTTTTTGTTTCAGAGGAAAAAGGAATAAGAACATCCTCGTTTTTCATCTCCAGTGTTTTTCTAATATCTTTTATGGCACCGGATATTTCATTTTTCTTCAGTTTATCAAGTTTTGTGGCAATAACTATTGGTTCAAAGCCCTTGGCCTTTATCCAGTCATACATCATCACATCATTTTCCCCGGGTGTGTGTCTGATGTCAACCAGCAGAAAAACCTTCTGTAAAGTGGCCGATGCCTTAAGATACCTCTCAACCATTTTACCCCAGTCTAACCTTGAATCAGGAGAAGCCTTTGTATATCCATAGCCCGGAAGGTCAACAAGAATAAGCCTGTTTGAAGCTTCTTCCGTGCCGGTAATTGCATCAACTTCATAATAATTCACTGTTTGGGTCTTTCCAGGTGTGGAAGAAGTTCTGGCAAGCGACTTCCTCTGCATCAGGGCATTTATAAGACTTGACTTGCCAACATTTGACTTTCCGGCAAAAGCAAATTCCGGTAAGGAATTTTCCGGAACCTTGGACTTAACGCCTATTACGGTTTTAAGTTCTGCACTCCTGATTTTCACAGTCATGAATTTTTATTCCTTCCCTACGGCTTTTTTTACTTCCAAAGTCTCAGGAACATCTGATTCATTACCCCGTACAACCAGAGGAGGCTCCGTTCCGTTTACTGTCCCTTCAGTTATAGTCACTTCAGAAATGGACGGATCATTTGGAATGTCGTACATGATATCAACCATTACCTTTTCCATTATGCTTCTTAAGCCTCTGGCTCCTGTCTTTTTTACAGCTGCCTCATGGGCAACTGCCTTGACCGCCTCATCAGTAAAAGTAAGCTTGACTCCATCCATCTCAAATAGTTTGGCATACTGTTTTACCAGTGCATTCCTTGGTTCAGTCATAATACGGACCAGGTCATCCTCTGTCAAAGACTTCAATGCAACTGTAATAGGTACTCTTCCTACGAATTCAGGAATAATTCCAAATTTTACCAGATCTTCAGTCTCAACTTTTGAAAGAAGCTCATCTATGGATTCGTTATTCTTTTTGGCAAGTTCTGCCCCGAATCCCATTCCACCGGATGATACACGGTCACTGATGATCTTTTCGAGCCCGTCAAAGGCACCGCCACAGATGAACAGAATGTTTGTCGTATCGATCTGCATCATCTCCTGATGCGGATGTTTTCTTCCCCCCTGTGGTGGAACTGAGGCTACAGTGCCTTCGATTATCTTTAACAGTGCCTGCTGAACGCCTTCACCTGATACGTCTCTTGTAATTGAAAGATTTTCAGCCTTCTTTGTGATCTTGTCTATCTCATCGATATAAATAATGCCTATTTCGGCTTTTTCTATATCCATATCTGCAGCCTGAATAAGCTTTAAAAGAATGTTTTCAACATCCTCTCCGACATATCCGGCTTCGGTAAGTGAAGTGGCATCTGCAATGGCAAAAGGTACGCCGAGTGTTTTTGCGAGATTCTGTGCAAGGTAAGTCTTTCCTGATCCTGTAGGGCCAACCATAAGGATGTTTGATTTCTGTACATCAATATCCTTTACATTGCTTGTGATTCTCTTGTAATGATTATATACAGCTACAGAAAGTATTTTTTTAGCGTCATCCTGTCCTACAACAAACTGATCAAGAAATTCCTTGATCTCCTGAGGCTTCTGAAGTTTTACTCCGGCAGCGCTGTTTCTCTTTCTTGCTTTCTCTTTTGTGAATTCCTCATCAAGTATTTCCTGACATATTTCTACGCATTCGTCACAGATGAAAGAATTCTGAAGACCGGCAATAAGCTTTCTTACCTGTCCCTGACTCTTTCCGCAGAAGCTGCATCTGATTTTTTCTGTTGTTTTAGTGGGCATTTTTTCAGTGGTTATTAATGATGGTATCAACGATACCGTAAGCCTTTGCTTCTTCAGCAGTCATCCATTTGTCACGCTCTGTGTCAGCCGCAACTTTCTCGTATGACTGTCCGGTATTGGCAGCAAGAAGTTCATTCATCTTTTTCTTGGTCCTCAATATCCATTCAGCAGTAATCTGAATCTCAGTTGCCTGACCCTGGGCTCCGCCTGAAGGCTGATGAATCATGATCTCAGAGTTTGGAAGGGCGAACCTTTTTCCCTTTGTGCCTCCTGCCAGAAGAAATGCTCCCATGCTTGCAGCCATTCCCACACATATGGTGGAAACGTCACATTTAATATACTGCATGGTATCATAAATGGCCATTCCGGCGGTTATTACACCGCCGGGACTGTTAATATAAAGATGAACATCCTTGGAAGGATCCTCAGATTCAAGGAATAAAAGCTGGGCAACTATTAAAGATGCGCTCGTTTCATTGACCTCTTCTCCGAGAAAAATGATTCTGTCCTTAAGGAGCCTTGAGAAAATGTCATAAGACCTTTCTCCCCTTGATGTCTGCTCAATTACATAAGGTATTGAATATGGCATTTAGTCTTCTTTCTCAGCCTTTTCAGCTGTCTTCTTTTCTTTCTTGGGAGCTACAAGCTTAGCCTCAGCAACAAGGAAGTCGATGGCTGCCTGGCACCTGAGATCAGCCTTCATGTTCTTAAGACCCTCTTCACCCATGATTTCCTTTACGGTTTCAGCTTCCATCTTATAGCCATCAGCAAGTTTCTTGATTTCCTCTTCAATCTTTTCATCAGCTATCTGAAGGTCTTCTGCTTCAGCTACTGCCTCAAGAACAAGGTTTGTCATAATGTTCTGCTTTGCTGAATCCTTCATCTGGTCGCGAAGAGAATCTGCTGTCTGACCTGTTATCTTCATGTACTGGTCAAACGGAATTCCCTGGTTCTTAAGTCTTTCTGCATACTCATTGAGCATGTTGTCAGCTACTGTAAGGATCATTGCCTCGGGAATGTCAGCCTCAGCCTTTTCCACAACTGCCTTGATTACATTATTCTCATTCTGCTGGGCAGCCGCCTTAGCCTTCTGCTCTTCAATTTCCTTCTTAAGTGATGCCTTATATTCCTTTAAGGTATCAAACTCTGAAACTTCACTTGCAAACTCATCATCAAGATCAGGAAGCTGCTTTTCCTTGATTTCTTTTACAAGTACCTTGAAAAGTGCAGCCTTTCCTGCGAGTTCCTTTGCCTGATATCCTTCAGGGAATGTTACGTTCACATCAACCTCATCACCCTTTACATGACCGATAAGCTGGTCTTCGAATGTATCGATGAAAGAATGTGATCCGATGGTAAGGGGATAATCCTCACCCTTTCCGCCTTCGAAAGCAACTCCGTCAACAAATCCTTCAAAATCAATTGTTACGATGTTGTCTTTCTTGATCTTTGCCTTCTCGTTTTCTACTTCTATAATTCTTGCATTCTGTTCGCGAACCTCAGCAAGCTTTTCATTAACCTCTGCAGCCGATACAGTTACGGGAGTCTTTTCAACTGTTATTCCCTTGTATTCGCCAAGCTTAACTTCCGGCTTAACTGCTACAGTAGCCGTATAAACAAAATCTTTTCCGTCTGCAAGCTCTACTATGTCAATTTCAGGACGGCTCTGGATATCAAGGCCTGACTCCTTGGCTGCTTCCGGATATGTATCGTTAAGAACGATGTCTACAGCGTCCTCATAGAAAACGCCTTTTCCATACATCTTCTCGATCATCTCCTTGGGAGTCTTACCCTTTCTGAATCCGGGTACAGAGAATTTTGCCTTTGATTTGTTGTAAGCTTTTACTGTTGCGGCATTGAAAACATCAACTGCCACTGTAACTGTGAGCTTAGCCATATTGTGTTCTAATTTTTCTACATTTACATTCATATAAGGGTCTCCTAATATCCATTTTCGCATAAATCGCGACATTATCAATCGTGTATTCTAACACATATTTATGGGTTCTGCAAGCTTAAACACGCATTTGTATATCTTGCATCTCCTGTTACTTCAACACCAAAGCATTCCGGTGCACAAAATGATTTTGCTGATTCTTCATCAGGGAACTCTATTTCCAGAATGATGAGTCCCTCATGTTCTTCCTTAAATAAATCAAGTTCAATTTTCAGTCCGGTATCCTCATATGGTATCGTGTAACGTTCCTTCTTTATAATAAGGTTTTCACACTTTGTGAGCAGCATATCATATGCTTCAGGAGATATTCTGAGATTGATTTCCTCTCTAACAAGAAATCCTTCGCCTTTGCAGGTAAGCAGATGGTTTTCGCCTTCCTTTCGTATCCTTATTACAGGATCAGTGCAGATATAGCCCTGTTCTATTGATATATGATTGGCATTTTTAGCCATTTTTTCCGCATCTTCCTTTTTTGGAAGCCATTTTCTCTCAATTTCAAATCCCATAGATACCTCCAAACTGTAAAGAGGCTGCCGTAATTCGGCAGCCTCTTATTCATAAGCTTTTCACTCGTTATTACTCTTCTGTTTCTTCTGAATCAGTATAAGCGTCAACGATGTCTTCCTCAACCTTCTTCTCCGGCTTCGGCTTTCTTGCAGGAGCTGTAAGAGCCTTTACGGAAAGTGAGATCTTCTTCTCAGCAGCATTAAGGTCTGTAACCTTAGCAGTTACTTCGTCGCCAACCTTAAGAACGTCAGCGGGCTTAGCAATTCTTTCTGCAGAAATCTGAGAAACATGAAGAAGTGCATCGATTCCGGGCTCAAGGTTAATGAAAGCTCCGAAATCAGCAAGTCTTGCTACCTTACCGGTTACAACGTTGCCAACAGCATACTTTGTAAGTGCGAGTACCCAGGGATTCTCATCCGGGAACTTTCTTGTAAGGGCGATCTTGTCATCCTTGATTTCCTTGATCATGACTCTGATGGTCTCGCCTGACTTGAAAGCCTTCTTGGGACTCTCTGTTCTTCCCCAGCCCATCTCTGAGATGTGAAGAAGTCCGTCAGCTCCTCCGAGATCTACGAAAGCACCGAAATCAGCGATGTTCTTAACTGTTCCGTCGATAACGTCACCAACAGCGATTGAATCAAGAAGTGCCTTCTTTGCAGCAGCCTTCTTTTCAGCGATGAGCTGCTTTCTGTCACCGATAACACGACGCTTAGCAGGGTTAAACTCAGTGATGATGAATTCGATTTCCTGTCCTTCATACTTTGAAAGGTCTCTTTCAAATGTATCTGAAACAAGACTTGCAGGAACGAATACCCTGGCTCCCTCATAGAGAACTGCAAGGCCACCGTTAACAACCTTTTCAACCTTACCGGTTACAACTTCCTTGTTCTCGAAAGCATCCTTAACCTTCTGGTTGTTCTTGTCATCCATGATTTCCTTGTAGCTTAAAGAAACAAGACCTTCACCGTCATTAAGTTTCTTTACCTTAGCTTCAAGTTCGTCACCAACCTTAACAACTGCTGTAAGATCGATAGACTGGTCAGCTGAATAATCAGCCTTGTTGATGATGCCGTCAGATTTGTAGCCAATGTTAAGTAAAATGCTGTCAGGCTTAACATCGATAACCTTTCCGGTTACTACCTCTCCTGTACGTATTGTTTTGAGAGTCTCATTGAGCATCTCTTCAAAACTCTGTTCTGACATAATTTAGAACCTCCTCGATAATGGTTTTAGGGGTCGACGCCCCTGCTGTAATACCAATGCAACGCACAGAATTCCTGATAGCTACCTTTCTTAGATCATCTAAACACTGAATATAATACGTCGCTCTGCACGAAGAGCGGCATATGTCAAACAGCTTTGCCGTATTCGAGGAGTTCCTCCCGCCGATAACTATCATGGCATCACACTCCCTGCTTAACGCAGCGGCTTCTGACTGCCGTCTTTGTGTAGCATTGCAAATTGTATTTACAATGCGTATATCATACATCTTATTTTTTAAAATTTCAACTATATCTTCAAATTTTCGGGCATTAAAAGTGGTCTGAGAAACAAGACATATTTTTTGATTTGGGGCAATGGAGAGCAATTTGGCATCCTCCGGTTCAGAAATGACAATTGCATCATTGCTGACACATCCGATTATGCCCATTACTTCAGGATGGCTCCTGTCTCCTGTAACAATTATCTGCTCACCGAGCTTATGATGTTCTTCCACAATGGTATGGATTTTTGTTACAAAAGGACACGTTGCGTCAACGATTTCAAGACCTTTTACCTGTTTTAACAATTCCATTTCATCGTTGCCGATACCATGTGCCCTTATGACACATATGCTGTCAGTCAGTTCTCCTGATCCGGCCATCCCTGACAGTTCTTCCCTGTCATTAATTACACGTACACCACGGTCATTGAGTTCAGATACCACTGAATCGTTGTGGACTATCGGCCCATAAGTGAATATTTTTTTATCAGGGCACTTTTTCAGCTGTTCATAGACCGTTGAAACAGCCCTTGATACACCGTAACAGAAGCCTGCCGTTGCGGCAACCTTTACCTCCACTTAATTTATCCTTTCTGATATAAGGCTAATGATTTGATTTATTTCTTCCTCTAATGACAATTCTGAAGTATCAACTTCGATGGCATCATCTGCTTTAATTAAAGGGGCATTCTTTCTGTGAGAATCACGGTAATCCCTTTCCCTGATTTCCGCCTCAATCGTTTCGAGGGTTGCTCCAGAAAGCTTGCCCTGTTCAACAAGCTGGTTGTACCTTCTTAAAGCCCTTACCTCCGGTTTGGCAGTCAGGAAAAACTTTATCGTTGCATTTGGAAGGACAACGGTACCGATATCCCTTCCGTCCATAATAACATCATTATCTATGGCAAGTGACCGCTGTAGGTCTAAAAGCTTACCCCTGACGGCTGCATACTGTGACGTTACTGATGCCATTTTTGAAACTTCTTCAGTACGAAGCCTTGCCGTTACATCATCGCCGTTCACATACACCCGCTGTTCACCGTTTTCATGTTTTATCTCAACTGTAACATCCCTGAGCGCTTCCTCCATTGCCTTCTCATCGCCAGTATCCGTACCTGAACTCAGAAAATACACCGCGAGTGCCCTGTACATTGCCCCCGTATCAACATAAAGAAAATCCAGCTTATCAGCGATAAGTTTTGCCATTGTTGTTTTGCCGGTTCCCGCCGGCCCGTCTAATGCTATACTGTACGGCATAGTAAACTCCTTTAATTAACTGCGCAGGCTTTTCCTGCAGCATAACCTGTTGACCATGCAATCTGAAGATTAAAACCTCCGGTAAATGCATCAATGTCAAGAACTTCACCTGCAAAGTAAAGACCAGGTATGATTTTTGACTCCATTGTTTTAGGGTTAATATCCTTCAGGACTACTCCTCCTTTTGTAACAACAGCTTCGTTAAAATCACCGGTACCAACTGAAGTGAACTCGAAATTCCTGATTATCCTGATAATGTCCTGCCGCTCTTTTTTTGTTATGTCATGAACTTTTTTTTCAAAGGGTATTCCTGCACGTAAAAGAACTTCCTGCCTGATTCCGCTTATTAAAAGCTTTGCAAGTGCATTTACCGCATCAGAATTCATCGCGCTGTTAAAGTCCCTGAGCAGCCTTGAAGAAAGTTCTTCTTCGGTAAGACCCGGTTTGAGGTTTATTGAAAATACGTATTTCTCCCCTTTATACAGACTCATTGCCTTCATTGCCTCGGCAGTGAGCACCAGTGGTCCGCTCAATCCCCTGTGAGTAAAAAGGAGTTCACCTATTTCAGAAAAGACAGGCTTTGTTTTTCCTGACTCATATACGCTTAGCCTCACATTTTTCAGGGAGATTCCTGTAAGTTCAGAGACATCCTCCGAAGTTATGACCTGACAGAGTGAAGGTGCGCATTCATTTATACTGTGACCAAATTCTTTTGCAAAGGCGTAACCATCCCCGGTTGACCCTGTAACGGGATAGCTGAGGCCTCCGGTACAGATAATGACGCGGTCGGCCCTTATCTGTTTTTCCCTGCCTGACGAAACGACGCCAAGTACAAAATCGTCATTCCTTTTCTGAATTGATCTTACAATGGTTTCAGTCATAAGCCTGACACCCACTGTGTCGAGGGCACAAAGCATGGCCTTGGTAACGTCTGATGCGTGATCAGAAACCGGAAAAACCCGGTTTCCTCTCTCAGTTTTCAGTTTACACTGAAAGCTTTCAAGAAATTCCATCATTTCAGAAGGGCCGAACTGCCTTAATGAGGAATACATAAACTTATCCCCATTAATGATGTTCTTTATAAATACATCAAAATCACAGGCATTAGTGACATTGCATCTTCCTTTGCCTGTGATATATATCTTTTTTCCCGCCTTTTCGTTTTTTTCAATAAGTACGGTTTCACAGCCGTTTTTACCGGCTGCATATGCAGCCATCAGCCCGGCAGCACCCGCGCCTATAACCGCAACTTTTGTCATTCAGGATTCCTCCGAAAGTGCAATGGGCGGATGAGCATAATCTCCATATCCTTCCGGATTCATGCTCTGCCATCTGTATGAATCCATGCACATGTCATTGATTCCTAATTCAGCTTTCCAACCCATTTCCAAAAATGCTTTCTGTGGATCACAGTAACTGGTAGCTATGTCTCCCGGACGCCTTCCTTCAATTACGTATGGTATCTCGTGACCGCATGCCCTTTCATAAGCTTTTATTACTTCTAAAACAGAGTATCCGTTACCCGTACCCAGATTATAGATCTTTAATCCCGGATTCTCTTTGAGCTTTCTCAGGGCTGCAACATGTCCTCTGGCAAGGTCTACTACATGGATGTAATCCCTTACACCTGTACCGTCCGGAGTATCGTAATCATTACCGAAAACATGCACGGCTTCACGTTTTCCTACGGCAACCTGGGCTACATAAGGAACCAGGTTATTCGGAATACCCTGGGGATCCTCACCAATAAGTCCCGACTCATGTGCACCGATCGGATTAAAATACCTTAAAAGGACCACATTCATGTCCTTATCCGCCTTCTGAATGTCAGCAAGAATCTTTTCAATCATACTTTTTGTACGGCCGTAAGGATTTGTCACGCGGCCGTCAGGACTTTCTTCTGTAAGCGGAACTCTCTCCGGATCACCGTAAACGGTAGCTGAAGAAGAAAAGATAATATTCCTGCATCCGTTCTTTTTCATTTCGTCACATACGTTCATCAGCGAAATAAGGTTGTTATAATAATAGGGAAGCGGTTTTTCCACTGATTCCCCTACTGCCTTATAACCGGCAAACATGATTACGGATTCAGGTCTCTCCTCTTTGAAAATGTCATGAAGGATGGGTTTGTTAAGAAGATCCGCCTCATAAAAACGAATCTTCTTTCCGGTAATGATTTCAACTCTCTTTACAGCCTCAGGTGATGAATTGTAAAGGTTGTCAATACATATAGGTTCGTATCCCTCATTTATGAGTTCAACCATCGTATGACTGCCAATATAACCAGCACCTCCGGCTACAATCACCTTATTATTCATTATTTATCAAAAACCTTATCTATAGCGTTAATTGTCTTATAAGCCTCATCCATTACGTCAAACTCAGGCTCTTCAATATGTCCGTTATCCATCAGCCTTGCAAATTCCGGATTAATGGGTACCTTTGCAAGGACCTTGAGATTATATTCAGCAGCTATTTCGTCGATGTGGCTCTCGCCGAAAACCGAAATCTTCTTATGGCAGTCAGGGCACTCAAGATATGACATGTTTTCAACAACTCCCACGATGGGAAGATTCATCTTTCTTGCCATGTTTACAGCCTTTGAAACGATCATTGAAACAAGTTCCTGAGGGCTTGTTACCATAATTATTCCATCGACGGGGAGTGACTGAAATACCGTAAGCGGCACATCGCCTGTTCCCGGAGGCATATCAACGAACATGTAATCTATATCCTGCCAGAGGGTCTCCTCATAAAACTGCTTTACGGCTGTTGCTATAAGTGCGCCTCTCCATACAATGGGGTCCGTGGAATTCTCAAGAAGCAGGTTGGCTGACATTATCTCAATGCCGTTAGCTGTCTCTGAAGGGAACATAAGCAGCCCGTCCTCTGTAGCGGCAATCCTTTCGCCTTCAATTCCGAAAGCCTTGGGAATTGACGGACCGGTTATGTCTGCATCAAGGATGGCTACGCGCTTTCCTTTCTGCATGAACTTTGAAGCGAGAAGCGATGTTACCATTGACTTTCCTACACCGCCCTTGCCGCTCATGATAGCGTAAACGTGTTTAACTGAAGCTCCTGCAGCGAGATGTGCAGTAAAGTCAAATTCCTCCCCGCCTTCTCTCGATCCACAGTCAGCTGAGCATGTACTGCAGTCATGTGTGCATTCTTCACTCATTATAAATTACCTCTTTTTTGAATATTTGCATCCGCAGTAATCCTGCCTGTAAAGACCGAATTCTTCGGATAATTGTATGCTTCTAAGATACCCGTTTTTCTTTTTGAAATCTGACGGCAGGTATTTATCAGAAATACCGGCTCCGATTTCATTTATCGCAGCGGCACTTTTTAACGGGCTTAATGTCAGGGTAGTCCCAAAATACTCAAAACCGCCATTTTTCTGCATATAATCAAAAGTCTTCCGCAAACGCATCTCATAACACCTGAGACATCTTTCGCCACGTTCAGGGCAATCTTCCAGCCCTTTTGAAATTTCTTCAAAGCACTCATGATCATACGGGGCAATGACTGTCTCAACTTCACTCGCCAGCTTCATTTCAGAAACAAGCCTTTTCAGTTCCTCCGCCCTCTTTTCGTATTCCTCCAGTGTATCCATGTTCGGATTGCAGAAATAAAGAGAAATTTCAAAAAATGGACTAAGGCTTTCTAAAACTGAGGAAGAACACGGAGCACAGCATGCGTGAAGAAGAAGTTTTGGTTTCCTTCCCCCAAATGACGCTATCAGCGCCTCCATCTGTTTATGATAAGGTACCATCAGAGAAAGTCCTTTATTCTTTTTGAACGTACAGGGTTTCTGAGCTTTCTTAAAGCCTTTGATTCTATCTGACGAATCCTTTCCCTTGTAACGTTGAATTCCTTGCCTACTTCTTCAAGTGTTCTGGGATGACCGTCTTCGAGTCCGAATCTGAGCACGATTACCTGTCTTTCCCTTTCCTTCAGGTCAGAAAGCAAAGCATCTATATGTTCCCTGAGCATTACAGATTCCACATTCTGTTCAGGCGTGAGCACAGTTGTGTCAGGAACAAAATCGCCAAGATTTGAGTCATCCTCTTCACCTATGGGTGTTTCAAGAGAGGCTGGCTCACGGGCAATCTGCATGATTTCCATTACCTTTTCCTCAGTCATGTCAAGAGCCTTGGCAAGTTCAGAAATACTGGGCTCATAACCAAGATCCAATGTAAGCTTTCTCTGCATCTTGGACATTTTGTTTATTGTCTCAACCATATGTACGGGAACCCTGATGGTACGCGCCTGGTCAGCAAGTGCCCTTGTTACCGACTGTCTGATCCACCAGGTAGCATACGTTGAAAGCTTATAACCTTTTTCATGGTCAAACTTTTCAACACCCTTAATCAGCCCGAGATTTCCTTCCTGAACAAGATCAAGGAAAGTCATGCCACGGCCCGTATACCTCTTTGCTATGCTAACAACAAGCCTGAGGTTTGCCTCAATAAGACGCCTTTTGGCGCTCTCATCTCCTAATGCCTTTCTCTTTGCAAGCTCAAGTTCCTCCTCAGCTGTAAGAAGCGGAACAGTCCCTATCTCCTTTAAGTACATTCTTACAGGGTCGTCAACATTAACCCCCTCAAGAAGGTCTACCGCATCTAAATCGATATTCTCGTCATCTGACTTATCTGAATAATCATCTGAATAATCATCTGAAAAATCGTCTGAATAATCATCAGAAAGTAATGCATCCGTAAGATCAAGCTTATCAAGGCTCATTTCCTTGAGTTCCTGTTCGCTTGCATCCTCTTCGTTCATGGAAGAATCATCATTTACAATGTCAATTCCCTTTGCCTCAAGCATGGTATAAATATCATCAAGCACAGAAGGCTTAAGTATGTCATCCTTAAAGCAGTCAATGATATCATCATTTGTTACAGAATTACCATGATTCTTTGAAATCTCTACGAGTCTTTCAATTCTTTCGAACATCTCGTTTTTTTCCATTGCCATATAAAACCTTCCTTTCCCTTAAAGGTTTCCCCAAATGGAAACTGCTGATACCACAAAGAGTAGAAATATCAGGACACCTGTGAAAAGATACAGGAACGCGGACACCCTTTTTTTCTTCATTCGTGGAAACATTTTAAAGTTAAACCACGCTGATACGAAGTTGATTACTGATGCCATAAAGAAAATTACGGGAAATAATGCCCTGTTCTTTTCAGGATTAACCACAGCGAGAACAGCCAGGACAATAGTTGCTGTACCCAGAATAATATGAACCAGATCGATAAACGTTCCGGCCTTTCTTGGAGAAAATCCGTTTCCTGCCATTACAATCTCCTCTGTCTTGCCGCCTCAAATCCTATTACCGTTGCAGCCATGGCCGCATTCAGGGATTCTACCTTTCCTTCCATGGGAATTCTGATCCTTTTTGATGCACATGATTTTGCCTCTTCACTTAATCCCTTTGATTCATTGCCTATCATGAAGGCACAAGGCTTTCTGTAATCATAAAGTGTGTAATCAGTATTTCCGTTAAGGTCAGCAGCCAGTATGTCCACTTTATTTCCTTCAGTAAATTCGCCGCGCTTTAATAAATCGCAGGCCTTGATAACGTCAGTGACATAAATAAAGGGAACCCTGAATAAAGACCCCATGGTGGACCTTACAACCTTAGGGGAATATACATCGGCAGTTGTGTCATTCATTATGATTCCGGTAACGCCTGCCGCTTCAGCTGCCCTTATGATGGTTCCAAGATTGCCAGGATCCTGAAGGGTTTCAAGTATCAGAAGCAGCGGCGCATCTGTGCCGTTGAAACTAACGATATCCCTTATCCCTTTTGTTTTTATTTGTTCCGCAACCACCAGTATTCCCTGAGGTGTAACAGTGTCAGATATCTGTTTCATATCAGAATCGGTCACGGTTTCAAATCCTTTATACTTTAAGAGATCTGAACAGATCTCTGCATGGGAAGATTTCAGGAAGCTTTCAGTCACATAAACTTCCCTTACAAGTTCCACAGGAACCTCACGGCACATTTTAGGGCCGTCAACAGTAAAAAGTCCGGATTCCTTTCGAACCCTTGATTTTTCCTGAAGTTCCTTTATGAACTTTTTCTTTCTTCCGTCTGCCAAATATTATACCTCAGCGCTTTTCCTGAATGATGCCCTCTTTCGAAGCAGCGGGTCAAGGATTTTCTTTCTGATACGAAGAGATTTCGGTGTCACCTCAAGAAGTTCATCAGTATCAATGAAATCCATACACTGCTCAAGAGACATGATTTTGGGAGGAACAAGCCTCAATGCTTCATCCGAGCTTGAAGAACGTGTGTTAGTAAGTTTCTTTGTCTTGCAGACATTTACCTCCACATCTTCAGTCTTCGGTGAAAGTCCTATAACCATTCCCTCATATACTTCTGTGCCGGGAGTGATGAAAAGCTGACCACGCTCCTGGGCATTAAAAAGTCCGTAAGTAACCGCCTCACCGGGATGTGTTGCTGTTATGGAGCCCGTCGGTCTGTAGCTTAAATCTCCCTTATACGGTCCATACCCGTCGAAAAGCGTATTCATGATTCCATTACCCTTTGTGTCAGTCATGAAATCATTCCTGTAACCTATAAGTCCACGCGAAGGCATTGAGAATTCAAGTCTTGTCGTACTTTCACTGATAGGTGTCATTCCGTTTAATTCACCTTTTCTCTGAGTGAGTTTCTGGATTACTATTCCCGTATATTCATCCGGAACATCAACATATACGAGTTCCATCGGCTCAAGAAGCTTTCCTCTTTCATCCTTCTTATAGAGAACTTCCGCCTTGGAAACAGCAAACTCATAACCTTCTCGGCGCATGTTTTCAATAAGTACTGAAAGGTGAAGTTCTCCTCTTCCGGAAACCTTAAAGCAGTCAGAACTCTCCGTCTCTTCAACCCTGAGTGAAACATCTGTATTAAGTTCCCTGAAAAGTCTGTCCCTTACGTGACGTGAAGTTACGTATTTGCCTTCCTTGCCTGCCAGTGGTGAATCATTTACCATAAAATACATTGCAATGGTAGGGTCAGAGATTTTCTGGAACGGAATCGGATTAATGCCAGCGGGATCACATATGGTATCTCCGATATGAATCTCCGGTATCCCGGAAATGGCAACTATCGAGCCTATCGTTGATTCCTGGACTTCGACCCTTGCAAGGCCGTCAAATTCATAAAGTTTTGATACCTTGGTCCTTACGAGTTTGTCAGGATCATGATGGTTACATAAAATAACCTGCTGGTTAACCCTTATGACACCGTTTGAAACCTTTCCGACACCGATCCTGCCGATATAGTCATTATAGTCTATGGTTGATATGAGCATCTGTGTAGGAGCCTCAGGATCACCTGTGGGGCACGGAATGGAATCAATGATCGTATCAAGAAGGGGCTTCATGTCAGTTCCTGTTTCATGAGCAGAAAGTGAAGCCCACCCGGCTCTCGCCGATGCATACACGAACGGACAGTCGATCTGTTCATCATTAGCCCCCAGATCCATAAGAAGCTCCAGTACCTCGTCAACTACTTCTTCAGGTCTTGCCTCAGGACGGTCAATTTTGTTTACACATACAACAACCGGAAGCGAAAGTTCCATTGCCTTTCCGAGAACGAATCTAGTCTGGGGCATCGGTCCTTCAAAAGCATCAACCAGAAGAACTACACCGTCAACCATTTTTAATACTCGTTCTACTTCACCACCGAAATCGGCATGACCGGGAGTATCCACTATGTTTATCTTGTGTCCCTTATAATTGATGGCGGTATTCTTTGAAAGGATTGTAATTCCCCTCTCACGTTCAATGGCATTAGAGTCCATTACTCTTTCAGCCACGTCCTGGTTTTCCCTGAAGATGCCACTCTGCTTTAGCAGCGCATCAACGAGTGTTGTCTTGCCATGGTCAACATGGGCAATAATGGCAACGTTTCTTATGTCTTCTCTTTTCTCAATCATTTTAATATCCTCTTGCCTGAACAGCCCTTTCAGCATATTTGCTCTCAGGATGTTCACCTACGATTTTATCAAATATTCTATTTGCCTCGCTGATCCGGTCTTCGGACTGCAGAAGCCTTGCCTTAAGATACATTACCTCGGGATCATCCGGGTCAATCTTTAAGGCAAGATCATAATATGACATTGCTGCCTCTTTTTTCCCGCCGTTCCAGGACTGTGTTCCCAGACTGACAAGCTTGTCATAGCAGCCATTGTAAATCACGTCGTCAACTTCCTTTAACTGGGAAACCAGCGGTTCTTCGTTAAGAAATTCAATTTCTCGGTCAATTGAAAGCCAGTCATTGGCGGCATCAGTATACCTGCCGTTTTCATACTCCTCAACAATGTTTTTAAGAAGTCCGAACATGGATGCAAAATCCCTGTTTTCCTTTTCAAAGGCAGCAAGTTTCTTTGAGGCGTCATCGTACTTGATTTTCAGTTCCTCATACTCAGTGCTGACCCTGTTGTAATCAGAATTCACTGTTGAAAGCTTTCTGTTGTTATCGACTACCTTTTCGTTAGCCTCTTTATAATATGTTTTCCTGATACCCGGAAGTAAAAGCGTTGAAAACGCCACCATACCCAAAAGTACTCCCAGAATGATGATCATTGTCGTGCTGAAAGGAATCTTTGTATTCTGAGACTCAGGCATTATCACATCATCATCTTCCATCTTTCTGTGTGAAAAAGCATTCTTGAGCCTTTTTTGTTCAACTTCCGCCTTTCCGGTTGCCTGTTTGACGTCATCCATCAGAATAAGCGCCGTAGGATTGTTTCTGTCAACATGAAGCACCTGCATCAATGCCCTGCCGGCTTTGATATTATCACCCTTGTCCATGTAAAGCATGGCAAGTACTATCTGTGCCTTTACATAGTTCGGACGTTCGGACACGAGATGCTGGAGCTCAATTATGGCAAAAGCCGAATCAGATGACTTAGCCGTTGCCAGAGCCTGGTTGAACTTTTTTATGGCCTGGGAGTCCCTCTCCAGCTGGTCAGGCTTTCTCTGAATCATATCCAGATATCTCTGTGCGGCATTTGACTCAGGCTGTAAATTCTCACTTATTATCCACTGACATAAGGCGTCAGCTGTTTCTCCCATCTGGTAATATATGAGTCCCAGAAGATTTCTTGCATTAGTACAGTACTTATTGAACCTCAGAGCACGCTTCAAAAGCTCGGCTGATCCGGTCAGGTCGTTAAGACGTGCCTTTTCAAGTCCGAGATTGTAAAAAGCATTTGCAATTCTGTAAAGCCTGTTGCTTCTTTCCATGGAGTATTTACTGTAAGGGTTCTTCCTTAGGATCTTTAACAGCTGTTTTTTCGGAGACTGTTTTTTCCATCATCTGGAACATGATGTCATTCATGTCCGTCAGATCCATTTTCATCACAGCATCCTCAATTTCATCTACTTCCATTGAAGGTTTAAAGCGCTTTAATTCTTCTTTAAAATTCATATGGCGACTCCAAACATTTAATTATAACTGTTTTATCGTTCTTTGTAAACAACAGGAGAAGTCTTTTCATAGTAATACACACCCGTTTTCATGGATAGTACTATTCTGCCACCGCTCATTTCTGTTATTTTTGAAATGAAGGTTTCATAAAGTTCTTCCTTAATCAGATAATAAAAACCGCATGTATCCGTATACTCTTCCTTTTCAGTGAATATACCCATGGTTCCGGCCAGATACTTAATCCTGTTAGCCGTCTGATAATCAGAGGTGATTTTCACACGTACACCTTTTATCAGTTCATTAATCTCTGATTCCGCGAGTGCTTCCTTAACTGAATCGGAGTATGCCCTTACAAGCCCGCCCGTTCCCAGGAGTGTCCCTCCAAAATACCTGGTTACCACAGCAATGCAGTCATAAAGTTCCGCTCCCTGAAGAAGTGACAGTATCGGCTTACCCGCGGTTCCCTGAGGTTCTCCGTCATCAGAAAACCTTTCATATTCGGTACCGGGTTCACCGATTCTTAAGGCAAAACAGTGGTGCCTTGCTTCCCTGTGTTCTTTTCTGACTTCTTCAAGAAATTCTTTCGCTTCCTCTTCGTTTCTGACGGTTTTCAATTCACAGATGAAATGTGATTTCTTTGCTTCAACGTCTGAAACGCCGGGACTGGTTATGACTTTATACATTACTTTTCCTTTCCCGGCTGCATCTGCGAAAGCAGTATTGCTATGAACATGATTCCGCAGCCGATGAGGGATTTGCCGGTAAGCATGGTCCCGAATATAACGAATTCACCCACGACTGAGAATACTGACTCGAGGCTCATTATCAGTGAGGCAATTGCAGGATCGACACCACGCATGCCGACCATCTGTAAGGTATATGCTACGCCAGTTGACATGATGCCCACATACAGAAGTGGTATCAGTCCTGCCGCAAGGTCAGCCTCTAAAGGCTTTTCAAATACAAGAGCAAGAATTATTGATACAATACCGGCAATCAGGAACTGTATGGCGGACATTTTCAAAGGATCCGTACCTTCTGAATTTCTGTCAATAATGATAATCTGGATTGCATAAAAAAGTGCGCAGCCAATGCAGAGAAGGTCACCAATATTCATCCTGAGTTCCTCATTATCCGGCATGCATATCAGATACAGTCCAACCACTCCAAGAATAATGGCAAATAAGGTTGTCTTTGAAGGCTTCTTTGCGGAAAAAATGCCAAACACTGCCACAAAGACCATATATACCGCAGTTATAAAGCCTGCCTTTCCAGGAGAAGTGTACATCAGTCCTACCTGCTGCAGGTTACATGCGACACTTAGGGCTATACCACATAGGATGCCTCCTCTAAGAGTGGCACGGTTTGGCTTAAGGGTTCCTGTAGTTATCTTTATTACCGGTTGGATCACAAGACATCCCAGAAAGCTTCTGAGGGCATTAAATGTATATGGCCCCATTGAGCTTCCGCCCATGCTCTGAAAAGCAAAGGCGAAGCCCCAGATAGCGGCCGCCAGTAGTAAAAAAATTGAATGTTTCAGCTTTAAACTCATGTTTAGAATGTTACAGGTTCGGAAATCTCTCCGGTATGTGCTATCTTTATGACTTCCAGGAACGGTCCCTCTCCTTCGTATTCAGGAAGGTTTTTGATATCGACACGTGCTGTCAGCTTTACCCACGTTCCGTCCGGATAAGCACTGATTCCTTTATAATGTGCCATGAAACCGATAAATGTCATGTCTGCCTCACAGCAGGTCATTGCCATTCTGCCAGGAACAAAGCAGTCCTTTTCAAATGTTTTTTCATCGCGCATCACGCAGGCACTGAAAGTGACATTTTTGCCCTTATAGCGGTCAGGATAATCGCGGCAGTCGAAGAACCATATTCCGAAGTTCTCAGGGCTTATCACTATCTCGTCCCCTGAAATGTCATAAGGAAGGTCCTCAGGAATAACTTCAAGCGGGACCTCACCGAACTTGTTTTCCATGACGATTTCGGCACCCTGCACCAGCATGGGCCTTAACTGTCTCTTCCAGTTAAGAAGGTTATCTTCCGGAATGTCATCGCACCTGTTGATCAGAAGAAGCTCGGTATACTTAAGCATGGGGCCCATTAGTGCCTTCATGTTGTTAAGGTACATGTCAAGCGTGCTTCCGTCCATCATGGTTATCTGCTGATAAAGGACCCAGTCGTCAGGGAATCTTAAAATCTCAGGATTCCACATACCGTTCCACTCGATAACGATTCTTTCAGCATTGCAGGCATCAGCAAGTTCTTTTAAACGTTCTTTTGTTATGGACTCCTTATCATCAAAGGAAACCATGGTAATATGTTCACGCTTCAGTAGCTTTTTGTCATATTCCACTTCACCTTCCTCCGTTACAAGAAGAAGCGTGTTCCCTTCGATATGGAAATAGTCCTCGCTTATTGTGTAATTGATAAATGATGTTTTACCGGACTCAAGAAAACCGTTTACCAGAAACACCGGCTTCTCGTTGTCATTGATCATTTCCGTCATTTTGTAATCCTCAGAAAAGTTTCTTAATCTCGTCTTCCTTAAGACCGCTTCCAATCACACAGGCCTTACCGGTATAATCCGGAGCGCCTTTCCTGATCTCATACTGACCCGGTGTAAGGTCAAAATGATACCACGCGTCAGCGTCCTCAGCCTTTATCATTCCCTTTGCACGTAGAATCACGCCGTATTCCTCACTGTCTGAAAGGGATTTAAGTATTGATTCAAGCTTAATCTTTGATATGGGTGCCACATTTGTCATTCCCACAGACTCAAACACCTCATCCGCATCATGTCCGTGATGGTGGTGATGATGGTGGTGATGTTCATGTTCATGTTCATGCTCATCTTCATCATCGTCGTCATCATCGTCATGATGATGGTGATGATCATGCTCATCTTCGTCATCGTCGTCATCATCGTCATGATGATGGTGGTGCTCATGCTCATCTTCGTCATCGTCATCATCTTCATCATCGTCGTCATCGTGGTGATGATGGTGATGATGATGTTCGTGTTCTTCTTCAGACTCTCCGTCCGGGACACTTAATGCCTCTTCACGAAGTTCCTCCAGAAGGCTGTCACGTTTTTCAATGACTTTAAGGAGTTTTTCGCCTCCTAATTCATCTATGGGAGTAGTAATGATTTCCGCTTCAGCATTTATGCTTCGGATAAGTTCTACTGCTTCCTCTATCTTTTCTTCTGAAGCAATGTCTGTTCTTGTAAGTACTACTGTGCCTGCATACTGAACCTGGTTGTTGAAGAACTCACCGAAATTCTTCATGTACATCTTGCACTTTGCGGCATCCACACAGGTTACGGCTGAATTCAGGACTACGTCCAGACTTCCCGAAGCCTCCGTAACAGCCTTCATGATGTCAGAAAGCTTTCCAACTCCTGAGGGTTCGATAATGATTCTGTCAGGAGCAAACTTTTTGATCACCTCTCTTAGGGATTTCTCAAAATCACCTACAAGTGAACAGCAGATGCATCCCTGGCTCATCTCCGTGATTTCCACCCCGAAATCCTTTAAGAAACCTCCGTCAATGCCTATCTCTCCGAATTCATTTTCAATAAGAACGATTTTTTCATCGGCGAGAGCCTCTGAAAGGAGCTTTTTTATGAAAGTTGTTTTTCCTGCTCCGAGGAAACCTGAAATAACATCGATTTTTGTCATGATAATACCTCTTATTCCATACACACCTTTTTCAGGTGCCATATTTCATTTACATACTCCTCAATGGTCCTGTCAGACGAGAATTTACCGCAGTTAGCGGTATTAATAAGTGCACTCCTTGCCCATGAAAGCCTGTCACGGTATTTAATGTCCGCTTCATGGCATGCCCTGAGATAATCCCTGAAATCCGCCAGAATGAAATACGGATCAGCATTATCTGAAGGATTGTTCCGAACAAGAAGGGAATTATAAATATCTCGGAACAGATCCGGATCCTCCGGTGAATAAAAGCCGTTGATCAGCTGCATAAGGACCTGCCTGATTTCAGGATCTTCAGAGAAAATCTTTCTCGGATCATAATCATGAAGCTCCTCATGTCTCATTACCTCTTCTGCCGACATACCGAATATGAAGGCGTTTTCCTTTCCGGCGCATTCAACAATCTCAATGTTAGCACCATCCATGGTCCCAAGTGTCAGCGCACCATTTAACATAAACTTCATGTTTGATGTACCTGAAGCCTCCTTGGAAGCCGTGGAAATCTGCTCTGAGATATCGGCAGCCGGGAAAATCAGCTCTGCATTAGATACACAGTAATCCTCAATAAATACTACCTTTATCTTCCCGTTGATAGTTTCATCATTATTGATTACTTCAGCAACATTATTGATGAGCTTAATGATAAGCTTTGCCCTGTAATACCCTGGAGCAGCCTTAGCCCCAAAAATAAATGTATGCGGGTACATGTCAAATCCGGGGTCGTTTTTCAGTCTGTTATAGAGATACATGACATGCAGGATGTTCATGAGCTGTCGTTTATACTCGTGAAGCCTCTTTACCTGTACGTCGAACATGCTCTCAGGATCAACCTCGATTCCGTTTCGCTCCCTGATGTATTCAGCAAGTCTCAGTTTATTCCTGTACTTTATGTCCATGAACTCCGTGAGTGCCTTTTCATCATCACAAAGTTTCATCAGGCCTTTCATCTCAGTAAGGTCAGTTATCCAGCTATCGCCGATATGCCCTGTGATCCATTCTGAAAGCAGGGGATTTGCGTGAAGCATGAAACGTCTCTGTGTGATTCCGTTTGTCTTATTACTGAATTTATACGGATATAACGCGTAGAATCCCCTGAAAGTACTTGTTTTTAAAATATTGGAGTGAATCTCGGCCACACCGTTAACACTGTGGCTTCCGGTAATGGCAAGATTTGCCATTCTGACAACACCGTTATGAACGATTTCCATTTCATCCCTGAGGTCTTCACGACCGGGCAGCTTCTCAGAAATGTAAATGTTCAGCCTGCGGCTTATTTCCTGAACTATCTGGAATACCCTGGGAAGCATTCTTCCAAAAAGGCCCACCGGCCAGGTTTCAAGAGCCTCAGACATTATCGTATGGTTTGTGAATGCACAGGTCTGTTTTACTATTTCCCATGCCTCATCCCAGTACATCCTGTAGTCATCCAGAAGCACCCTCATAAGTTCGGGAACACACAGTGTGGGGTGTGTATCATTCATATGAAATGCCACATATTTTGGAAGGTCATGAATATCATCATGATGCTCACAGAATTTCTTCAGGGCAACCTGAACAGTTGCGGAAACAAAGAAATACTGCTGCCGAAGCCTCAGTTCCTTTCCCTCAATGTAATTATCATTAGGATACAGTACGTTGCAGATGTTGTTAGCAAGGTTTGCCTGTTCGACAGCCTTCATGTAATTTCCCTTGTCGAATTCATTAAGACTGAATTCCTCTACAGGCTCGGCATCCCATACGCGCAGTGTATTAATAAATCCATTTCCGTATCCTACAACAGGAATGTCATATGGTATCGCTTTTACAGACTGGTAGTTCCTAAGTTCAAAATAGTTCCTTTCCCCGTCCCAGAGAGTTTCAACATATCCATTGAATTTTACTTCACAGGTATACTCACTTCTCCTGACCTCAAAGGGATAACCGTTTTTCAGCCAGTTATCAGGCATTTCCACCTGATACCCGTTTATGATCTTCTGCCTGAAAAGGCCGTACTTGTATCTGATTCCGCATCCATATGCCGGATAGGAAAGTGTAGCCAGGGAATCCAGGAAGCACGAGGCAAGCCTTCCAAGGCCGCCGTTTCCAAGGGCAGGATCGCGTTCCTGGTCCTCCAGTTCATTCAAGCTTATTCCTAATTCCTCCATTGCTTCGGCAAACGGCCTGTATGCTTTAAGATTTATCAGGTTATTTCCGAGCGAACGTCCGAAAAGGAATTCCATTGAAAGGTAATAAAGCTTTTTTGTATTGCCGTCATCAATCTTCTCATGCGAATTGATCCAGTCCTCCATAAGGAGGTCTCTGACAACATTTGCAAAAGCAAAGTAAACCTGTTCCCTGGTCGCAGTTTCGAGGTTCCTTCTGTAAAGGAACCTCACATTTCTTTCAACCTGCGATTTTATATCTTCTTTATCAAAATCAAGCTTCAATCTTTTCAACTCCGAGTGTAAGTGATTCTCCGTTGATGTCCCACTGCTTTACGTATCCGGCTGCATCACATTCTGTTATGGAGGCTGCCATGCAGTCATGACATATCTGCCGGGCTGTTTCGGTAATTACCTTATCAAGTCTTTCAGAACCGTTATACGTGATTCTGATCTTATCCATTACTTCGAAACCGGCTTCCTTTCTCATTGTCTGAACCTTTGAGATAACCTCACGCATAAAGCCCTCATTGATAAGTTCGTCCGTAAGGTTTGTGTCAAGTACAACCGTATTCCTGAAGTCTTCCTCTGTTACAAATCCGTCCTTCTGTGATACATCTATAAGCAGGTCATCCTTTGTAAGGACAATTTCTGTTCCGTCCGGGGCACTGAACTTAAGTTCCCCTGTTTCTTCAATGGAGGCATAAGCTGCGGCGCCATCCATTTCTGTAAGGTAGTTTCTGATAAAGCCAAGATTCTTGCCATACTTTGGACCTACAGTCCTTAACTGCGGTTTGAAAGAATAAGCTGCAAAGTCGCTTACGTCGTCAGTGAAAACAACTTCCTTTAAGTTAAGTTCATCCCTGATGATTTCTGAGTAAAGACCTTCCAGTTTATTCTCAGACTTAACATACATCCTTGCTATAGGCTGTCTGTTCTTAAGGCCTGAAGAATTTCTTGCCGCACGGCCTAAAATTACGATGTCAAGTACGGCATCCATTGACTTTTCCAGTTCAGAATCAACAAATGAGGCATCACTTACGGGGAAGTCACACAGATGAATTGATTCAGGTGCATCCGCGTCTACGCTCTTTACCATGTTAAGATAAATTGACTCAGTCATGAATGGAATGAAGGGAGCCGCACAGAGTGAAACATTCTTAAGTGCTGTATAAAGAGTCATGTAAGCATTGATCTTGTCCTGCTCCATTCCCTTTGCCCAGAAACGCTCACGGCATCTTCTTACATACCAGTTTGAAAGGTCATCAACAAATTCCTCCAGAAGTGCACATGACTCAGGGATCTTGTATTCGGACATGTTCCTGTCAACGCCTGCTATCATCGTATTCATCTTGGACAGGATCCATTTATCCATTACAGACAGGCTTTCCTTTGAAAGCTCGTACTTTGTGGGATCAAATCCGTCAATGTTTGCGTAGAGAATATAGAAGGCATATGTGTTCCAGAGCGTTCCAAGGAACTTTCTCTGTCCTTCTGTTACTGCCTTTCCGTAGAAACGGTTGGGAAGCCAGGGAGCTGAGTTAGTATAGAAATACCAGCGGATGGCATCTGCACCGTACTCATCAAGTGCCGCAATCGGGTCAACGGCATTACCCTTTGACTTACTCATCTTCTGTCCGTTCTCATCCTGGACATGTCCAAGAACAATTACGTTCTCAAATGGAGCCTTGTTGAAAAGAAGTGTTGACTCTGCAAGAAGTGAATAGAACCATCCACGAGTCTGGTCAACAGCTTCAGAAATGAACTGGGCAGGGAATTCCTTCTTAAACAGTTCCTGATTTTCAAACGGATAATGATGCTGTGCAAAGGGCATTGCTCCTGAGTCGAACCAGCAGTCAATGACCTCGGGAACTCTTGTCATTGGCTTTCCACAGTGCGGGCAGCGGATCTGTACCTTATCGATGTAAGGCCTGTGAAGCTCAACGTAATCTCCGCTTATGCCCTTTCCGGAAGCCTTAAGCTCATTGTATACCTCATCGTAATTAAGGCTTCTTTCCTTAAGTTCTTCCCTGGAACCGATGGCATCCCTCTCTCCGCAGTCAGGGCATTCCCAGATGTTAAGGGGTGTTCCCCAGTAACGGTTTCTTGAAAGTGCCCAGTCCTGTACGTTCTTTAACCAGTCACCGAAACGGCCTTCTCCGATGGTCTGAGGAATCCAGTTGATTGTCTCATTATTCCTGATAAGGTCATCCCTAACGGCGGTCATCCTGATGTACCAGGACTCCCTTGCATAGTAAAGAAGGGGTGTGTTGCATCTCCAGCAGTGCGGATAGCTGTGCTCAAACTGAGGTGCATCAAACAGAAGGTCTCTCTCATCAAGGTCCTTTAATACCATGGGATCAGCTTTCTTTACGAAAATGCCTTCCCACTTTTCATTTCCGGTCATGTTGCCCTTTTCGTCAACGAGCTGAACAAAAGGAAGGTCGTAAATACGTCCGAGCCTTGCGTCATCTTCACCAAAAGCAGGGGCGATATGAACGATACCGGTACCGTCTGACATGCTTACATAGCTGTCAGCCGTAACAAAGTGTGCCTTCTTATGCTGCTTTACTGCAAGCTCAGCTGCTTTCTCGTAAAGGGGCTCATACTCCTTATACTCAAGTTCTTTTCCGGTAAATGTCTCAAGAACTTCCGCATCCTCACCAAGGTGCTTTGCCATAAGCGGCTCAGCAAGATAATAAGTAAGGCCGTCCTTTTTGGATCTTGCCTTTACGTATGTATCAGTCGGGCTTACGCAGAGTGCCACGTTTGAAGGAAGTGTCCACGGGGTCGTGGTCCACGCAAGAAGGTATGCGTCCTCACCCTTAACCTTGAAACGGACGATGGCGGAACGTTCCTTAACATCCTTATATCCCTGTGCAACCTCGTGTGAAGAAAGCGGGGTACCGCAGCGCGGGCAGTAGGGAACGATCTTGAAACCCTTGTAAAGAAGACCTTTCTTCCAGATTTCCTTAAGGGCCCACCACTCAGACTCGATATACTCATCATAATATGTAACATAAGGGTGCTCCATGTCAGCCCAGAATCCGACCTGGAATGAGAAGTCCTCCCACATTCCCTTATATTTCCATACATTTTCCTTGCACAGCTCGATGAACGGTGCAATGCCGTATGACTCGATCTGTTCTTTTCCGTTAATTCCTATCTGCTTTTCTATTTCAAGTTCAACGGGAAGGCCGTGGGTGTCCCATCCGGCCTTACGGGGAACCATCTTTCCCTTCATTGTATAATAACGCGGTACCAGATCCTTTATGCATCTGGTAAGCACGTGTCCGATATGCGGCTTTCCGTTTGCCGTTGGAGGTCCGTCATAAAATACGTAACTCGGATCTCCTTCGTGTTCCTTGATGGACTTTCTGAAAATGTCATTTTCTTTCCAGAACTTCTCAACTTTCTTTTCCCTGCCGACAAAATCCATCGATGTGTCGACTTTTTCATAAAGGGCCATTTTTCTTTCCTCCTCAGATCATTAGCTCTTATTAATAATACATGGCAACGCCGTCTTCCTTTGGAAGCTTTGCTTTTGCCTTAAAATAACAGATTAAATGTGCAGCGAACGTTAAAGTCCAGCTTATGGGGTAACCGATTAATAGTATCCTGTAATCATGCACTGCGGCGAATACGGTATACAGCCACACTATCCTTAAACCGACTGCACCTATAAGTGAAACTACCGTTGGCAGCGTTCCGTATCCCATACCCCTCATGAGCCCACTTGATACGTCCATGAGTCCGCATGTCCAGTAAGACAGCATGAAAATTGTAAGTCTTACGAGTGCTGCCGTGACAACCTCGGGGTCCGTCGTATACAGCCATAGGAGATTCCTTCCAAAAACTGCAAAGATACCCTGAAATACAAATCCAACAATCGTAACGCATGCAAGTGAACTAAAAGCAATCTTATTGAGCCTGCTGTACTTTTTTGCACCCACGTTCTGGCCAATGAACGTTATTGCAGCCGTATAGACAGAGTGCATTGCCGTATACTGAAAACCCTCAAGGCTGGCTGATGCACCGTTTCCAGCCATGACAATTGAACCGAAAGAATTCACAGAGGACTGGATAAGTACGTTTGATACGGCAAACAGTACGCTCTGAAGTCCTGCGGGAATACCGACCTGCGCAAACTTTTTTATGGTCTTTATGTCAAGGTTAAGCTTTCTCGGATTAAGCTTGAGGCATGAGTCTTCCTTTATCAGCGCCCTCAGAATAAGAAGGCTTGAAACACAGTGTGATGCAACGGTTGCTATAGCGACTCCTGCCACTCCCATGTTAAGCTTAATTACAAAGAACAGGTTCAGGCACACATTTACGACACCTGCAATAAACAGATAGTAAAGCGGCCTTTTGGTATCACCTATACTCCTTAAAACTGCCGAACCGAAGTTGTAAAGCATAATGAATGGCATTCCGGCAAAATATATTTTAAGGTACCTGACCGAAAGCGGGAGTACATTTTCCGGACTTCCCATAAGCTTAAGCATCGGCTCAGCGAAGAGCCAGCCTAATGCAATAAGGAAAAAACCTGAAACAAGTGCCACTGCTATTGAGGTATGTACAACTTTTGAAACCTCATTGTACTTTCCTGACGCATAATTCGTGGCCACTACGACATTAACGCCCACTGAAATGCCGATAAAAAGGTTTGTAAGAAGACCGGTTAATGATCCGGTGGAACTTACAGCCGCAAGCGCATCTGATCCTACATATCTTCCAAGTACTATGACGTCCGCAGCATTGAATAAAAGCTGAAGGACACCACTTAAAGCAAGCGGAAGCGCAAAAAGGAGTATCTTTGGGAGAATACTCCCGTTAAGCATGTCAATTTCATGCGTACTTTTTGAATTCATCTAAAAAACCCTCATCAAAACCGCCCTGGCAGTGACGCATCTTAAAAAAAACAAACAATGAGCCATTGTCAGAGTGTTGATAAACGATGTTGATTGTACTATAATCTGAGGATATTTACAAGAGAACATT
>JAKSPD010000008.1 GCA_024405115.1 Lachnospiraceae bacterium
CTGTGAGAAATAACTCTTAACTGTGAGAAATAACTTTTAATTTTGAGAAATAACTTTTAATTTTGAGAAATAACTCTTTATTTTGAGAAATAACTCTTATTTTTGAGAAATCCCACTTAATTCAGGAAAGGAAGATCTATGGGTATTAAGGTTCTAAAGTTTGGTGGCAGCTCCCTGGCTGATTCAGGTCAGTTCAAAAAGGTAAGGGATATCATCCTTGCTGATCCCGACAGGCGTTTTATCGTCGCGTCCGCTCCCGGAAAAAGAAGTTCAGGTGACATAAAGGTCACCGACATGCTCTATAAATGCTACGACCTGGCTGCTTCGGGCAATGACCCGGGACCGGCTTTAAAAGGCATACGTGAAAGATTTGCCGAGATAATTGAAGAACTCTCTATCCCCTTTGATATTGATACAGAAATTGAAATGCTTAAGATGCAGCTTAAGGAGACCCCGGAAAAGGAGTTTACCGCAAGCCGTGGGGAGTATTTAAACTCCCGCGTTCTGGCTGCGTATCTCGGTCTTGAATTCGTTGATGCGGCTGATCTCATCTTCTTTAAGTCTGATGGCAGGCTTGACAGTGAAAAGACCTACAGCACCGTCAAGAAGCGCCTTAAGGGAATGGACGGGGCGGTCATCCCCGGCTTTTACGGTTCCATGCCTGACGGAAGCATCCACACCTTCTCACGCGGCGGTTCTGACGTGAGCGGTTCCATCATTGCCTGCGGAGTTGACGCCTCCCTTTATGAAAACTGGACCGATGTTTCCGGAATGCTCTCCGCTGACCCAAGAATTGTTGAAAACCCCGCCGGAATCGACGTGATAACATACCGCGAACTCCGTGAGCTTTCATACATGGGCGCATCCGTACTTCATGAAGACGCAGTATTCCCTGTAAAATGGGCAGGCATATCGATCAACATAAGAAATACGAATGCCCCCGGTGACAACGGGACCATGATCGTGCCGCGCCTTCCTCACGGTGACAAGGGAAACGTCATCACTGGTATCGCGGGCAAGAAAGGATTTGCGGAAGTCACCGTCACGAAATCACTGATGAACGGTGAGGTCGGATTCGGCGCTAGGCTCCTTACCATATTTGCAGATGAAGGCGTACCGTTCGAGCACTGCCCCACCGGTATTGACACAATGTCCGTTGTTGTAAATGAGGAGAAATTCAATCCTGCAGAAGAAAGGATTCTTTCAAGAATAAGGGACGAGCTTAAGCCCGATGAGATTGAGATTGAACGCGGATTCGCAATGGTGGCCGTAGTTGGTCAGAGAATGGCCAGCACCGTCGGTACCGCCTGCAGGGTGACCGGTGCCTTAAAAGATTCCGGCATAAACATCCGAATGATCGACCAGGGCTCCAGCGAGCTTAACATCATCCTGGGAATTGAGGAGGAAGACTACGAAAAGACCATCCGCGCCATCTATAAGGAGTTCTTAAGCTGAGCGGCCTTTCCAGAATTATAATTACTGTCAGGACTGTTTTATGCAAATCTTGTATGAAACAGTGTGTACTTGTGTTTCTCATACAAGCATTTTGTATGAAAGGTACCCTGCCAATGGCAATTCATATAATTTTTACTTTTGATAATTGTATGAAACCGCCTTTATAAGCTCCGTTTCATACAAAATTCAAGCCTGGCTTGACGTTTTTTCCACTTTTTTTGTATGCAAAGCACCATATCATGGAAAAGCCTACAAGATTTGATGATAGTTAATTAGTTAACAGGCAACGGCAATTCGATACCATGGTATCAGGAAAAAAGCCCTCACACTTTCATGTACAGAATGAAATGTACAGAAATGTGAGGGCTTTAATTGTTAACTATATTATTAACCAGCTACTTGGTTATTAACCAGTTTCCCGATTATTAACCAGTTTCCCGATTATTAACCAGCTACCCGATTATTATCCCATTACTCTTTGTACTCGTAAACCTTGTAATCATCAGCGAAAAGCTTATTGATGTCCTTTAAGGTCTCACGTACAAGGAGGTCTCCGCCTTCATGACCGCACTGGCCTGATGCAATGAAACCTGAATAATGTCCGTGCCCTTCAGCCTTAGCCGTGGGAAGATACCCTTCGCCTCCGCATGAAAGCTGTACGAGGAATGTCTGCTCGCAGTATGCGCGGGCCTTGATCTGGTTGCCGTAGTCAAGGAACAGTTCGAAGGGGTTGGTAGCGAATGCGATTGAACCCATTCTTATGATGTGTACTTCAGTGTCAAGGCACTCGAAAGTCTCCTGAAGCTCGAACCTCTGGATGATTCCGATGTATCTCTGAAGGTTTGCAATATCGTTAAAGTCTATGTTTCCTTCCTTATTGCGGCAGTAGTCCTTGATCTCGCGTTCTGCCTCAATCTTCTCCTTAAGGGTCGCACGTCTAAGCGGAAGCTGCATGTTGTGGACATGGTGCTCGAACTTAACGTCCTTCTGGCTCTCGCCGATGCCGTCATCCCACGCATCAAATACCGCGTTAGCAACCCTCTTTCCTGCCTTCTTCATTCCCTCAAGGTCGAACATTGACGGGTCAGCCTTACGTACGGGAGGATTGTGACGGATGAGGTTCGGGTCATGAACGTCAGTGTCAGGGTTAACCCATCTTACAAGGTCAACCGGGCACTGGTCTCCTGCTGCGGAGCAGAGAGGAAGCATGAAGATGTCCTCTCCAAAACGCTCGCGGAGAAGTTTCTTTGTCTCACCCCAGAAATCAGGTGAAACGAAGAGCCTGTGCTGTACGCACTGTGCCGGGCATGCAAGGTTGACAACGATGCCCTTAAGCTTATCTTCCTTATCAAAGCAGTACAAAAGCTCAACGCCTGAATCATTTCCACCCTCAAGCTCCGTAAATACAGCGGTGTTTGCATCGCCCCACATCTGAGCCGTGTTATCTGAGTAGTCAACACGACGGCACATGCCGATGGCCGCACGGTCAAAGGCATTAGTGAAAGCCGCATCCTCACGTGAATTCCATGCGCAAACGGCTGCCTTTGAGGCGCGCTCTATGACGAGCTCCGCGCACTCTTCGTTTGTGGCAACCTCGGGGTCTGAAAGGTTAGCAGACTGAACATATTCCTGACCGGGCTTTAAGTATGCCTTAATAAATTCCCTCCAGGTTGACATAACTCCAGAGGAATTCATCTTTGAACGCTGGCCACCTATGGTAGCCGGGCCTGTATGTGTATGGATTGCCGCGGTGATGACCTTATCGGTGTCAATCTCCGGGCACTTTGCCTTGATGGCCTCACGGATCTTCTTTGTAAGAAGGTAACTTACGCTTCCGAGGTCAAGTGAAATGATGATCATCTGGTCACCGTCACACTCAACTGCCATGGCCGTTGCCGTTAAAGGCTTTTCAACATACTCTGAAATTCTCTCCGCAAACTGTCCTGCAAGTGAAATCTTCTTATCGGGGGTAATTGACTCCTCGCCCCAGCCTATTCTGATTCTTCCCATTCTTATACTTCCTTTCATTATTTCGGCTCTGATAATCCTTGTTTAAAAGCACTTTTCTTATAAAGGACACACCCTTGCCATTTATGAATACTTAAGCATTGACATCCAAAATATCCGCTTTGGACATCTTACTCATTATAAACTCATAGTAATGCAAATTCAATGAAATTAGTATTGGATTTTTGCTTTCTTCTTTGTTATAATGCTTTCTTGTGTGACTATAAAAACCTAGCGAAAGGGTATCTTTATGAATGAAAAGAAAAAAGTAGGCTTTGCCAGTTCCTTCGGGTTCATAATGGCGGCCGCAGGATCGGCAGTCGGTCTTGGTAACCTCTGGGGTTTCCCCTACAAAACAGCCAAAGGAGGCGGTGCTGCCTTCGTGCTCATCTACATCTGCTGTGTTATCTTCCTCGGTGCAGTAGCGATGCTTACTGAAATGCACCTTGGAAAGAGAGTTCATGCAAATCCCGTAACAGCTTATAAGTCTGTTAATAAGAAGATAGGCTGGTTCGGACTTGTTGCAGTACTCATTCCGTTCTTCATCACCTGCTACTACTCAGTTCTCGGCGGATGGACACTTAAGTATGCCGTTAACTCATTTGCGGGAAATGACGGAATCATCGGAACATTCTCTGTAAACACATTTGAGGTGATTTTATTTACAGCCCTCTTTGCAGGACTTGCGCTCTGGATCATCGCCGCAGGCGTTGAAGGCGGAATTGAAAAGCTTTCAAAGATCCTCATGCCCGCACTTTTCATTATTCTCCTCTGCATCGTGGTCTACTCACTCTGCCTTGGTGAGGGAGTTAAGGAAGGTCTTAAGTTCTATCTTAATCCCGATTTCTCAAAGATTGACTTTGGAACCGTTCTCCTTGCAATGGGACAGGCATTCTGGTCACTTTCAATCGGTATGGGAATTCTCATCACCTACGGTTCATACTGCGATAAGGAAATCAACCTTGTCAAGTCAACCGGCATGATCTGCCTGTTCGACACACTTGCAGCCCTCCTTGCAGGACTTGCAATCTTCCCGGCAGTTGCACACTTTGACGCTTCACTTCTTGACGGATCAAAGGGTGTTGCACTTATTTATGTTATTCTTCCCAAGGTTTTCGGATCAATGGGATTCATCGGAAAGGTCGTTTCATTCCTGTTCTTCTCAATGGTAACGATTGCAGCTCTTACCTCCATCATGTCACTTTATGAGGTATGCACACAGTTCGTCATCCAGAAGTTCCACGTAAACAGAAAGCTTTCCATCACCATCGTATGCGTACTTACGGTACTTATCTCCATCCCGGTTGGTATTTCACTCGGACACGTTGCAATCCTCGAGGAATCAAGCCCGGCACTCTTCGGACTCGACTGGCTCACATTCTTTGATGAGGTTACAAACACCGTGCTGATGCCCATCTGCGCACTGTTTGCATGCATAACAGTCGGCTGGATCTTAAAGCCTGAAAATGCAATTAAGGAAATGAAGGAAGAAGGAACTGAGATTCCCTCATGGATTGAGAAAATCTATCCGGCATTCGTTAAGTACATCACCCCCGCACTCATCGTGGTCGTTGAGATCGGAGGACTTAAGAATGAGATTGAAGCAGGCAACATTCCCGTAATCATCACCGCCTTCATTCTTATGGCTCTCTGTCTCGCTGCTTACTTTGCATTCTTTGCAAAGGCTCCGACCGGAACCAACGAGGACGAAAAGCTCGCAGGAAAGAAGTAATTAATTCCATTCAGAATTAAAAGGTGTTTAAATCATTAATTGGCAGGCCTCAGTGCCTGCCAATTATTATGGTTTAAACGTTTATTCACAATAGACATTAATTATGAACACAGTGCGTCTTTGGGCAGCAATATGCACTCAGTCAAAAAACTGCCGCATTGTGACTTGCACTTAATGTGGCAGCTCTTTTTGGCTTATCCTTATATTGTTTTCATTTATGAATTCTGAAACGCTTCTCCAATTACAGTTTCTTCATCATCCAGAAGGCATCCGCGTATGAACCGTCAGAATACTTCATGTTGTCAGGGAACGTTCCGTATCTGACAAACCCGAGCTTTTCATAAAGGGATATCGCGTTCTTATTGTCCGCAATCACCTCAAGCTCCGCCTGCTCATATCCCATTTCCTTTGCAACCATAAGGGCATTCTCAAGCATTATCCTTCCAATTCCGGCCCCGCAGTATTCCTGATACAGCGCGATTGCAATGTCACATCTGTGAGCGTATCTTTTGAAGCTTCCGATTCCCGATACTGAGCAGTTGCCTACATGTTTTCCGGAAATGTTTGCTACCATCATAAGGTCACGTGGGGAATCAAGATTTCTTTCAATGAAGCTTTTTTCCTGCTCTACAGTAAGCACCTCGTCAGGCTCCCTGATAAGGAACGGGGTTTCCGCCGTCGTCACCTTAAGGTACTTTATCAGATCCTCCGCATCTTCTGCCTCCGCACTTCTTAAAACCACTTCTCTTCCCAGTTTATCCTTAAAAGTTACAGGCTCAAGCCTCATTCTGCTTACCTCTTTCTTCCCACTTATTTTTAAGGATGCCGTACATGCAGGCATCCGCTTTTTCCTTTGACATCCGCATATTCAGAATCCGGTTTTGTAAGTAACCACATTTATACCACATAACGTTCTTCCAGGCAAACCCGTTTTATTTGTACGAACGCCTGTAGAACACGTATGAATATACTGTAGGGACCAGGACCATGATAAGCAGTATCACGATGTCCACCCAGAAATCAAGCTTCAAAAATGCCGCAATAATGAAGAGCACCCCTCCTATCACCCATAAAAATCCGGCTAGGCGGTGTGTCCTGTTCCAGTTCTCCTCGCTGTCCAGGGTCCAGGGCAGCTTTATTCCCATCGTGTAGCTCTGCTTCGTCTTTGGAAGATAGTTGCCAATCACTATGAACAAAAGGCCAAAAATAAATGGGACTATAAGTTCCACTGCAACATCATATCCAAGCGCGGATGCCATGGTGATGCCGGAGCATATTAGTTCGACCGCAGGCAAGGTCCAAAGAATGACAGTGCGTAAGGCAGGACTCATGTTGTCATACTTAGGATCCATCTTCATAATGGCCGGCATGAACAGTGTCAGCACAAACAGAAGTCCCGGAAGGACAAAAAGTGCGACGGCCCTGGAAGCATAATTATCCACTTCTCCGGCCGCATTAAAGTGTATTGGCATCTGTTCAGGCATCCTGCCATACAGAAAAGCACCGGCAATAAGCGGTATCAGACAGATAAGCCCGGGCAGCACAGCAATCTTTTTATCATTTTTCATTTTTTTCTCCTCCCTTAAGGTCCTCAATCCAAAGTATCAGTTCCTCAAGCACTGATGCATTGAGACTGTAATAGATGTAATTTTTCTGCCGGCTCTCAAAAATAAGCCCGGCCTTTTTCAATGTGGACAGGTGGTATGAAACTGTCGCACCGGTCATGTCAAAATGATCTCCTATCTCTCCGGCCGTCATGCTCCCGTTTTTCAGAAGATTCAGGATTTCCCTTCTTTCAGGCGCTGACAAAGCCTTCATGGTTTCGTTAAAGCTCATTCTCATCACCTCTATTTAGATTTTTTTCTAAATAGATAATAACACCGGCGCTCCTTTAATGCAAGAACTATTTAGATTATTTTCTAAATACTTTCCGTTTCCATTCTTTTCCTTACATACAAAAAAGACCACGCTCACAGGCTGCAGCGTGATCTTATACCATTTTCATAATGTAGTTTTCGATTGTGGTGTTTTTGAGAATAAAACAGTTTTACCTTACAAGATATTCCTTATATTTCTCCACGTCCGCGCGATGGCACCTTGCGTTAAGAAGTGTTCCGTCTTCCTTATACTCAACTGAAAGGACAAGCGAGTTCTGCTGAAGCGAAGATGCTATCGAGCCCTTATCATACGGTATCAGGAACCTGGCCTCCTCATAATCGCCATAAACCTCGTCAGTAATCATCTGAGCCAGAAGCTCGATTGATGAGGCTTCCTTTGCGCACATGTAAATGCTCTTTGAGGTCTCACGCACCTCCGCACCCTTACGGGGATACTCAATTTTCGGGAAACATGCATCTGCCTTGTTATAGACATAGATTACCGGGATATGCCCTGCCCCAAGCTCCCTTACCATCCTGTCAGTCACTTCCATGTGTTCACGGTAATCCACGTCACTGTAATCAACGACATGCAGAAGAAGATCCGCCTCAGTAACTTCCTCTAACGTGGATTTGAATGCCTCAACCAGTGCCGTCGGGAGCTTTGAGACAAATCCTACGGTATCCGAAAGCATGAAGTCCTTATTGTTCCCAGTGCGTATCTTCCTGATTGAGGTGTCAAGTGTCGCAAAAAGCATGTTTTCCTCAAATACCTGCTTTTCGTCTGACGCCGATGACTCTGTCCCGTACATGGAAAGCATGGCATTCATGATGGCAGACTTTCCGGCATTCGTGTATCCGATTAGTGAAACCAGAGGAAGGCGTGACTTTCTGCGGCGCTTTCTCTGTGTCTCACGCTCGCGCTCGACTACCTTAAGTTCTCTCCTAAGCTCTGCAAGTCGGTGGTCTATCTGACGGCGGTCAAGCTCAAGCTGCGTCTCACCTTCACCCTTGCTGGACATTGAACCGGAGGCACCGCCCTGACGGTTCTGCGTCTCCCACATGCCGATAAGGCGCGGCTTCAGATACTGAAGCCTTGCAAGTTCAACCTGTAGTTTTGCCTCCCTTGAACGGGCACGCTTACTGAATATCTCTAAGATAAGCGACGTCCTGTCCATTACGGGGAGCTTAAGTTCCTGCTGGAGGTTTCTTAACTGCGTGGGGGTGAGTGTGTCATTTACGACGCATAAGGTGCCGTTAAGTTCCTCGATGCGCGCACGCATTTCTTCAAGCTTTCCCGTTCCGATGTATGTTGCCTTATTAATCTGTGGAAGCTGCTGGGTCACCATGCCCACAGGCTCCATTTCACATGCGGAAGTAAGGGCGTCAAGTTCCGTCATGCTGCGGTCAAACCTGTATTCATCGCCCTTTGCAGCGCCCTCCGTCTGGAAGACGCCCAGTATTACAACTCTTTCTGTTTCAATAGCCATGCGCAAAGTATACATCAACTGATTTTAAGATGTAAAGCGAATGTTTAAGCCCACGAACTTATCCAATGCACATTTTTTCTTGACATGTGGCACAAAATGTGATAAAAGGTATACAAATTGGTTATGGCATTGACGAAGAGGGTCATGCGGGAAGTCCAGGAGAGAGACGGCGTGTGGTGCGAGCCGGGGGTCGGAAGGCATGATTGTAGCTTCAGAGCCGGAGGGAAGAAAGGCAAAAGCCGATTAGACCCCTCACGAGGACGCTGCGATAGTGCGGAGGGATTGATGGATCCCCATAAGCGGCAGCTTTTCAGCTGCAAGTTGAGTGGTACCGCGGGTTATGGTATAATAGCTCGTCTCAATGTTTTGAGACGGGCTTTTTTTATATGTGAGGTGTTTTATGCAGATCACGGGACTTGACTACAAGATAATGGAAATGGCCGGACGTATTAAGGAACTTCGTGAAATCGAAGGTCTTTCGGTACGTGAAATGGCGGAAAGAACCGGAGTTTCAGAGGAAGAATATCTTATCTGCGAAAGCGGTAAGACGGAACTTAACTTCACGTTCCTTTATAAGGCAGCCCTCGCACTTGGCGTCGACGTAACAGAAATCATCGAGGGTTCGGCACCCAAGCTTGCTTCCTACATTGTTACCAAGAAGGGCGGCGGGCATCAGATTTCAAGTGCGCACGGCATGACATACTTCAACATGGCGTACGCCTTCAGAAACCGTATTGCGGAGCCTCTTTACGTAAGAAGCATCTATGACGAGGAATCCCAGCATAAGGACATCGAGCTTACCTCCCATGCAGGGCAGGAATGCGACATCGTCGTAGACGGAAGCCTCATCGTCCAGGTGGGCGAGCATAGGGAACTTCTGGGCCCCGGCGACACAATCTACTATGACTCTTCCACTCCTCACGGAATGATTGCCACCGGAGGGCGTGACTGCATCTTCTACGCAATAGTTCTTAACCCGACAGGTGAGCCCATTCCGGAGCTTACCGCTGAAAAGGCAGAGGCAACAAAGCCTGTTGAGGTTGACACAAAGGATAAGGAACGAATCTGGCACCGTTACATAAAGGTTACTGAGGATGCAAACGGCACTCCCACAGCCATCAACTTCCATAACACTGACCGTTTCAACTTTGCATTTGACATCATCGACGAGCTTGGAAGGCAGGATCCAGAAAAGCTTGCAATGCTCCATATATCAAAGGACGGAACCGAAAGAAGAATCACCTTCCAGGACCTAAAGAGAAAATCCGCACAGTGCGCGAACCTCTTTAAGTCCCTTGGCATTCGTAAGGGTGACCGTGTCCTTTTAGTTTTAAAGCGCCACTACCAGTTCTGGTATGCAATGCTTGGGCTTAATAAGCTTGGTGCGATTGCGATTCCCGCCACCTGCCAGCTTCAGGCGCATGACTTCGAGTACCGTTTCAACATGGGAAGTATCATTGCCGTAATCTGTACCGCGGACGGCAATACCGCTGATGAAGTCGATAAGGCAGCCCTTACATATCCCGCACTCCGCCATAAGCTCATAGTAAACGGTGAACGTGACGGATGGATTAATTTTGACGAGGCATATCCCCTCTTCTCAACACACTTTAAGAAGACGTCAGAGAGTCCTGCGGGCGATGACCTTCTCCTCATGTTCTTTACATCCGGCACCTCCGGATACCCGAAGATTGCGGCACATAACCATAAGTATCCATTAGGTCACTTCCATACTGCAAAGTACTGGCACTGCGTTGACCCTGAAGGGCTTCACCTTACCATTTCGGATACAGGCTGGGCAAAGGCCATGTGGGGCAAGATGTACGGCCAGTGGCTGTGTGAGGCTCCCATTTTCGTATATGACTTTGACCGCTTCAAGGCTGAAGACATCCTTCCGATGTTTGCAAAGTACAACATAACCACCTTCTGCGCGCCACCAACTATGCTTCGAATGCTTGCAAAGCAGGATATATCACAGTATGACCTTTCAAGCGTAAAGCACATGACCACTGCCGGCGAGGCACTTAATCCGGAGGTTTACCGTCAGTTTGAAAAGGCTACGGGTCTTCAGATCATGGAGGGCTTCGGACAGTCGGAAAGCACGATGATCATCGGAAGCCTCACAGGCGCTCCGCATAAACTGGGATCAATGGGTAAACCCGCTCCCATCTATGATGTTGAACTCATGGACCGTGACGGCAACATCGTATCAGAAGGCCAGACCGGCGAAATCGTAATCAACGTCAAAAACGGCGCACCCTGCGGCCTCTTTACCGGATATTACTATGATGATGAGGCAACCGCAAAGGCATGGCATGACGGATACTACCACACTGGAGATGAGGCTTACCGAGATGAGGACGGCTTCTACTACTACGTGGGCCGCGTGGACGACGTCATCAAGTCCTCCGGTTACCGTATCGGACCGTTCGAGATTGAATCGGTCATCATGGAGCTGCCGTATGTGCTTGAATGCGGCGTATCGGCGGAGCCTGATGAGGTAAGGGGCCAGGTAGTCAAGGCCAGCATCGTGCTTGTAAAGGGCACTGAGGGTACTGATGCCTTAAAGAAGGAAATACAGGAATACGTCAAGACACATACGGCACCTTATAAATACCCAAGAATCGTCGTATTCCGTGATGAGCTTCCGAAGACCGTTACCGGAAAGATCCAGAGAAACAAACTGTAATGCCGGTTTAATAACGTACGTAATTTCGCCTTTATATTCCATACAGTCAATTTATGATCAAAAAAACGGCATTGTCTGCAGAAATGCAGGCCATGCCGTTTTATGCTGTCTTATGAGTTTTGTTCCCCGGTGGTTTATTATTACACTTATTCAGTTTTTTCCCGGTTCCTTTTTTTCTCAGTCTTCGGTTTCTTCAAATCGAAATCCTCATCGTGACGGTCAAGTTTGTCGATGAACAGATACTTTCTGATTGCAAAAAGCACCGCAATACTTAAGACACCCAGAAGGATGTTCACCGCGTCCGCACTGAACAAAACAATCTCACGGGTGATGGCGATGAGCAGGATTTCCACAACGTTATCCAGGTTAGGATGGCACAGAAGATGTATGAGCTCTATACCGATGATCATGTCAATCAGGTATTCAAGGAAGTCCTTGAATCCGTCCTGCCATGCCGCTGAAAGATCCTTAATGGCCGCCGGAAATGATAACAGCTGTATCGCAATACCGACTATTATGCACGCAGCCAAAAACAGCTCAATGTACGTAGTGAATATCTGGATTCCATTTCTCAGTTTCTCAAGGGTGTTTCTGTGCTTCTCGCTCATTTAGTACCACCTTTCTTTACGGAAGTTTTGCTGAATAAGTTTTAAAGTAACGGTACATCTTAATTGTGTAATCGGTAAACTGGACTCCCAGCTTTTCCTTATATATTCCCCACAGTGACCACAGGAGGCCCCCAAGGGCTACATACGCATAAATGACCTCCTTTTCCGCCTCGTCAGGTTCATGCTTCAGATACATCTTTGAAAGCTTTATTATCTTTGCCTCATCCATGAAGCTGTAAATTGCGCACATTGAAATGTCTATGAATGGGTCAGCCATTCCGGCATACTCCCAGTCAATAAGCCTTAATTCCCCGTCAGGCAGGAAAATGAAGTTGTCAGGCACGGAATCAATATGTGCAAGGGCCGTGGGCCTGCCCTTTTTGTGAAGCCACGAAAGAATCTCATCCTTTCTCGCCCTCACTTCCATGTAATCCTTAAACGGAACGGACTGGATGAACATCTTCTGAAGGTTCACATCATCCTTTGTCTCCGGATCAAAACCCGAAGCCTCCAGAATGAGCTTTTCATAGTAGGAAAGCCTCTCGCCGATGTCAAAAGAATGATCCACCTTTACTCCGGACTCGTGCATCCTTCTTAACAGGTCCATGCACTGCTGCATTTCGTTGTCTTCTGATGCGTCCGCATTGCGGGAGTTCTCGTAAAACCTTGATATCTTGTATCCCGTTTCAGGGTCAAAATAGATAAGCTCCTCAGTGATGCCAAGTGGTTTCACGGCCTCATAGACCGCAGCCTCCTCGCGGCGGTTTATGAGTTTATCCGTTCCCTCACCGGGAATACGGCTTATGTAAGACTTCCCGTTGACCGTAAACAGCCATGAGTTGTTGGTCATTCCCGCCTTAAGGCACCTTATCTTCTGTATCTCCGATTCTTTTATATTGAAAACCCGGCTCACCAGCTGCATGGCTTTTGAACCGGAATCATTCTCGTATTTTCTGTCAAACCGCCTGAGTTCCTCAAGGTTCTCGAACTCATAAACGATGTCCGGATCCTGAAGGTTAATGTATATCTCCGGGCACTTAAGGTTCTTTATGTCCCTTGTAAGTCCGAAATAGGCCGCAAGGCGCTTTGCCGCACGTCCGTTCAGCATCTCCATGAGGACATGCTCCCAGTAATAGTTTTCTGTTCCGGGCATCTCATAATACTTCTCGAGTACCGGGATGAAAACCTCAGAAAACTCCTTTGTGAAATAAGCCGGCCCGTACATGTAGTCACAGTCACGCCCGCCGGGATAAGTATCGGTAATGCGCCCCTTTGCATCAGTTTCAAGCACCCACTCCGAAGTGTCACCGTCACTGTGCTCAGCGGCATACCACGCGTTCGGTTCATAAGCATGGTAGAGGTTTTCACGAAGCCAGTTGTCGGAGCTTAAAATGTATGTGTTTGCACCACGAAATGCCTCGCGGGCATGGTACAGGCTTGCGAGGGTGTTCTTGTCAGTAAACTCAGGGTTATATATGAGGCTCACGCCGAATTTGTCCGTAAGGTACTCAAAGCGCTCCTTCATATATCCGACTATAATGCTGATGTCATTGACTCCCGCATCATGAAGCTGCCTTATCTGACGTTCAATCATGGGCTCTCCCAGTACCTCCAGGAGACCTTTGGGGGTTTCAAGCGTAAGCGGCACGAAGCGTGAACCAAAACCTGCAGCCATTATGACCGCCTTTTCCGTCCTGTAGCCGCTAAGGCTTTCAAAGCCTTTTTCCGTAACAAAAAGACAGCCGTCCTTCTTCATGGCACAGCCGTCCTCTATAAGTTTTTTAACAGAAGCGTTAACGGTACCCAGACCGAGTCCGCATATCCTGCTTAATCCGCGCTGGGTAACCGTTTTATCTTCCGCTATTGTTCTTAAAATAAGTATATTTCTGTTCATCAGATCAGAATTTTCCACCACCTGAGGAATGCTGTCCACCGCCCATTGAAGCATGGCCGGTCGACTGTCCGCCGCCAAATGCGGCACCACCGCCCTGAGGACCTTTTGGCTCCTGGGTACGCGGAATGATCACGCTCCTTGTACTCTTTCCTATAATTCTTGCGCCTGAAAGCTGCGGGTCATAGGCAAACGCCGCGGTTGCCCTATATGCCTTATTTACCGACTGTGCTGCACGCTTTTCAGTTTCCATGGCATACTGCCGCTTAACGCTGTTTACGGGAGCAAGCCCTGAAAGAAGGCTCATTACAAGAGACACGATGATCTGCCACAGCCTCAGGAAAGGCTTATTTTCCTTATAATAAGGATCTTTTTCTCCTGTAACCGGATCATAATTATACTGATCCTGCTGAATGCCCTGCTTATAGAGTGCATCAACAGATTCCACGTAACGGTAAAAAGCACCGTAATAATCACCGTCAGAAAGAAGTGAAAGGAATCCGCCGTTATATGATCTCGCGATCTGGTCGATTGCGGAATCCGTCAGGTATCTCATGGCACCGGCCTGAGCATAAATCTCCCAGTCTCTTGTTCCGAGATCAACTACCAGGAGTGATCCGTCGCGGCCATTTCCCGTTCCGAAACCGCCCTTATAGTAAAGCATGTCGCAGTATGCATCGAAGTCCGCACTGTAAGTATGATCATTCACCGTGATAATGGCAAAATCATGGCCGAAGGCAGTTTTCAGATTTTCAAGTCTCTGCTGCATTTCATCTTCTTCCCCGTCGGAAAGAAGACCGGCCGTATCAAACATCCTGTAACCTTCTTTTACAAGAGATGCAAATTCCTGCATGGATGCATCATCTGCAGCAGCCAGATCCATATCGGAAGCGATCGGGAACGTCAAAGTTCCCGCAAAGGCAGTAAAGCTCATCACAAGTGTAAGAAGGACTGTAAAAAATACTTTTTTCATTCACGTACCCCCTTATCCCAGGAAATGGAACAGGGCCAGAAGACCCACAAGAACCGGTACCGCTACTTTTGCGAATAAACCAATCAGCTTTGTTTTATCCACGGGAAGTTCTCCCACGGTCTTTCCTGAATCACCGTTGATGGAGAAGTAGTAAACCTTTCCGTCCCTTCCCTTATATGTAAGGGTCCATACCGGCATAAGGGCATATTTGAAGGATTCAGACTTTATGTCCGTATTAACTGACTCAAGCTGTACCTTCTGGAACTCACCGTATACGCCTCCCTGCAGCTGTGCCTTAGCAAACTCCTCGACCTCCTGATGGATTTCGGGGGTTATTGCGGCACTCTCAACGTCACGTGACTCAGCCACGTATCCTGAAAGGTATCCGTACTCAAACGGCTTCATCCTGGCCTCGTCAAAAGGTGCCACGCTTTCGCAGAGAACCTTTGAAGCCTTATTGAGTGCAATCCTGCTGATATTTGAAACAGGCATTTCGCCTGACTTGTTTATCTCATAAGTGGTAGTCTCGGTAAACTGTGTCTCTCCCTGAACCCATACACGGTCATTCATTCCACGTCCGCGCACGGATCCGTTTACCTTTGCGTTATAGATCCAGTAGGGGAAGTAAACACCTGAAAGCATCTCAACCTGTGAATCTGAATAAAAGTCAGCAGGTATGTACTGGTGTTTCTTTACCCAGTCCTTAAATATCTGCTGGGCCTTCTTCCTGTCGATTGCAAAGGGAATTATGCAGTCGGGCTTAAATGTTCCGGTGAGCTTTTCTGAAAGGACTATCGGGTTATGACAGTAGTAACACTTTGATGCCGCTGTCGTTCCGTCCGTCACTATCTGCGCTCCGCATGAAGGGCAGCTGTATGTGCGGATGGCCCCGGCCTGATTGTTCTGCTTTCCGGTCATGTCGGCGGCAGCCTGTGCCTCCTGAGTCTTTTCCGTAGTTGCGTTTTCTTCAAGTTTATCAAGATCAGCCTGTGTGTACTCCGAACGGCAGTACTCACAGCCATATTTCTGTTTTGCAGCATCCCACTTGAGCGGACCTCCGCAGGCGGGACACTTGTAACTTATTAATGCCATTTTGATTCCTTTCGGCAGATAAGACTAAATCTGCAGGGGCTTTTGACCCCTGCAGAAAAGTTTGAATCATTTATTCTGATTACATCTGGGGCTTTGCCTGTCCGCACTTAAAGCAGAAGTTGCCGGTGTTCTGTGTTCCGCAGCTGGGGCAGAACCAAGCGCCTGCTGCTGCCGGAGCCGGAGCGGGTTTAGCTTTTCCGCACATTGAGCAGAAGTTGCCCTGCTGGTTTGTAGCACCACATTCACATGTCCAGCCGCCTGCTGCCTGCTGCTGTGCCTGCTGTGCAGCCATCTGTGCATTTGTCTGTGAGAAGCCTGCGCCTACAGTGCCCATTGCGCCAAGTCCGAGACCCACGCCCATGAATGCTCCGCCTGCACCTGCCTCGTTTGAGCCTGCAGCCTTGATGCCCTCTGCAATAGTCTGCTGAACGTAAGACTCGCGAAGGTTGGGGTCTGAAAGCATTGCAGCCTGGTTTCTCTTGTTGATGAGATCCTGAGACTCCTGGGTGTAGCTGATTGAAGTAACGCCGACATGGTCTACTTCGAATCCACGGTTCTGGTTCCAGTCCTCATCGAGGCACTGCTGCATGTGCTTTGAAAGCTCGGGTGCCATTGATGCGAGGAAAGAGATTCTCTTGCCTTCTGCAGACATACGGTTCATTGCTGCAGAGAAAGCCTGAAGGTACTCTGAAAGGTACTGGTCGTTTACGTCATCAATCTCAACGCGGTCCTTGTTCTTCGGAATAACCTGCTCATAGAAAAGAAGCGGGTTGGTAATCTTAACAGAATACTCACCGAAGCTCTTTACGAAAAGTTCAGCATTGTAGAAGTTATCAAAGTAGTTTAAGGGGTTCGGTGTGCCGAACTTGATTCCCTTGATTTCCTGAAGGTTGATGAAGAATACCTGCTGCTTCTGGGGGTTGGTTCCGCCATACTGGATACGTCCGAATACATCCTTTAATGTATCCTTGAACTGTCCGTTGAAAAGTGAGGGAGCTGATGAGTTATTAACTGTGTAGTAACCCTCCTCAGCTGTATAGTCAACGACCTTGCCGCCGTCAACAACCATCATGAACTGGTTCGGATATACATGAATGGTTGATCCGTTAGTTACGATATCAGAACTTCCTCTCTTATTTGAACCGTCTGTTCTAACCGGAACACCCTTTGTGAAGACTGTCTTGTCGCTCATGTTATCAGCTTCGAAGACTTCCTTCCACTGCTCGCCGAGGCCCTTGCCTACGGAGTTAACAACTGCCTGAATTAATCCCATTTTTTTCTCCTTTCAATATTCACGTCCGGTTTTTCCGGTCATGTTTCATAAATTAATTCTATATATGAACTGTCCTTCACAGTATCATACCCTCTTACTGAGTTCCGCGCTTAAAGCTTCATATCCCGGTTTTCCTAAAAGCGCGAACATGTTCTTCTTGTAGCTTTCAACGCCCGGCTGGTTAAATGGATTCACGCCCAGCATGTATCCGCTCACACCGCAGGCATACTCAAAGAAGTAGAAAAGCTGCCCCAGCGTATATGCATCACGTCTTTCAAGTTCAATCTTCATAACGGGAACCCCGCCGTCATTATGGGCAAGTATCGTTCCACGCATCGCCTGATGGTTTATCTCATCCATTGTCCTTCCGGCAAGATAGTTGAGACCGTCAAGGTCTTCCTCCGCGTCTTTCATTGTAACACACCTTTGTGTATTTTTAATGTCAAGAACCGTTTCCATGAGGATTCGCTCGCCATCCTGGATGTACTGGCCCATGGAATGAAGGTCAGTGGTCAGGTCAACTGATGCCGGGAAAATCCCCTTTTTGTCTTTTCCTTCAGACTCACCGTACAGCTGTTTCCACCATTCTGCAATGTAATGGAACGAGGGCTCGTAATCAGCCAGCACTTCTATCAGCTTGCCTTTCCTGTAAAGGATGTTTCTGCATGCAGCGTACTGAAGCGGCCCGTTTTCCTCAAAAGGCGCATTCTGAGCATGCTCACGCATTTCTGCGGCACCCTGGATGAACGCATCAGTGTCAATTCCTGCGACAGCGATTGGAAGAAGTCCGACCGCAGTGAGCACGGAATACCTTCCGCCCACGTCATCGGGTACGGTAAACTGTTCATATCCTTCTGCCACAGAAAGCATCTTCAGTGCCCCGCGCAGACTGTCAGTAGTGGCATAAATACGGCGTGAAGCTTCCGCACACCCATACTTTTTCTCAAGGAGGTCCTTAAAAATACGGAAAGCTATTGCAGGCTCCGTGGTTGTTCCCGACTTTGAGATGACATTGACTGAAAAGTCCTTATCCTTAAGGGAATCAACAAGCTCTGCCAGATAATCCGCTGAAATCGAGTTACCGGCAAAATATATCTCCGGTCCTTCAACGCTACCAAACTGTCTTCGTAAAAACTCAATGGCCGCCCTGGCTCCGAGATAGCTTCCGCCAATCCCGATCACGATAAGAACATCGGAATTCTCACGTATCCTTTTCGCGGCCGCCTTTATGCGTCCGTATTCCTCCCTGTTATAATCAATGGGAAGGTCCAGCCATCCGAGGAAATCGTTTCCGGCTCCGGACTTTTCCAAAAGGGTCCTGTTTGCTGAAAACAGTTCGCCTTTGACCGCACTAATCTCAGCTTCGCTCACGAAACCATTAAGAAACTTTCTGTTAAAAACAACATTCAAAGACATTGAAAATACCTTTCAAAAAATCCCTGCGGCTATATGGTCACACAGCCGCAGGGATATTATAACATATCTGTTCAGTTTACAATAGTTTTTTTTAAACTGAACTATCAAATACCTCTTAATATTCCCTTAAATATAGTATACCCTTCCCGGCCTGTGCTCCTTCGGGGCAGGATTCTCGTCAGGATATCCGAGTGCAAGGTGGCCGATTCCCTCAAATTCTCCCTCGATACCAAGCTTTTTAAGGATTTCTTTTCCAATCTCCCCTTCAAACTCCTGCTTTGCCCTGTGGATCCAGCATGTTCCGAGTCCCAGTTCCTTTGCCTTAAGCATCATGTAACCAAGTGTTATCGGACCGTCATAAATATATGTTGGAGCCGTCTTATCAGCAATAACGATAAGTATTACCGGGGCTCCGTAGAACGGGTCCGCAGTGCTTCCCATGATATCGGCGTTAGCCTTCATGATGCGGTCGCGCATTTCCCTGTCAGTGACGGCGATGATTCTTGTGCTCTGGCTGTTTCTTCCTGTGGGAGCATATATGCCTGCCTCAATGATTTCATCGATAAGTTCCTTTGGAACCGGCTGATCCTTATACTTTCTGATACTGACTCTTTCCTTTATAACGTCCATGGTTCTTCCTTTCTTAGATAAATGATAAATACGGCCTTGCCGCGGAATGACTTCATTACAGGAATCATTATAGACTTGTTTTTTTACCGTGTGAAGTATCACATGAAAATTTCAGCTTACACCATGCGCAAAAAGATATATAATCATTTAAGGAGGCATTGCCATGAACAAGCTTGAAACACTGAAAAAATGGATAGATGAATGTGACAGTATAGTCTTTTTCGGAGGGGCTGGCGTATCGACTGAAAGCGGGGTTCCCGACTTTCGCAGCAAGGACGGCCTTTATAACCAGCATGACGTAAAGTTTGATGCCTACAGGCCCGAATACCTGCTGAGCCACTCATGTCTCCGTGACCATCCCGAGGTATTTTATGAATTCTACCGCCAGAAGATGGATACCAGAAACATAGAGCCTGACTTTGCCCACTGTTTCCTTGCAGACCTTGAGAAAAAAGGAAAGCTTACTGCAGTCGTCACACAGAACATTGACGGACTTCATCAGAAGGCAGGAAGCAGAAATGTATATGAAATTCACGGAACCACGGGAAGGAACTACTGTGCGAGATGCGGAAGGCCGTTTCCTGCAGATTATATCTTTGAATCAGAAGAAAAAATACCACGCTGCCAGTGTGGCGGCATGGTAAGATGCGACGTTACCCTTTATGAGGAACAGCTACCTGAGGAAGCTGTGGAAGGCGCCCTGAGAGCCATTGAAAATGCGGACATGCTGATAATAGGGGGCACCAGCCTCCAGGTCTATCCGGCGGCTTCCTATATCCATTATTTCAGCGGTAAACACCTCGTCGTGATCAACAGGGAAAAGCTCAATATCAGTCTTGATCCTGAAAACGATCTGGAAATCAATGACTCCATCGGTAAAGTCTTTAAGGCTGTGAAAGCTCTGTACTGCTGATGAACCTTTCAACTTCCTCCATGCTTTTTGCCCCGTTTATCGCACCCACGTGTCGCGCGCACATGGCACCGCAGGCCGAAGCAATCCGAAGCGACTCCCCGTGTGTACGGCCAGAAAGCGTTCCCTTAATAAAACCTGAAAGAAAGTTATCACCGGCGCCTGTTGCATCAACGGCGTCGATTTTAAATGCCGGGATAAACATCTTCTCACTTTCGTTCCTGAAAAGACATCCTTTACTGCCAAGCTTTACTATGACGTTTTTCACGCCATATGAAAGAAAGACGTCCGCCTCCCTTTCAGGATCCGTTTCCCCTGTATAATGGCGCGCCTCATCCTCGTTGGGAAAGATGTAGTCGATAAGCGGAAGCACTTCCTTCATGTCAGAAAGCGTGAGGTCCCAGAAATTTGGGAGCTTTGTATCCGCAAATGTAAGCACCCCGTTTTCCTTTGCCCTCATAAGAAATCTCTTTACGGCATCAGGCTCGCAGAACGGTGCACGGAACAGTGAGCCGAGCGTTACGGCCTTCGTTTCCGAAAGCACGTCCATGTGCAGCTCCGGGTGAAAGTTATACTTATGCGACCCGCTCATTATTGACTTCCTGTCCCCGGATTCATCCACAAACATAGCTGTAATGGGAGTTCCCATGCCCTCAGGCCTTACTGCGGGCGCTGTATCCACCCCGTTGTCCCAAAGTGCCTTTTCTATGATCTGGCCCACGCTGTCATCACCAAGGAAACAGAGTATTCCCGTCCTGAGTCCCAGCCTTGCGGCCGTCACCGCTTCGTTAAGCGCCTCTCCGCCCACATTAAGAGTGGCGCTTTCCGAAAGAAAGCGTCCTTTAGAAACCGGGTTCGGATCAAATCCTTTAATTATAAGGTCTGCGAGGGCCACACCCGCGCAGACCACATCATACTTATTCTGTTTCAAAGGCTTCCTTCACTTTCACAAGGTTCTCTATGATTGAAAGATGCTGCGGGCAGGCTGCCTCACACTGGCCGCATTCTATACAGTCGGACGGTTTTCCATGCTCCGCTATTAAGTTCGTAAACATCGTGGACATTGAAGGAACATATCCATAGAGCTTCATGGAATTATAAAGGCTGAAATAATCAGGTATTGCTATGTTCTGAGGACAGCCTTCCGTACAGTAGCGGCATGACGTACACTTAACCGCCACGGAATCATTGAGAATCTTCACGGACTTTTTAATGACCGCCTGCTCTTTTTCATTAAGCGGCTCAATGTCATCAAACAGGGCGATGTTTTCCTCCAGCTGTTCCATGTTGCTCATGCCTGAAAGAATCATGCACACATCAGGAAGCGAAGCCGCAAACCTGAATGCCCATGAAGCCGCACTTGCCTCGGGATTCTCCTCCTTCATAAGGGAAAGAACACTTTCGGGTACCCTCGCCAGCGAGCCTCCCTTAACGGGTTCCATGACCACCACCGGCTTTCCGTGCTTTACGCATACGCCATAGCACTTATGTGCCTCGACCGTTTCCGAATCCCAGTCAGCGTAGTTAAGCTGAAGCTGAACCACCTCAAATTCAGGATGCTCCGTAAGGAACCGGTCCAGAATTTCCGCCTTGTCATGATAGGAAAAACCTATATGCTTTATAAGTCCTTCTTCCTTTTTGCGCTTTATCCACTCAAAGCCGCCGGTTTCCGCCACTGACTCCATCCTTGACTTTCCCATTGCATGAAGGAAATAATTGTCAAAATATCCGGCATGGGTACGGTCAAGCTGCTTGTTAAAGATGAAATCGTAATCCTCAGGTGCATTTATAAGCCATACCGGCATCTTAGACGTGAGGAAATATGATTCTCTCGGGTATCTGTCAGCCACAAGCTCACCGAAAAGCTTTTCGGAAGCTCCGCGGTGATACGGATAGGCAGTATCAAAATATGTATATCCGGCTGCAAGGAAAGCGTCCACCATACGGCGTGCCTCTTCCTTGTTTATGTTCTTCACATCATCAGGGTCATTGAGGGGAAGCCTCATAAGGCCAAATCCAAGTTTCTTCATTTTTATCTCCTTTTTGAATCAAAACCATTCTGCTGCAACCAGATTATATTCAAAGCGAATTCCATTTTTCACACTGCTGTCACTCGTGTCCTGCTCAAATGATCACTCACCCTGGTTTCTTACCGATGTTCCGATTAAAGTATATTTTTCGTGGCATTCCATTTCGATTAATTTATATGCCGCGTTCCTTTCCTCTTCTGTACTGAAAAAAGCAAACACCGTCGGGCCTGAACCGCTCATCATGGCCGCCCTGGCTCCCGCCGATATGAGTTTTTCCTTTATTTCCTCTATTTCTGGAAGCTTCCTTACCGTAACCCTTTCGAGGATGTTCCCCATCAGGCTGCAGAGTCCGTAAAAGTCCTCGTTTTTCATTGAGGAAACTGCGGCTTCCACATCAGGATGAAGCCCTTTAATCCTTACTTCCTCCATGCCTTCCTTCCATCCGCACACTTCATCAAGCGTCGTGTAGACCTCCCTGGTCGAAACGCCCTCATTCGGCTTTACCAGGAGCACAGGAAGTCCCTTAAGAAATTCCGGGGTGTCCAGCTTTGTGAGCCTTTCGCCGATGCCCTCAGAAAGCGCCGTTCCACCCATTATGCAGTACGGTACGTCCGCCCCGAGCCTCACGCCCATGTCCATCATTTCCCTTAACGAAAGGCCCGTGTTAAAAAGCCTGTTCATTCCGCGGATTACTGCGGCAGCATCGGCGGAGCCGCCTGCAAGTCCTGCAGCAGAAGGTATTTGCTTTGAAAGATGAATGGAGACGCCTTCACTTATCCCGAATGTCTCCAGCATAAGATAAGCAGCCTTTACGGCGATGTTTTTCCTGTCAGCAGGAACATCCGGTGAAGCTCCCTCCATTGTCAGAATGACTCTTTCGGAGCCTGTGGCAGTCTCCGTTTCTGATTCAGAAATCTTTCGAAGACTTACCTTATCACAGAGGCATAGGTCCTGCATTATCATTTTTACTTCATGATAACCGTCCGGGCGCACCCCGGTGACATCAAGGGATATATTTATTTTGGCGTGTGCTTTTTCGCTGACGTTCATATTTTGTTTACAAATCGTTTTATTTCTTTTTACTTAAAAAACATTTGTTGGACATCTTTACTTTTTATCATATAGTCAGATAAAGAAAACAAGCTGTTGCGATGCTTATAAGTTTTTTTCATAATACTTGCCCCGGTTATCTGAACCGGGGCTCCTCCCTTTTTATGGGGAAGTTTTTTATTCATACTTCGCAAAATTACCCTTTACATCGATTATGATAACAGTCTTTCCGTCCTCATAAAGCGTGAGGACTTTTTTCATTATGTCCTCTTCCACCGCAATGCACCCTGCCGTATTGATCTTAGGGCCCTTGCAGTGCAGGAAAAGCGCGGAGCCTTTTCCGCCCACACAGTCCGGGTTATATCCGGTGTCGATTGCATAGTTGTATTCAGGGTCTGCGTCTATAAGGTGCTCAGATCCCTTCAGGTCCTCTGATGCTGCGTTTCTTCTGTCAAAAAGCCTGTTATATGTCTTCCTGTCAGAATTACCGCCCCAGTAATAATTATCTGTAAGCTTGAGATAGTTGTCAGGGAAACCGGCCTCCTTATCCTTAATTCCAAAAGGAGTGTTCATCGTAAACATTCCGCAGGGAGTCTTCTGGTCTCCTTCCTTTACCTTTCCCATTCCGTTGCGGCCCATATATGCGGCTGCATCCTTTATCTCAGCCTTCCAGGGATCAGTGCTGCTTTTTCTGCTGTAAACGGAAAGGCTTCCTGTTGCATTCTTTTCCTCACCGTTTGATTCCACGACAACTAAGACCGTAGCCGTTGACGGAACTTTTCCATATGAGGGTCCCGTGGTTCCGGTTCCGGAAACTGCCGCACCAACCGGCGCAGCCGCCAGGGTGATGGCACCTGTTCCAGTTCTCACCGCGGCCAGGGCCGGCATGATAAGTGACGCACATAAAAGCACCGTCATAATGATTGTTTTAATCTTTCTATTCATAAAGCAAGTCTCCCGCAAATTTTACTGTATCAATTATAAAGTCATTCCTGTCAACATTCAACCTCATAAAAGCGCAGTACATTCCAATATCTTATTATTTTGCGGAGAAAGCAGGTCCTCTCCCCAAAAAGTTCTTTCAGAACTTTTTATGGGGCACACCCTCAGGACCTGCTTTCTCATGCCGGGCATTTCAAAAAAACTCCCACCCGTCTTCCTCTGATATGGTGAGGCTGCAGGTGGGAGCTTTGAATTAGTTTTTACTGAATTTTTTATACGTATTCAAAATCATCCGGGGCATTGAACCACTTTCCTTCTCCCGAAGCCAGGATGAAGAGGATGACTGCAACGATGAGCCAGCCGATCATGAACGGGGATGTAATGTAGAACCCGAGCTGTGCATGATGAATGAAACCAAAGAGTGAAAGGACTGCTCCGCAAAGTGCCACGATGCCTGCGCTCTTAAGCTTCTTGTCAATCATGAATACAGTCATTGCACCAAGTAGGATACCGATGATGATGGCTCCCGACTTAACTGCGGGAACGCCGTTCCACATGGCACCGTTAACGATGAGAAGCTCGTTTACAGCGTCGTCAAATCCTTTAAGGTTGTCAGCGGTAACATCTGACCAGATGCCCCAGCCGCCTTCCATCATTGAGCCTGTTGCAAGTGCAGCCTCAACCTGTGTGAAGAGGTAGTCAGCAATGGAGGGAACCATGGCAATGGCGATTGCAGCGTAGTGCTTGGGCTTGCACTCCTTGAATGCCTGTGCAACCATGACGCCTGCACACCAGAGAAATGTAATTGCCGCAACTGCTGCGGGCATGATTGATGAAAGAACTGAGAAGAGTCCGAGGACACCTGCAAGACCAAGTACAAGACCGCTTATCCATGAATAGGAAGCTCCTGCCTCGCCCTTTTTAAGACCTGCATGTCCAAGCCATACGGTGTTCGGAACAACGCCGCCAAAGATTGCTGAAAGCATGGTGCAGATACCGTCTGCGAACTGTGCCTCACGTACATTGTACTCGTCTCCTGCCGCATTTGCTGATTCAACGTTATCCATTGTCTCAACGAAGTTATAAATCTCAACGGGGATAACAACTGCAAGATATGGAGCAACGTAAGCAAATCCGTTGATAATTGACTGAATGGTGTTGACGGGGTTCGGGAAGTAGAATCCTACTGAAGAGAAATCAAAGGATGTCCTTCCAAGACAGAATGCGTAAACCATTCCTCCGATTATAGCTACAAGGAAAGGAGAAATCTTCTTCGGGAATGCGTATCCTGCGAAGAGTCCGAGCATAGCAACTGCAAGGATGGGAAGTCCGACAACGGGATCACCGAATACGTCAAATACGCCCTGTGTGGCCATCCAGATGAAACCGACGCCTGCGATGGTACCGAGAAGGGCTGCCCTCGGAATGTGCTTCTTGACCCAGGGACCGATGAAGCCGCCTAAAAACTCCACGAAACCGCCGATGAAGCAGGCTGCAGTAGCTGCTGCCCACTCAGTTTCAGGATCCATGATGGCATAATGAAGGGGACTGATGACGCCGAACAGGATAACGAACATTGCGGGTGTCGAGATACCTGACGGAAGTGCCGTTACATCAGAGCGTCCAGTCTTATTGGAAAGCTTATGCGCCATATATGCGTAGTAGAAACCGCCTGCCAAAAGTCCGATGGACATTCCGGGAATGACACGGCCGTAGATGATGTAATCCGGCCATTCAAAACCCTGAAGGGTTGCAATGACGATGATGTAGTTAACGATGTTGTTTGCAATCATGTAAACAAGTCCGCCGACATCGCCGTCCCTGAAGAAGGGAATTTTTGATTTCATAAGCTTTTCTCCTTTTAGTTTATATTGAGGCCAAGGGCCTTAAGATCTTCTTTTACCTCATCATACATGCCCTGCCAGAACGGAAGGGGTTCCATGGTTTCAGTGTCATAAACTTCCTTAAACGGAAGTCCCTCGTTCTTATCACCGAGGATGCCTTCATATTTGGGAAGAAGTGCCTTTATTATCACCTCACCCTTCTCCCTTGTGATATGCTGGCCTGCACATGCCTTTCCGACTTCTCCCATCATGCGGCACTCAAGGCCTGAACAGTTGGGTTTTATGCCGTCGCATGATCCGCAGCCTTCAAGGTGTCCGCCTGAAACGGTAATGGCAATTGAGTTAGCGGCCACCTCATAGAGAAGTTCCTTCGTACCTGCACCGCTTTTTGGATAGATGTCGCAGATGATGATGTTCGGTGCACACAGTGAGAACGCCTGGCACACGACTGACTGAAGCCACATGCACTCCCTTGCGCTGGTGGCGATGTATCTTAAGTGAATGGGATGGCACAGGTGGTAATCTGCCTTGCAGACAACGTTTGCCAGAAGCATGGAGGCAATCATGCATACAGCCGCACCTGCAGCGTTTCCTGCCATACCGCCCACCATTACACATGCAAGCGAGGCATTAAGTACGCCCGTATCCTCTGACATGGCAGCACGTATGAGGTTGTCCGTGGTCATGATGAGTTCGTTATTTATGGCCACAAGATGTGCATCACCTGCACGCATTCCTGAACCGAACGCGGTAAGGTCTCCTATCTGTGAAACTGAGGACTCTGCGGCAAGTCTTCCAATGTAAGGTCTTCCGACTTTGGCGCATGTCTCATTTAAAGCCTTCATTTCAGCCTTAAGGGCATACACCTCACTGGCGTCACCGCATCTCACGGTGTGTCCGTCAACATCAACTATGGAACCGCATGTCACCATGTCGATTGAAGGCTCCTTTGCCCATGACTCAACGGTCTGCCTGAACGTCGGGACATCCATGGGGCATCCGGGATTTCCCGCCACTACACCGGGACGTCTTTCATCTTCAGCCTTTCTTGCGTAGAACGTGAATGCATCAGCTCCCCGTCCCACGGTCATGGTCTTTTTCTGGTTTGCGGCAGCCTCGTCGATTTCATCCTCCGTAAGCTTTATGATTCTTCCGGTGTTCTGGTTGTAGATTCCGCTTTCAATGGCGAGCTGCCTTCCTGCTGCATAGAAACGGCGGAGCATGTCCTCGTCATAAGCCATTACGTCCCCGTTTTCATAGTCGAGGTCGTAGTCGTCAAGGATGTCCTTAATTGCCAGTGCCACATAGTCGATGTCCCAGTCTTCCTTTGCGACCTTTTCACCGGTATATGACCGTTCCACAATGTCAATAAAATCCATTTCTTTCCCCTTTGCATACAGATAATAATTAAAATAAGCAGACCCTCAGAAGAGAATCTGCCACCAATATAAAATCTCTCCCGATAGTCGTGATTGATCGGCATCACGGTAGAAACATCAGGGCCATCTGTCCTGAACTATATCGGTAACATCTACATATAGGATACCACCAACTGATTTTTTTACAATCAGAAAATAAGCGGTGGCTCAAAAATTTTAATCGTAAAAATATCAGTGCCATGCGTATGTTTTCTTTTGCCGTTAAATATGATAAACTTATCATGTCGCCAAAGGGTGGCTTAGAAAGTGAATTAAAAATGAGATTCATAGGAAATTTAACAGATGGAATGAGGGTCAGTGACGTATATCTCTGCAAGGCAAAAACAGTGGCCCTCACAAAAAACGGCAAGGAGTATGCTAACGTAGTGCTTCAGGACAAGACAGGCCAGATTGAGGCAAAGATCTGGAACCTTAATGATCCTGCAATACACGATTTTGAGGCGATGGATTATGTCCAGGTCGATGCAACCGTAACCGTCTTTAACGGCGGGAACCAGATGAACGTTCACCGTATCAGGGTCGCCACAGATGACGAGTATGTAATTGATGATTATTTCCCGATTTCCCAGAGGGACCGTGAGGAAATGATCACAGAACTGCGCACCCTCACAAACAGCGTGAAGGATGAGTACATGCGTGCCCTTTTAAAGTCCTTCTTTGAAAATGAAAAGTTCATGAAGATGTTCATGGACCATTCCGCCGCAAAGAGCGTGCATCACGGATTCATCGGAGGTCTTGCAGAACACACCCTAAGTGTAGCCGAAATGTGTGAAAAGGCCTCAGAGCACTACCCATACCTTAACCGTGACCTGCTCCTTACCGGTGCGCTTTTACATGATGTCGGAAAGGTAAGGGAACTTTCACTTTTCCCCACTAATGACTACACTGATGAAGGACAGCTTTTAGGTCACATCACGATAGGTGCCCAGATGGTTTCAGAAGTCATCAATAAAATCGGAGGATTCCCAAGGGTACAACGCAACCAGATCCTTCACCTCATACTCTCACATCACGGCGAATACGAGTTCGGTTCTCCCAAAAAACCGGCGATAATGGAAGCCTTCGTTTTAAGCTTCATTGACAACATGGATGCAAAACTTGAGACCATGAAGGAACTTCTGGAATCAAAGGCCCCCATCAATGAGGACGGCTGGATGGGTTTCCAGAAGCTTCTTGACACAAACGTGCGTAAGACGGTGTAAAATGGCTGATTTATTAGTAATAGACCTTGAAATGTGCAAGGTGGACAGAAATGTCACAAAAGGTTCGGGCGTATACCTCGATCACGAGATAATTGAGATAGGTGCCTGTATCCTTGGAAAAAAGAATAAGATAAGGGATGAGTGGAAAAGCTATGTGCGTCCGCAGCATGGATCACTTGACAGCTACATTTCAGAACTTACCGGGATAAAGGACATTGACCTTTCCATGGCACCGGTTCTCGCCGATGCATTAAAAAAGATGGCGAACTGGATAAACGGACGCGAACTTACCGCCGTTTCATGGAGCGACACGGATGAAATCCAGCTTTCCATCGAAATGGAGCAGAAAGGCATCAAGAACGAGGTAATTGAAAAGCTTTTAACTGACTGGGCAGACATCCAGAAAAGCTATGACAGGCTCACAAAGGCAACACGTTCCACCTCGCTTGAGAATGCCATGCGTGCAGAAGGCGTAAGGCCTGACGGAAGGCTTCATGACGGTGCGGATGACGCCAGAAACACCGCGCTTCTCATCGCAAAGCTTTTCGAGGAAGGAAAGGAGCTTGAGATGGAGCCCATAAACCAGACCTTCGAGTACCATGATGACGCAAATGACGAGTTCAACGTAAGTCCCTTCGCAGGACTGTTTAAGTTTTAAAGGAAGGCCAGTCATCAACATCAAAAAGCCGGATGCCCGGCTTTTTTGTTAAGAAATCAACTTTTTTTAAAGGCTGTAAAATGATTAAGAACATAATTTTTGACCTGGGCGGTGTGCTGATAATATTCAACATGGACTATTTCCTTAAAAAACGCGGTGTCACGGATGAAGCTGACTTAAAGCTTGTAAGGGACATCCTGTTTTATAAGGAAAAACTCTGGCTTCCCATAGACAGTGGGGAATGGACGGAAGAAAAGGCTGCAGAGGAAGCAGAAAAGCTTCTCCCTGAAAGGCTTAAGGAGCCTGTAAGGGATGCAATACTTAACTGGAATAAGCCAATGCCTGAGATAATTCCGGAGATGCACGAATTCATAAGACAGGCTTACAGTGACGGATATAACCTCTACATCCTTTCAAATGCCCCAAGCAGCACGAATGACTATATTTATGATGTGCCGGATGTGGACCTCATGAAGGGAATCATCATATCCGCAGACATCAAAATGGCAAAGCCGGATCCTGAAATCTTTAAGTTCGCCCTCAATAAATTCGGCTTAAAAGCCGATGAGACAATGTTTATAGATGATAATCCCATGAATATAGAAGGCGCCAGATCAGTTGGAATCACGGGCGCCGTATACAGGTGGAAAAAAGGAGTTCCCGTCACCATGGAAGGCCTCCTTTCCGGGGAATTCAGGATAAACGCATAAACCTGGAGCTTTTCATCAAGGGAGTGTTGCATTACTGATAATAAATCAATAATACGACAGCCCCATATCTTCAGTCTTTAAGTTGTCTTTGATATCCTGTCACCCTTTGCAGGGACAAGCTTTGGCGAAAAAGCCTCCTTATGCTTTGAAAGGACAAAGGTGGTCTTCGTCCTTCCCACGCCCTTTAGGCTCCTTATCGCTGTAAGCACCTTGTCAAGGGAATGTGTGTTCTGTGTGTTTATCTTCATTATGAAGTCATAGTCGCCGGCCACGTAATCGCACTCGACGATGTCCGGCGTCCTCTTTGCGAACTCGATGAATTCAGCCTTATACGTCGGGTCATCCATGCTCACGTCCATGTACGCGGTGACGTCAAACCCCAGCCTGTCATAATTTATCACGGCTGTATATCTGGCGATTATGCCCTCGTTCTCAAGCTTTCTTATGCGCTCCGAGACTGCGGACACTGAAAGGTGGATGTCCGCTGAAAGTTCGCTTAGGGATATCCTTGAGTTATCTATCAGGCTGTTAATGATTTTTATATCTGTAGCGTCCATTTTTCTGTTAAGCTCGCTTTCCGGCAAGGTAATTATATGATTTAGTTCCTTTTATTATTTTAATTTAAAACAAAAAAAAGTAAAGCGGATCGCTCCGCTTTACAGAAAATTTTCTGATTAATGCATTGTGAATTGGAAAACGGTAACTTTTCTAAGCTTACCGCCATCCGTTTTTCTTCCGGCTTTTTTGCCGCCTTCTGTTTCCGGATCCATCCTGTCAAAATAATCCTTTGTCTTCTTCTCGACTATCTTCATGAGACCGAAGATTCCGATCAGGTTAGGAAGCGCCATAAGTCCGTTCATTGTGTCGGATATCTGCCAGATAAGTTCAAGACTTCCTGCACCACCGAATGCACCCACGAAAACCACGAGGGTATAAACGGTACGATAGATCTTTATTGCCTTAACGATTCCGACATCAGAAATACGTCCGCGGAACAGGTACTCCATTGCCTTTTCACCGTAGTAAGCCCATCCGAGCATTGAGGATGTGGCAAAAAGCGTTGTGGCTACAGTAACTGCTATTCCTCCGATTCCCGGAACTGCCTTATTGTAAGCGGCAATTCCGAGCGATGAACCTGAAAGTCCGGTTGAGATGGTACCCGTTGACAGGATTACCAGTGCCGTACATGTACAGATGATTATGGTTGTAAAGAATACCTCAAACACTCCCCAGAATGCCTGCTCCACGGGTTCCTCGGTACTTGATGCCGCATGGGCAATGGGTGCACTCCCAAGGCCTGCCTCGTTTGAGAAAACACCTCTTGCAAATCCGTAACGCATCGCGGAGAAGATACCGTATCCTCCAACACCTCCTGCAATGGCACGGAATGTGAATGCCTCACGGAAAATCCGGCTGAATGCCGCGGGAATGTTCTTTAAATTAAGAATAAGTGCGATAAACGCTGTTACTATATACACGAGGGACATGAAGGGAACCAGCTTCTCATTAACGGAGGCGATACGCTTGATTCCTCCTAAGATAACGGCACCCACAAGGATAAGAAGCACGATGGCGGTAATAAGCGGGTTTACTCCGATGGTTGATTCAAGGGCAACAGATATCGAATTTCCCTGAGTGGCATTTCCGATTCCGAAAGAGGCAATTACCACAAAGAATGCAAACATGACTGCGAGCCACTTGCATTTAAGACCCTTTTCAATGTAATACATGGGTCCGCCTGACCACTGTCCCTGGGTATTCTTTTCACGGTAGTTAAGTGAAAGGAGAATCTCTGAATACTTTGTGATCATTCCTAAAAGGGCACTCACCCACATCCAAAAGATGGCGCCTGCACCACCGGAAACGATTGCGGTCGCAACACCCGCGATGCTTCCTGTTCCTATGGTACCCGCCATTGCAGTGGCCACAGCCTGGAACGGAGTTACGCCGGCATTGCCTTTTTTATGCTGCTTATCGGAAAATAGACTTCCGATTGTATTCTTTATAATGAAACCAAATTTCCTGAACTGGAAAAAATGAAGACGTATGGAAAGAATGAGGCCCGTGCCGATAAGCAGTGAAAGCATAACCGGTCCCCATACGATGTTGTTAATAACCTGATTAATCTGTGCCATGACACATCCCCCTTTTCATTCCGGGGGCTATTTTACGCATAACCGAAATAAATGTAAATATTTTATCAAAAGTCGAAAATATTTCAGGATTTTTAAATTTTATACGAAATGTTTTCTGCTTTCCCCGATGGCAGATACACAAAAAAAGAAGACAGGGACATGAATCCCCGCCTTCTTAAAAGTTTTCGGTTTTTTACCGCTTTACCGGCTTTTCCTTAATGGCACCGCTTGAGTATGCACCCAGGAGTTCCTCAAGCGCATCAGTCTGTTCCTGTAAGATTTTCCCAAGGTCCGTATCTGCTACACGTATTCTGGGATTCATGTATTCCACTGTTTCAAGGTGCGGGGACGTCTCCCGCCCTTCTTCAAACGGCTCATGTGAGGCAAGTGACAGGGCATGTGAATTGAAGATGAGCGTATATCCCGCAATTCCTGTCTTTTCGTGATAAGACTTTGCAAGGCCACCGTCAATTACAAACACGCGTCCTCCAGCCTTCATCGCATGTTCCCCGGCCTTTTCGCGTACAGGTACATGACCGTTAATGATGTGTCCCTTTACCGAATCCATCTCAAATTCATTTAATATCATCTCAGCAGTCGGTACTGTTTCGATGTATCTGTAATATGGGTTGAGTGTCTCCTTACGGAGTTCCTTTTCGTTTATGAAGTAATTCTCAAAAGTGGCCATCTTGTCCTTGCCGTAAAGCGGGCTTGCAGGACCGTTCCACAGATACCAGAAGATGTCAGTTGAGCCTGTCTTTTTATTGTATGCATCTTCAATCATGTCCTGAAAGCCGTCCAGAAGCGCCTTTCCCTTTACAGGTCCCTTTCCAAAGTCCATGGTAAGGAATGAACCGTCCTCATTGAGCGGGACACAGCCATGACACAGGAAGTTACCGTTCACCCTGCGGTAAACTCTTCCGCGGTCCATGAAATAACGAACATGGTCCTGCAGGAGTTTTGAACGTAAAAATGAGGTCTTTATGAGTTCAACGATTTCAGCCTCTTCCTTAGAAAGTTCATATGGGTATGAAGGATTGACCGTGGGAAGATATGTGTCCTTAAGCTCATAACGGCTCCCGCCGATTTCTAACGTCCCGTTCTCAAAATCAATCTTGTCCAGAAGCAGCCTTCCATCCATCTTGTACTCCGGATGGCGCTTTATGAGCTGGCCCTCAAGCTTAAACTGTATGATGGCTGCCGCCTTCTGCATCCTGGCCGCCAGACTCGGATCAACGGAGTCGTATACATTTTCGTCAAGGATATGCGGACGGAACTGCTCACAGGGATCATCGCGGTAAATGTCATCAGCAAAAAGCGAAAAAGCGCGCAGATTGATGCCATATCCGTCCTGAAGGATGTCAAAGTTATTATAACGTGTTGAGATACGGAGCACATTAAACATGCAGGCTTCATTGCCTGATGCGGCTCCCACCCAGCTCATGTCATGGTTGCCCCATACAAAGTCAACATCAGGGTACTTCATCATTTCCTCGATTACTACATCCGGGTGCGGGCCACGGTCAAAAAGATCCCCGAGGATATGAAGCTGGTCGATAGAAAGGACATGAATCAGGTTGCAGAGTTCCGTGATGAATATCTCTGTTCCGTCAGTATCAACGATGGTACTGATGATGTTGCTGAAATAACGGTCCTTATCCTCACCATCCTCGTCAACCGTGAGCATTTCCTCAAGGATGTATGCATAGTCACGGGGCATCTTCTTACGCACCTTGGAACGTGTGTATTTCATGGACACCTCACGGCACACCTTTATGAGCCTGTAAATGTTCACGCTCTGCCACTCGGCGGTGAATTCACCTGATTCGATTTTTTTCTGAAGGGTACGTTCCGGATAGTAGATGAGGTTTGCAAGAGCCTGAAGCTCTGATTCCGGAAGTATGTTTGCAAACAGATTGTTGATCTTCCCGCGGATTACACCCGAGGAAGAACGGAGGAGATGTACAAAGGCCTTGTCCTCTCCATGGATGTCAGAGAAAAAGTACTCAGTTCCCTTTGGAAGGCCCAGGATAGCGTTAAGATTGATGATTTCCGAACGGCATGCAGCCTTATCCGGAAATGATCTTGATAAAAGATTTAGGTATTCCAGGTCGTGCATGTTTTAAGTCCTCCTTAGAACTTGTGCCAGGTACGGCGTGAGAAGAGAAGCATTATCGGGAATATCTCCAGTCTTCCTATCAGCATGTCTGCTGAAAGAATGAGCTTTGAAAAATGACTCAACCCGGAGAAATTTTCCATTGAGCCTACCAGACCGAATCCCGGTCCGATGTTGTTGAATGTAGCGATGACCGCCGAAATCGTAGTGTCCCATCCAAGGTCATCCAGTGAAACCAGAAGAATGGATGCGAACGTTAAAAGTACATAGATGAAGAAATAAGTTCCCGCTGAATGAATAACGTTTTCATCAACGGTCTTTCCGTCCATATGGACCCTGATTATCTGCTGCGGATGAAGTATCTTCCTGCATTCCCTGATAAAGGCCTTGAAGGTGAGCATTACCCTTGAAACCTTGAGTCCGCCTCCGGTCGATCCGGCGCAGGCGCCTATTACCATGAGCATTATGAGTATCACCTTGTTAAATGCCGGCCATACATTCAGGTCAGTCGTGACGTAACCTGTCGTGGTCATGATTGACGCGGCATGGAATGCCGAATCATGGAAGGCACGGAAGAAGCTGTCATAACATCCTTCCACCACAAGACATACTGACATCAGGATAATGGACGAAAGCATTATGATGAGATACCAGTTCACCTCCTCCATCTTAAAGGCGCTCTTTTTGTCACGCTTGAAAAGAAGAAGGAAATAGAAGTTAAAGTTTATTCCAAACAGCGTCACGAATATCGTGATTGCTGCCTGCTGCAAAGTCGTATAAGACGCACATCCGTCATTAAGTACAGAAAAGCCTCCTGTTCCTGCCGCACCCAGCCCGATGCACACTGAATCAAACAGCGGCATTCCAAGCAGCCTGAAAACGAGTATGGAGGCTATTGTCATTGCAAAGTAAATACCGTAAAGGATCTTTGCGGTATCCTGTGCCCTCGGGACAAGCTTTGAGATGGAGGGTCCCGGAGATTCCGCCTTCATGAGGTTCATCTGTGTTCCGCCTGACAGCGGTATAAGCGCCAGCATGAACACAAGTATTCCCATGCCACCAATCCAGTGCATCAGGGAACGCCACAGAAGGACGCTCTTCGGAAGTATCTCAACGTTTATAAGTATTGTCGATCCCGTGGTCGTAAAGCCTGAAACTGTCTCGAAGAAAGCATCGACAGGATCCGGAATTGCGCCTGAAATAATAAACGGAAGCATTCCGGTAAGTGAAAGAATGATCCATACCAAAGCCGTCGACACGACACCTTCCTTTGAAAGAAGGTTGCTTGTGCCGGGTTTTGCCTTATAGAGCGGGAAACCTATTACAAGGCTCGCGCCGATGGCTGCAAGAAACGGAACAACGCTCTCGCCAATAAATGCGGCAAACAGAAGGGGAATAAGCATTAATGCCCCTTCTATCATAAGTGCTGTTCCTATTACATATCCTACAACTAATAAATCCATGTTTTTAACTTGGAATCCTGACAGCCTCTCTGCCGTTCGGATGCCTGCCCGAAGGCGCGTCCACTATGCCAGTATGTCCGCCAGTGACGCGATTCCCTTAAGTTTTGTCACAATAACGACTGAATCCCCCGCATGTATCTCCGAAAGTCCGGAAGGAATGGTGAAGCTGCCGTCCCTCATGATGCATGCAAGGATGAGTTCTTTCTTGAGATGCATGTCCTTAAGCGGAATGTTAAGTCCGGGATCTTCCGCCGTGGCCTTTAATTCCGTAATCTCAACGCGGTTTCCCATGTAACGGAAGAAGGCCTCCAGGTTCTTTCCTGCCCCGCTCTTACGTGCCCTCACGTACTGGGCTATTACGTCAGAACAGATGACCTTCGGGAAAACCGCGGAATCAATGTCCAGTGACTCTATGACGTCACGCAGGTCAGTACGGTTGACCTTTGTTATTACCTTGTTGTGAGCATGATCCTTTGCATAATTGGCAGTAACGATGTTTTCCTCGTCAATGCCGGTCAGCGCGACGAATGCATCCGCATTCATGAGACCCTGTTTCATGAGGAAACGCCTGTCAGTTCCGTCACCGTGGATTACCTCTGCCTTTGGGAACTGCTCAGAAAGTTGCTCACAGCGTTCAGCATTCTGCTCAATTATCCTTACATGGCGTCCCCTTGCAAGAAGAAGCTCCGTAAGATACCAGCATATCGCACCGCCTCCAGTAATGAGCACGTCTTCCGCCGATATGTTGTTGATGTTGTGCTCACCAAGGAACACCTGCATGTCGGAACGCTGGGTGACGAACGTGACCTCATCATCCGGCTCGATGACAAATGAGCCTCCGGGGATAAACACGCTGCCCTTGCGGTAAACGGCACACGCCAGGATCTTCGACTTTGTCGACTTTCTCACCTCCATGAGGCTTCTTCCGGCAAAGCCGTACTCCCCACGGCAGTGAAGCGTAAAGATAAGTACCTTTCCTTCCGCAAAAGAGTCCACCCTTGAAAGGGCAGGGTACTGCAGGAGCGTGTAGATGTCCTTGGCCGCCTGTAATTCCGGATTGATTATCTTTGAAACACCCAGACGGTCGATGAATACTCCGGACTCATGGTAGTAGACCGGATTTCTCACCCTGGCAATGGTCTCCACTTCCGAAACCTGCTTTGCTATAAGGCATGAAAGAAGGTTCAGCTCGTCACTCGGACTTACTGAAATGAAGAGGTCTGCAGCCTCGATGCCGGCCTCACGTAAAACCTTTATGTCAGCACCGTCACCGCATACGGAAAGAAAGTCAAGTTCTTCTGACACGGCGTCAAGTGCCTTCTGTGATTTGTCAATGATTGCGACGGAGTTGCCGTCATTTATCAGAGTTGCCGCAAGTTCGCTTCCGACCTTGCCACATCCCATTATTATAATGTTCATAATAAAACTTCCTTAGGTCATCGGAAGACCTATAAGTGCCCAGATGACCGCAAAGATAAGCGCGGGAAGATAATTTCCTGCACGGAATGTCTTCGGACGGATCATGTTGATACCAATCATGGTTATCATTACATTTCCAACCTGTGATATATTTGCGAGAGCCTGCTCAGTCATAAGCGGCTCCATAAGGCCGGCCAGTATCGTAAGTCCGCCCTGGAGAATGAGTACCGGTACGGCTGAGAAGATACATCCCTTGCCCATGGCGGACGTCATGAGGGCGACCGTTATAAGGTCAAGGACTGACTTCAGGAGGAGTATTGAATAGTCTCCGGTCAGGCCGTCCTGAATGGATCCGACCACTCCCATGGCACCCACTCCCACGATAAGCGTGGTCGTAACAAAGGCGTCTATGAAACCGCCGTCCTTTGCGCTTCCCGATTTCACCTTAAGCCAAGCTCCAAAGCGCTCCATGAAACCGTCAATGTCAAGGATTTCACCGACTATCGCACCGAGTACCATGCACACGATCATCATTACGGAGCCGATTGTTGAAATGGAGCCGTCACTGATCACAAATATCTTCGCCAGTGCCCCGCTTGCGCCGATGAACATGGTGCAGGCACCGATTCCCTTAATGACGGTATCCTTTATGTTCTCCTTAATGAGCTTACCGAAAAGAAGGCCGAAAATTCCGCCGACGATTATTGCTGCCGTGTTGATTATTGCTCCGTACCTCATTTATTACCTCCGGTCATTTACCCTTTACCGATTCCGCTATAATAAGGTTTGCCGCCACATCGCCCTCCACGTTCATGGTAGTGAATGCCATGTCAAGAAGACGGTAGAAGCCTGAGATCGGTCCCATAAGGTCTATGGGAAGGCCGAGTATTGAAAGGAATGACGCCCCTAAAACGATTCCGCCCCCGGGAATTCCCGGTGCGGCCATATTTATCAGGGTAGCCACAAAAACGAGGAAGACTATGGTTCCGAACGAAAGTCCTATGCCATAGAAATCCGATACAAACACCGCAAGACAGCAGAATGAGCATGCACCGCCGCACATGTTTATGGTGCAGCCAAGCGGAAGCGTGAACTTTGAAATAGCCTCAGGAGCACCGAGGTCATTAATGCTTACATTGATGGTGGTGGGCAGCGTGGCCGCACTCGACGTGGTTGAAAGCGTCACAAGTGCGATCTTTCCGCATGCCTTAAGGAATTTCCCGACAGGCATCCTGGTAATGAGGCATGTGGGCAGTACCATTACGATGATGAACACCGCTATGCAGCAGAGCCAGCATGTAAAAATGTACTTTGCAAGTGATCCGAAGATTCCTGCACCGTACTGTGCCACTGAAAACGCCATGAGGCTCATTACTCCTAAGGGCGTAAGTTCCATGAAATAGTGGAGCATTTTGAAGAATGCCGCCGAAAGGCTGTTCATCAGGTCAACAACAGGTTTCCCCTGCTCCCCGACCGCAACTATTGCCACTGCAAAAACAATCGTGAAAATGATTACGGGAAGCGTGTCACCTGCTGCCATTGAAGCAAAAATATTCGTGGGAACGATGGTCTTTAAAAAACTGGTGACTGTCGGCGCCGCCACGTTTCCTTCATAAACGGGCGCGTTTTCAAATGATGCAGTAAGACCCGGTCTTATCACATAGGCAATCGCCAGTGAAATGGCTGAGGAAACGACGAACATGAGTACATAAAGTGCAACTGTCCTGAATCCGATCTTTCTTAAGAGCTCCCCGTTCCTTATATTGGCAATTCCGCAGAACACCGCGCAAATGACTATTGGGATGACCATGAGCTTTATGAGGTTGAGGTATATGTCACCGATTACCTTCACTGCTATCGAAAAATCCGGAAGCAGGATGCCGAATACAATTCCAAGCAGAAAACCTGCAGCCACCCTGAGGTACAGCTTATCTTTGTCAAAAAACTTCTTTATCATCTGTGTCCGGGGGAAAATTTTCCCTCTTCTCCTTTCATTAAACGCTTTATATTGCTTCTGTGCATGTAGATCACAAGAAGTCCGGTAAACACTCCCAGAAGTCTCAGCGGAAGTGAGGGCGTTACAAAAAACACCGCTATAATCAGCACTACCGCCGCCGTGAGCGATGATACTGAAACTATTTTTGTCTTTACGGCCACCAGAAGGAATATGATGAGCATCACAAGGAAAAGCTTCCAGTCAATGAGCGCCGCAACACACGCACCTGTGGAAACCGCCTTTCCGCCCTTAAATCCGAAGTACAGCGGAAAGCAGTGACCTATGAGGCAGAATGCCCCTCCTATGAACATCCCCCATTCTCCCGCGAAATATTTTCCGAAATACATGGCCAGAACGCACTTTATGAAATCACAAATAAATGTGATTATACCCGGACGCCAGCCGAAGGTCCTTGCCACGTTGGTGGCACCTGCGTTACCGCTGCCATGGTCTCTCACATCGTCGTGATAAACATATCTGGTGATTATTATCGAGCCGCTCACGGAACCTATAAGGTATCCGAAAACGGCAGTCAGAACATATTTCATTTATTTTCCTGTCCGTATAAGGCGCCAAAGCCTGCCAGTGTCAGTATGTCGTCACGGAGTGCGTCAAGCTCAAAATCACGGTATTTACCTGTCTTCTGTGCCCTGGTGATCAGGTTTATCACGGCACTTGCCTCATCGGCCGTAAGTGCCGTTTCTCCTTCCTTTAAGGGCATGCGGATCCGGCGCTTATTAAAGTAATTGATACGGTACTTCTTTTCCTCAACTATACGGCTGTATTTTTTCTTTGAGAACTTTCCCTTCTTCAGGTTCTCTACGCACTGGCCCAGAAACTTTGCATCCTGGAAGGCGTCGTGAGCATCCACCGGATCAACGTAACAGATTTCACACAGCTCCGCCATCGAAAGCTGCCCGTGTGATTCCTTCCTGCCCAGAAGTTCGTCTATGAACGGCATTACGTCCGTGACACGCTTTATACATTCGTCAACCTCCTGGCTTCCCAGCTTACAGTGGCGCATCGTCTCCTCAAGACGCTTGCGGTCCTCCGACCCGTAGGAATAAACCTTTACCGGCTCATACCCGTTCACGAATGCCACAAAATCCTTCATGGCACGTTCAAAGGAAGGTGCGTCCCTTAAGGTATAGGAATTGATTCCCGTAAGGGCCTCCAGTCTTTTTGAGGCATGCACTCCTTTCGGAAGATGAATGTATGTGCTGAAAGTATCCAAAACAGAACCGCCGCGTACCATCACCGCGCCGATCTGGACAACATCCTGGAATCCCTTATTCTGATTTTTAAAATCCTGACCGTTAAACTCAGTATCTATATAACAGTACGCCTTATCGCGTTCTCTTTCAGCCACGTTTAAAAATCCTCACATTCTTTCGCTGATTATACTCTATATGACCCTGATTATCAAGCATTACGCTTTTGACAGAAATGTTCTGAAGACGCCGTTTTCTTTAAACGCATCTGTAAAAGCCTTATTTTATGTTGCATTTCAAAATTTCGGGGGGCCCCCGGAAAATGACTTAAGATTTCGGTCACCTGCTTGAAAAGGACTGCCTGCGAGAGTATATTAGCGGAAACGGAGGTGATATACGTGAATAAGAATTCTGTCAAAAAGCTAGCTGAGGCCGGCCTCATGGCTGCACTCTGCTTCGTCGGTTATATGGTATTCCCTGCAATTTCCGCTTCAGGAACAAAGGTTCATGTCGGAAACGCCTTTGTAGTCCTCGGAGCCCTCTTACTCGGTGGAGTATGGGGAGGACTTGCCGGGGCAGTCGGTCTTTCCATAGCGGACATCCTGAGCGGGTATGCGGCTTCGGCACCCAGGACCTTCATAACAAAACTTGTCATCGGGCTCATCGTGGGACTCGTTGCGCATAAGATCTGCAGTATAAATGAAAAAGGTGATAAGAAGGCCGTTTTCAGGATTTCCCTTTTGGCATCGGCCGCAGGCCTTTTATTCAACTGCGTCTTCGAACCTGCCTTAAAGTATGTATGGTATACCCTTCTCACGCCTAACGCCGATAAGGCCGCTTCAGCCATAAAGGCACTCATGGCCGTGACTACCTACTCAACCATCATCAATGCCGTGATCAACACGGTAATTGCCGTCATCCTTTACAATATCGCAAGACCGGTCCTTAAAAAATCAAATCTTCTTCCAATGTAATTTCTCATGTGGTAAACTCTTCTCATGAGACCACCTAAGCTGGCAATCTTTAATGACTTATCCGGGTATGGCCGCTGTTCACTGACAGTGGAAATACCCGTTATTTCCGCGCTTGGAATCCAGGCATGTCCCATTCCCACGTCCATACTCTCAAATCACACCGGATTTCCCAAGGAATACAAGGTGGATTTCACTGAACATATGGAACCTTACGTAAGGGCATGGGAGGATCTGGGACTTTCCTTTGACGGAATACTCACCGGCTACATGAATTATGAGGCGCAGGTAAGTCTTGCCGCCTCGTTCATTGAAAAGACGGCTTCGGAAAACACCGTCGTTTTCGTTGATCCGGCCATGGCCGATAACGGAAAGCTCTACAGGGGTTTCAGCAGCGAGTATGCCACCTACATAAAGGAACGGCTTATCAGGAAGGCTACCATAGTAAAGCCCAACATCACTGAGGCATGCATCCTTACCGGCTTTGACTATGATGAGATAATCTGTGACTCGAAGGAACATACGATGAGAAAGCTCAAGTCACACCTCATGAACATTATGGATGAGCTTTCAACACTGGGCCCTGCCGACATCGTGATAACCGGTATCGAGCGGGGTAACAGCATTATCAATGCCGTTTCAGAAAACGGGGAGGTAAAGTTCCTCACCGCGCGTAAGACAGGCAGCAACCGTCCCGGAACAGGTGACATTTTCTCCGCCATCACGTGTGCCTCTGTAATGAAGGGAATGGCCTTTGGAAAAGCCGTGGCAAAGGCGGCTGATTTTGTGTCCACGGCGATAAGGATTTCTGATGACGCCGGTATACCTACGGAGGAAGGCGTAATATTCGAAAACATACTTTCAAAACTTTCTGCAACGGCGGACCAATTAAGTCCTTATTAATGGACAGCTGAAAGCTGCATAATGTGCCCATAAGGTAAATCGGAGGTGCTTATGGGCATTGTAGTTTTAAAAATATGGCTTATAGTTCTTGTGGTAATTGATGTAATGCTCTTCTTCCAGGCATTTTCAAGGGTGGTCCTTTACATCGCCGGCAGGACAGGTGAAATCGACTGGACCGTCTACAACATCATAATGCTTAAACTCCTTGCCGTGGCTTTCCTGCCCATCACGGCCATGGTCCTTTATCTGAAAAAATAATGAGTGAAGAATCCTTAAAAAAAGAAGATTATGTGGAACCCTGCTGTCCCTTTGACACATCACAGTGGAAAAAGGAGGCACCTGTAAAACCCATAGACATAAGACGTGTCGTAGAAAAACTTGATGAATATTTCTACAAAGGCGACATGAACGGTGCAATGCGCCACCTTCAGTACTGGAAGGAAGAGGCCGTCCTGGGGAATGACAGGACAGGTGAGTTTCAGGTAGAAAATGAACTCATGGGCCTGTGCAGAAAGCTCGGAAAGGGTGAAGAAGCAAAATCCCATGCCACGCGTGCCATAGAGCTTGTCGGTGAACTTGGCATCGGTGACAACGTGGGTGCCGCCACGGCATTCCTTAACTGCGGGACGGTGTTCCGCGCCTTTGGTGAATCAGAAAGGTCCATTGAACTTTTTAAAAAGGCTGAGTCCATCTACAGAGCACAGTTACCAGAAGGTGACGAAAGATTCGGCGGGCTCTACAACAACATGGCCCTTTCTGAAAGCGGCCTTGGGATGTATGAGGACGCCATACGGCATGACGGGATGGCACTGTCCGTAATGGAAGGTGTTTCCGGAGGAAAGGCAAACATGGCCATCACGTACCTTAACATGGCTAACCTGTATGAGGCGTGGCTTGGACTCGAGGATGCCCTTTCAAAGATTGATGAATGCGTTGAAAATGCATGGAATGCACTTAACGATCCTTCCCTTAATCATGACGGATATTACACATTCGTATGTGAAAAATGTTACACCACCTTCCTTTATTACGGCTACCTGGAGTACGGGGAGGAAATCCAGAAAAGATCTGAAAAAAATAAGGAGTAGCAGCCCCTCAATGCTTAATGTCAGAAACTCAAAGGTAGAAGATCTTCCTGAAATGCACAGGCTTTATGACCTGGGGCGCGCCCACATGAGGGCTGAGGGCAACACAACACAGTGGGGCCCGACAGATAACCCGGATGAAAAGCTTGAAAACGATATCAGGAAAGGAATCAGCTATGTTGTCACTGATGAAACCGGAAAGGTCTGTGGCACCTTTGCGTTCATCCTCGGTGACGACCCTGCGTATGCGGTAATAGAGGACGGATCATGGCCTGACGATGAGCCTTACGGAACCATCCACCGCATTGCCTCCGACCAGGTGACAAAGGGCATCCTTAAGGCAGCCCTTTCATACTGTGACACCAGAACAAAAAATATCCGCATTGATACTCATGCGGATAATAAGACAATGCAGGCCGCCGTCAGAAAGCAGGGCTTCATTAAGGCCGGCACCATCTATGTTGATGACGGTACCCCAAGGATTGCATTCTATCGAAAAACAAGCTGAAAGACATAAAATAAAAAGCATCTGTTCATGAAAATATCACCGGTCACCGCAAAAGCAGAGATCGTGAATGCCGAAGAAATAAGTCAGGCCAGAAGAATCATCGTGATTATTCTTTTTTCATTTACTCCCTCCCATAAACAAAACGACCTGCGGGAAATCATCCCTGCGCAGGCCGCAGCCATTTATTTTCTCTTTTTATTATCGCCGTCCTCATCCGGGAAATTGTTGAGGATCTTTTTTGCCATTATGAAGTTATATACCACACAGGCAATCAGGATTCCAAGCCCGGTATAAAGCCCTGCCGTTGTTCCCATGAACGGGATGTAGTCTGAAAAAGCCATAAGTATTACAACGCTTCCCTCGATAATGTAAGTCGTTCCGTCAATTGTCGAGAACCTCCTTATCTGTTCCTGAGTGGAAGCGGCAGTATTCCTTCCCGCAACGGTTTTTTTGGCAATCTCATACATTCCCATGCATACCGCGACTATTCCGATAAATACCATCAGAAGCTGGACCAGTTCCATATTTTACTCCTTCTTCAGGCTTCTTCCCTGATACCATCCCTTGCAAGCATGGTATCAAGTGTTCTCTTCTCAACCGTCAGGTCAAGCATCTCATCATTGAAAAGACTCCTGTACTGCTTTTTATAAGCATCAAGAAGGTTTTCACAGCAGGATACAGCCTTGACCTTAGCCTCATCAGCTACGCCGCCTGCCTCTACGGTAAGGTATTTCTCAAGTACAGTTTCCAGGGTTGGAAGGTAGTAACTGAAGAAATGCTTTGTCCTCTTTATCTCATGGGGCTGGCGCGAGATTTCATTCACTATCTTAAGTGCCCAGTTATAGGCCTCGTAGGATTTAGCGCGTACCTCTTCATCCTGAACCTTTCTGATGAGTGCATTTATCTTTAGGATCTGTGTCTTGGCGTTTCTGATCTCGTCCGGATCATTGTCCTTTATGGCCTGCTCCTCTGAAGGCGCATCAGTCTTAGCTTTGGCAGCCATTCTTTTTTTATTTTCATCGGAACCGCTTTTAATGGCATAAATGGTGACTGCAATAACACCTAATGCAAAAATTCCTGCCAGGATAAAAATCCCTACAAATACGATTTTGAAAAGTGACGGCAGTATTTTTGTTAATACAAAAAGGGCTATCACTATACTTACAAAACTAAGCAGTGCTCCACCGGCTCCGCCCTTATTTGAACCTCTCAATTATTCCTCTCCTTTTGAGTCGTTACTCTGTGTGCTTAATGCAAGGAGCTTTGTCTTGAGCTCCTCCTCAATCTGGGCAAGCTCGCCTTCTGCATTTGCGCGGGCCTTTCTGCCCTCTTCCTGGATTCTTGTTACCTCCGTAAGGGACTCGATGAGTTTCTGGTTTGTTTCCTTTAATGTCTCGATATCCACAACGCTTCTCTCGCTTTCCTTTGCAATCTCGATTGTTCCGGTCTTAAGGATGTCGGCATTCTTCTTAAGAAGCTCATTTGTAAGATCCGTAACTTCCTTTTCAGCCTTTAATGCTTCCTGTGAATGTGCAAGTCCGAGAGAAAGTACCAGCTGGTTCTTCCAGAGCGGAATGGTATTTACCAGGGTCGACTGGATTCTCTCAACCATGAGTGAATCATTGTTCTGGATGAGCCTTATCTGGGGAGCCATCTGCATTGAGACGGTCCTTGTAAGTTCAAGGTCATACAGCTTCTTCTCAAATCTTGTCACGATGTCAGCATAGTCAGCTGCTGCCTGAGCATCCTCAGGAAGACCTGTCTCAGCCGCCTTTGCCTGGAGTTCCTTGAGTTTTCCTTCCTTTGCATCCTCGAGTGCCTTCTTGCCGGCAAGAATGTACATCGTCAGCTCCTTATAGTAAGTAAGGTTTGCAGAATACATCTCATCGAGCATAGCGGCATCCTTTGTAAGTACGATCTGATGATCCTCGAGAACATCTGAAATCTTCTCAACGTTCTTTTCAGTCGTTGCATACTGAGCCTTTAACTTCTCAACGGGAACGTTCTTCTTGAAAAGTCCCAGGAAGCCCTTTGACTCTGTGGGCTCGTTCTTGAGCTCTGCCACAAGGTTTGTGATCATTGCACCCACTTCACCAAGGTCCTTTGTCTTTATTCCCTGAAGTGCAGTGTCTGAAAACTCAGCTACCTTCTGCTGGCTCGCCGCCCCGTATGTCATAACGGAATTAGTATCAGTAATATCTATCTTTGCAGCAAACTCTGTGATGGCAGTCTGCTCTTCATCTGTGAGAACCACATCCTTCATGTACTCAGCATCTGCGGGTACTATCTCAGCTGCTTCCTCTTCAGCCTTTTTTGCAAACGGATCAAGTGTAAGCTCTATCTTCTCTTCCATATTCTTCTCCTTTTTTATTTAAATGACCAAAATGGTTTCCATCCTTATAAATATAAGTTTTTTGCGTGACTTTGTCAATGTCACACATAAAGCCTCAGCTTTACGAAAAGCCTTCCCCTTCGGCTTTCCGCCTCGATTCCGTCGTATATGAACTTACCGTGTCCGCGGACGGATATCTTCATTCCTTCCTTCAGCTTTGCGGCATTTCCGGATGCCTCCCTTCCGTCAAGGAACACATATCCGGATGAAATGGTTTCCGAGGCCTTTGCACGTGGCAGCTTAAATACCGCTGCTATGACCGCGTCAAGCCTTTCCGATGCCACGTTCGCCTTCATTTCTTTTAAGTCAGGAGCTATGTCGCATTCTGAAAGCGAAACGGCCTCTGCATTAACCTCTGTGTGTTTAACTCTTGTAAGTCCATCCGTTATCACCTCTTTCATTTCGGATATACAGTAAATGTACGCCGTGTTTTCCTTTATGAGTATGTCGCCGATGCAGTCACGTTCAATCTGAAGGTTCATCAGTGCCCCAAGGAAATCCCTGTGCGTAAGGTCATCCGCAAATTTCTTATTTACAGGAGTGATTCTTATGCAGGAAATAAGCTCTGAGGGGATTGCATCCATATCGGCGTAAGACGCCGGAAAGACGGCCATGGCGCGCTCCGGGTCTGTATGACCGCCACAAAGGAACGGTCCCTCCGTTCTCTCAAAGGTCTGAAGAAACTCTGCCTGTTCCACGCCTGTAAGAAATCCGGTGTGCTTTGTGACATCACGGAGTTCCGATACCCTCATAAGATCTTTGATTCTTTTAACAAATGATTCTTCCATGAAGTCATTTTACCACAGTTACCGATCTTTTAATTCGTTAAAAAACGGACAATAAATCCGATTATTCCGAAAAATCCGTAATTTTTTACAATACCAAACCCTGTTTTATGAGTTATAATACTGATATCAAATATAAGGACGACATCATGGAAAAAAAAGAGATAAAGGTGATCGGGCTTGACCTTGACGGAACACTGCTTGATCCGGATAAGAAGATATCAGAATTCACATTTGACACATTAAAGGAAGCCTCTGAAAGAGGAATCGAGATAGTTCCCTCGACAGGGCGCTATTTTAGCGCCATGCCCGCATGTATAAGGGAAATGCCGTTCGTTCACTACTCAATAAACATCAACGGTGCCTCCGTTGCAGACGTGAGGACCGGTGAGAAGCTTTATACTGCGGAGATACCGCTTTCTGAAGCTTTGGACATCATGCGTTATCTCGACACAAAGCCGGCCCTTTATGACTGCTACATGAATGACCACGGATGGATCACCGGTTCGTTTAAGGACAGGGTTGAAAGCTTTGTACAGGATCCGCATTACATCGACATGGTAAGAAACCTCCGTGATTCAGTTCCGGAGTTAAAGGCTTTCATTACAGAAAAGGGACGTGACATCCAGAAGATCCAGTTCTTTACATATGACCATGATTTCCAGCAGGAGACTCTGCACCACGGTGCAGAGCTTTTCCCTGACATCATATGCACATCATCCGTAAGGGATGAAAACGTGGAGTTCAACAACATCCATGCAAACAAGGGGGATGCACTTTGCGGTCTTGCAGTAAAGCTTGGGTATACAAGGGAAAACACCATGGCGTTCGGCGACGGTGACAATGACATTCCCATGATAAAGGCAGCTGCAGTTGGGGTGGCAATGTCCAACTCCTGCGAAGATGCGCTTAAGGCAGCTGACTTCATAGCCCTTTCTAACGCGGAGGACGGAGTGGCTAAGTTCATAAGGGAATACTGTTTCTAGAATAAACGTAGGGGGAAGTTATGTGCGATACGATAGCTATCAATAAGAAGTTTTCTGAAACAATGCAGACCATCCTTGCCAAAAACAGCGACCGTCCGCTTGGCGAGTGCCAGCCGCTTGGCTATTTCCCTGCCGGAACAAAAAGGGAGAAACCCTCATGTGTGAAAAGCACTTCAAAGAAAATGACTGCAACTGTAAACGGGACGGGGTACTGTAAAGAAGGATCCAGATTCGCCGTGATAGGAAGCCGTCCCTATTGGATGGACGGATTTGAGATGGGTGCCAATGAAAAAGGCCTTTTCATCGGAAACGAGGCGGAAGGTTCTAAATGCCCTGCTGAAACCGTGGAAGGTCTCCTGGGAATGGACATGTTAAGATGTGCCCTTGAGGCAGCTGAAACGGCCAGGGAGGCAGTCGGTGTCATAACCGGACTTTTGGAGACCTTCGGGCAGAATGCCAATGCCTCACAGCTTTTTGACAGAAGATATGAAAACACATTCATCATGTGCGATCAGAAGGAAGTATGGATACTTGAAACGGCGGGCAGGCAGTGGGTATCAAAGAAAATTGATGATTATGCTACGGTATCAAACTGCTATACGATCACTACCGACTGGACCGAATGTTCAAAAGACATGAAAAAAACGGTACGTGACAACCGCTGGCTCCATCCTTCCGAGCCTGTTGACTTTGCAAAGGCTTATACGAAGCCTGCCACCCGTCAGAGGTTCTCAGTACCGCGCCGTAACCAGATGATGAAACTCCTCTTTGGATGCCTTTTACAGTCAATGAATGAAATCGCACAGAAACGACTTGAGGATGACATCGAAGACGGTAAGTTCCATGATGACCGTGAACTTAATAAAGCCCTTAAGTCATATGGAGCCTCCGTCGGTGTCCCGATGCTTAAGTTCATTCTTGGTGACCATTTTGAAGATGAGATAAATGCCGGCAGGTTCTCGGACTCCGGCGGGGAAAACTGTTCCATCTGTATGCATGCAAATTCATGGGATGAGGCAAAGACCGCAGCTTCCATGATAATGACATACGAAAAGGGAATCGGATTGAAGCTTCTGTGGGCACCGGCATCACCCTGCATGAGCGTCTACATTCCTGTTTACTGGATTCCCGGGCAGGTTCCGAAGATACCGGAATGCATGTCACGTGGCAGTGAGAAATTTGATGACGAATCCCTTTGGTGGCATATGGAATGGGCAGGACAACTTACAGGCATTGATGAAGAAGTCTATTCTGAAGATAACAGTAATGACCTTCTTGAAGTCGAACTTAACCAGGAGGACGCGCAGGAACGCATTGAAAAACTTGCCAGAAAGCTTGTTAAGGATGGAATGGAAAAAGAAGCACAGGAACTTTTAAATGAATTCACCGAAAACTATGCCCTTAAGGCAATGCTTGCCGCAGGAGACATAAACGACTACATGATAAAGGAAATTCAGGCAGATGGCGGTTTTTACGGGCCCAGAAAAGAATTCCTTAAGGACTATGCGGAAAGAGTCTCACTTTTTGAAAACATAGTCTTAAGCTGATTAAAAAGATGAATTTAAGAGGAGGACCTCCGTTTTGGAGATCCTCCTTTTTTGTCTGATTATTAATCTTATGCCTTCTTATCAGGTATGATGTAGATGAATACCAGTGAACTTACAAGAAGCACATAGGGATAGAAAAGGTTGGGCATGATTTCAAATGCTGAAACAGCACAACCCATTTCTGCTGCTGCAGAGATTGCAACGAGCATCTGTGCGCCGTAAGGGATGACGCCCTGGAAGATACATGAGAATGTATCAAGGATGGAAGCGGTCTTCTTATTCCTGATGCCGTAGGTTTCTGACATCTCCTTTGCGATTGGGTTAGCCATAACGATAGCAACGGTATTGTTAGCGGTGGCAATGTCCATTGCACCAACTAAAAGTCCCATCCCAAGCTGTCCGTTCTTCTTTCCCTTGAAGACTCTCTTAATGAAGTTAAGGAGTGCCTCGAATCCGCCGAACTCACGGATGAGTGCGCAGATTGCCGAAACAAGGATTGCAACCATTGTGGTCTCGAACATTCCTGAAGCGCCTGAACCCATTGAAGCAAGAAGGCTTGTTCCTGTGATTGCACCTGTTGCAAGCATGATGGCTGAACCTGAAAGGATACCGATCATGAGAACGATGAATACGTTTACACCGATGATTCCAAGAACCAGAACGATGATGTAGGGAATTATCTGAACAAAGTTATATCCGGGATTTGCAACCGGCTGGATGTCAAGTGAAAGTGACTTTAAAACGATGAGGATGAGGGTGACGATTGCTGCGGGAAGTGCAATTCCGAAGTTCTCCCTGAACTTGTCCTTCATCTGGCAGCCCTGTCCGTTGCAGGCCGCGATGGTTGTATCAGAAATGAATGAAAGGTTGTCACCGAACATTGCTCCGCCCACGATAGCACCGAGAAGGAATGCCGGGCTGATGCCTGAAGCATTTGCAATGGCAATACCGATGGGGCTTATGAGGGTGATGGTTCCAACTGAAGTACCCATGGCCGTTGAAACGAAGCATGCAACAACGAACATGATTGCGGGAGCCCACTGCGGATTCTTGACAACATCAAGCATAAAATATGCAACGCTTTCTGCCGCGCTTCTTCCACAAACGCCCACGAACATACCTGCCTCAAGGAAGATGAGGATCATGGTCACGATGTTGGGATCCCCGATTCCGTGTCCCATGAGTTCAAGCTTCTTTTCAAAAGAAAGTTCCTTGTTCTGGATGCATGCGACTAAAAGGGCAATAAGGAAAATGACAACGATGGGGATTGAATAGAATCCCATCGGGATCTTAAGCACATACTCAAAAATGATTCCAAGTCCAAGGTAAAGGATAAGGAACACGAGAATGGGCAGAAGGGCCTTAGCATTAGCTTTTTTATTCATAAAAATACCTCCTCTTTTGCTTGGGCGATGCCGTCAGCAACGCGACTATTATAGCAAAGTACGGAGGTTTGCACAATCTTTTTATTTACAATATGGCACTAATTTTACAAAGAAAGCAGGATGATGGCCAGAAGCCCCATACCCATGCCGGCAACCTGGCTTTTTGAAAGCCTCTGTTTAAAGATAAACACGTCACAAAGCGTCACAAGCATTAGACGTGCCCCGTTATTGGTTGCATAAACACCGGAGGTGGAAAGCACTTTTAAGGCTGCTATGGTAAGAAGGAAAATGACGGCACTTCCGCATCCGATGAAAAGAATCGGAAGAAAGTTCTTCTTTGTAAGCTTAAACTCAGCCTTTTCCTTTTTAACCTTCTGTATTATCAGTGTGGCCACAATCACGACAACAAAGCTTATTACGGCATATGTGTTTGTCTCATCGGCATGAGCCGATGTGGTAAGGTACTTTTCACAGATGGCACATGATCCACCGGCAAAGAACGCAATAAATGCAAACAGCAGCCATCTTCTGTTTATGTCATGTTTTCCCGAAAAAACATCCAGGATGAGAGCCATTGAAATTACAGTGAGCACCGAACCGAAAAGCTGGGTGGCCTTCAGCTCCTCGTGCCACAAAAACGGGGAAACGACTACCGGAATTATAAGTGCCGCCAGTGAAAAAAGTGAGGTAAGGCTCATTGAGCCGCAGCGCATTGCTTCCAGAATGGCGTAGTTTTCCAGTGTAAGTATTAAGCCGTTAATTACCGCAAGCATTATGCAGTAAGACGAGGGCTTCGGTAAATCCACGACAAGTACAGTGGAAATGAGCGCGATTATATATATGACAGTCTCATATTTGAGATTGTCACTTTCATTCTTAAACAGGTTTTTACAGAAGTAATTCTGTATGCAGGCAGATGCAACTGCCACAAGTACTATTATGACCAGATATATCATGACTTACTGATATTCACAAACTGAGCAGGACGATTGAAGTAATGCCCACCGTGATTCCTATAAGCTGTTCAACTGACAGTTTCTGTTTAAACAGCCACATATCAATTACTGTAACAAGTATAAGCCTTCCCCCGTTACTTATCGGAAGCAGAAGCGACATCGGCAGAAGCTCGATGGCCTTCATGGTAGCTATATGGAGAAGCGCCATTGCAATACCGGAAGGAATGATGTAAACCATGTTCTTCCTGTTAAGCTGAAGCGTCAGGCCTTCCCCTTCACGGTTCTTATAATAGAAATAGAGTACTGCTCCCAGTAACGATGCCGTCACAAATCCGTAGAAAAGATACGGCATTATCTCTCCTGAAAGCCCGCAGGTCGTAAGCTTCTTCTGATTAAAGCCCATGACACCGCCCGCCAGAAAAGACATGAATGCAAAGAAGGCCCACTTTCTGCTGACGCCGTACTCTACCTTCTCAAGTTCCGCATTCTTTTTCTTTTCAGTAAATTCAGTAATCAGGTTGAGTATCAGTCCCATTGATATGATCATGAGAACAATGCCGGTGATGCGCTGCCAGGTGAGTTCCTCCCCCCAGAGCCACTTGGCGGGAATGATGGGTATGACCAGCGAACACATTGATATCATGGTCGAAAGGGACATTGAACCTATCCTGAGCGCATTTACTGCAAAAACGCCCTCCAGGATTATGAGAATTCCAAGCACTACACCAAGATGAACGGTGTAAGGACTGCAGACCCTTACACCGCCGAATGCTCCCATCACAACAGCTCCGATTCCAAAGACCAGTGCCTCATATACGGCATTGTCGCTCATTGTGCGGATACTGTCCTTACTGATTTTATTCTGTACGCATGCAAGGACCAGACCGTCCAGCACGCATACCGTCAGGAAAAGTGCACCCATTATTTAAGCTCGTCAAGGAGTTCCTTTCCTCCCCTGATTATCTCTTCAGCCACTCCGCCCTTGTAATCTGAGGAACGTGCTTCATATCCGCCCTCATCAAAGGCTTCCTTCATGGGGTAGTATGCTTCAGAACCGTTTGCAAGGCAGCACGGGCAGATCATCTTCCATCCTTCAGCTTCCTTTATGCCCACTCCCACGCCCGTGAAGGGTTCCCCGGGAATGCCCACAAATCCTACAGGGCCTATCTTTACCCCGCTTAAGGTAAGGTCAAAGAACTCAGGTCCATTCTCAAGACGGCACATCCTTAATGCTTCGGCAACTACAGTTGTAAGTTCCATCGCCGTGTAAGGAATAAGGTCATCACGGCCTGCATCATGCCATTCCTTATACTGGTGTGCCCTCGGGAGCTCCTCAGGTTTTGGAACATTGGCGGCAACCTTAAGTGTCTTTGAAAGCATCTTTACTTCGTCTACGTCAACGTACTCAACCTTATCGTATACCTGAAGGATTGTTCCGCAGAGTGCACGTCCCACAAAGCGGGCCATTCCTTCACTCTTCATTTCGTTATCAAATGAGATGAAGGTATCATTCATGTCACCGCCCTCAGGCCATACATGGGTGCTTCCCACGTCGCCTTCGCATCCGTTAAAGAACACGCACTTCGTTCCGGGTACTGCAGCCTCAAATGTCCTGCTCATCCATCCGGGCCAGTCGGGGCTTATGGCGTCAAGGTTAAGGCAGTCAGCATGAAGACCATAGTTCATCATGACTATGGTGTCCGCACCTTCGCGGTCAAAACGGAGTACGTTTACTCTCTGGTCAAGCTCACCGATCACATGGTCAATGTCAGGATCCTCGATGGGCGGGCATGTCCACGTGGTACCGTCCTTCATCTTATAGCGGCGGATGTAAGCCACCCTGTCAGGAGCCACTCCCTCGCAGAATCCCATCCTTGCAGGCTTCATGTCCATAAGGGCCTGTAGTCCTGAATCAGCAAGACGTGTCATTAAAAATTCCGCATACTTCTCAATGGGTTCCGGATCCACTTCAAAGGCATTGTCAACCCTTGCGAAGGGGCCTGTATGGGTATGTGTGCACTGAAGGAAGATGTTCTCCACCGGAACACCAGTCAGCTTTGAGATATACTTTCTGAATGTGAGGCACTGCGCCGCATTAATTCCGCAGTTGTCAATTGAATACATAAGGACGCAGTTGCCATATGGAGCCTTTTTTGCGTCACGGTTATAACGTCCCGTATCAGGGTTCCATACCTTCACTTCCTCTTCCGCTGCCTCATCGGTCGTTAAGGCGATTGCATTAACATAAAGATCATCAAGGATCTTACTGGCAAAACGCGGAACAAAGTATCCGTGTACGCCGATACCAAGCGGAGGGTTGATGTTTTCCCTTGAAAATCCAACTTTGAGTCTGTTCATTTTTTCTACCTCTTATTTCTTATAAGGGAAATGCGACGGGAAAACCCGACGCATTTCCAAAAAAACATTTTAAATTGACTGTAAAATCATCCCTTTACTGAACCTGCCGTCATACCACCCATAAGTTTCTTCTGGAAAATCAGATAGATAACAAGGATGGGCATCGTAAGCGTAACACAGGCCGCAAAGGTAGGTCCCCAAATCTGACGCACCGCATCACCCATCTGGAAGCGGAGGATTGTAACGGCGGCGGGAAGAAGCTGCTTCTTAACAATGAGCTGCATTGCGAAGATGTACTCGTCCCAGAAGTCAAGAAGTGCAAAAATACCAGCTGTTACAAATCCGGGCCTCATTACAGGAAGCATTACCCTGCAGAAAGTCTGGAAAGACGAAGCACCGTCAATGTATGCAGCTTCCTCCAGCTCATGCGGGATTGTTGAAAAGAATGACCTCATCGTATAAACGATGAAAGGAATCTCATGTGCCGTATAGAAAAGTATCAGGGCAACTCTCTTATTATAAAGTCCCAGTATCTTTCCTACAAAGAAGGTGGGGGTAAGGCAGACGATTGTGGGAACAAGGAGCATTGTGAGATACAGTGTATTAAGCGCCCCTTTAAAGGGAATGTGCCTTCTAGTAAGCTCATATGCCACCATTGAACTTAAGATCAGTGTAAAGACAAGTGCACCGCCACATATGATGACCGTATTTGCCATACCTGATCCCATCTGCGCCTCGGTCCATGCGAATGCGAAGTTCTCGATTCCCATCTTTATAGGCGTTTCCGGAAGGGCAAACATCTTATGCCAGAATTCCTCATTGCTCTTAAATGCCGTCACGAACATGATGTAGAACGGAAAGAGAATGAAAAGTGACCAGATGATCATCATGATTCTGGTAACGATGGTTCCCCAGTGAATTGTTTTCTTTTTACTACTATTCATAAATCAACCCTTTACAGAGCCTGCCGTCATACCACCCATAAGTTTCTTCTGGAATACTGCATAAATGATAAGAATGGGAAGAACGAACATTACGCAGGCTGCGTATGTATATCCCCAGTTCTGGCGCACGCCGGTGCCTGACTGGAAACGGAGTATTGTAACTCCGGCGGGAAGCAGTTCCTTCTTAACAATGAGCTGGAGAGCAAACATGTACTCGCCCCAGAAATCAAGAAGTGCAAAGATTCCGGCAGTGACAAAACCAGGTCTCATGATTGGAAGCATAACCTTTAAGAATGTCTGGAATGAAGTAGCTCCATCCACGAAGGCTGCCTCCTCAAGTTCATGAGGTTATGACAAGATTTCAGTTATGTAAAGAAATCCGCTGAAAACCAATCGTAGCA
>JAKSPD010000009.1 GCA_024405115.1 Lachnospiraceae bacterium
TCGTTACCGGAAAAGCACCTGTCAATCAGTTTATCCACAACAAAGCACTGACTAACGCAAGTTTTAAGGACGTGGTATCTCCCAACGTAGATACCATCTATACACAGGTCTGGTACGATCTCAGCGAGGAACCAATCATCTACGTGCTGCCGGAGACTGGCCGTTTCTGCAAGGTCCAGGTGCTGGATGCCTGGACCAACACCCCCACAGTACTGGATCAGGCCGGCACCTATGCCATCACGCTGCTCTCCTGGGAGGGCGAATTGCCGGAGGGTGTGACCCGTATTGACGTTCCCACCGCTTTGGCCTGGTCCATCACCAGAACGGTTCTTTCCGATGAGGATGACCTTGCCAATGTCCGCGCTATTCAGGCGGGAAATGGAGTGAAATATCCAAAGCCTTCAAAACACCTTCTTATGCTGTATGAAAAGAAACGCCATTCGGTGAAGGATTATCTGCACAAGGTCACACATTACATACAGGTGTACTGCGTGGAGAATAACATCCATACGGTCGTGATCGGGGACATAAAAGGGATCCGCAGGGAGAATGACCTTGGGGCAGTCACAAATCAGAAGCTGCACGCACTGCCGTACAACAGGATATATCAGATGCCGGAATACAAGCTGTCCATGAAAGGCATACGGCTCATAAGGCAGGAGGAGTCGTGGACGAGCCAGTGCAGTCCGCTGTCTGACGATGTGTCTGAAACATACGCAAGAAAGAGTAACCGTAAGAAGAGGGGGCTTTATAAAGACGGCGTGAAGATCCGGAATGCCGATGCAGTGGGAGCCTACAATACCCTGAGAAAAGAGAGGGGCATGGCGGGAAATTTCCCGACAGAAAAGCTGTCAAATCCGGAAGTGGTAAAAGTAGCTGTGTAACCGTAAGGTAGCAGTAGAGGTGGCATGGACCCACCCTGAATCTACAGCCGGAAGGCTGCATATCAGATGCTCCGGCAATTCAATTGCCGAGTAGTTCACAAGTGATACGGATATGATCCTATGTGCCTTAGGAGGAGATGATACTTACCGTTTATTGCCGTATCTTTTTGATAACAATGAGCTGAAAAATGTTGTAAAGAAAAAAGTATTTCTCGGTTTTTCCGATACTACAATGAATCATCTGATGCTGCATAAAGCAGGACTCAATACATTTTACGGGCAGGCCTTTCTGCCGGATGTGTGTGAACTGCAGGAGGATATGCTGCCATATACGAAATCTTACTTCAAGGAATTGATTGAGAATGGGACAATCGCAAAAATCAAACCGAGCGATGTCTGGTATGATTCAAGGGAAGATTTCTCGCCTGATGCGATTGGAACCAAGATGCCTTCTCACAAAAATAACGGGTTCGAACTTTTACAGGGAAAAGATATTTTTGAAGGTGAGATATTAGGCGGATGTATTGATACGATCTTTGATATTTTCAACGGAGAGCGCTATGCAAATTCTCCGGAAATATGCGCCAGGTATTCGATCTTCCCCGACCTGGAAGACTGGCGTGGAAAGATCCTGCTTCTTGAAACAAGCGAAGAAAAAGCGCCACCGGAAAAGTACAGGAGAATGCTGGAGGCACTGAAGCAATATGGTATATTTGATGTGATCAGCGGTGTTCTTGTCGGAAAACCGGCAGATGAAACTTATTTTGAGGAATACAAGGACGTTCTGATAAAAGTTATAAATGATTCTTCTTTGCCGGTAGTTGCTAACCTGAATATTGGGCACGCAACACCTCGCTGCATTATTCCGTTCGGAGTTGCTGCAAAAGTGAATGTTGCAGACCAGGTAATTACTTTTAAATAACGGAATCTCAGTTTGTTCTTGCAACACCATATTGGGAACATTGTGAAAACATATCCCCTCTGACACGATTCTGTGACCGGAAACGGTAAAATCTACCCCAGGGACTCTGAAACCACGTCACACGGAAACCGGAACATTCAGCGATACCTTAACTGGTGTCGCTTTTTATTGGGGACGGGAGAGAGGCAATCTTAAGAAACTTTGTTCGTACGTTCTCAATCCAACTAAGGACGCAGGACGTGGTACGGAAAGTGTCACAGGGGCTGAACAGCTTCTTTGTTTATTATGGGTTCAACTAACGGACCTTTATTGGCCCAGAGTATTCTAAGTTCTACAGCGAGAACGTTTTATATGCATCCAGTCATATAAACTGGCAAATAGACGATTCCATCCTTTTCACAATAATCCGAGGTATGCAAAACATAAGCTTCATTCAGCCGTTCAGGATACTTATTCATGAATTTTTTAATGGAAGACAACGTGTAATTTTTTCCGGACTTTACTTCCAATGGCGTTATATTGTGACGATTTGTTGTCTTGCTTTTTGCCAGAAGAAAGTCTATCTCCATTCGACTGTTCTTATCCGTACGTGAAGAATTCATGTAGAAATAAAGTGAACGGCCACTCGCAACAAGCATCTGAGCAACGATGTTTTCGAAAATCATCCCTTCATTGACTTCCAGTTTTCCAAACAGCAGCTTCTTATATATCTCTTCTGAAACAAGGCCGTTTTCATCGAAGGCGTGGCTGATCAGGAGTCCTGTATCACCCATATACATTTTAAACGAGGAATTGTCACGATTCAGCTTTAAGCCTATAGTGGGTTCCGTGGAATTAAAGCAAACATTGGCAATCATAGAATCGCTGAGCCACATGAATGCACTTTCGTAATCCCTGAATCTGGCTCCTTTCCCTAAGGATGATAAAGTGAATTTCTTTTCATGTTTTGAAAGTTGCGCATGAATTTCATCAAAGATACTTTCCACTTTGCCAACATACCCGCCGGCATGCTTTTGAATATCCTCCCTGTACAGGGTCAGGATATCTCTTTTTATCTGATCGGCTGCTTCAAAGCTTTTCGTCTCAATATACTCCCTGACAGCCTGTGGCATTCCTCCTATGATGATATACTCACGGAATAAAGTCATCACTCTGCGATGAAGGGCCTGTCCAAGAGGTTTCCTTTTCTCGTAGCAATCTCTTATCAGCGGCATAATCATGTCTTCTCCCTTGGCCCAAAGAAACTCTTCAAAATCCATAGGATACATCTTGATATGCCTCTCCTCAGATGGAATGACAATGCTCTTGACGTTTTCTTTGATTGACATCAATGAGCCCGTCTCAATATAATCAAATCTGCCATCTGACACGAGGAATTTAATTGCAGCCCTTGCTCTGGGACATAACTGAACCTCATCAAATATGATCAGGGATTCCCTTTCATATAGTTTTACATTAAAAGCAGCAGACAGATACATAAAAAAGCTGTCTATATCCCTGAAGTTCATCTCAAAAAGATCAATGATTTCAGTGCCGACCTGGTTGAAATCAATCAAAATATAAGATTTATAATTTTTTTTGGCAAACTCTTCAACGATGTAGCTTTTTCCCACACGCCTTGCTCCGTCAATCAGTAAAGCGGTTCTTCCATTGCTATTTATTTTCCAGTTATAGATAACTTCCTCGATTTTACGTTTCATCACAGCACCTCTGCACGAAATCAAGAATTATAAATACGTATATATACACCATTTCTTATATTTTGCATTCTATCACTCTTTGCGACGCAAATCAAGATTTTTATCAATCATATTTCACACCAAATCAAGATTGATGATCTGAAATGGCCTTAGCGGGTGCCGTTTTTTGCTTGGGGACGGGAGAGCAGTTGTCTTAAGAAACTTTGTTCGTACGTTCTCAATGGGGCGAAGGACGCAGGATATGGCCTAAAGGAGTTAAAGCCATATGGGTTGACTGTATCAGAGGAGTATTATAAAATCATCCCTGCTGACTGTCATAAACGATAGGGCAACAAATTATAATCTTGCGATATAATATGTTTGATTTATTCTGTGCTTAAGGAGCACAAATCTTGCTTATTTGATGGAGATATAAATGTCTGTCAAGAAAATGTCTCTGATTGCCATGATGACGTGTCTTATGGCTGTGTCTTCATGGCTGACAATTCCATCTGCCGTTCCATTTACAATGCAGACCTTTGCTGTGTTTTGCAGTTTACTATTGTTGGGCGGCAAAACCGGACTTGCAGCCATAGCATTATACGTTCTTATGGGCTGTGTCGGATTGCCCGTTTTTTCCGGATTTCAAGGAGGCATAGGTCATATAGTTGGCCCAACTGGAGGATATATCATCGGTTTTATCTTTACTGCCGTTTTTTATTTGTTGTTTGAGCCGTTATTCCTCAAATGCAGTAAACTCCGACTGCCGGTGCTTGTTGGCGGTCTGATTATATGCTATTTCGTCGGAACGATGTGGTTTCAGGTCGTTTCTGGAATGCGCGGAACAACATACTCTTTCGGTACGGTGATTTCAATATGTGTTATTCCGTATGTAATTCCTGATCTGGCAAAGCTGGCGTTGGCCTGGATCCTTTCAAACAGGATACGCAAAGCGGTTCTTTTAAATTTCAATGCGGTGGAATAAACAATGAGTGAACAGAAATAAAAAAGAAGCGCGACGGTTATGACAATGAAATATATGTAAAACCGACAATCACTAAGCCTCTTTGGCCCAGAAAGAAAAGGGAATTCTGCCCGGCAGCATAAAGTACGGAAGGAGACTTAAGATAGTCTTATGCTTTCCCTGGAAAAAGCCTGAGAAAGCTTTAAGTTTAAAAATAGCGCCCTGAAAGCTCTGCCTTCAGGGCGCTTACGTTTTATGGATATTTATATTATCAGTCAGCAGTCCTCAGGGTGTTGATAAGACGTTCAAAGTCATTGTAACCCCAGATGACAGGTACGGGGTAGAGAGGATTTGCCTCCTTGTCTGCCCAGGCGATGATCTGCGGGATGTCCTCGTCCTTTATCATGTCAAGTCCGGCGGGAAGATTCATTTTCTTCTTCATCTCATCCATCCATCCGATGAATGCGAGTGCCTTTTCCTCGTTTGTTCCTTTGAAGCCACATTCATCAGAAAGGTCTGCAAGACGGTCATAGACGCTTGAGCCAAACTGACGCATTACATGTGGAAGGATAACTGCCATTGCAAGTCCGTGCGGTACGCCGTAAAGACCTCCGAGCGTATGTCCCACGGCATGCACGTAGCCCACGCAGCCACGTGTGAATGAACGGCCGGCATAGAAGGCGGCCAGCTGCATGTTCTGGCGTGCTTCCAGGTCCTTTCCGTTTTCAAATGCCTTGTAAAGGTTTTCGTAGATAAGCTTTACTGCCTTCTTTGAAAGGTCCTTTTCCACACTGGTGCAGTATGTCCAGTTAGTATAGCTTTCAACTGCATGGCAGAGGGCGTCGAGACCTGTTGTCGCAGTAATGAATGGAGGAAGGCCCATTGTGAGCTCCGGATCCAGGACTGCATATTTCGGCAGGATTGCGGGGTCGTTGATGGATGCCTTATGGTGTGTCTTTGCCTCCGTGATAACAGCTGCAACTGTGGTCTCGGAACCGGTGCCGGAGGTGGTGGGAACTGCCCAGAATGGAACAATCTTCTTATGCACCTTCAGAATACCCTGAAGCTTTGCAACGGGCTTATTGGGATGTGCGTTCTTTGCTGCAATGCCCTTTGCACAGTCCATCGGTGATCCGCCACCCATGGCGATGAGGGCCTCACAGCCGTTCTCCTTGAAAAGCTTGAAGCCTGCTTCCACGTTCTCATCCGTGGGATTGGGCTGAATGTCGGAAAACAGGGTGTACTGAAGTCCTTCTTCCTTAAGGGCTTCAATAAGACCGTTAGGGATTCCAATCTTCATCAGGCCATTATCGGTGACAAGCATTACATTCTTGATTCCCTTTGCCTTAATGAGGGCCGGCAGCTTTTTGATTGATCCGGCGCCTTCAATATACTCGGGAGTACGGTAACCCAGAAAATAGTTGGCAACCTTCATGACTCCCTGAAATACTCTGCAATAAACTCTGCCCATACAGTTCTTCTCCTTTGAATATGCAATATTGTCCGGAACGGTTCCGGGGGTGACCATTGTAAGTGCTTCAATGGGACAGACCTTTTCACAGATGCCACATGAGATGCAAGCGGTCTTGTTCGCCATATATGCTACGCTGTGAATATCGCCGTGGAAACGCGGAGGTGTGAGCTTAAGGCAGTCCCTGGGACAGTTCTCAACACACACGCTGCAGCCGGCGCAGCTGATATAATCAATATAGGGTGTCTTCTTTACGGCAGGCTTTTTGGGTGCTTCTTTTACGGCACCTGCCTTATCGGCGGTAGCCTTTGCCTCGGAAGTCTTTACTTCGGATGATGTGTTTTCCTGCATAATGCTTACCCTCCACAGACGGGACTCATCAGCATGACGGTGTCGCCGTCCCTCAATGCGGCATTTTTGCCGGTCTGCTTATCATTTACCACGACTATGCAGCCGTCTATGTCTTTTGCCGTGACTTTTGTTCCGGGTTTGACGCGTTTTGCCTCCGCCAAAAGCAGGGGATACAGGTCACGCACATGTGAGGCCTCCGCCTCCATTTCCTTTATTCCGGTGTCCAGCCTCAAAAGACCGAAAACTTTTACATGAACCATTGAATCCCCTCCTTTAAATGATGCCAAGCTTTTTGAGCGTCTTTTCCGTGGGAATGCCGTTCTGGTCCCAGCCCCTTGCCTTATAGTATGTCTTCTTCATACGCTCAAGCGGAACCTTTGTCTTTGGATTTTTGGGATCCTGCGGGGTATCTGTAAGACGCTTCGGAAGGGTGTCACGTTTACTGCTTACGCCAAACTTAGCATTAACGGCACGCTCTAAGCTGTAGCTTCTTTCTCCAATACGTATGTATTTTCCAAAGGTCATGGGCATGCCCAGTGCCTTCTTAAAAAGCTTTGTGTGATGGAATACCGGGAGGTGTATTCCAAGTGCGGGAGAGGTACGGTTAATGAGACGGAGCACCCCGCCGATTGCAGGTACGGCCTTATTAATCATCTTTGTCACGAAACTGTTGGGACGGGTGATCAGAAAGCCCGGGAAGAATGCATAGGAGGTGAAGAGGCACTGTCCGCTTGCGGAAATTGTCTCCATCAGGTCCTGGAAGAGCATGGTGAAGTCCGCCTTTGCATGAGGCGTCTGCGGATCAGCGAAAAGTCCAAGGCCTTCCACGATTACGAGATATCCTCCGTTTAAGTGGCATCCGCCACGGTTGCTTACCGCATAACCGAGTCCCTGTCCGACAGCCCTACGCGGCTCATATGCCGCAAGTTCCATTCCCTTTGACTGGATTGCAAACTCCATGCCACCGTATTTTTCTGCAAGGCGCATGCTGCCTTCAGCAAGCTCATCGCCGATGCCCCTCCGGTGTGCGATGTCGTCCCAGACCTGAGAGATGCCTTCAGTATTTCCAAAGGAAAGCCCGTTGTTCCAGAGTCCCTTTTCATTTGCCTCCATTGCCCAGGCAAGTGTTGAGCTTGCAGATATGGTGTCCATGCCCAGCTCATCAATCTCATTATTCCATTTGAGGATGCTGTACATATCACTGTTGAGGATGCCACCGCCCAAAAGTCCGAGGGTTTCAAGCTCCGGACCTTTTACCTCGCGGTTTTCAACCTTTACGGTACGTGCGCACTTGATGGGGCAGGTGAGACAGCCCTTATTAACTATGTTAAACTCTTCAGCCAGTGTTTCGCCGTTTACTTCCTCAAAGTGCTCATAACGGCCAAACTGGTAATTCTTTGTTGAAAGCATGCCGCGCATCTGCATCTGGGAAACAAGTCCCGCTGTTCCAAGACGCGGCAGCTGGTTTCCGGTAAGCGGATGGTTTTTAAGATAACGGAACCATTTCTTGTTCCATTCCTTTGTGGCCACAGGGTCTGCGACCGCAACCATCTTGTTGCCGTTTACGGTGATTGCCTTAAGGTTCTTGCTTCCAAATACCGCACCCACGCCTCCGCGTCCTGCCGCACGCTCATCTGAAATGACGCATGCGTAACGGACAAGGTTTTCTCCCGCAGGGCCGATGGTCAGCTGGGCAAACTTTGTTTTCTTTCCGTTTCTTAAGCCCATCATCAGTTCCTGAAGCTTTTCCTGGCTTTCACCAGTCTTAAGTCCCCAGAGACCGTCCTCATCCGCGTTGTGGAGAATGAATTTTCCGTTATTTATCTCAAGCCAGGAATGCTCACTGCATTTTCCACGAAGGATAAGGGCGTCCAGTCCGGCTTTTTTAAGATAGTAGCCGAAACGCCCGCCACAGTTTGAAGATGTGGTTATTCCTGTTAATGGTGATAAGGTGGAAATGTTGAAACGGCTCGATGAAGGAGCCCCGGTTCCCGTGAGCGGGCCTGTGGAAATGATGAGAAGGTTTTCTTCACCGTAAGGGTCTTCCTTACCGGTAAAGCAGTCGTACATGATCCTGGAAGCCATTGCCTTTCCGCCCAGGTAAAGGGCGCGTTCCTTATCGGTCCAGGGATATTCCTTTGCGGTTCCTGTGGTGAGATCATACTCCATCACAAGCCCCATATAGCCGCCTTTGTAGTCCGTACTCATGGAGACCTCCAAAATAGGTTAATGTAGTAGGATATGCATGAAAATTTACCGTTTGATTGTATCATATGTCATTAAATAAAGATAGCTGTTTTTGATGAAAATGCACAGAATTCATGGAAAGAAAATAAAATAATTATGCAAACCGACAAATTACTGTCGAATTTTCGGGAAGTTTATGATATGATACAGAAGTCGTAAAATGTGTCTTATAATAGTGGAATTTTTATGAAGGACAGTTTCGGAAGGGAAATCACATATCTCAGGCTTTCGGTCACGGATCTCTGCAACTTAAGGTGCCGCTACTGCATGCCCAAAGAGGGCGTGTGTCTAAGAAGACATGAGGAAATGCTTACAGAAGAGGAGATGACCGATGCCGTCACGGTGGCGGCGGAACTGGGAATCCGTAAGGTGCGGATTACAGGCGGTGAACCCCTGGTAAAGAAGAACATCCTTTCAATCTGTAAAAACATTTCACATGTTCCGGGAATCGAGGAAGTGTGTCTTACGACAAACGGGACGCTGCTTTCTAATATGGCGGCGGATCTTAAAGCCGCAGGCATCCAGAGGATAAATATAAGTATCGACACCCTTAATGAGGAAAAGTATTCAGAAATCACGCGGGGCGGAAGGCTTAAGGATGCCCTTTGCGGAATTGAGGCCGCATTAAATGCAGGTTTCGAAAAAGTTAAGCTTAACACGGTACTTATTGGCGGTTTTAACGATGATGAGATTAAGGCTCTTGCGGAGCTTACGAGGGAAAAGGACCTTGATGTGCGCTTTATCGAGCTGATGCCGATGCTTTCAGACAGTGGTTTTGGGGAGGATGCCTTTATTCCGGTGGGAACGGTTAAGGAAAAACTGCCAGAAGTCATATTCCTTGGAAGGGACGGCGTGGCGGAACTCATGAAGCTTCCGGGGGCAAAGGGAAACATCGGGCTTATAAGTCCTATAAGCTGCCGTTTCTGTGCCTCCTGCAACAGGTTAAGGCTTACTGCGGACGGAAAAATTAAGCCATGCCTTCACAGCCCCCTTGAATATGACATAAAGGGTCTTAAAAGGGAACAGATGAAGGACAAAATGAAACAGGCGATCCTTGCAAAGCCGGAAAGCTACGGGAAGCTTTCGTATGCGGACAGAAGCTGTGCCGGAAGGACGATGGACAGGATTGGAGGATAGGATGGGATACACCGCAGCTGTAATAACGGTAAGTGATAAAGGGTCAAGGGGAGAACGCGAGGATAAAAGCGGTCCTGCCCTGTGTGCCCTGCTTAGTGAAAATGGATATAAGGTGCGTCATACCGCCATTGTGCCTGATGAGGCGGAGGCAATATGTAAGGAGCTTCTTTTATGCACGGATGATCTTGGGATACAGCTGGTCCTTACGACGGGAGGAACCGGATTTTCACCTCGTGACATAACCCCGGAGGCTGCGGAGAGCATGTTCCAAAGAAGAGTTCCCGGAATTCCGGAGGCTATGCGTGCTGAAAGCATGAAAATCACCCCAAAGGGGTGCCTTTCCAGAAGCACCGCTGGGATAAGGGGAAGGTCCCTGATAATTACGCTTCCTGGAAGTCCAAAGGCTGCAGTGGAAAACCTTAAGCCGGTTTTACCGGCTGTTGAGCACGGGCTTTCAATGCTTCTTTCAGAAGGGTCTCAAGACTGTGCTGAACCAATGAATCCCGCAGGCGGCATTGAGCATAAGGAAATCAGATGTAAGGGCACGGTCCCCTCGGTCGATTCATGGATAGCTGAAGCAAGGAAAAGCCCTGAAGCATCAGGAATAGGAGTGTTTTTAAGTCATCATGGAATAGTCCGGATAAGCTCAAGAAAGGAAGCGAGGGAAGGCATACCCACAGCACCTGTGGCCGCAATGCTTTTGACACCCGACTTTGAAAAGGTGGCAGAGGCGGAGAAAAAGGCCGGCATGATGGAGGGGGTACGGTATCTGAGGCTGTGGGTCAATGAGGGGCGGCTTTTAGTGGGTGATGACATCATGAAGGTGCTTGTGGGTGCGGACACAAGACCCCATGCGGAGAAGGCGCTTCTTACCCTGGTGGAAACACTTAAGAAGGAATGCATTCATGAGGAGGAAATTTTCCGGGAGTAGAAGCACCCGTGAAAATATATAAAGGAAACGTTTTTAATCAGTTTTAGGAGGAAAGTATGAAAAGAGTCTTATCAGTAGTTCTGGCAACTGTTTTAGCGTTGTCACTTGCAGCCTGCAGTAATGCACAGACACAGGCCACTACGACACCTGCAACCACGGCTGCCCCCACGACCACGGCGGCACCGGAAACTACAAAAGCTCCGGAAACAGAACCCGCAGCACCAAAGGTTGATCTGCAGATCCTTTATGAACAGGATAATTCCATGATCAATACCTATACGCTCATGTGCGTGAATCCTGATGCACCGTTTGTTGACGCTGACGGTAAGGAAGTTAAGGATGTGGCGCTCAATACCATTGGCGCGGAAGCACTGATCAACTTCCTCCTTTCCGAGGAAGGGGAAAAGCTTGCGGCTGGTTACGGATATGAAGAGTACGGCGAGTATCTTTTCTATCTCCTGGACGATGCCCCGGTATCAAGGGCGGAGATTCCTGCAGCCACGGAGGAAACTAAGCAGATCCGTCTTTCAACCACAACCTCAGTCAAGGACTCCGGTCTTTTGGGCTACATTATTCCTATCTTTGAGGAAAAATACGGATATTCGATTGAGGTGTATTCTGCAGGAACAGGAAAGTCCATCGCCAATGCGAAGATGGGAAATGCTGACCTTATCCTCGTTCATGCAAAATCACAGGAAGAGGATTTCGTAAGCGCAGGCTTTGCCAAAAAGCTTGACAACATGGAGAAGGAACGCATGAGCTTCATGTACAACTTCTTCGTGCTCTGCGGACCATTCTTGGATCCTGTTGGAGTAAAGGAATGTGCAACGGTTAAGGATGCCTTTAAGAAGATTGCCGATGAAAAGGCAGTGTTCATCTCAAGAGGTGACGGTTCAGGAACACATACGAAGGAACTGTCACTCTGGCCTGAGGAACTTGGCATAAAGGCAGAGCCTGAAAGCTTTGCAAAATATACTGACTGGTACACATCGGCGAATGCAGGCATGGGCGTGTGCCTCACGATGGCTGAGGAGATGGGAGGATATATCCTTTCAGACAAGGCTACATATCTTACATTCCGTGCAAACGGTGGCATCATGCAGTAAGTGCCGCATAACCTTTTTTAATGAAGACCGCATTCGCCAAAGCAATTGAACTTATTCTTTCGGGAAGCCCGGAACTTTTAAACATCCTTGCCACCACGGCAAGGATGAGTCTTTCGAGTTCATTAATCGCACTTTTGCTGGGGGTTCCAATCGGCATCCTTTATGGTGCGGTAAGGTTTCCCGGAAGGACTCCTCTTGTTGTCATTAACAGGACACTTACAGGAATGCCCCCGGTGGTGTGCGGCCTTCTTTTCTATCTTCTTTTCTCAGGTGTGGGGCCTTTTGGCAAAATGAAGCTTCTGTTTACGGTAAAGCTCATGATCATCGCACAGGTAGTGCTGATTACCCCCATTGTGATAGGAAGCATGGAGACATTTGTTTCCGGGATAGCGGCTCCGGTGAGGGAAACGGCAAAGGGACTTGGCTTTAATGGAGTCAGGACTTTTTTTCTGCTTGCAAATGAGTCAGTGTACCAGATCTTTTCTTCATATCTTATGGCCTTTGCCCGTGCCATTGCGGAAGTGGGTGCTGTGAGCATGGTGGGCGGAGCCATTGCATGGAAGACAAACGTAATGACGACGGCAATCATGCAGTATACAAACATGGGAAACTTCAGTCTGGGAATAGCCCTTGGAATCATCCTGCTTACGATTTCACTTCTCGTAAATATCGCAGTAACACTGCTGCAGGGGAGGCTTTCGTCATGAGGATAAATGCTTTTACAAAAACCTACGGAAGCAGGAGGGTGCTTGATTTTCCCGGCTGTGAACTAGAAAGAGGAAAAATATGTGCGGTGATAGGGGCGAACGGAAGCGGAAAATCAACCTTTGCCTCCATTCTTGCGGGAACGGTCACTGCAGACGGAAAAGTTGAGACCCTTTCTTCAAAAATAAGCTGCGGTTTCATGCCACAGAAAAGTTACGCCTTCAGAATGAGCGTGCTCAGAAACATCCTCCTTAATGGAAATGATTTAAAGAAAGCAGAGCGCGTGCTCAATGAACTTTCCCTTATGGAACTTAAAAACGCCGGTGGAAAGACATTAAGCGGCGGCGAGACGGCGAAGATGGCGCTGGCAAGGCTTTTAGTGAGGCATTATGACCTTCTGATACTTGACGAACCCTGTGCCTCCATGGACATGAAGGGTACGATTGCCGCGGAAAGGCTGATTACCGAGTATGCTCAGAAAGAAAATGCGGCAGTCATCTTAGTGACGCATTCCCTTGCACAGGCTAAACGCATGGCTTCCTGCATCTTGTTTTTTGATGATGGAAAATTAAATGATGACCCTGAAAGGATGGAGGAATTCCTAAGGTTTTACGGGTCAGATAAGGGAGACCCAGGAAATGGAGGGATCTGAGACTGAACCAAAATAAAGAGTGTCTGCCTTTACCGGGCGCCCAAGCAGATACTGTACCAGAAGACTCATCTGCAGGGATGCACAGAAAGCAGCGGTCATCGGAAGGACTGAATGTGAGGGTTCATCGGACTTCTGGCTGTAAAGATGGTGCAAAAGACCGCTTCCGGGCGAAATGAGGGCAGCCTGATAGCCCCAGCCGCTTATGGCGCCATGAACTAAGGGGTTGGAATATCTTTTGCAGAGGTCTTCCAGAAGAAGACGGCCGGTGACAGAATCAAGTGCGTCAATTACAGAATCTGCCCCGTGAAGTATGCTTTCAGCATTTTCATTTGTAAGATAGACAGGGAACATCCTTACTGTAGTCTCAGGGAATATCTTTTTAATGCGGAGTGAGGCAGCCTCAGCCTTGTTTTTTCCAAGGTTTTCTGAGTTGGAGAGAAGCTGTCGGTTTAAATTGCTTTCTGTAAAGCAGTCACCGTCACAGACAGTTATCGTTCCGATACCAAGGCGCGCAAGAAATTCGACGGCATAGCCTCCCAGGCCGCCGGCACCGATGACGGCCACGTGGCAGCTTCTGAGCATGTCCTGTTCTGATTCTGTGATTGATGGTATGTTACGTTCCAGCCTCGGTTCCATGTGAACACCTCTCACCGCCTTCTGGCGGATTATTATAATATGGAGTATAAAGTTAAAAATGCTTATTGTAAAGACACCGGAAGAAGTATTTGAAATCATAAACAGTGTATTTGGAGAACGGATGGAAACGGAGGAGGTTTCTCTTTCGGATGCCCTGGGACGCGTCCTTTCCGAGGATGTGTGTTCCACGGAGCATGTGCCCGGATTTGACCGCTCCACTGTTGACGGGTATGCCGTAAAGGCTTCGGATACATTTGGATGTTCTGACAGTATTCCGGTTGTCTTAAGTCTTTTGGATGAAATCCGTATGGGCGAGGAGGCTTCGGAGTGCCTGAAACCCGGTGAGGCCGCTTATATCCCCACGGGAGGCGAACTTCCAAAAGGGGCTGACGGTGTGCTGATGGTTGAGTATTCCGAGCTGTACGGGGACGGTACCGTGGGTGTGCTGTGTCCGGTGTCTCCCGGTGAAAATGTGATCTTCCGCGGGGACGACATACGGACGGGGGAAAGGCTTCTTTCAAAAGGAAGTGTTCTTAATACGGCACAGATTGGTGCCCTGGCTGCCATAGGAAAAACAAATGTGCCGGTAAAGAAAAAGCTTAGTGTGGGCATACTGTCCACCGGGGATGAGCTTGTTCCTTCGAGCGATGTTCCGGGACCGGGACAGGTCCGGGACGTGAATTCCCGGATGCTTGAATCCTTTGTGATTGGTAATTATGCGGAAGCTGTATGTTACGGAATCATACGTGATGATAAGGAAGAAATCGGAAGGACTTTGGATATTGCACTTTCAGAGTGTGACCTTGTCCTTATTTCCGGTGGGAGCTCTGCAGGACTTAAGGATACGACTGCAAAGATAATTGAGGAACGTGGGGAGCTTCTGTTTCACGGCATTGCCATGAAGCCTGGAAAACCCACGATACTTGGGAATGCAGGGGGAAAGCCGGTAATGGGACTTCCGGGACATCCGGGTGCGGCATTTTTTGTGGCACAGCTTTTTGTGACTGCGCTGCTTGACCGCCTATACGGAAGAAAGCAAAGTGAGTTTCCGGTAAAGGCAGTTCTTTCAGAGCGCGTTCCATCAAATCACGGAAGGGCGCAGTACGTGGGAGTGAGCCTCAGGGAGGAAAATGGAATCCTTTTTGCTGACCCGGTCCATTCCAAATCGGGTCTCATAACGACCATTGCGCGGGTATGCGGTTATTTTGCGATTGACAGGGACCGTGAAGGTCTTGAAAAAGGGGAGGAGATTGAGGTATGGCGTTTCAGTATCTGACAAACACTGCGCTTTCAAAGGCACAGGAGGAATACCGCAACGAACTTTTAAAATGCGGTTTTCGTGCGGTACCGGAAACCGTACCGGTACAAAATGCACTTGGAAGGATTACAGCAGGGGCAGTCTATGCCCATATCTGTGCCCCGCATTATCCGGCAGCGGCCATGGACGGCATCGCCATTAAGGCATCTAAAAGCTTTGGTGCAACGGAAACCACCCCGGTCGTTCTGAAGAAGGAAGACTATGTGACGGTGGATACCGGGGACCCGCTTCCTGAAGGCTGTGACGCCGTGATCATGGTGGAGGATGTGCTTTATGAGGAGGACGGCAGCGTAAGGCTTTATGCCGGAGCGGCACCCTGGCAGCATGTCCGTCAGGTGGGAGAGGACATATGTGCGGGCGAGATGATCCTTTCATCAGGAATGCGCATAAGCCCTTCTGCAATCGGCGCGATGCTGGCAGGAGGAGTGCTTACTGTCAGTGTATGGAAACAGCCCGTTGTGGGAATAATCCCTACAGGAGATGAAATCATACCTCCCATATCCGACCCCGGCCCCGGGGACATTATTGAATTTAACTCGTCAATTTTTTCAGGGATGCTTACTGAATGGGGCATGGTATCAAAGACATACCCAATCGTCATGGACCGTTATGAGCTTATAAGGGAAGCACTTATTAAGGCTGCGCAGGAATGTGACATCGTCCTTTTAAATGCAGGTTCATCTGCAGGACGTGACGATTATTCAGCGAAAGCCATTGCTGACTGCGGAATCGTTTTATTTCACGGTATCGCCATCAAGCCCGGAAAACCGGCAGTCCTTGGAAGGATCGGGAACCGTCCGGTCATCGGTGTTCCGGGATATCCTGTTTCCGGAATCCTTGTTCTGGAACTGTTTGTGAAACCGCTTCTGGAAATCTGGTACGGATGTAAAGAGACAGGAGAAGAGGGAGAAAGGGAAGCAGAGGCCACACTTTCAAGGGCAGTCGTTTCCGGTCTTAAGTATGAGGAATTTGTACGTGTCCGCATGGGCGTGGTGGGGGATAGACTCATTGCGACTCCCTTAAACCGTGGCAGCGGAATGGTCACTTCATTCATGAAGGCTGACGGCATCATGCGGATTCCTCAGGGAACAGAAGGATATGCGTCAGGCGAAAAGGTTAATGTAAAGCTTTTTAAACCGATTGAGACGCTTAAAAACACCCTGGTTGCAATTGGAAGCCATGACCCTCTATTAGACGAACTATCGGAACTTCTGCATGCCAGTGAGCCGGAACTTTACCTCGGCTCAAGCCATGTGGGATCCATGGGGGGAATCATGGCAGTGAAACGTGGGGAGTGCCACCTTGCGGGAACACACCTTCTCGATGAGAAGGATGGGAGCTATAACAGTTCATATATAAGGAAGTATTTCCCGGACGGCGGTGTAAGGCTTCTGGAATGCGTGGGACGTGTTCAGGGAATCATGGTGCAGAAGGGTAATCCTCTTCACATATCGGAAATCGGCGACCTGAGCCGCCCGGGGCTACGTTATGTAAACCGGCAGAAAGGTTCCGGCACAAGGGTGCTTATGGATTACCTCTGCAAAAAGGAAGGCATTGACACGAAAAATATATACGGATATGAACGTGAGGAACTTACGCACACCTCCGTGGCGGCGCAGATTGCAAACGACACCGCGGATGCCGGAATGGGGATACTTTCCGCAGCAAAGATATACGGCCTTGACTTCATTCCCATATGCCTGGAACAGTATGACCTTCTGATTCCGGATGAGGCATGGGAGCTTTCACAGATGCAGAAGCTTATAGAAGTCTTAAAGAGTGACGCATTCCGTAAACGCCTCATGGAGATGGGCGGTTATGAATTAAAGGAACCCGGAAGGGTAATGGAAAGGTTTTAAGGAGAACCCTTATGGAAGATTTGAAGGATTTTACACATTTTGATGATGAGGGAAGGGCCAGGATGTTGTACGTGGGAGAAAAAACGGAAACACACCGCATGGCCCGTGCCATGGCCCGCGTGCTGGTGAATGAGGAAACGTTCCGCCTTATAAAGACCGGAGGAATGAAAAAAGGCGATGTTCTCACGGTGGCGCAGATTGCGGGTATCATGGGAGCAAAAAGGACGCCGGACCTGATACCCATGTGTCATCCGCTTTTTCTTACAGGCATCACGCTGTCCCTAAAACTTAATGAGGAGCTTTGCTCCGTGGACATAATTTCTGAAATTAAGTGCGACGGGAAGACGGGCGTGGAAATGGAGGCGCTGACAGCCTCAAGCGTGGCCGCCCTTACTGTCTATGACATGTGCAAGGCAGTGCAGAAAGACATATGTATCACTGAGATACGCCTTCTTGAAAAGACCGGCGGAACACACGGGGATGTGTGCAATGTGTGAAAATGATGGCAGCATAATCTTTAAGTTATGCTCGGCAAGAGAAAAGTTATCCACTCACCAGTAATTACAAATTGACATTGGGAAAAAATGAAATTATAATGTTAAAATCGTATGGGCACAAAGGGAGTGCTATGTTCTGTTGTGCCAAAAGAAGATAAGGGGGGTTTTTCTGTGGCAGAAGGAAAAACAAAAGTAAAAAAGGCCCGTTCCGGTGAGAAGCCGGGTGCGGTCGAACTCATCCAGTCATACCTGATGGTTGCAGGTACTGTTCTGGGAGTTGTTATCTTCGTAGCTATTCCTCTTGGCTGGGTCCTCAGATGGTTCATGTCAAAGTATAAGGGATATGGAAAGATCAAGTATGTTGGCTTTGACAACTTCAAGAGGCTCTTTGATATGTCAAAATCAGCACTTTACTGGCAGTCAATCAGAAATACCTTTGTATTTGCAATTGGAAAGCTTCTTGTTGAGATTCCGCTTGCACTTGTTACAGCCTTCATTCTTACAAGAAAGATCAAGTTCCGTAACTTCTTCCGTGCAATGTATTTCATGCCTTCCATGATTTCAGTTGCTATCATGGGCGTTGTGTTCACATACCTGTTCTCACATCAGTCAGGTGTTGTTAACAACATTATCAGGCAGTTCGGCGGAAAGGGAGTTGAATGGTTCTCGGGTAAGACTTCGGCAATGCTCATGCTCATGATCGCGTCTATCTGGCAGAATTTCGGACTTAACATGCTGTTCTTCATGACAGGTCTTCAGAGTATCGACCCTGCAATGTATGAGGCAGCTACCGTTGACGGAGCTTCAAATACGAGACAGTTCTTCTCAATCACAATTCCGCTTCTCGGACCGGTGCTCCAGATGGTTCTTATGAACGCCATCCTCGGTTCACTGAAGGTTACAGACCTTGTTCTTACATTCACGAACGGACGTCCCAACGGCGGAACAGAAGTTATGATGACTTATGTATATAAGCTCTTCTTCGATTCGGCAAGTGCAATGGACTACGGTTTCGGAGCTGCAACAACGGCATTTACGGCACTTATTCTTGGTATCGTAACAATCTTCTATCTGAAGTCTACCAAGAAGTCTGCTAATGTTTATTAATTAAGGAGGTACTTGAATCATGAAAATGCAGATGAGCAAAACAGCAAAGTTCTTCCTTTATCTTTTCCTTATTGTTGTAACATTTTTTACACTGCTTCCGCTTCTCTATACCCTGTCGGCTTCATTCAAGTCAAACATGGAAATCATGAGCGGACATACAAACCTTATCCCTAACTATGCTAAGTATCCGCTTACCGCAAGGGGAAGTGATGTCCTTAACCCGATGGCAAACTTCGCAGAGGTTTGGGGAATGTCAGGTTCAGGACTTCAGGGTACCACAGACTTCGCTGACTACACCATTAACTCACTTAAGGTTGCAACTCTCAGCGTGCTTATCACCGTCACCTTTACGGCAATGAGTGCTTACTGCTTCCAGAGAGGACGTTTCCCCGGAAAGACATTCCTGTACTATTTCTTCATGGCTACTATGTTTATCGGTGCAGGTTCAATCACTGTATTCCCGATTCTCCGTATCACAACAAAGGTCGGAATGAATACCTGGTGGGGACTTTCAATCGTTCTTTCAGCTACAGGCGGTGTTTCAAACCTCTTCCTTACAATAGGTTACCTTAAGACGATCCCGAAGGATCTGGATGAGTCTGCTAAGATCGATGGATGTACATTCTTCTCAACATGGTGGAGAGTAATCCTTCCTCTTTCAATCCCGATTCTCGGAACTATTGCACTTATGACATTCCGTGGAACATGGAATACCTGGATGCTTCCCAGACTGATGCTTGCATCAGACCAGACGGCTACCACCCTTGTAGTTGCTATCGTTAACCTTGCAAACTCAGGCGGATCAGGTGCTTCTCAGTACAACCTCATGATGGCCGGTTCAATGCTTTCAATGGCTCCCATGCTTATCATGTTCCTTATCATGAATGAGACCTTTGTTGAGGGTATCACTCAGGGTTCAGTTAAGGGATGATCGAAAGGAGGGAACACTAATGAAATATGCAAAGATTTTTGTTGCAGTAGCATCAGTAGCAGTAGTTGTTTATGTTCTTGCAAATTTCGGTTGGGCAGATGAAATCAATACAAACAACGGTGAAGCAGTTATCAAGGCTGCAGGATATGTTGCAATCGCATTTAACCTTGCAGCTGCAGCAATTGCAGTAATCACCAGGAATTCAGAGAGTCCGAAGGCAGCTATTGGAATGAGCGCCCTTTTCGCAGCATCATTCCTTATTGCGCTTGCTTTCTCACTTTTCATAGAGTCCTACCTTGTGCTTTCGGTATGGAGTTTCATCGGCCTCTGCCTTGGAATTTCGTTCACACTTCTTGAAAAGGACATCTATTCGACAATGTAATCATTATCCTGATCAAAGCATAAGAGAATTATTGAACAGTTAAAGAAGACCTGTATTGCCAAAAAGCAGTACAGGTCTTTTAAGTAATAAATATATAAAAAAGATGCGAATGCAAAACCGCTTCATTTGCTTTATGCCGGATGAATTTTCTGTATGTTGTGTTTTCTGCGGCTTATGTTCTTTTTTTGTCTATATGCAGACAGAACTTTTCTAAATCCCCTTTGGAATGTATAATGAAAAACACGCGTCACCGCAAAGGAACGAGCATAAGCATCATTTTCATGAACTGATGTGTTCTTTGGGCGGTATGAAGCAGGGGGACGGAAATGCTCCGGTGACCCCAAAAAGGCAGTCATGACACTGTCTTTAATCAATGTAAGGAAAGAGGTACAATATGAGCAGAGTATATATCGGATGGGCAGAGGAAAGCATAACACCGGAAAAGAAGGTGTCACTCGCAGGACAGTTCGCAGAGAGAATATCAGAGTATGTTGAGAAACCGCTTACAGTTACAGCCATGGCTGTTGAGTGCGGCGGTGATCAGATGATAATGATAAGCTGTGATCTTACGAGCGTTACCCGTCTGCTTACCGATGAAGTAAGAAAGCTCGTATCAGAGAAGAATCCCGAAATAGATCCCTCAAAAATAATGATGTGTGCTATACATACACATACCGCATACGCAACAAAGGGCGTAAGACGTTCTGCGGAGCTTGCCGGAGATACAAAAAGCTATAAGGACCTTATCAAGGAGTCTATTCTTCCGGGCCAGAAGTATATAGAGAAGGCAAAAGTTTCCGATAATCCGGAGATCCAGACCAAGGAAGAGGCATTTAATCTTGTTTCCGCTCAGGCTGCAAAGGCTGCCCTTAAGGCATGGGAAAACAGAGAAGAGGCTTCTTTTGCAAATGCTTTTGACAGAGCAGCAGTCGGAATGTGCAGAAGAGTGGACTATTCGGACGGCACGGCACAGATGTGGGGAGATGCCAATACAGCCGTATTTACGGAACTTGAGGGCGGAAACGATTCAGGCGTTGAGCTTATGTACTGCTTTGGCAGGGATGATGCTCTTAAGGGTATCGTAGTGAACCTTGCCTGCCCGGCACAGTGCGTTCAGCACAGGCTGTTCATCTCTCCCGATTTCTGGGGTGAGGCAAAGAAACTTATCCGTGAAAGATTCGGAGAAGATATTTTTGTTCTTCCGCTTTGCTCTGCAGCAGGAGACCAGTGCCCTGTTGACCTTGTAAGATGGGTAAATCCCGAAACAGATGTAAATGACCCGAACCTTATAAGAAATAATCCTCCCGTCAGAAAGGCGGATCCTTCAATGTTCGACCTTGCCGGAATGAAGAAGGCCGGAAAGCGTGTTGCCAATGCGGTATTTGACGCCTTTGATGACGGAATAGGAGAAAAGCAGAGCGAGATCAAATTTGAGCATCTTGTTCATAAAATCGAGCTTCCGTTAAGACGTGCTACGCTTACCGAGTATAATGAGGCAGTTAAGGCCATAAAGGACTATATCAGAAACAAGAGAGGAGATATCGATTACAACGATGTTGCCAACCTTCAGAAATACGGCGGAATTATACAGAGATTCCACACTCAGGAAAAGGTGGACGCAATAGATCTTGATATCCACATCATCAGAATGGGCTCGATCGCATTTGCGACAAATCCTTTCGAGCTGTTCCTTGACTACGGCAATCAGATCAAGGCAAGAGCTTACTGCGAGCAGACCTTCATTGTACAGCTCTGCTGCGGTACGGAAGGATATCTTCCCACCGAAAAGGCTGAAAAGCACGGACATTATTCGGCATTTATCGGTTCGGGTCAGGTCGGACACGAGGGCGGAGATCTTCTGGTGCGTGAGACGCTGAAGCAGATCAACAGATTGTTTGAGGATGACTATAAGGTCTACGAGTATAATGACTGATCACAGATCCCCGACAGTTCATATTGCCGGGGCTGTCCTTGTATTCCGGGCTGCAATATGATAGTATGAATGAAACGAATATAATGAAAGAAGAATCGGGAATGAGTAAAGAAGAAAAGAAAATTATACTTACCGGCGACAGACCGACAGGCCGTCTTCATCTTGGACACTACGTAGGCTCGTTGGAAAGGCGTGTGGAATTGCAGAATTCCGGTGAATATGATGAGATCAATATTCTGATTGCGGATGATCAGGCGCTGACGGATAATGCAGATAATCCGCGGAAGATCAGAGATAATATCATCAATGTGGTTCTGGACTATTTATCCGTTGGACTGGATCCGGAAAAAACAACGATCTGTGTACAGTCGGCACTGCCCGCACTGCATGCACTTACTTTTTATTATATGAACCTTGTTACGACGGCAAGACTTACGCGCAATCCGACAGTCAAGGCGGAAATCCAGCTGAGAGGATTTGAAGATGAAGGACTTCCTGTGGGCTTCTTCGCATATCCTGTTTCACAGGCTGCCGATATTACGGCCTTTAATGCCAATGTGGTCCCCGTAGGCGAGGATCAGCTTCCCATGCTTGAGCAGACAAGGGAAATCGTTGAAAAGTTCAACAGGATCTATGGCGAGACCTTAGTGCTGCCAAAGGCGATGATCCCCGAAAATGAGATGCAGCGCCGTCTTCCCGGTGTGGACGGAAAAGCCAAGATGAGCAAGTCTCTCGGAAACTGTATTTATCTGTCAGATACCTCCGCTTCGGTGAAAAAGCAGATAAACGGAAGAATGTATACGGACCCGCAGCATTTAAGGATCGAAGATCCCGGTCATCTGGAAGGAAACATGGTGTTCACTTATCTGGATGCATTCTGTAAGGATGAATATTTTGCCGAGTTTCTGCCGCAGTATGCATGCCTGGATGAGATGAAAGAACACTATACGCGCGGAGGACTTGGGGACGGAACCTGCAAAAAATTCCTGATCTCGATCTTAGAGGAGATCCTTTCCCCCATACGTGCCGAACGCCAAAAGTGGGAAGCGGATATTGATTCCGTTTATGATATTCTTCTTGCAGGTACGGAAAAAGCAAGGGAGACAACAAACCGGACCTTAGCCAGAGTTGAGCAGGCTATGCGTATCGATTATTTTGCCAATCGTGAGATCGTAAAAGAATGGGAGGAATTGCTGAAAAAGTAATGCTTCCGTTTATCGGTTGAGACTCATATCAGACGACCCGGGCACGCAGGTGCCCGGGTTTTTCTGCGCGTTAAAATACATGCGGAATGTGGATATTTTTACGGGATTCTGTTATAATGACCCAAATGTGTTTTCTGGAGAAAGGGAGAAAAATGGCGGAAATAAAGCTTGAAAATGTCACTTACGTTTATCCGAAAGGCAATGTGACCGCATTGAAGGATGTCAGCATCGACATTAAGGACCATGAGTTTCTGGTGCTTCTCGGGCCTTCAGGCTGCGGAAAATCAACGATGCTTCGTGTAATTGCAGGCCTTATGAAGCAGACGGAAGGTGATGTCTGTTTTGACGGTGTGGATGTCTATGATCAGGATGCAAGGGCACGCAACGTTTCCATGGTGTTCCAGTCATATGCACTGTATCCGCATCTGAATGTTTTTAAAAACATAGCCTTTCCTCTCGGCAACATCAAGGGCATGTCAAAGGAGGAAATCAAGGAAAGAGTCGAGGAAACGGCAAAGCTTCTGGATATCGAACACATTCTGAACCGGCGTCCCAGAGAACTGTCCGGAGGCCAGCGTCAGAGAGTGGCACTCGGCAGAGCAATGGTAAGGAATCCGGTGGTATTTCTTTTTGACGAACCTCTTTCCAATCTTGACGTTAAGATGAGACAGGAGCTTCGCGTGCTCATCTCGGAGCTTCATGAAAAACTGGGAACCACCTTCGTGTATGTTACTCATGACCAGTCCGAAGCCATGCAGCTGGGAGACCGTATCGCGGTAATGGATAACGGAGTCATAAAACAGATAGGAGAGCCGCAGGAGGTCTATAATAATCCCAACTGTGTGTACGTGGCCGGCTTTGTGGGTTCTCCGAAGATCAATTTCTTCGCTTCGCGCTTTGTTGACAGGAAGGATCACTGGGCGGTAAAGGTGATGGGAAACGTGATCGATATTCCGGTATCAAGACTTCCGTATGAGACAGAGGGAATAAAAGACGGCGGCAGGATCATATCAGGCATCAGACCTGAGGACCTCAGACTTGAGGCCGTGGATGAGACTTCTGATTTCGAATTCAAAGCTTCTGTCGAAAAAGTCGTGCCTATGGGTGCCGGGCTGCATGTACAGCTCAATACAAACGGAACAAGTTTTCTTTCTGTATTCCTGAATCATACCAGTATTGAACAGGGAAATGAGATCACGGTGCATGTGGATCCTGAGGTGATACATCTCTTTGATCCCGAAACAGAAGAAGCTGTAACGAAAAGGATGTAAAAATGGCATTGTTTGACAATAAAGAAAAAGCTGATGTTGTAAAGAACGCCCCTCCGAAAACAGGGGCGGCTCTTCTGGGATCCACAGTGTGGAGAGAGCTGAGATCGCTTCTTACTCTCAATTTCATGATGGATCTGTTCTGGATATCCCCGTTAATGGCCGTGCTTTCGGTTTTATTTGCGGCTCCGAGGGCACTGATCGTGATCATGCTCATTCTGGGTATCATTTCTCTGATATGCCTTCCCGCAGCCATCACGGCAGAAAACAGGATAACCGCCACCATGGTAAGAGACGAGAATTTCTTTCTGTGGCAGGATTTTAAGAAGGCATTTACAAAGAACTTCGGGAAGGCACTTGCAGGAGGCTTTGTATATACTCTGCTGATAACCGTATTTGTTTTTGCCGGTACGGTATATTACTCCATGTTTGGAAAAAGCATGCTGTTTTCCATAATAGCAGCCTTTGATCTGTGTCTTATCATCATCGTATTCACTGCTTCCCTGTATTACTGGACAATGCTTGCCTATGTAGAGCTTCCGTTCGGGGCTCTGTTTAAGAATTCTCTTATCATGGTGCTGGGCTGCTGGAAAAGAAGCCTTCTGGCATGGCTTACGGAGCTTGTTACCGTACTGCTTTTCCTGTTTGTGAAAATGGATCTTATTATTCTTCTGCTTGGTTTGTTTGTCATAGCACTCAACAGTCTCATGATCAATTTCGCGATCTATCCGGCGATCTATGATAAGGTGATAAAAAAATCAGAGCACGAAACGGGCTCCTTTGCTCAGGATATTAATTCGGAGCCGCTTAGCTGGGACAGTGAGGATGAGCTTAAGTCAGCCTCTATTGACAGCCTTGATTTCGGTTCTGATGATGAGGAGGATAAATAATGTATAAATGTACAGCCGCAGGCGACGCAATGGTATTCCGCCGCACGGTCCCGTATCAGGGATTTGACGAACTGAAGGCTTTTATAGAAAAAGGCGATTTCCGTTTCCTCAACATGGAGACGACTGTTCATAACTTTGAAACTTACGGAGCGGCACTTTCAGGCGGATCATGGTTCTGTGCGGAGCCGGAAGTCGCAGCCGACATGCATAAGTACGGCTTCAACATTCTCACGACGGCCAATAACCATTCGCATGACTACGGCATTGAGGGCCTTCTTCTTACCTTAAAACACCTTAAGGAGGCAGGATTCCCGGTGGCGGGTACCGGCGCGACACTTGCCGATGCTTCGGGTCCCGTTTACCTTGATACTGAAAGCGGACGTTACGCACTTATTGCAGGATGCTCTTCATTTACGGCTGACATGATGGCCGGGGAGCAGACACGCCTTATGCCAGGACGTCCCGGGCTTAACGGAATTGAGTGTAAGACAAACTATAAGGTCACTGAAGAAGAATTTGACATGCTCAAAAAGATTGCGGAGGAGACCTCAATCAACGGGGCGGCTGACATAAGCCGTAAGGAGGGATACCTTCCCCCGCTTCCGGAAGGAAAGATGGCTTTCGGAAGCTTAAGCTTTGAAAAGGCAGAAAAGAGCGGAAAGATCACTTTCGTAAATCCGCGTGACATGGAAAGGACCGTAAAGGCCATTAAGGAAGCTAAGGGTTTTTCCGACTACATCATCATAAGCATCCATTCACACCAGATTAAAACCACGGTTAAGGAAGAACCGGCTGAATTTTTAGAGGAGTTCTGCCGTAAGTGCATCGATGCAGGCGCGGACGCTGTAATCGGCACAGGACCTCATCTCATAAGACCTGTTGAAATCTATAAGAATAAGCCCGTTTTCTACTCTCTGGGAGATTTCTTCCTTGAGAATGAGACCATGAAGAAGGTCCCTGACGGAATGTTCCTAAAGCAGAAGATGACCGGAAATGAAAACATGGTTGACATGTATGATGACCGTTCCGACCATGGTAAGAAAGGTCTTTACTATTCAAAGGTAATGTTTGAGGCGTTCGTTCCTTACTGGGAAGCTGATGATAATGGAAACGTTACAAAGATAGACCTTCTTCCCGTTGAGCTTGGATACGGAAAGCCGAGGTCACGGGGCGGTGTTCCCGCACCTGCATTTGATAAGGGCATCCTTGAGCGCCTTAAGGAAATGAGTAAGTCTTACGGCACAGACATTGAGATTGATGCGGACGGCATCGGACATGTAGTACTCTGATGTCAGGCAGGGTGTGAGATGTGTACGTATGTTGGACGTACCGAAAAACATCCATTGGAAGGTTTTTGTTTAGAAAGAAGATACAGTTAACAGAGGTAGTTTTATCATGAATCTTACGAAGGAAATGGAGCAGTACGCTCTTGATACAAAAGAGGAAGTTTTACAGTTCATGCGTGACCTTTCACCCATTCCGGCACCCTCACACCATGAGGAAAAAAGAGCAGAGTGGGTGAAGGGATGGATGGAAAGAAACGGTGCAAAGGGTGTTTTCATCGATGAGGCACTTAACGTTCAATGGCCTGTTAAGGATGACGGTGTTTCTGACATGGTTGTCTTCATGGCTCATACTGATGTCGTTTTCCCCGACACAGAACCTCTTCCTTTTTCAGAGGATGATGAAAAGATGTACTGCCCGGGAGTGGGAGATGACACTGCACGTGTTGCCACCCTCCTTCATGCGGTAAGGTATTTTACACAGAATAAAATTGAACCTGAGACCAACATCCTCGTGGTGGCAAACTCATGCGAGGAAGGACTTGGAAATTTAAAAGGTTCAAGGTTCATCATGGATACATACGGAAAGAGGGTAAAGGCCCTTATAACCGTTGACGGGGGATTCCGCTCCATGGTAACGACCGGCGTGGGCTCACACCGCTACCGTGTGACGGTTAAAACTGAAGGCGGCCATTCATATGGTGCTTTCGGAAACCGCAATGCCATTGCGTACATGGCTTCCATGATTGACACCCTTTACAAGATGAAGGTTCCGGCAAAGGAAGGAACAAAGACAACCTATAACGTGGGCGTCATCGAGGGCGGCACGAGCGTAAATACCATCTGCCAGGAAGTAAGCATGCTTTATGAGTACCGTTCAGATGACAGGGAATGCCTTCTTACCATGAAGAACATGTTTGAGAAGGTAATCGAGGCTTACCGTGCAATGGGTATTGAGGTTGAAGTCGAGCTTCTTGGAGAACGCCCCTGTAACGGTGATGTTCCGGAAGATGAGTTTAATGCACTTAAGGAAATGGTACGTAAGGCAGGCAGTGAGGTGCTTGGACTTGAGATTAAGGAAGACTCCGGCTCAACTGATGCGAATTATCCACTTTCTCTCGGTGTTCCGGCCATCTGCATCGGCGGCTGCACATCAGGCGGCACGCACACAAGGTCTGAGTGGCTTCTTAAGTCATCACTTTATGACGGCGTAAGGTTCCTTCTTGAGATTCTTTCAAACTATTTCAACATATAAAAAGTATTTCCGGCCGGACCGGCTTCCGGTCTGATATGGACCGGTAATCTCATTTTTTAATAAGGAGTTACCATGAAAAGCTTTGTAAAAAGAAAATTTGATGTCACTAAGGACGGACGCGACATTTTCGTTTACACCCTTGAAAATGAAAACGGAATGAAGCTTTCCGTGCTTGATTACGGAATGCGCATCCAGACACTCTATGTTCCTGACGAGGACGGTGATCTTGTAAATGTGGTAATGGGCTTTGACAAAATGCCCCGTTACGAGGGCGGCGGATGCTACGGCGCACTCATCGGACGTTTTGCAAACAGGATAAAGGATGCAAAGTACGTTTTAAACGGTGAGGAGGTAAAACTTACCGTAAACGACCACACAAACTACATCCACGGAAATTATGAACACACGGTTTTTGACATCGAGGCTTCAGACGGTAAGCTTACCGGAACGTATTTAAGCCCCGCAGGTGAATTCGGTTTCCCCGGAAACTTAAACGTAAAGGCCACCTATGAGCTTACCGAGGATAACGAGGTCATCCTTACTTACGAGGCAGAGACTGACGCGCCCACAGTGGTTAACATAACTAACCACAGCTACCTTAACCTTGACGGAATGCCTGAAAACGCTGACGAGGTATCAAAGGAGACTGTTAACGTTTTCGCACATAAGATGACGGTTAACGCCGATGCATACCTTGAGGCTGATGACATCAACATGGTTACCGGAAAGGTGATTCCCGTTGAGGGAACTGATTTCGATTTCAGGACGGAAAGGGAAATCGGCGGCATGCTCTATGACCATAACTTCAACATTAACGGATATGACGGAACTTTAAAGAAGGCAGTTGAACTTACAGGTCCCGGATCAGGCATTAAGCTTGAACTCTGGACCACGCAACCGGGCGTTCAGGTATATACTGGTGCTAAGAAGGCTGTTGCCCTTGAGACACAGCACTATCCGGACGGACCCAACCATCCTGAATGGCCCTCGACCACGCTTCTTCCGGGCGAAACCTACAGGGAGCAGACGGTCTACAAATTCATATAAATACATTGAATAAACAAGCTCAATAAGATAAAATTAACTTTTGATGGCTAAACCTGAGTCCGAAGGAAAACGGCATACGTAACCGGTACGGGGCGTGTGTTGCAAAGGAAGCATAAAGACAGGTCTGGCTATGTGCGGCATAAGTAAAAAAGTATTGTAAAACGATATAAAGAGGAGAACAAAATGGCACAGTTAAACATCGGTTGGTCGGAAGTCAACATTACTCCTGACAAGAAGGTATCACTTTACGGACAGTTCGCAGAGAGAATCTCTGAGTACGTTGAGAAGCCCCTCATGGCAACCGCTATGGCAGTTGAGTGCGGCGGGGACCAGATGGTTCTCTGCGCGTGCGACCTTGAGAGCGTTCATGACGACCTCATCGCAGCTATCAGGGAAAAGCTTGCAGGAAATGAGTACGGACTTGATGAGAATAAGATCATCTTCTCAGCAATCCATACGCATACAGGCCCGCAGCACATCAAGCCCGCAACAGGCGTCAAGAACGGCAGCTTCACATGGATCAGGGAAGTCCTTGAGACATGCCTTGCACCCGGACAGAAGTACGTTGAGGCAGCTGAAGTAAGCTCAGACCCCACAGTTGCAACAGGCGAGGAAGTATTCGTAATGCTCGTTGAAAGACTTACAATGGTCTGCATCGAGGCATGGAATGCACGTAAGCCCGGCGGTTTCTCAAACGCATTCGCAAGGGCAGCCATCGGCATGTGCCGCCGTGTTGACTATTCAGACGGAACAGGTCAGATGTGGGGCGATGCCAATACCGCAGTATTTACAGAGCTTGAGGGCGGAAATGACTCAGGTATCGAGCTTATGTACATCTTTGACGATGCTAAAAAGCTTACGGGTATCGTAATCAACCTTGCATGCCCGGCACAGTGCGTACAGCACAGGCTCTTCGTTTCACCCGATTTCTGGGGCGAGACAAAGGTTCTCCTCAGAAAGTATTTCGGAGAGGACATCTTTATGCTTCCGCTCTGCTCACCCGCAGGTGACCAGTGCCCCGTTGACCTTGTAAGATGGGTAAATCCTGACACTGACGTTCATGATCCTAACCTCATCCGTCATAATCCTCCCGTACGTAAGGCTGACCCCTCAATGTTCGACATTGAAGGCATGAAGAAGGCCGGAAAGAGAGTTGCAAGGGAAGTTATCGACACATTCGAGGAAGGACTCGATGAGCCACAGACCGATGTCAAGTTCGAGCACAGACATTACCTCATGCAGCTTCCGCTCCGTCGTGCTACCTTGGCCCAGAAGATCCAGGCTGAAAAGAACATAAAGGAATACATCAGAAATAAGAACGGTGCTGACGTTGACTTCAACGACCTTGCACACCTTCAGAACGATATCGGAATCCTCATACGTTTCGTGGAGCAGGAGAAGAAGGACATCTATGATACAGAGTACCACTGCATCCGTATGGGTACCGTGGCAATCTCTTCAGATCCCTTCGAGCTCTTCCTTGATTACGCTAACCAGATCAAGGCACGTGCCGTATGCGAGCAGACATTCCTCATCCAGCTTGCAGGCGGTTCAGCAGGATACCTTCCCACAGAGAAGGCAGAGAACCACGGCCACTATTCAGCATTCATTCCTTCAGGAAACGTGGGACATGTCGGCGGCGACCAGCTCGTAAGACAGACCCTTAAGGACATCTCAGAGCTTTTCGGTGACGACTACAAGGTTTATCACTACGCAGACGAGCAGTAAAAGAAACACAGGTAACTAATCGGTATAACCGTAATTCCCTGATAATCCAGGGTGACCTGTAAATCAGGAAACGGTTTACGGAAGGTAATAAAAAGGAGTTAAAAATGGCAAAGTTAAACATCGGCTGGTCAGAGATCAGCATCACACCCGAAAAGAAGATCTCACTTGCAGGACAGTTTGCAGAGAGAATTTCAGAGTACGTTGAGAAGCCCCTCATGGCAACTGCAATGGCAGTTGAGTGCGGCGGCGACCAGATGGTCATCTGTTCAACAGACCTTGTAGGCGTAGCTTATAACCTTAAGGATGACATTCAGAACGCACTCCGTGGAAATGAAGAGGGACTTGATCCCGATAAGACAATCATCTGCGCAATTCATACACATACAGGTCCTGTATATCCCAGGGGCCAGCTTTCAAATAGGACTGATTCAGCTTCTAACGTAGAGCTTCTCAAGGCTTACCTTGCTCCCGGAGCAAAGTATGTTCCTGCTGTTAATACAGAGGCTCCCGACGTTGCAACACCCGCTGAGGTTTATGAGCTTTTAGTAAAGAACATCTCAAAGGTCATCCTTGATGCATGGAAGGCAAGAAAGCCCGCTAAGTTCATCAATGCATTTGACCGTGCAGCAGTTGGTATGTGCCGCCGTGTTGACTACTCAGACGCTACAGCACAGATGTGGGGAGACGCAAACACCGCAGTATTCACGGAGCTTGAGGGCGGAAATGATTCAGGCGTTGAACTCATGTATGTATTTGACGAGAATGATAAGCTTACAGGCGTTATCCCGAACCTTGCATGCCCGGCACAGTGCGTACAGCACAGACTCTTCGTATCACCTGACTTCTGGGGTGAGGCAAAGGTCCTTATCCGTAAGAAACTTGGCGAGGACGTATACATGCTTCCCCTTTGCGGCCCTGCAGGTGACCAGTGCCCCGTTGACCTTGTAAGATGGGTAAATCCTGACACAGACGTTCACGATCCTAACCTCATCAGAAATAATCCTCCCGTACGTAAGGCTGACCCCTCAATGTTCGACCTTGAGGGAATGAAGAAGGCCGGCAGGAGAGTTGCAAACGCTGTCATCGATACATTTGAGGAGCTTGACATGGCAGAGGCACAGGAAGACATCAAGTTCGAGCATCACGTTCACAACATGCAGCTTCCGCTCCGCCGTGCAACCCTTTCTGAGAAGATTGAGGCTGAGAAGGCCATCAAGGATTATCTCCGCGAGCATCCCGGTGATGTAGACTTCAACGATGCGGCAAACCTTCAGGTTAAGCTTGGAATCATCAAGAGAATGAGAGTTCAGGAGAAGATGGAGACCCTTGATACTGATGTACATATCATCCGTATGGGTTCAGTTGCATTCGCTTCCAACCCGTTTGAGCTCTTCCTTGACTATGGCAATCAGATCAAGGCACGCCAGCTCTGCGAGCAGAGTTTCCTTATCCAGCTTGCAAACGGAACAGAAGGCTACCTTCCCACCGAAAAGGCTGAAAAGCACGGACATTATTCAGCATTCATCGCTTCAGGCCAGGTTGGTCATGAGGGTGGAGACCTCCTCGTACGTGAGACACTTAAGGACATCAACAACATGTTCAAGGACGACTACAAGGTTTACGAGTACCGGGAGTAATTAACAGGCTATACTTTAAAATAAGGCTCGGGGCTGTTACTGCAGCCCCGAGTTTTAAAAACGGAGGAACCACAGATGCTTTTTGGCGGGCTGTACGAAGAATACGGAACTCCTTTTACGGGAAGAAAACTTGGAAGGCTTAAGGACTTCCTTTTAAAGGAAGGGCTTTCTTATGACGAAACGGTGGAATATACGCTTCTTCTTTCTGATGACGAGGGAAACATCGCCGCCACGGGATCTGTTTCCGGAAATGTGTTTAAGTGCATCGCGGTTTCTGATGATTTCCAGGGGGAGGGACTTTCTGCAACCGTGGTCACGGGACTCATGAAGTATGCGCTTGAAAAGGGAAGGGAGCATATCTTTCTTTTTACAAAGCCCAAAAATCTTGCGATGTTTAGTGACCTTGGGTTTTATAAGATAATCCAGACTGAAGACGTCCTTTTCATGGAAAATAAAAGGGACGGCATAAAGGATTTTGCAAATAAGCTCCTTGAGTCCTCAAAAGACCGCTATGCGGCTTTCGCCGATGAAAAAGGCCGTGAACCCTTATGCGGGGCTATAGTGGCAAACTGTAACCCGTTCACGTTAGGACACAGGTACCTGATTGAAACGGCCCTTAAAGAGTGTGACCTTCTTCATCTTTTCATCCTTTCGGAGGATAAGAGCGATTTTTCTGCGGAGGAAAGATTTGCGATGGTTTCGGAGGGTATTAAGGACCTCCCGCGGGTGCTTCTGCATCCTACCTCAGATTACCTTATATCACAGGCCACCTTCCCCACTTATTTCATAAAGGATAAGGCAAAGGCGGAGGACGCAAACTGCGAACTTGACGTACGCATTTTCTGTGAATGTCTTGCGGGTCCCTTAAGCATAAAAAAACGCTTCGCCGGCACGGAACCCACTGACGTGGTCACGAATGCCTATAACGAAGCGATGCGCCGCATCCTTCCGGAATACGGCATGGAATTTGTTGAAATTAAAAGACTTGAAACAAAAAGCGGTGTTCCCGTAAGTGCAAAGGAAGTAAGGAGGCTCCTTAAGGAAGGAGATTACGGTGCCTTAAAAAGCCTTCTTCCGGAAAACACGATCAGACAGCTCTGCTTATAAAATCAGGCCGTGGCTTTCATGTTCAGTTGTCCTTTGCCCAGTTAAAGGAGCACTTTACTGCCTTTTCCCAGTTTCTTATGCGTGTTGAACGTTCCTCTTCGGTAATTTCGGGGTGGAACGTTTTTTGCGTCTCGCGGTTTCTTATGACGTCTTCCTTATCCTTCCAGAAGCCTACTGCAAGTCCTGCAAGGTAAGCCGCGCCCATTGCGGTAGTTTCAACGCATTTCGGGCGCTCCACATCCGCGTTTATGAAATCAGCCTGTGTCTGCATGAGGAAGTTATTGGCGGAAGCCCCTCCGTCAACCTTTAAGGTCTTAAGCTCTATCTTTGAGTCCGCCTTCATTGCGCAAAGGACGTCATTTGTAAGATATGCCAGTGACTCGAGTGTTGCCCTTATCACATGGTTTCTGTTAACGCCTCTTGTAAGTCCCAGGATGCATCCTCTTGCATACTGGTCCCAGTACGGTGCTCCCAGTCCCGTAAATGCGGGAACCACGTAGCAGCCGTTAGTGTCCGGAACTGAAAGTGCGGCTTTTTCTGATTCGGGAGAACTGCTGATAAGCTGCATCTCGTCACGGAGCCACTGTATTGCGGCTCCGGCAACGAAGATAGAACCCTCAAGAGCATACTCTACCTTTCCGTCAATGCCCCATGCAATCGTGGTAACAAGGCCGTGTTCGGAAAGGATGGGATTTTCTCCTATATTCATGAGCATGAAGCAGCCGGTGCCGTATGTGTTCTTTGCCTCACCGGGGGTGAAGCACGCCTGTCCGAAAAGTGCTGCCTGCTGGTCGCCTGCGGCACCGGCAATCTTTATGGGTGCCCCGAAAAGCGAGGGATCGGTCTCACCGTAAACACAGCTTGAGGGCATGGGTGTGGGAAGCATGCATTTTGGAATGTTGAGTTCCTTTAGGATGTCGTCATCCCATGTGAGCGTATTTATGTTAAAAAGCATGGTACGGGAAGCGTTTGAATAATCAATCACGTGAACCTTCCCACCCGTGAGTTTCCAGATGAGCCAGGTGTCAACCGTACCAAAGAGAAGGTCACCTTTTTCTGCCCTTTCGCGTGCTCCGGGTACGTTTTCAAGTATCCAGCGGATCTTTGAGCCTGAGAAATATGCATCGATTACAAGACCTGTTTTCTGGCGTATTGTCTCCGTGAGACCTTTTTCCTTAAGGGAGTCACAGTATTCCGAAGTTCTCCTGCACTGCCACACTATCGCATGATATACAGGCTCCCCGGTATTGCGGTCCCATACGATGGCTGTCTCACGCTGGTTCGTGATACCGATCGCGGCAATGTCTTCTGCATCGGCGCCAGCCTTTATTATGGCCTCCCGTGCGACAGTAAGCTGTGTGTCCCATATCTCAAGGGCATCGTGCTCCACCCAGCCGGGCTTTGGGAAGTACTGTGTGAATTCTTTCTGCGAAACCGCCACGGGCTCGCATTTTTCATTGAAAAGAATACATCTGTTGCTTGTGGTTCCTGCGTCAAGCGCCATTACATATCCGGGCATCCTTTTTACCTCTGGTATCATTTGATATACTATCATTATATCACCAGTTTCGATGTTTGCACACACAGATGGATTAACGTGATTGAAAATCATGGTAAAAGGTTGTAAAATCATATCAGTTTATTTTTGGGAGGAGACCCTTATGGCTAAGAAGCTTGAAGAACATGTAGTAACTATACCTGATTTTCCGGAGCCGGGCATCATGTTCAGGGACGTGACAAGCATCATTCAGGATCCTGAAGGATTAAGGCTTGCCATCAACGGACTTGTAGGACTTACGATGGGCGTTGATTTTGACGTTATTGTGGGACCGGAATCAAGGGGATTCATTTTCGGTGTTCCCGTGGCATACCTTACCGGTAAGGGATTTGTCCCTGTAAGAAAGAAAGGCAAGCTCCCCAGGGAGACCGTTTCTGAAAAGTATGACCTTGAGTACGGCCAGGCTGAGGTTGAGATGCACAAGGATGCAATAAAGCCCGGGCAGAAGGTCCTTGTTGTTGATGACCTCATCGCAACGGGAGGATCGGCGGAAGCCGCATGCAAGCTTGTTGAAAAGCTTGGCGGTGAAGTGGTAAGGCTCATCTTCGTGATGGAACTTGCAGGCCTTGAGGGAAGAAAGAAACTGGAAAAGTATAACGTTGATTCGCTTATCGTTTATCCCGGAAAATAATGCAGTGTGATACATGTGCGTACTATGTGTACGACGAAGACGATGATGAATATTACTGCTCCGTGGACATGGATGAGGACGAGTATGCGAGGCTTCTGGAAAGCAGTCATAAGACCTGTCCCTTCTGGAGAAACGGTGATGAGTACGAAGTCGTGAGGCATCAGATGTAAAATGGAGAAAAGGTATCTTCTTGTATCTGATACTCATGGAAGAAACGGGCTTCTTGAAAGGATCTTCCAGAAGGAGGGTCCTTTTTATGGTCTCATTTTCTGCGGGGACGGAGAGGGGCTTGAAAAGAGTATATGGAACATCCCGGGCTGCCCGGCGGAAATCCACATGGTAAAAGGCAACAATGACTGGGGTTCGGAACTTTCCACGGAATGTGTCATGAAGCTTGGAAGGTACAGGATCCTTCTTACGCACGGCCATCAGTACCACGTCCGCATGGGTCTGCAGAGCTTAAGCTACAGGGCTTCGGAAAAGATGTGCGACATGTGCTTCTTCGGACATACCCATGAACCCCTTATGGAAAACATGGGCGGAATTCTAATGATAAATCCCGGGTCGCTCACTTATCCCAGACAGTACAGCAGAAAACCGTCCTATGTGGTGGTGACCCTTTATGATGACGGGGAAATCGATTTTTCCTTTAAAGAGACCGGGGAAGGCGACATTTGATAAAGTCATGCTGAAATGTTATAATAAATCAGTTTTGTATGCATGTCCGAAAGGAGGATCTGTATTTGAAAAAGTTAGTCAGGCTTCTGATTCCCGTTATACTGGCAGGCTGTCTTCTGGCAGGCTGCAATAAAGGAGGAAACCCTTTGAACGTGATCACTACACAGGCTGTGTGCGGAGGCCCCGTTGATAATTCGTACAATGCACCCAAGGAAATAAAATCAGAAAACATAACATCCTTTTCATGCCATTTTTTCCTTTACGGGGATTATGACAGTGACGGGGATGATTCCTATTACTTTGACGTGGAAAAAAACGATGAGGGAAAACTCATCCTTACGGAGAGCAGGCATGACGTGAACTGCGAGGTTGATTGGGAACTCATGAAGGGCATCCGGGAAATCATCAGAAAGTATGACCTCGTAAAAAAGAACGGTACGGACAGGCACACAAGCGGACTTCCCACAGAGTTCCAGCCGAACAGCTTTGAGGCCGTGTATGACTCAGGTGAGAAGCTTTATTTCAGCACGAATAATGATCCTGACGGGGAATGGGAGAGGGAAATCTTAAAGCTCATGAGAACTGAACTCCATGACCGTGGGATATATGTGTTTGACCCTCCCACGGGAGTCACTGACATTACAAGGTGTGAGGTTTTATTTGCCGAAGGTGACACTTTCTACCGTTTCAATGAGCTGGGCGTTCCGCTTCCGGGCGTGAGCAAGTCATTTGAGGACCTTGCCACAAACGGTTATGCGGAAGACGAGTATGCCACAAGGATAGAGCTTGAAATATGGGACCGTTCAAAAAAAGGCGGCGGACTCCTTCTTTTTGGTGACCCTGACCAAAAGTATTATGACGGACTCAGTGATATCCTGGCCGATGTCAACATGAAGGAGTTTGACAATTATGACTATGATCCTTCCGGCTTTGATTACAATAATGCTCCGCAGTACTATCAGTTATACATTGAGTATGAATACGGAAACAGGATAAGCGGTTTCTCCGAGGATTCTGAACTTGTTGAAAAACTCCGTCCCACAGTGGAAAAGATGGTAGAGTTCGTAAAGACCTACACCACTGATGAAAACCTGTATTTTGATGAGGAAGAGGAGACAACCGAGACCGCGGCCACTGAGGCTGAAACGGAAGCAGCCACCATAGCCGGGGGTGATGAACCCGTGGCACTGCCATCAGACGGTTCAAATCTCTTCCTTTCCTCAGTCGGCGACTGGAGAAGGGAAAACTTAAGCGATTTAAGCATCTGGGACGGAAAATGGTACCTTAAGGGTGACAGGGGGTCCGCTTACATAAAGATTGAAAACGGTGTGGCAGAGCTTTCGGAGGATGTACGTCAGCTCAAAAAGTTCAGCGGCAGGATTTCAGCGGAAATCGTAAAGGAAACACATTCCTATAACAACATGGATGTGGATTCCGAGTCACTTGTCCTTACAGTGGACTGTGGTGACAGAAAAGTGGAACTCGTGAGCTTCTGCCACGGAGAGGCACTTCTCAATAAGGAGAGTGAAGCCTTCTTCTTCCCGGATGAAATGTGTGAGGAAGGCGTGCTTGGCGAGGTGTACCCTGAATGTGTCCTCATGTCAGCTGATTTTGAACAGTCAATGAGAAATGACAAGGCATACTTCCTTCCTGACGGCCTTGTGGTGCTTTCAGGCTTTGATACCAGGGAACAGACCTTTGAGGACAATGCGGTGGGAATCTGGTCGGCAAATACGTCAGACATAACCGTTCAGTACTTTGACGGAGCGGAAGAAACCTTCGAGTTTGACCCGTTCGGGGAAGTATACCGGTTCCATCTTGACTACACCGGAAGCGATTACGTGGGATATTAAGGCAATTAAATAATTATGTAAACCATGAGGGGGGTTTCCGCATATTGCGGGAACTCCTATTGTTTTTCATGAAAAAAGGATTCACATAAAATGTTTTTTACTCAGGGTTATTTTTTTTTGTTTTTTTTTATGCTATCATGTATTTTGTGTATATATGCGAAGGCGGTATAAACCAATGAAAAAGATTTATTTATTCATATCAGTCATGGCACTTATATTATCCTTATGTGCCTGTACAAAAACGGAGACTCCGAAACAGGAGGAAGCCACCGTGGACAACGTAAAGTGGCCTCTTTCTGCGGAGATGAATGAGTATGATGAGGCGGAATACTGGAATGAGACAGCAGGATGGCTCTACTATTTCACACGTGAAAAGTTCGGAAGAAGCTACTTGATCCTTAAGGACACCTCTACCCTTACTGAAGATGAAAAGAACACGTATGCGGAGGCGCTCCTTCTTTCTGCTGCTTATGGTCCCTCAAAGGGAACGCTCTTTACCGAAAATACGGAAGGAACGCTTAAAGGCGATATAAAGACCGTGAATGAAGCAATCATGGAACTTTTCGGGTTTGACATGAACGGACTGGGTACCGCATATCAGAAAGACGGCAGATATGAGATCGCCGGATATGACTTTGATGAGTATAAGCCAGAGGCGGTTACCGGCGGCACGGGGCTTTCAGGAAGTGACCAGACGGTATCCGGGGATATCAGCATCACGTCAAACGGTGAATGGCTTGCATCCCAGAAGTTTGAACTTAAGCTTAAGCAGAATACTGGAGGAAAGTATTCGAAGTATACATATGACGGCATGGAAATCACATGGGTCGATCCGGAGGAATGCATCGGGACAAACGAGGCAGGAGAGAGAAGAGACGCCCTTCTTGCACTTACTACACTTGGAAAGGGAGGTAATGCAGAATGAAGCGCAGGACATTAAGAATCATTGCGGCGGCTATGGCCGCCTGCCTGCTCGCCGCATGTACAAAGGGAGTTATTGAATCCCCCACAACGGCGGCAGTAATTGAAAAGACGGCTCCTGCTGAAGCCGAGTGGGCCGTTTACTGGTATCTTTGCGGAAGTAACCTTGAGTCAGGAAACCAGTCAGCGTCAAATGACCTTTCGGAGATACTTTCAGAAAAGCTCCCGAAGGATGCGAAGGTGGTCATCCAGACTGGCGGAAGCCGTTCATGGCATTCAAAAGGAATCACGGCTGACGGAATGATGAGGTTCACCGCTGAAAACGGAAAGCTTTCAAAACAGGAAAAGCTTCCCCTTCAGAACATGGGTACGGCCCGGACGCTTTCTGATTTCATTACCTACTGTCTTACCGAACATCCGGCTAAGCACACCATGCTTGTAATGTGGGACCACGGCGGAGGAACGCTGGGCGGAGTCTCCTATGACATGAACTACAACATGGACTCAATAATGCTTCCTGAATTAAAGGAAGCACTCGCAACCGCACTTCCCGACGGAAAGAAACTTGACATCATCGGATTTGATGCATGCCTCATGTCCACGATCGACATGGTTGAGGCCTGTCTCGGACACGCTGATTATGTCCTTTCATCACAGCAGCTTGAACCTGTCTGCGGCTGGGACTATAAGGCACTTGCAGGTGAACTTAAAAATGCGGGTTCACTTACACCGGAAGCACTTGGAAAGGCAATTTGCGATGCGTACTATGTTTCCTGTGGTAAGGAAGGCCTTGCAGAGATAGCGACGCTGAGCCTTATCGACCTTAATACGGCAGAAGGCGTTGTATGGCATTATGACGAAATGATAAAGACAATGTTTGATGGGGCACTTCAGAGTGATGAGAAGGCGGCCTCCATCAGACGTGCCGCTTACAGTTCTGAAAACTATGGTGCAAACGGCAGGGACATCGGATATACGGACATGGTGGACCTTAAGGGATTTGCCTCTTCCATGGAGGAGTTTGCAGGGGAGGCGTTCTTAAGCCTCATCGATTCCGCGGTCGTTTACCAGGTAAGGGGTGAGCTGTCCCCTGAAGGATGCGGTATATCATGTTACTATCCCCTTGATGCCTCGCTTCGAAGCGTCATCCAGTATACGCAGGCTGCAGGCAGCAACGAGGACGTATCCCTTTTCTTCAAGTACATGCTTTCACCCGAATATGACGGTGCGGTAGAGGCATATGCAGGTGAGCAGAATGTTACGAAGGCCATGCGCGAAATGCGTTATGTGGCTTCGGAACTTGACCTGGGCGACGTTGAAAAAGCCGTGCTCACAATGGATTCAAAGGAATCAAACCGGCTTTCAGATGTCAAGGTCGCAGCAAACAGGATGAGCAAAGAAAATAACAAGTACTCCTGGTCTGAGCAGGGCGAGGTTCCGTGCTCAAGTGCTGACTATGAAGGTGGAAAGTTTGAATATGACGGTGAGTTTAAAAACGTATATGGCGATGACAGCCCGTTTGCAACATATGTTTACTCACGTGACGGAAACATTGTCAGGTGCTATTCACCTGCGGTAATAGACGGTGAGGATGCATTTCTTCTTTTTACAGGAAACACTGAAACAGGTGAAGTCATTTCAAATGGTGTCGTGCTTGGCCAGAACCATGTAGAAGGCCGGTATAACCCCACCGGAGTCAAAATTTCAGATGAGGACCTTCAGTTTACTGACGAAGAACTGAAACAGTTCAGGAAGGAATTCGGAAGAGACGGTACACCCGAGGAAAAACGTAATTACATACTTTCAGAAAGGGCAGTAAAGAATAAGAATTTTGCCTCTTCTACAGGAAAAACCCCCAATGCAGGGGAAATCGGCAGTAATACCCTCTTTATAGCTAACAGGGTTGATCCTTTGAAGAAAGACCAGGTAGTGACACCACTCTTTAAGTGCTCGCTCACTGACACACCGGTAAAGAAGGCGGAAGACGACGGGAATGCCGGATGGCAGGAGGGCCAGCTGATAGTCATTGGAGAGAAGACGAAGTTCCAGTTTAAGGATCCCGGGGAGGGACTCCTCTTTAACTTTACCGTTACTGATGCCTGGGGTAATGAGAAAACAACAGGCAGCTTTGAGGCTTCCAAAGATGAAGAGCCTGCACCTGCTGAACATGAAACAACTACGGCGGCAGAAACTGAGGCGGCCACTGAACCCGTGACTGAGCCTGCCTCCACAACGGCAGCACCCACGACGCCTGCGCCCACGACAGCAGCACCCACGGTGGAACCGACACTTCCGGCAAGCACCGAGGCACCCACTACGTCACCCGTGGCACCCACACAGTCAGGCGGAGGAAATGGCAGTGGCGGAAACTATGAGAATTACGACTACGATGATGACGATGACGAGCCCGAAACAGGCATGACCGCAGAATCAACAACCGCACAACAAAACACCACGGAGGCGACAGTTGCTCCGACTTCAGAGTCGGGAACTACGGCACCTGAAACGACCCAGGCCATATGTGGTCATTGCGGCAATCCGATAATTGCCGGTGAGGAACAGAACCATGAAGCGCTGTCATGTAATAAACATTTTGCCTGCGAGGTAAGTGAAGAAGAAAAAGCCAGACATAACAACCTGCTTGACTGCCGCAGGCACTATGGATGTGAAGAAGGAGACCACGTTCTTCTAAGCTGTGGAGAGCATTATGCATGTCAGGAAGGATATAAGCTTCCCTGTGCACACTGTTCATGTAAACTTTTGGATGATGGCAAACTATACTGTTCTGAAGAATGTACGGCGGTTTATATCCGGTGTGAGGCCTGTGGCGAAATACTTCCGGATACAGATGAAAATGAGTATGGAAATCCACATCTGCTTCCCTGTGGGCAGCATTATATCTGTAAAGATGGTGAAGGAGATGAGCATACAGATTTATTGGGTAGGTTCCGTGATGTAGAAGTATTTGAATGCATGTATGATTCATCAACCGGTCTGTATAATTTTGATGTTGGAGAAATTTCGGGACAGTGTAAAAAGTGCGAGCATTGCAAAAATCTTTATGACCCGGATCCGCAAGTTAATGAAGCGGGAATGCATGTCTATGACGCAGCAACAGGTACCTGGAGTTGTACCCCATGATGTATTAAAGCTTACAAATTCATAACTTGCCTTGACACTTTAACGTTTTAAATTGTATAATTTTATTAGTATGGAATCCGGTAAGTTTCCGGTAGACATCATACCTTTATGGAGGACGAAATGAAAAAGATAACTGTTATTTTACTCGCAATTTCAATGCTTGCTGTTTTGGCCGCATGCAGCACTTCAAAGGGCGGTACAACAGTGGCAGCGGCTGATGAAAAAACATATTTCACCGGTGATGCAGTAGTCGGTGAGGAAGGAAAGGAATCGGAGATCCTTGCAGAACCTGAGGAAGGCTGGGAGGAAGCAAAGAAAAAAGCCGAAGATAATGCTGCCGCAGCAGGCGACAAGGGACCCGGAGGCTTCAACAGAAGCTACGAGGAAAAGGTAGTTGCTGTCGTTAATCAGGAAAGAGCCAAAGTCGGACTCGGACCTGTCAATATCGATGAGACCATGATGGCAGGAGCTGAAATCCGTGCACAGGAACAGCAGAGCCTTTTCTCACATACAAGACCTGACGGAAGAGACTGCTTCTCCGTATTCTCAGACCTTGGGATAGCTGCAGGCTATCGTGGAGAAAACGTGGCATATGCAAGCCCCTGCACACCTGAATTCATCATGAACGGATGGATGGGTTCCGAAGGCCATAAGAAAAATATCCTTGACCCCAGATTCACACGTATCGGTGTTGGATATTATGAGTCTGCGGGACTTGGATACTGGGCACAGATCTTTGCGGAATAAGAAAATGAGAAGGCAGTATAAAAGAGCAGCAGCCCTTATTGTTCTGTCCTGTATTCTGACCCTGACCGGTAACGGCCGGGGTTTTTCTTCCATAAGGGCCTATGCTGAAAAAACATATACTGAGACCGTATACGATGAAATGGTCTTCTGGGGAGATGCCGCGGCGTATCTTTATTACTTTGCGGAAAATTCCGGTTATTCGGCGGACAGCATTCTTTATTACTACAGCGAGAAGGACAGCCAGGAGGACATAGTAAAGGCACAGTTTGAAAAGATGGCCCTTTATTCCCTTATCTCATGCTTCCCGGAAAAAGATGCCGTTACGGAAAAACAGGGCTATGTTTATGTGAATAAGGATGTCATGGATGTGGCGGCTTCCGAACTGTACGGAATAGACATGAAGGGTGCTGTGGATTACTGCAGCTTTTTTACCGAGGACGGCGATGACTATGTATTTATGAAACCCGACTTTGGGAGCAGCGTCCCTGAGTCCGTTTCACATGCCTTTTATGGGGACGTGTTAAACGGTTACGTGTGCCTTACAAAGAACGGCACATGGGTGGAGCCGTATGAGTTTGACATGTACATGGAGCCTGTGGAAAACGGAAGGTACAGTAACTACCGTTTCAGCTCCATGACCATCATGACGCCTGACAGCTATAAAAAGATTTCAACAGGTGAGGCGGAGGAGGAGATGGTATCAGTGCGCCTCATGGCGTTTTTGAACCATGAACCCGCCAATGCATTTCTTTCCCATGATTTTACGGGAACTGAAAGCGAAAACGGCATCATTACATACGAATGCGAAGGTAAGTTCCTGACACAGGAAGACATGACAGCGTATCTGTGTCCCAAGGGGGATGATACTGAAAGGATACGCGTGGGGCTCGGTTCAATATTTAAAAACGGAAACCACTACATTGCAGATTATGGCGAAGGACTTCTGGAAGTAAAGATGACGGAAGACAGGGAACTGATCTTTATGAGAAACAAGAGGTATAAAAAGTGAAGAAGGAAACCTTGAAAAAACTGATACCTCTTATGACCGTGGCGGTCTGTGCGGTCCTTATCATCATCTTTACCGTAGGAAGGAAAAAAGAGGAACCCGTACCCACACAGGCGGAAGGACACATGGAGTCTTCAGGGACCGAGTGGGCAGTCTACTGGTATCTCTGCGGAAGCAACCTGGAATCAGGCTCGCAGTCGGCAACACTTGACTTAAACGAGATGCTTTCCGTAAAGGCTCCCGAAAATGTCAGGGTCGTCATAGAGGCGGGCGGTTCCAGAAAGTGGAACACAAAAGGCATCGATCCTGAAAAAATCACGCGCCTTGTATATGATAAGTCCGGCCTTAACATAGTAAGTACCCTGCCACAGGCAGACATGGGTGATGCCGGAACGCTTTCCGACTTCCTGTCATGGTGTCTGAAGGAGTATCCTGCAAAACATACCATGGTCATTTTATGGGACCACGGCGGCGGATCACTTTACGGGGTTTCCTACGACCAGAACTACAACATGGACTGCCTTACCTACACGGAACTTAAAAAGGCACTTACCGTGTCAGGGGAAAAGAAGTTTGACATTATTGGCTTTGATGCCTGCCTCATGTCTTCCATAGACACCATAATGTCATGCAGGGATGCGGCGCAGTACATGATTGCGTCAGAGCAGCTCGAGCCTACCTGCGGATGGGATTATGCGGCGCTGATGAGCGCGCTTATGAACGCCGGCGGACTTGCGCCCGAAGTACTGGGGAAATCGATATGTGACGGGTACCTGGCTGGCTGCGAAAGGGAAGGCCTTGCGGATTCAGCCACCCTGTGTCTCTGTGACCTGTCAAAGGCTGAACCCCTGATCAGGTCTTATAATGACAAGCTTCTTGAACGCTTTGACCGTGTGCTTATTAGCGATGAAGAGGCAGCTGCCTTAAGGCGCTGTGCAATCGATGCTGAAAACTACGGGGCTAACGGAAAGTCAGTGGGCTTTACTGACATGGTCGACCTCCTCGGATACCTGGGCACTGACGGACGTTCACTGGATTATCAGTTTGCAGGGCTCATCGAGGATACCGTGGTGTATCAGGTACGCGGTGATGCATATAAAAGGGGATGCGGTATTTCCTGTTATTATCCGCTTGACGCCTCCCTCAGGAGCGTGCTTCAGTTTGTTTCTGCCACAGCGGCGGAATCGGACGTCTCGCTTTTCTACAGGTACATGATAAGTCCCGGCCTTGATGAAACGGTTTCAGGATATGCGGAGAGAAGGAGCATAAGTGAAAACGAGATACTCAAAAACCATTTCCGTGCATCCACGGTTTCGCTCACTGAAAGCCCGCTTTCCTATGGAGCTGACGGCAGGCTTACCTTAAAGCTTGATGAAAATGTGGCTGCCAACCTTTCGGAGGTCAACCTGAAGATAACAGGTGTCTTTGAAGTTGAGAACACCCTTTTCTATGATTCTGATACCATGTATTTCTGGATGGAGGAAGGTTCATACCCCGCTAAGGAGGCTGACTTTGAAAAAGGCTCCTTCGTGTTTGACGGGGCAGGGAAACAGGCCACAATGGACGGTGTACAGCTTGCCACATATGTGGCGTCAGATTCGTCAGACTGCACCGTGCTGTATTCCCCGGCAGTCATAGATGACCGTGACGGAATACTCTTCTTTTCCGTAGGAAAGCCTGATGGCAGGGTAACATTCCTTGGCGCCTATACCGGAAAGATGCATAAGACAGGCATGTATTCCATGGAAAGCCTCTTCACTGAGGATGAAACGGAAGGGACCATCGATGCCGAAAGGTACGATGATGAAGCATCCGGCGAGAGAAACACTTTTGATTACACTTTCACTTTTGATGAGCTTTATGAGTACCATGAGAAGTTCGGATATATCGGTGAGCCGTATGAGATTGAGGAATATTTTCACGGTAAGGAAACGGATAAAGAGGAAAGTGACAATGAGGAAGTTTCTTCAGACGTGGAAGCTTTCGTCTTTGAGCGACTCGCACCTCTTTCTGAAGGCCAGGTGATAACGCCGGTATTCAGCTGTATTTACACAAAAAAACTTGAAGCACCCACAAAAGACACGGCGTTCTTTGCAAACTGGGGCGTTTCCGAAAGCGTGGTGTATTCTGAAAAGACAAGATTTACTTTTGAGGAGGGACACTATTCTTCCGACTATGAAAGGATGAACCTTTACAGCTACACGCTTTCTGATGCCTGGGGAAATGTGGCGGAGTCTGACCCGATATTGATTCCATAGGTTGATTTCAGATCGGTTTTGAAGTAAAGTAGTAATAGTTTTTTTAAGGAGGGCATGAAAATGTCAAATATTTTGGGAACAGTAGTAGAAAAGGGCATTCAGGTGATCATAGCCCTGATAATCCTCATTGTTGCGTTCAAGATCATCAGCAAGCTTGCGAAGAAGATTGACAAAAAGCTTGAGGATAAGCTTGATCCCACACTTGTAAGGACCCTCGTAAACGCGGGAAAGATCCTTTTTGACGCACTTGTCGTAATGGCTCTGGTAGGATATCTCGGAATCGATACAAGCGGAATCGCGGCAGTGTTTGCTTCCCTTGGTGTCTGCGTCGGCCTGGCAGTTAACGGTGCTCTTTCGAACTTTGCAGGCGGCGTGCTCATCCTTATCACAAGACCTTTCAGAATCGGTGACTTCATTTCAGCCCAGGGCTTTGAGGGAACAGTTGAGGAAATCAAGGTCATCAGCACAAAGGTAATCACACTTGATAACAAGGTGGTTTACATCCCCAACGGTGCCCTTTCATCAGGAACCATCGTGAACTATTCAGAAAAGGATCTCAGAAGGGTTGACCTTAACTTCACGGTGGGCGGAAATGATCCTGAAAAGGTAAAGAGCCTTATCCTTGGAGTATGTGAAGCGAATGAACTCGTTTTAAATGATCCGGCTCCGTTCGCGAAGATCACGGATTACGGCGCAGGCAACGGTGTCATCGTTACAATGCGTGCATGGACGAAGTCAGCTAACTACTGGGATGTTTATCTTAAGTCCCTTGACGATATCAGGAAGGCATTTGATGAGAACGGTATCGTGGTTCCGTTCAACCAGCTTGACGTACATATCAAGCAGTGACCAGTAAAAACCAAAGCTCAGGAGAAACCTTATGCAGTTACAGTATCTTAATATAGCGGGACAGTGCCTTGTCGTTGTGATAGCATATCTCTATATCTATTTTTCAAACAGACATTCACTGGCAACATTCTTCAAGGCCCTTGCCTCAGGCATGTTCCTCTGGTTCGGACGTATCAGCAGTGAGCTCTGTACCGACCCGCAGTTTGCAAAGCTCGTGATGATCGGGCTGCTGCTTGGAATGATAGCGGATGTCCTTCTGGATCTTCGTTTTGTGTTTGAGAAGATAGGACAGAAGATCTTCATTCTCGGCACGCTCACTTTCCTGGCCGGCCATGTGATGTATCTGATTGCACTGATTCCTTACTGTGATAATCTGTGGATATGGATCATCGGTGCCGTTGCACTTACGATACTATTCTGCTGGTTCATTTTCAAGAGAATCACTGCAGAAAAGAAGATGAAGATAGTCGGTGCCGTTTATATCGGAACAGTCACCATGATGGCCACTGTGGCAGCAGGCGTGTTCTTTACCGCTCCCAGGCTTTTCTCACTGTGTTTCTTCATCGGAGGGCTTCTTTTCCTGGCAAGCGACATCATTCTCATCCTCAATACATTCGGAAAGAAGACGAGAAAATCACTCCGTATACTCAATGTAAGCCTTTACTATATCGGACAGCTGATGATAGGACTTAGCCTTCAGTGTTTAAGAAACTTTATTTAAACTAGTAAAATAATCGGGCAGGACTGATGTTTGTTTCAGTCCTGCCCGTTTTTCAGTTCACAGGTTGTGAAGACATATCCTTCTGAAAGTTCGTGGTTTTGGAATACAGCGCCTTCCGTGCCTTCGCCGGAGAGCACGTCAAATGAGTCGAGGGGAATTGAAAGTCCGCCCCCCTTTGCCTTTATAAAGCTCTCCTTCATGGTCCATATTTTATAGAAAAGCAAGTTTTTTTCTGAAAGTTCCGGAGTGCCGTTTATGGCGCGTACCTCGCCTTCAGAAAAGAAGTGTTCTGCTATCGCAAGACGGGATGAGTTGAAATCCCTGAAAGGCTTTATTTCTTCCACGTCACATCCGACTTCTTTATCGGAGACAGCCAGAAACACATACTTTCCTGAATGTGATATATTAAAATGAATGTCCGGGTAATCCCTCAGATAAGGCTTTCCGAAAAGGTTCTTTTCAATCACCGGGAAGTCTTCACTTATTCCCGCATCCTTAAAAGCATACCTTAAGAGAAGCCCGGCCCCGGCCGAAAGCTTCTTATCGTTCTCAAACCTCTTACGGTCCATGTCCGCCTGTCTTTCCGGTGAAAGCGACCCGTAGACTTCAGACAGTACTATATCTGTAACGTTCTGATGATAAATCTGCAAACTCATGTCACATATGATAACACAAATTCCTTACAATTTGTTAACATCAGCCCGTTTTTAACAAAAAGTTTTTGACAGAATTACCATAAAAATATATAATATAAGCGGTCCTAAAGGAAGGGATATATCCAAGCAGAATAAGAAGTGCCTGACCAACACTTCTGTTTTGCTATCTTATTAATGCTTTCTTTGGTGCGACTTTGTTAAAAGCCGCCTGTTTTTTTAAGAGACAAACCGGAAAAAGCAGAATGGCAGGTATGAAATGAACGACACAACTAAAAAAGAGACAACAAAAAAAGGCCCTGTATCGAAGATCCTTTCCGTATTGTGTACGATATGCTGCGTGTTTCTTGCATGCATACTCATAGTAAACTGTACCCTTATCGTAAAGAGCTATACGAATAAGGATGCCGTCCCGGACTTTGCGGGCTACAGACCGTTCATCGTAATGACGGGTTCAATGGAGCCCGGAATCATGAGCGGCGACCTTATCATTACAAAGGGGATCGAACCTTCGGATGTAAAGGTCGGGGATGTAATAAGCTTTGTGGATCCGGCAGGAAACGGAGTCACCGTAGTGACCCACCGTGTCATTGAAGTCTTAAATGATAACGGGACTCTTTCCTTCAGGACGCGAGGCGATGCAAACAACACGGATGATCAGGATGCGGTTCCGGAAGAATCACTTCTTGGAATCTATGTAGCAAAGCTTTCAGGAATGGGCAGTGCCGTAATGTTCATGCAGACCACCACCGGTCTTATCATCTGCGTTATCGTTCCTCTTATTCTTCTGGTGGGATATGACATCTTACGAAGAGGAAAGCAGGAAAAGAAGCAGAAGAAGGAAGAGGATGCTCTCCGTGCGGAGCTGGAAGCCTTAAAGGCGGAAAAAGCGGCAGCAGAAGCAAAGGCAGCAGAGGAAACTGCCAGCGCAGATGCCGGGCAGGTCTCCGCTTCGGATTCTGAGCAATCCCGCACATAACGAAGTTCCATCCCGCAGCCACATGCGGTGGAAATATATCAGGGAACGGCCTTTACCGTTCCTAACGGAACGCCGATGCAGGTAACCGCC